>NZRP01000001.1 GCA_002693775.1 Crocinitomicaceae bacterium | reverse complement strand
TTCAACAAAATCAAAAAGACTATATAAAAGCATGGATGGATGCTTTTGAAGATGCAGTATTTTCAAATGATTTCTATGCAAATGGAAATCGATACACAGATTTAATAAACGTAACCAGTTTTACTGATTTTCTAATAATAAATGAGCTTTCTAAAAATTCTGATGGTTACAAGCTCAGCACATATATGCACAAGGACCGTACAGATTCTGATGATAGACTATATGCTGGTCCAATTTGGGATTTTGATCAAACATATGGAATGTCAGCAGTTTGTTCAAACTATGACCCGACAGGCTGGACCTATTTACAAGAACAAGAATGGTGTGAAGACTTACAATCAATGCCAATGTTTTGGCAATCTATGATGTCAGATACTGTTTTTACAAATCATTTGTCGTGTAGATGGAGTACCCTTAGACAAGGCCCCTTACATATTGATTCACTGTTTCATCGTATTGATGTGATGAATACATATGTAGGTGAAGGAGTTACAAGAAACTTTATCAAGTGGGATTTTCAAGGAGAAAATATCTGGATTGAGCCATATCCTCTTCCTCTAGAAACACATGAAGAGGAAGTTGAATACATGAAAAATTGGATTCAAGAGAGAATAGCATGGTTAGATCTCAATATGCCAGGAAACTGCATGAACGACGTCATTGCAAAAATACCAGAACAGGAAGAAAATTTATGTTGTCGCGTATTTCCTAATCCAGCAGCAAACAAACTCACAGTTGATTTAGAAAATTTTAATGGTGTTAACAAAACCATTAAGCTCTATGAGACATCAGGAAAAATTATCTTTGAAAAGGAGTTAATTTCATCTCAAACGACGATTGATGTTTCTGGCTTTGCTACAGGTATTTATTCACTTGAAATCGCAAATGAAGAAAACGTCTTTAGGAGTCAAGTGATTATTGACTAAATACTAAGATGATGCGAAATATATTAATTACGGTATTATCCTGTATCTCATTCTCAACTCTGTGTTTTTGTCAAAATTCTTACGAATTGATCATTCTTGAGGAAATGTACAATCCACTTGAAAAAGCTACACTTATCGATAGCACTTCATATGATTATGAAGCTGGATGGGATGATCCAGAATTTAGTGTTCCACTTGGATTTACATTTTCTTTTTTAGGAAATGAAATTGAATCTCTGGATCAAATAGGATTAGGATCATTAATGTTCGGAATGGCTACAAGTCAAGCACCATTATTTTGTGGCTTGATGCCTGTTGGTTTTGATTTGGCTGACAGAGGTATAGCGGGAGAAGATCCTTCATTAATTCGTTATCAAACAACAGGAAATATTGGAGAGAGAGTGTTTGCAATTGAATGGTATAATGCAGGTTTATATGAAGAGATATTTGAGTCTGATACAGTGCCTGTAAGCTCTCTAAACTTTCAAATTTGGCTATATGAAACTGACAATTCAATTGAATTTCGGTATGGATCTATGATGTACCCGGCATTTGATCCGGCATTTGACAATCAAATAATAACATCGATATTTCTTGATTATAACTTCTCTGCAGATGAGGGGAACATTTTAACGCTATCAGGCCATCCTGCATTTTGTTTTCTTGAAAACATAAATAGTGCTGACGACCTTGGAATATATAGTTTAAGTTACTATGTGAATTCGATGGTGTATAGGTTTGAACCAACTAGCATTCCTTTTAACGTCAATGATAATAATCTTTTATCATATTCGATCTATCCAAATCCAACATCAAATAAACTAACAGTTGACTTGGGTAACTTGAATGGGGTTAAAACAACCATTAAGCTCTATGACCCATCCGGCAAACTTGTCTTTGAAAAGGAGTCAACTTCCTCTCCAACGATTGATGTTTCTGGCTTTTCTAAAGGCATTTATTCACTTGATATTTTAACTGATGAAAAAGTCATAAGGAGCCAAGTTATTATTGAATAACATTAAATTCTTGAACCTAAAGCAAAATACCATAACTAGGGCAGAGACTGTAAAACCATAAAATCTCGCTAAATCAGAAATTAACAAAGCTGTATAAAATCAGAGAGATTACATAATAGCTACATACGCTCACTCTGTAACAATTAAAACATCTGTGTGTGTGTGTGTTTGTCCTTTGGCAGATCTGATATAACAATCGTCTCTACTAACTCTTAATAAAAACAATAGAGTTTCGTATTCAAAACTTGTAATGAATTAGATTTGGACTCAACATTTAGCTCAATTTAATTATGGATATAAAGTCAATTCTAATCGGAGCAATCAGCATTTTACTGACTAACGGCTATACTTGGGCTTCGTGCCCTGGAGATTTTGATGAAAGTGGGGTTGTTGAAGTGAGTGATGTCTTAAGTCTACTTGCATATTATGGTTGCAATCTAGATTGCGGTGAGTTTGATTTGGATGAAGACGGCGTGGTTGGTACAAACGACGTTTTGATGATTCTTGGATACTTCGGTCAAAATTGTGAGCAGACAAATCCATCTGTATGGAACAATTCAACCTTTGAAGTTTTATTTGAGGACAATGTGGTTTACGGGTCGGGTTTGAGTCACGATGGATGGGGAGGACCCATCATTGATACAATTGCATTAGAGTTAGACGTGTATTCTCCAGACAACCAAGAGGATGGCCGACCAGCAATTGTCATTATTCACGGAGGTGGTTTCTTTGGTGGGAGCAACGAGCAGGGAGCACTAGTGGAACTATCCAACCAATACGCCTCAAGGGGGTGGGTAGTTTTCTCAATCAACTATCGCTTGGCTTCGCATCGAGGAACTGTCCCCACGTCTTGGTTGAATGCAATCGACCTCTTGCCCGATGGACAAAATCTAGATCAAGTTTTGGCCATGTACCCCGCAAATCGAGATGCTAAGGCGGCTTTGCGTTGGGTAGTGAGCAAAGCTGACGAATACGGAATCGATGAGAATCATATAGCAGTTCTTGGAGGATCTGCAGGAGCATTTATCTCAATCGCCATGGGTGCTTCAAATCCTGGTGATTATGTAGATGAATTGTCCGTCAGTGACGACCCGACATTACAAACTACAAATCTATCGCAGGAATTTCAAGTTCAGACAGTGTTGGACTTTTGGGGTGGTCGAGCATCGGTAGACGTCTTGACGGTACTAGACGGAGTTGTCCGTTTCGATTCAAACGACGCCCCACTGATGATTGTTCATGGCACGTCGGACCAGATAGTCGAATACTCTGAAGCTACTTCGTTAGATAGTACATACAATGCCAACGGCAACACCTGTATTCTATACACAATTGAAGGGGGAGGACATGGCATTTGGGGAACCAACGTAAACGGTTCTCCTTTGTGGTCATTGGGATTTGACTTCATGGTAGAGCACCAAGGGCTAACTGTACAACTTTAATTTTCTCTTTATCTCAAATGAAAAAATTATCCTGTTTATTGTTTGCTTATGGTCTGGGACATATGATAAATTTATTCTTTTACAAATATCTGGAGGATGCTGAGTACAAGTGATAGCAATCGGATTTTTGATTTTGATATTGGTTAAGCTTCAGTTGCTAAATTGCAAGGATGAAATCACAATTACTCCTAATAGCTTTTTTTTCCTTGATACTTGTTTCCTGTAAAAAAGAATATAATTGTGTTTGTGGTAGTGATGGAGGAGAACCTTATGTTATAATTATTAGTGCAAACAATCTTGATGATGCGATTACAGAGTGTTCACCTCCAGGGTCTGATTGTGAAATAGAAGAATAAAAACGAAATGAGATACAAGATAAATTTTTTGTTTTTTGTTTTCATTTTTTCATCTTTTTCTCTCTTGTCACAATCCCGTCTTGTCACGATTTCTGGTGGGACACAATATCCATCTCCGGACATATTTGAATATCCTAGTCAATTTAGCACATCTAGATTTAACCAAAAAGTGAGGTGTATTGATCCACTTAATATTCAATTTATAGATTTCGTCATGCATCCATTAGATGACAATTGGGGTATTAGAATCGGAATATTAAGTTTTAATTTACAAAGAGGAACTTATCAAGTAGTCGATGAAATACTTAAAAGCAAGCCACTTTTTGTTCCAAATTTTGGACCTTTTGGAATAGTGTATAAGAAAAATAAGACTATATTAATTGATATTACTTATCGTTACGGTTCAGATCCCTTTTGGATGGATTGGGAACGTAATAGTATAGTTACGTTTAACATTAAGAAATATCTTCTATTCCACCAAAATCATGATTTAAGCATCAATTTTGGTGTTAGATTCTGCGATAATTATGGTCGTTATAATGTTTCAGACAAATCTGGCAATCAGTATGGGACTTTGTATTTACCTCAAGGGATATATTGTAATCTACAATACGCGTTGGGAGACATATAAATTTAAAGATTGATTACAAGATTGTAGAAAATCAACGAGTTGCCCCATAGTGATCTGCAAATGACGCATTCAATATAGGATTTACAGACGCGGCTACTAACATTTGTTGCTCTCATTATAGTGCCGAATTTAGAGAATCCACCCTCTCTTATCAAAGGTTAATGTTGTGATAAACTTAAAAAACAAATTCTTAGTATGGTGAAGTATTCAGTTCAAATGATATAAACTATCAGGATGAGAGAAATAAACTACATCACCACTTATTATGTTAGAAATGTCGAAACATAATTGATGCTCTAAAATTAACGCTTCGCAAACATCATTATTTGCGTCATGACTAAGATATAAAGCATCTATTTGATCTCCCTCCTCATTAATTTGGGTATTACTGCTAATAACAAGAAAATCATGTTGTTCACACCCGCCTCCATAACTAACATTAATGAGTAATTGACCTTCTACAATTTCAAGTTCATTAATCCCATATAAATCCATTGGGAAATCTATGGCAGAAACATTTTTAATTAAGCTCGGACAATTATTTGTTTGTCGATCACATGAGCAAACACATAACATCGCAACAAATAGAAGCATTTGACATTTATGTCTTTTTAGAGCAAAAAACCAAGAAGCTATTTTAGAATGTTCTAAGGAATTTGAACGAGCATAGCTTGTAACTCGAATTAAATAAAAACCTAAAGCAAAGACTAAACACAGATTCATTTGAAGCCATCGCCTCAAAAAATATCTCCAACCAGATATATACTGATTATTAGATATAAAGTAATTTCTCATAATGTCAAATATCGGAAACTGTTGCCTATCCTTTTGTGATCAATATCTCACATAATCAAATACTAACAATGTTAACGTAGTCAATTTGGTTATAAGCTTATTTCCTCTGACACTATCTTACTGTAAATTACTATGCTATAACATCAACTATGAAACTTCTTTGCACAGCTTTAACTTGTTTGATTAGCGTGAGTATTCATTCTCAAACAACTGCTACGGTTGGTACGATAATTAGAACGAATCTGACAGACATATTAGTAGATAGGTACTCCCTTGGTACTGAAGTAATAATCCAAAATCAATTCTCCTTGGGTTTGGATATCGACTATATCTCACGGGATGTATTTGTAGGATCAAATCATCCTTGGTATTTAGGGGCAGACACGCATAAACAGGGTTTTATCTTAGAGCCACAAGCTAGATATTACATTAGAGAAACTAATTCGGAGGGACTATATACTTCCATTTCTGGATTCTTTGGTTACGCCCAGTATTCCAGGTTTGATGAACAATCGTGGGGTGTATCCCCGCCAAAATGGATTGCAAGTGGTTTCTCTCTACATCTAGGTCATCAACTCAGCATTAAGAGATTGATTATCGATATCTACATGGGCGCAACATGGGCTAAGAATCAAGGTATGGGAATCTTTTATGAGGACCGCGCATTATTCCCCCAACCGAATGGCTGGAGAATATCTAGTGGTCTACGTTGTGGTCTCAATATCTTTAAAAGTATGTCGTAAACCCTATTTCAAAATATAGCAATAATGAAATTCAAATTATTACTCATAGCGTTTTTAATTCATTTTACTGTTTTTGGACAAACAATAACATTAACGCTCAACAATGTTCCTAAAAATATTAGTTGTAATGAAACATGGACAGAACAAAATATAGATATGCGTCTTGTTGAAACAACTTCTGATGATTGTACTACAGGAAGTTGTTATTTTGGTTTTTGGGAACAATCCCTAGCCCTTTGGCCTTCTAGACTTACTATTGACTTGTCAAGCTTAAATAATATTCAAATAGTGGAAATTGATGTTGACGACTATTGTGGTCCTGATTGTACACGAGCGTTTTTATTAAATGAAACGATGATGAATGTAGATAGTGTTAAGAATGGTCCAACTGGCCCTCAAACCTTAACCCTTGAAAATACTTTCCAGGATTTATTGACAGAGCTTGCTATTTCATCTTGTGAAGGCTCAATCAATGAAGTTCGTATTTTTCAAAGCACGAGCTCAATTGACAATGAAGCATTTAGGGGCAAGAATCTTATAAGAACCATAGATAATTTAGGCAGAGAAGTCAATCAAACTACTAACCAAATTCTCTTTAACATCTATGATGATGGTTCAGTACAGAAGAAATTTATCGTTGAGTAACGATAAAGCGAAAAAAAGAAAATCTGTTATTAATGCAACTTAGATGCATTAAATTTGATTTATGGCTAAAAAAATAAAAAAACTTCCTGTCACTGTATTAAGTGGCTTTTTAGGATCAGGAAAAACAACTCTACTAAATCACATATTAAATAACAAATCAGGCCTAAAAGTTGCAGTTATAGTAAATGATATGAGTGAGGTCAATATTGATGCCGAGTTGGTCAATAACCAAAATAACCTTTCAAGAACTGAAGAGAAATTAGTAGAAATGAGTAACGGATGTATATGCTGTACACTCAGGGAAGATTTAATGATAGAAGTTGAAAAACTAGCAAAAGAAAATCGATTTGATTATTTATTAATTGAAAGCACAGGAATTAGTGAACCAGTTCCAGTTGCGCAAACATTTTCATTTGTTGATGAAAATAATGAAATTGATCTTTCCAGATTTAGCTATATAGACACAATGGTGACCGTTGTTGATGCCTACAATTTTTTTAATGATTTTGGAAGCCCTGAAACACTACAAGATCGAAAACTCAGTAATATAAAAGACGACTATAGAACGATAGTGGATTTAATTACAGATCAAATAGAATTTGCTAATGTAATTGTTCTAAATAAAACAGATTTAGTAGAGGGAGAGCAGTTGAAAATATTAAAAGGTTTAATCTATAAATTAAACTCAAATGCAAAAATAATTACAACAAGCTTTAGTAGAATAGAACCAAAGGAAATTCTGAACACGCAACTTTTTGATTTTGAAGAAGCAGAAAAAAACTCTGCCTGGATAGATGAGTTGAAAAAAGATGAACATACACCTGAAACTGAAGAATATGGGATTAGCTCTTTTGTATACAAAACAAAAAAACCCTTTGACCCAGAAAGATTTTGGAAATACTTACAAGAAAATTTTAATAAAAATATCATTAGAAGCAAAGGTTTATTTTGGTTAGCTTCAAGACCAAATCAAGCACTAATTTGGAGCCAAGCGGGTGGATCGTTGAGAGCAGAAAGTGCAGGTGTATGGTGGAGTAGTATGACGTTTCAGCAAAGGATAGAAAGTATTGCTTTTATCGAAAACCAAGAGGAAATAGAAAAGGATTGGGATATAAAATATGGTGACCGGAAAAATGAAATTGTCTTTATTGGAAAAGATATGGATGAGAAATTAATAATAAAAGAACTCAACAGATGCTTATCTAACGAACTTGAATTAGAAAATAAAAATTGGGAAATAGGTTACCAAGATAAATGGCCAGTAGAAAGAATAACTAATATTTTAAGTTAGACTGAAACGCATCGACTACATAGGCCGGACAATAGAATATTTTTTACGTAAAATTGAGACCCAATTAATTCAGTTTGGTTTATTACATCTGGTATACATCTAACTTCATTACATTCTTCACATTGAAAGTGTGGATGATTATCATTATGATTTTTAAATGAACAGTCAGAACACTTAGCATACCATTTTAATCCATTTAATCCAACAAATGAATGAATGA
Source organism: Crocinitomicaceae bacterium (assembly GCA_002693775.1). Taxonomy (GTDB): domain Bacteria; phylum Bacteroidota; class Bacteroidia; order Flavobacteriales_D; family Sanyastnellaceae; genus UBA974. The sequence goes on along the minus strand of NZRP01000001.1, from coordinate 5,402 downwards.
TGTTATCATCCTCAAGCTTATAGAGTATTCTATATATAGTAGACTTATTCATTGTAGATGCAAAACGCGAAACAAGAGAATTCGCGCTGATAGCTCTAGGAGATTTAGAAAATTCAGCAAGAATTTTTTGAAAATGTTTAGTTTTTCTAATTATACCCATTACACATACACTTGATATTAATTGAAATTCTGCATATAATTGCACCCTTGTTGCAATAATAAAATATACATTTTAATTTTATGGAATTAACAAAAAAAATTTCAGACAAGATAGGAGTATTTGCAAGCATAACTTGTGTGGTTCATTGTGCAATAACTCCGTTAATATTCATAGCTAACATTTGTACTCAGAGTTGTTGTAACCAAGCGCCTTTATGGTGGAGATCAATAGATTATATTTTCTTAATTATATCATTCATTGCAATACTTCAGGCAAATAAAGAACAAGCTTTAAACAAAATTAAAGTACTATTTTGGTTAAGTTGGACACTGTTGGCATTTTTTATTATTGATGAAAGTATAATGTTATTTTCTACATCACATCATTTGAAATATATTCCTGCATTAGCAATTGTTTGTTTACATATGTACAACATCAGAACTTGTAGATGTCAAGATGATAGTTGTTGCTTGTGACAACCTAAAACAAAATGTAAGCACAAGGTTAGGTCGGCACAGTAAAAAAACAAAACATCGCTATCTCAGTGACAACAAGGTTTTATAAAATCAAAGATTAGCCACTAGGGATTTAAATACCATCTACTATACCTCCACGACCTTGAAGTAGATATGCGGAGGCTAACCTTACTATTACTTATTGCTAAGCAATACTTACTATAATACTTGAAGATATGCCGATGATGTGATTACCTTACAGTTCTTAAAAAATCAACGTCATGAGACTTTTTATTACTGCTTTAGCTTGTGTTTATTGTTGGTCAACTTTTGCTCAAACAATTCCTACAAACTCAAATTACAATGAAGGAGTAGTTTGGGAAACTGTTTTTACTGAAGGCCCAAGCGGTAAAGTTAATCGTGGTATAGTTGATTCTCACGGTAACTGTATTGTGGTATTTATGCCTGACAATAAAACAAGAATTCATAAAATTGATGGAGATACAGGTGAATTAATATGGTCAATTACAATTAATAATAAAGTAGGTTTCGGTGTTAGTGAATTGATCGAAAATGATCAAAGTGATTACATCATATCTGGTGGTAGTGGCAATTCACAAGAACGTTGGATTGCGAGAATTAATGGAGATAATGGAGAGATTATTTGGGATAAAACATACAATTACAATGGAGGTAATGGTGAATATGACGGAGTAAGAATGACATGCATAGGTTCAGATGGATTTATCTATGGTTCTGGCTTCGTAAATGGCGACGAATCTGATACAATTTTTGTTGTTTATGCTGGCAGTGCGATGATAATTAAGGTAGATCCTAATAATGGTGATGAGGTGTGGACTCACATAAATAATGAAACTGAATATGCACTAGCTTGTGTAGAGTCATCAGACAACTATATATACTACGGTGGAGTTGAATATGAAGAAGGCTTGTCAATTACAAAGATTTCATTTGATGGTGAAGAGTCTTGGACAAACTTTCTAGAGAATACAGAAGGTGTCATTCCATACGATTTAGATATCGACAATGATGACCATCTATTCTATGGTGGTCATACTGGTAGAGAAGGTGCGGGAGATCCATTTGACTATACATGTGTTAAAATAAATGTTGAAGGAAATCTTGTTTGGATTAAACATTTTGCCAATCCAAGAGGTTACAGCACAGAACACATCAGGAATGAATTATATGGCATACAAGCCGGTTCAGATGGAGTCTATTTATTTGGTGGTTCTGGTGATGAAAGTAATTATAGTGAAACAATCCTTCCTTTTCCATCGTCAGATGTTTGGATTGGTTGGGTTTTAGCAATCGACTTTGATGGTGAAATTATGCGTAGTGATGTTTTTTGTCATGACGAAGTGAATTCTGCTACTGAATATGGTTATTTAATTGAAAATGGATACGTTATTTTCAATGATACAGACGCTGGTGGAGACACTGAAGTTGGAGTGATGAAAATAATTAACGGAAGTAATCCTTTAAATAACAATATTTACGAAGTAAGTCAAGATTATAAAAAACTGGTGAAAATTCTTGATGCTTTAGGAAGAGAAGTCAACTACGCGACTAATCAAATCCTATTCCACATCTATGATGATGGTTCAGTAGAGAAGAAGTTTATTTTTGAGTAATCTATTATTCAGCTATAAAAATCCTTTTAACAAGATATCCTACTCTCTTACTATAACTTTTTGCAACGAAATACTGAGTCTTAGGTTTTAAGATATTCCGATGCTATGTGTAACTTTCAGGTCATAAAAACCAATAATTTTATGAAGTGTTTAAAGTGTAATTATAGTTGGATACGCACTAAGTGGTATGAATATGTGTCATTTTTAACAAAATGTCCAAAGTGTGGAGTTAGATGGTTTGTAGTAAGGTTTTAAGTAATAGTGTTTCTTACATCAGAGTAATCCAGAAATTTCTACTTTTTACTCTCATAATTACAAGTTTTAATTTATTAGGGCAATCCATTGTTCATCCATCAAACAATGAGGCATTTTTACAAAACGAGTTAGCAGAAATTCATATATCAATTAGCAAAAATAATCTAAACGTATTGCTAGGAGATAGCCTCTACAGCAATTACCATTTCCCAGCTACATTTACCTATTACTCCTCAACGCATAACGAAAGTATTCAAAACATCGGATTCAGAGTACGAGGAAATACATCAAGAGACGCATATAAAAAATCTTTTAAAATCTCATTTAATGAATACACTCAGGGTGAGAAATTTAAAGGACTTGAAAAAATGAATTTAATTGGTCAGCATAATGACCCTTCACTTCTTAGATCTTGGATGAGCTTAACAATACTCACTAATAATAACCTTATAAGCCCAAGATCTAGCTTTGTCAAACTTTATATTAATGATGAATATAAAGGTGTCTATCTAAATATTGAACACATTGATGATGAGTTTTTACAATCTCGATTTATTAATGATGACTATGGCAATTTGTTCAAGTGCAATTGGGGAGCCGATTTGAATTACATTGGATTCAATCAATCATATTATTATAATTTATACGAATTGAAGACGAATGAACCCAATAATGACTATTTAGAATTAATTCAATTTATCCATTCTTTAAACACTATTAGTCATGAAGATTTTCCGTGTTTTATAGAGGAACACTTTGAGGTTGACCTATATCTGAAAACACTCGCAATAGAAATGATTATAGGGCATTGGGACGGCTATGCATATAACAAAAATAATTATTATTTATACCAGATACCATCGAACAGTAAATTCATCTTCATAGAATATGATATGGACAACACCTTCGGTATCGACTGGTTTGATATCGATTGGGCGAATAGAGATTTCAATAGCTGGCATAATAATGATAGGCCTCTGGTTGAAAGACTACTTTCCTATCCATATTACAAAAACATATTTAACTCCTACCTAAACCAAATTTTGAATGAATTAAACACAACTGAATGGTATTCTAATTTATATCAGAAGCAAGACCTTATAAGTAATGCATTACAATCCGACACGTATTATTCTATGGATTATGGATTTCAATATTATGATTTTCTAGACGCCATTGATAATAATTACGGTGAACATGTCGATAAAGGTTTGGCGGAGTATCTAATTGAACGCATCAACAGCGGATTCAATCAAATTCAAATTCTTGGCAAGCATAGTCATCCATGTGTAAATTCATTAAATGAGTTAGATAACCCAGAGAAAGACATAGTTAGAATTTTAGATATCACAGGTCGTGAAACTAATTTTAAACCAAATGTCCCGCTAATTTATATTTTCAGTGACGGCTCAGTAGAAAAGAAGTTTATTCTTGAGTAACCTAACTAATACTTGAAAATATGCCAAGGCTATAGTTTATCAATTTTACTCGCTAGTAAAAAATCATTTTCATGCAACCCCTCAATTTTGTGAGTAAAAAGTATAATTTTTACAATTTTATAATTAACATGAATGTAAGGGTGGTGACCTTCATTTTCCGCTAATTCTGCTACAGAATTGGTAAACTTAATGGCTGATTTATAGTTGTCAAATTTAAAATTTCTAACTAACTCTTTATTATCAATTACTGACCAATTATTATCAATTAATTTTAAAAAGGTTTCTATTTCATAGGCTTTAAGAGGAGGTATTCCTCCTTGACAAGGAATGCATTCAGATTGTGTAAACATTTTAATTCAAGATATTTAAAGATTAACTAGAACTATTTATCTCATATTCATAGACTTTTTTTGTATTTAAAAAATACTATGAGGTCATATGGTTTTAAGCAAAGTTTTTCTAATTCCGACAAAAAGAAATATAAATATAGAATATGAAATCAAAAATGGAATAATATAATATTTAAGATTCAAGACTAGCATAACGGACATTAATAATAACTGAAATCCAAGACCATAAATTGAAATTAATGTCATAAACCATTTTGGAAATGGATCAGATGACCAAGCGTTTTTATCCATGTAATAGATAATCTTGTCAAAAGTGATATAGAAGATGGTATATATCTTATAAAAAATGTTGACCGTCCATTGACTCTCTCCTTTTAATGCTTTTGGTGCAGAATCTTCAAAAACTCTACTTGTTGAATCACCTGCAACAACATTTCTTAAAATGACATAATAATAATTATATACTGTACCCTGGAGTTGAAGACAAAAAAACGCAAAAAACATATAGATTATTGGGGTTGCGGTATCATGCCAAAAGGCAAAGAGAAAAAAGAAATTAAGTATAAAGTCCGCAATAGAATCATAATAGCGACCTGTATATGAAGGTTGTTTTTTTAATCTTGATAGTTCCCCATCAGCTGCATCAAGAATAGATTTAATTATGATTAAAACAGCCGCTGTTTTGTAATATTCTTTTAATATAAATACAATTGCAAGAAAGCCCACAAAAATAAATAAGGTAGTTACGTGAATAGGAGTAAAAGAAGTATTCTTAAGTTTCTTAGCGATCCAACACCCACTAGTTCGTCCATAATCAGATAAGTCAAAAAATTGGTGTTCTTTTGGAAGCTTCCCCATTTAACAAAACTAGTCAGTAAACAAGCTCAGGCTTTTTATAGTCTCTAATATTTAATCACAAACTATCAACGCCTTTCATAATCTTACTGTTACTTATTGCAAAGCAATACTGAGTCTTAGAATTTAGGATATGCCTAGACTGTGAAGTGTTTTGGCATAGTTTTCGTGTTCTAAAGTTGACGATACATTATGAGACCACTTTTAAATCCTTATTTAAATAATTTCAAGCT
>NZRP01000063.1 GCA_002693775.1 Crocinitomicaceae bacterium | reverse complement strand
ACTTCACAATCACTTGTATTCAAGAATCAATAGACATCACAACATACACTAACTACGACAATGCAACATTGGTTTGGTCTATTATAGAAGGCGAAGAATTAAACATCTCTGGCGCTAGCGCTACAGCTTCAGGCTCTGGAACTTACGAAATCACCTATACATCAGAAGATGGCAACTGCTTCGACACCGAGCAGTTCTCAATATCAGTAGACACCGCGTCTTACTCAGCAATCCCCGGCCCAGCGACCACCCTCAATTGCTACGACCCCACATACACGCTCCAGGGATCATCTAACAACGATGAAGCAAACTTCAGCTGGTCCACGCAAGACGGCGAGTTCTTCGGAGGATCCTTCATCCCCGACCCCACCATAATTTCGGCTGGCACATACTCACTCACAGTTACAAACCCCGACAATGGCTGTACCTCAACAAGCGAACTAATAATCTCGGAAGACTTCACTGAGCCTGTTATCACTCTCGGCTACCCAGACGGAGTTATATCATGTATAACTCCTACAGTTGCTATTCTAAACAACACCATTGAACCAGAGGGATACACTATAAATGTTGAATGGACATGGAGCGAAGGTGGTGGTATGATTTATCCATGGGAACTAGAACCATCAACACCTCTGCCTGGTAACTATACAATGACGGTGACTTTTGAGGAAAACGGCTGCACCGCTACAGCAGCTGATTCGGTAACCGTTGAACAGGACCCTTATGCATTCATCAGCCTTGAATCACTGATTATGCCAAATGTATTCACACCTAACGGTGATGGAGTAAACGAACTGCTAAAGCCCATGTTTACCGACCCTGAGCTTGAAGGAATCGACCCATTAAATTCAGTAGACTACTACAACCTTACTATTAGAGATAGATGGGGACATATTCTACACAGCTCAAATGGCAATGCTATAGGTTGGAATGGCATGTACTCTGGTGGCGAAAAGGCTCATAGTGGAACTTACCTCTTGGAAGTAGAGTACAACTCAAATTGTGGCGAATTTCAAGAAGGTCTATACAGAGGTATTCTTAAAATAATCGCTGACTAACCTACCATATCTAGCAAATCCTGCTCAGATATTATAGCAACTCCAAGCTTTTCAGCCTTCTCCTTCTTGCTTGGCCCCATTTTATCGCCGGCTACAATAAATGCTGTCTTTTTAGAAATTGAAGACCCAACCTTCCCTCCGTGCTGTTCAATAAGCTTCTTTACTCCATCCCTGTCTAGAATTTCAAAAACACCGCTTACAACTATTGATTTACCAGCAAGTTTATCAGTTGCTCCTTCTATTTCTTCAGCTTCCATCTGAAGCCCAGAATCAGATAGCCTCTTAACTAAAGCTCTGTTGTCTTCCAAACTAAAATACTCAATCAAGCTCACAGCAATTCTCTCTCCTATCTCATCAACTTCTTCAAGCTGCTCTTGAGAAGCTTCCATGATTGCCCCCATGGAACCTAGAGCTTTAGCTAGTTTTTTTGCTACCGTCTCCCCTACATATCTAATTCCCAAAGCAAACAACACTCTTTCAAACGGAACCTTCTTACTAGCTTCAACACCATCTAATAGCTTCTGAACGCTCTTTTCAGCCATCCTTTCTAACGGAAGCAGCTCTTCAGCCTTGAGACTATAAAGAGAGCTAACATCAGCAATTAACCCAGCTTCTACTAACTGAGAAACAGTTTCACTACCAAGCCCATCAATATTCATGCTTTTGCGAGCAATAAAATGAGTGATTCTTCCTGTAATCTGTGGTGGACATCCTTCTGCGTTTGGACAGTAGTGATTAGCCTCACCCTCTTCTCTAATTAACTCAGTCTTACATTCTGGGCAATGTTCTGGAAATTCAATTCCGCTAAACATATCCATTGTGCCTGATCTTAAAGACTCTTCTACATCAACGATTTTAGGTATGATTTCACCTCCCTTTTCAACGTAGACCATGTCTCCATCGTGTAGGCCTAGTTTTTCGATTTGGTCTGCATTGTGTAAAGACGCCCTTTTAACTGTAGTCCCGCCTAATTGAACCGGTTCAAGGTTAGCAACAGGAGTAATCGCACCTGTTCTACCAACCTGATAAGTCACCTCTTTCAGCTTCGTTATCACTCGCTCCGTTTCAAACTTATATGAAATAGCCCACCTGGGACTTTTAGAAGTCATACCTAGTCTCTCCTGCTGATCGTATCTATCAACCTTAATCACCACCCCATCAATAGCAAAAGGCAGATTATGTCTCTCTTTATCCCAAACCTCTATAAAACTCATCACTCCAGCCGAATCAACTGAAGTAGAAATCATATTATCAGCTTCCACCGGCACCTTAAACCCCCATTCTCCAGCCTTCTTAACAGCCATACTATGAGAGTCAACATCTGCTCCCTCTATTATAGCATACATCATACAGTCAAGCTTCCTTGTCGCAACAACTCTACTATCCTGCATCTTTAATGAACCAGCTGCCGTATTCCTAGGATTCGCAAACACCTGTTCACCATTTTCCTCCCTTTCTCTATTGAGCCTATTAAAATCCTCAAAAGGATAAAATATCTCACCCCTGATCTCAAACTTATCCGGAACATCGCCTCCTAGAACCAAGGGAACAGTATTTATCGTTCTAACATTACTTGTAACATCCTCTCCCGTCACACCATCTCCCCTTGTGACTGCTTTTAGCAATCTTCCACCTTCATAGACCAAACTAATTGCAACCCCGTCGTACTTAAGCTCCATTACATACCTAATCTCCTCGCCCTCTAGCGCCTTTTCAGCCCTAGCCATCCACTCTTCAACTTCTTCAGAATTGTAAGTGTTCGAAAGAGACAGCATAGGATACCCATGATTCACCTTTTCAAAACCATCTACAGGATCACCTCCTGGCCTTTTAGTAGGTGATAGTTCATCCGCAAATTGCGGGTACTTTTCTTCAAGCTCTTCAAGCTTCTTCATAAGCATATCGAACTCCTTATCACTTATAACAGGTTCTGCTACATTGTAATAAAGATGATTATGCTCGTGGAGTTGCTTTCTCAACTCGAGTATCCTCTTTTCAGCTTCTATTTCGCTACTAATTCCCATATATTTCCAGAGTTCAATTTACTCCACTTCTAGCAATTACATGCCTAGAATTACCCTGTAAATCAACAACCAATTCAACTTCTCTAAACCACTCATCTTTAACCAAAAGAACCTCTACTTCACTTGCGTAATCTCTATGACATTCAAAAGCAAGAAGCCCCCCACTTTCAAGCAGTCCTGTTTTACACAACTCAATGATTCTGCGATAAAAAATCAGCGGATCATCATCCTCAACAAACAGCGCTAATTGAGGTTCATATTTTGCAACTCGTGCGCTAAGCGACTGTAACTCATTCAATGGAATATATGGCGGATTAGACACTACAACTTCGAATTCACCATCAGGGCGATCTCGTAAAACATCGAGCTCTTGAAACTCAACCTGTTTCTGTAAACTCTTAGCATTTAACCTAGCTATAGTAAGCGCATCCTCGCTTACATCTACACCTACAACCTTAGCCATTGACAATCTGTTTTTCAAAGCAATCGCAATACACCCTGAACCAGTACCAATATCTAGAATTCTACCATCAAACTTCTTACCTACAGCTTTAACAATTTCGTGTACAAGCTCCTCTGTTTCAGGCCTAGGAATCAATACTCCTTCCTTCAATTTAAAATCCAAACCATCAAAATGCCCCACACCTAAAGCGTACTGCACTGGCCTTTCATTTGCCACATCATCAGCAATAACAGCCAGTTTATCAATCACAGATTCAGGAAACTTATAATCAGCCTCTATCCGTTCAGACCTAGTCTTTCCTGTGAGTCTATCTACACACAATGACCAAACACTTGATCTTTCATCTTCCTCTACTCCTGGAGCAATCCTCTCCACAAACCACTGCCTTACTAATTCTTCAGAATTACCTGAAGGCCATGGTCCCTCACCTCGTTTTATCAAAACAAACTCGCTTGTCCGTCTTCAGAAACAGGCGGATCGACATCATTAGAAGGCTCCGATACTTGAGGCTGCTCTTGAGGTGATTCATCAGCTTCCTCAACCACATCAACTGCAGTTTCCTCAACTGAAGCTGCAATTTCTAAAGCAGTTACCTCTTCTAACTCCTGGTTAGGAGCATCTAATACAACTTCAGTAACTGGAAGAGAACTTAACTTATTCCCAAGAGCTTTCACGCCTTTAACAGCGATGAAATCCCTCACGTCAATCACATCATCCTCTCTATCTCTTGTATTCTTAAACCTCCTGTTATACTTGATAATAGCTCGAGGATGATAAAGAGACGTAGCAAATCCTAACCTAGAGGCCTCATGCTCTGAGATGAAGGATACTGGCTTCGACGAAGCTTCAGGAAGGAATCGCTTCACGAACCAATCTTCCTTTTCCCCATCATAGTATACTACTGAAAGAGGTCTTTCAGAATCCCACTTTTCAACACTTATCATCTTGTCGTCAAAGTGTGTACTAAAATCAAATCCAGTCAGAACATACACTCCATCAGAATGAATTGCCATGATCTTATCATCTGGATTAAATGACCCAAGGAATTCTCCTCTTCCCTCCCCATTTAATCTTCTTACTGTTTCATCATACCAAACCTTTCTAGCCCCAAGTGTTGACACACCACTCTCTTTTAAGTCAATTCGTTTAACGGGGAATTTTGAAACTATGTTTCCTCCTGAAGCTCGCCCCTTAATGGCAATGTCAGCAAAATTCATGTCCATTCTAAGCTTCTTGAGCCTAGCCTGTTTTCTAAGGTGCACAGTTACAACTTCAGCCTCTCCATTTCTATTTGCTGAAAAGTACAACACCTTACTCTTTGGGGTTCCCTTTGTAACAAAGTATTCCTTGTCCCTAGTAATAGACTTTACATTAAATCTCTTCACCATGCTTCTACCAGAAGCACCATCTAGATAGATCAAGTTATATGTAGTCCTAATATCCCCTCTCTTCCATACTGCAACATGAATGATGTCCTTGCCAAAGAATGCCTTTGAGCTAACCTTGCTCACTTGCATTACACCATCTTTCCTGAACACAATGACATCATCAATATCACTGCAGTTGCAAACAAACTCTCCTTCACCTCTCTTAAGTCCAGTACCTACGAATCCTTCCTCAGCGTTTACATAAAGCTTAGCATTTGCCACAGCTGCCTTAGACCTGTCGATAGTATCAAATGTCCTCAGCTCTGTTTTACGCTCTCTCCCTGCTCCAAATTTCTTCTTAAGCATCTTAAACCAATCAACAGCATACTCAGTTAGATGCTCTAGATTGTACTTAACCTGCTCCATATCTGCCTCTAGCCCTGAAATCTTTTCGTCAGCCTTAAACGAATCAAATTTGGAAATACGCTTAATCTTGATTTCAGTAAGCCTTGCTACATCATCATCTGTCACCTCTCTTAGTAGGTGTTTGATGTGTGGCTTTAATCCAGCATGAATTGTTTCTATGATTGCATCCCACGTTTCACACTCCTCAATGTCTCTATAGATTCTATTCTCAATGAAAATCTTTTCTAATGAGGCAAAGTGCCAAGTCTCTTGCAACTCTCCCAGTTCAATCTCCAACTCTCTCCCAAGTAGATACTTAGTTCTTTCAGCAGAAGTTTTAAGTATTTCTGAAACCCCAATAAATTGCGGTCTATCATTGAGAATAACGCAAGCATTGGGCGCCAAACTAACCTCACAATCTGTGAATGCATAAAGTGCATCCATCATTTTATCAGGACTAACATTATTAGCTAGGTGAACAACTACTTCAACTACGTTGGCTGTATTATCCTCAACCTTTTTAATCTTGATTTTACCCTTATCGTTAGCCTTCAGAATGCTATCGATTAAAGAGCTTGTTGTCACACCATAAGGCACTTCTCTTACAACAAGAGTCTTATTATCAATTTTATCAATCCTTGCTCTAACTCTAACTCTCCCTCCTCTTAATCCATCGTTGTATTGCTCAACATCAGCCATACCTCCAGTTGGGAAATCTGGCACTAAGTTGAACCTCTTACCGTTTAAGGTGGCAATACTTGCGTCAATCAGCTCATTAAAGTTGTGAGGAAGCATCTTACATGCTAGTCCCACTGCAATTCCTTCTACACCTTGAACAAGAAGTAGAGGGAATTTTACTGGCTGTGTTTCAGGCTCCTGATTTCTTCCATCATAAGATGAAAGCCAGGTTGTAGTCTTTTTATTGAATAGAACTGTGTTGCCAAACTTGCTCAACCTCACCTCAATATATCTCGGAGCAGCAGCCCTATCTCCAGTAAGGATATTTCCCCAGTTACCTTGACAATCAAGCAGTAGATCCTTTTGGCCTATTTGGACCATAGCATCACCAATACTAGCATCACCGTGAGGATGATACTTCATGGTATTACCAATTACGTTAGCAACCTTGTGGAACCTCCCATCATCCATCTCATCTAGAGAGTGAAGAATACGCCTTTGAACTGGCTTTAAACCGTCGTATTGATGGGGAACAGCTCTTTCTAAAATCACATATGAAGCATAATCTAGGAAGTACTCATTGTACATCCCCTTTACCCTAACTACGTGATCCATGTCATCAGCAGAATGATCTGCCTCATCATGAGAAAACTCGTCGTCTCTTTCTAATTCTTCTTCGTGCTCGTTTTCAATCATGCTTCTAACTCTTCAGTTTCAACCTCGTCCCTTTCAACTCTAAGGTTTTCAATGATGAACTTCTGTCTATCTGGAGTGTTCTTACCCATAAAGAAGCTTAGCATTTCCTGTAGATTCGCATCTCTACCAACCACTACAGGATCTATCCTCATGTCCTCTCCAATAAAGTGAGAGAATTCATCTGGGCTGATTTCACCTAATCCCTTAAATCTTGTAATCTCTGCTCTAGCTCCAAGTTTTGATAAAGCAGCCTTTTTTTCTCCCTCATCATAACAATAGAAGGTCTCTTTTTTATTCCTAACTCTAAACAATGGAGTTTGGAGTACATACAAGTGGCCTTTCTTTACTAGGTCTGGGAAGAACTGTAGGAAGAAAGTAATTAGAAGAAGTCTAATATGCATTCCATCTACATCGGCATCTGTAGCAATTACAACCTTGTTATATCTAAGACCTTCAAGGCTATCCTCAATATTTAGGGCAGCTTGTAGAAGGTTGAATTCCTCGTTTTGGTATACAACCTTCTTAGTAAGTCCATGGCAGTTAAGAGGCTTACCCTTTAATGAGAACACAGCCTGAGTAACTACGTCCCTTGCCTTAGTTATAGATCCTGATGCTGAATCACCCTCGGTAATAAATAGGGTAGATTCTTCATTTCCCTTTTTATCATTAAGGTGAGCCCTACAGTCCCTTAGCTTCTTATTGTGAAGAGATGCTTTTTTAGCTCTTGCCCTAGCAAGTTTTTTAATTCCCGCTAAATCCTTTCTTTCTCTCTCACTCTGTACAATTCTAGCCTGTAATGCAGTTGCAGTATCAGGATTTCTATGGAGGAAGTTATCTAATTCACGCTTTAGGAAGTCAAACATGAATGTTTTCAAGGTAGGCCCTGCAGGTCCCATATCAGATGAACCTAGTTTAGTCTTGGTTTGGGATTCAAAGACAGGCTCTTCAACCTTGACACTTACTGCGCAAACAATTCCCGACCTTACATCTCCTGTGTCGTAATCCTTGCCAAAGAAGTCTCTTACAACTCTTACATATGCCTCTCTAAAAGCAGCCTGGTGAGTTCCTCCTTGAGGAGTGTATTGACCGTTTACAAAGCTTTGAATATCCTCTCCATATGCATCTGAATGCGTAATTGCAACCTCAACATCATCACTCTTTAAGTGGATAATAGGATAGCGTGGATTGCCATCCATACTAGATTCAAGCAAATCTCTTAAACCATTGTTACTTAATAATTTATCACCATTTAGATAAATCGTTAGTCCAGTGTTTAAGTACGCGTAGTTCCAGAGCAATTTCTCAACGTGCTCCATCCTGTACTTATATCCCTTGAAGATTTCTGGGTCAGGCTTAAATGTGATCTTAGTTCCATTTCGTTTCGAGGTAGCTTCTACAGGAAGATCATCCCTAAGCTCACCTAATTCGAACGTCGCCTTCTTAGCCTCAGACTCTCTAAAACTTTCAACTGCGAATGATGATGAAAGAGCATTTACAGCTTTAGTACCAACTCCGTTTAGTCCAACAGTCTTTTTAAAAGCTCTAGAATCATATTTACCTCCGGTGTTGATTTTGCTTACACAATCAACCACCTTTCCAAGTGGAATACCACGACCATAATCACGGACTCTTACCTCTCCATCCTTGATTTTCACCTCAATGGTTTTACCATTTCCCATAGTATGCTCATCGATACTATTGTCTACTACCTCCTTGAGTAACACATAGATACCATCATCCGCATCCTTACCATCACCCAACTTACCGATATACATACCGGGGCGCATTCTAATATGCTCCTTCCAAGAGAGTGATTTAATGTTATCCTCAGTATAACTTACTTGTTCTGCCATGAAGACGACAAGTTACTGAATCAAATGCTCTAAATTCTTCAGGATTTACTCGACTTTTTCCACATTTCATTAACCACTAAAAAGAGGCAATCTATACCTAACTTGCGAAGTCTAATTAGAACAATATAAGACTGACATGTCATCACAAATAAGAGACCTACAACCAAGTAATCTTTGGAACCGTTTTGCAGACTTAAACAGCATTCCCAGACCATCTAAACACGAAGAAAAGGTTTGTGCTTGGATTGTTGAATGGGCTAAGGAAAAAGGCTTAGAAGTAAAGCAAGACCAGGTTGATAACATCATTATTAAAAACCCTGCCACTCCTGGAATGGAAGACAAGCAAATTGTTGTCCTTCAAAGCCATGTAGATATGGTATGCCAAAAAAACAATGACACCGATTTCGACTTTATGACAGAAGGAATCAAAATGTACGTTGACGGCGATTGGGTAAGAGCTGAAGGAACAACTCTTGGCGCAGATAACGGAATAGGTGTCGCAGCAATCATGGCTGTTCTTGAAAGCACTGACATTCCTCACCCACAACTTGAGGCTCTTTTCACTATTGACGAAGAGACTGGAATGACTGGTGCTTTAGGGCTACAAGGAGGCCACCTCGACGCAACCATCCTTCTAAACCTAGATACTGAGGACGACGACGAAATCAGCATAGGTTGTGCTGGCGGAGTTGACCTTACTTCAACTGGCACATACGAGCCTGAAAACACTGTAACTGAAGGCAACACAGCATATAAAGTGGTGGTTAAAGGAGGAAGCGGCGGTCACAGTGGAATGGACATTCACAAGGGAATCGCAAATGCCAACAAGCTTCTGAACAGGGTGCTTCTAGAAGCCCTTGAGTCTGTGGACCTGAGAGTTGCTGAAATTAATGGTGGCGGACTTAGAAACGCTATTCCACGTGAAGCTGAAGCAGTGATTGTTGTTGCTAGTGCTGACGTAGATGGGCTAAATAGCGCAATCGAGGCTACAGCTGCTGAGTTGAATGCTGAATACAAGGTTACGGATCCTGAACTAACTGTGAACGTTAACCCTGCTGAGATGCCTGCCACTGCCCTTCCCGAGGATGTACAGAATGCTTTGCTTCTTGCTATTCAGGCTTGCCCTGTTGGGATTCATAGAATGAGTCCGGATATCGAAGGTTTAGTCCAAACCTCAAATAACCTCGCACGCGTCGATGTAAAAAACGGCTCAGTTAATATTCAGTGCCTGAACAGAAGTTCTGTTGATTCTGAAAAATGGGATCATGCGAGATCTATTGAGGCTGCTTTTTCTCTTGCCGGACTTAGTACTGAGCAAGGTGGCGCCTACCCAGGATGGACTCCTAACCCGTCATCAGCAGCTGTTGAGATGTTAAGGTCTCTGTACGTTGAGAGGTACAACGAGGACCCAAGGGTACTAGCATGTCACGCTGGACTGGAATGTGGGATTTTAGGAACGAATTACCCTGATATGGATATGGCATCGTTTGGCCCAAATATTAGAGGAGCTCATAGCCCAGATGAATGTGTGCAGATAAGCTCAGTTCAGAAGTTTTGGGATTTCTTTTTAGAGGCATTAAAGAGGATACCAAATCGTGCGTAAGCTCATTCTCATAGTAAATGACGACGGCATTACAGCCCCTGGAATAAGGGCTTTGGCTGAGAGTGTAATTGAATTAGGAGATGTTGTGGTTGTTGCGCCTGATAGCGCACAATCTGGCAAGAGTAATGCTCTTACGATTGATAAAAACTTAGAGATCAATGCCCACGACTTTTCAGTTGAGGGAGTGAAGGGCTTTAGTACTTCAGGCACTCCGGTTGATTGCGTGAAACTCGCTATATCTAAGGTGTTAGACAGAAAACCAGATCTGCTTGTTAGCGGGATTAATCACGGTAGTAACCACTCAATAAATGTGATTTACTCTGGGACAATGGGCGCAGCAACTGAAGGAACCGTTGAAGGAATTCCATCTGTTGGGTTTTCACTTCTAGATCATAGTATGGATGCTGATTTCACAGTCTCAAAAAAAGTAGCTAAAACTGTTGCTGAGGAAATCCTCAAGAACGGCCTACCACAGGGTGTGAGCTTGAATGTGAATATTCCTAAGGTTGATGAAGCTGAATTCAAGGGAATTTTAGTTTGTAGACAAAGCAAGGGGCATTGGGTTGATGGTTACGAGGATATTGAGGGGCACGACGGAAAAACGAGATATATGCTAAAGGGGGAATTTAAAAACCCAGATAATGAGGAAGGGACAGACGAATACGCATTAAAAAACGGTTATGCTTCTGTAGTACCTACTCAATACGATTTAACTGCTCACAATTTTATTAGCGAAATTGGCAATTGGAAATTCTAAGATGAGAAACAAATTAGATACAGTTTTTGCAGGCATTGCCTCTGCCCTTTTAGGCTTAGTTGTGGGGTATGTGATCCTTGGTGGTGTTTGGGGTATTCAAAATGGTCGTGGATTAACCGACTTTACTGACATCTTCATTAACGACTCAATATTATACAGAGATAGCATCTTAACAGTTTGTACTCTTTTCAATATTGGAGCATTTTACTTTGCTCTAAGAAAGGAAATGTGGAAATTCTGTAGAGGAATGATGCTTGTGATTATGTTGAGTGTTCCTGTTATTGTTTGGCTTCAATTAGAAGCAGGAATTGCATAAAAAATGAGCACAAATAGCCTAAGAATATTCATTTTAGCTGGTGAAGCTTCTGGTGATATTTATGGTGCTCAAGTAGCCTCTGAACTACAAAAACTAACTGATGTAGAGCTTAAAGGTTGGGGCGGTGAAAGGATGGTGGAAGCTGGCGTAAGCATCAGCAAACACTACAAAGAACTAGCTTTTATGGGGTTTGTAGAAGTAGTTAAAAACCTCAGGACTATTTCAAGAAATTTAAGCACTTGTTGGAGCGAGATAGAGGAGTTTAAGCCAGATGCAATCATCACTGTAGACTTTCCTGGATTCAATATGAGGATTGCTAAGAAGGCTAAGAAAAATGGACTTAAGGTTTTTCAGGTTGTGTCGCCACAGGTTTGGGCTTGGAAAGCAGGGAGAGTTGTGGATTTAGCCAGAGATTTCGAGGCAGTATATCCTGTGCTTCCATTTGAAAGAGAAATATTAGAAAAAGGCGGAGTGAGTGCTCATTTTATGGGACATCCTCTTTTAGACGAGCTGGAGAGGAGAGAAAGTAAAAAGGGTGGAGAAAAGCTCCTTGCACTACTCCCTGGATCAAGAAAGCAAGAGCTTGAAAAAATGCTACCTACTATGATTGAGGTTACAAAGAAGCTTCAACACTATACACCTGTAATTGCTGGTGTCCCAGGACTTTCAAGAGAAGACTACAAGCTTGCAATTAAGGCGGGGATAGAAGTAGCATGGGGCAATACTAGAATGCTTCTTGCCAAATCAGAACTTGCAATTATCACCTCTGGAACAGCGACTCTTGAGGCAGCGCTTTTAGGTGTTAAGCACATAATTGTTTACAAGACCTCAGCAATAAACTATGCCATTGCTAAAGCTGTTGTAAATGTTAAGCACATAGGCCTTCCCAACCTTATAGCCGGAAAGCAGATTGTACCAGAATTAATTCAAGGTGATTGCAGTGCGGAATCAATCATGAAGGAGTTTGAAAAGCTGGAAAACAGCAATTCTCAAATAGAGGAGTTCAATAAGCTACGAGAAAAGCTAGGAAGTAGTGGCGCTAGCAGAAGAATCGCAGCTCACATATTATCAGGACTCTCTTAGAGATTCTTTAGGCTCATCGTGCTTGGGTATGTGATAGTGATCACATACGTATATGTTCTCTTTTCTAGAGGAGCCAAATCAAAATTATAGCTCACCTCATGCCCTACCATATCCACCTCACCATCTTCTGAGGTTATTACAACTATCTCAACTTTAGAATTCTTCTTATTGTACCTAGGAAGTCTATCTACCAAGTTTACAGAGACAGTATCTGTGTGGTTATTTTCAACTGTAAGGTTCCAGGTTTGGACTACTTCCTTTTTCCCACTAAACTTTCTAGTAGTACATCTTTCGTCACTCTGAGTTCTAGAACAAACCACGTGAGGATCCGCGCCCAGGCTAAGCTCCAGAGTGTCTCCAGGAGTAGGCAATACCATGTAGAAGCTTCCTAAGTATGCGTTATTAGCTACGATTTGGGTTACTCCTGGCATCATCTTGTTTCCACTCCAGTTAGCACATCTAACCATTGAGTATGCTTCTGGATTAACTGCCGGCGCTGCGTAGTATCTAATGTCGCCTTCTAGATTGAACTCATCTACGTTCACTGTTACCTGCTTTCCTTGTCCGCTAACATTAATCGCACCATCTATATCAAATGTATACCTCGCATCACCAGCAAATGACTTCGACTTAGCATTCCCTCCTGCACTCATTCGATCTACATCTATCACGCTAGCCGATGAACTATAAACTGATGCTCTTGGAGCTTCTTCAACAAGAACCCAATCTTCGAAATCATTTGGAGCAAGGCTAGACGATGGCCTTCCACTTAAGAGCTTTAAATCGACTCCAGCCCAAGCCACACCTGATGACTGACTAAGGCTTGCAAACCTCTTCACAAACACCTCTCCTTCCTCGTAGTAAATCTTGTATTCTGGTTGCCATGAAGCGCTTGAAGTTAGGTACTCTAAGACTACATCACCACTCTTAGTCAATCCGCTTACGTTTGTAAATTCTAGCTCTACAACCCCTTCGACATCTGCACCAACGCTTTGAAGCTTCTGTTTTCTTTTTTTCAGCTCAGCTATTTCCTCGTCGACTTTTTTAATATCTATCTCAACATCTAAAATTTCCAAACCTAAATCTTGATTCCTGTCGCGAAGGAAATCAGCCATCTCAATAAGATCATCAACTAGTAGCACTTCCTGAGAGCTACCAATCTTTCTGTTTGCCTTTAAAAACTGGCTTTCCTCACTGAGCGTGTTTAAAAGGGCTTCGTACATCTTTTTTTGGACTGAAAGGATGGCTATCGAGTCCTCTACGTTGTTGAATTCTGCTAGCACTGGGGAATCAGATTCAACTTCAATGTAGCTTAAGGACTCAAGGCTGATGCCAGATGGCATGTCCACGCTTATGGTGTTAGGGTTGATATCTGAAGCGATGCCCCTAACCGTTAATTTGGTAGAGTTTCCAGAGAAAGTCACTGAGCTGGAGTGAGTGACGCTTGCGCCGTCTTGGTGTAATTCGACAGATGTGATAGGCCAAACTTCGCCGGAAGAGGTTTGGGCTATAGCGTTAGAATTTGAAAGAATACTCAGCAGAAAAACTGCAAAAGACAATTTGAAAACTCGACTAATCATAGAGGCAATTTATAGCAAAATCCATCAAGGAGTGCAGATTACAGTATCTACATGCTCTCCATAAGCATACCACCAACCAAGCGCATTATCAATATGACTTATGACATTTGTAGGTGAAGCAAATGGATTTCCTTGAGCAGATGCAGCAGTTTCATAACTAAGGATTGACTCAAAAGCATTGTAGTCTATCGTTTCAAGCTTTACAAGCACTGTATCTCCCAACTTCCACAAGCCCTGTTCAAGAGAATCTAATTGATCATTTTCAGAAGGATATCTTATATATGCTAAATCGTAGGTCGCCCCATTTAATATCATATCATCCCAAGCTGAGCCTAGTGGATATACAAAATAAGGATCCTTCACTTCTCCTGCCAGCTCATGCCAATCTGGATATTGGTTAGTTCTTCGAGAAGCAATCCTATAACAATTACCTAGTTCTACTGGGTCTGTATAGACAATGTTTATGATGCCTAAAGAATCTGTTGTAGAAGTTTCAGTTATATAGAAATAAGAATCATCTAAAGGTACAGTTGGAAAAAGAGTAGTTGAAGCTGTTGCAATTAGACTATCGTGCTCAATTCTAAGGTCATATGTTTTTCCAGACACTCCTATTAGATCGGTAGGACCTACAATTGAATAAACAGGCAATGGAGCAAACGCCATTTCAAATGGGTCTACTTTAAACTGATCAGACAGCTTTAACAAAAGAGCTGGGTCTAACAGAGCAGGAATGGTTTCTTCCAGTTGATATTCAACACTATCTACAGTGACAAAAACAGACGCACCAGAAACAAAGATCTCCTGGAAGTCAGGAATTTGATCGAAGTATCCCATTGAATTACTCAGAAGCACCATTGGCTTTTCTCCTTCTTTAATTGTCCCTTCAACTACTAACATAGGCTCTGCATCAGGCAGATCTACATCAATAATTTTATTACAACCATAAATAACTGATGCTGTGACAACTATAATCGCCACCAACATTATACTTTCAGTGAAATTTTTAAAATGAGTAATCATATTACAAAAGTAGATGCACAAGAACTGCTTCCGGCAAGGATGATGCCCTAAATTCGCAAGACGAACAATACCATGCTGAATAGACGACACATCCGCATCAAGATTCTTCACATCCTTTACGGATTTTATCAAGACGAAGAATCAGATTCTGTTAAAGCAAAAAACTCTCTTGATCACAGTATCAAAAAGATGCATGAACTGTACCTTTTGTTACTTAACATGGTAGCTGATTTACAAGGGATTGCTATCGACAAGATAGAAACCGCAAGGAAAAAGCACATCCCATCAGAGGAGGATCTTCATCCCAACACGAAGTTTGTCAGGAATGCTATATTAAGAGTTCTTGCAAATAGTAAAAACCTTCAAAGGGATTCTGAAGAGTTGGGCGTTAGCTGGAGAAATCATCAAGAACTTCTTAGAAACATGTTCCGCGACCTTATCGATAATGATGTGTACAAAGAATACATGGCTTCAGAAGAACGTGGCTTTAAGCACGACAAGGATTCATTAGTAAGAATGTTCAGAAAGAACCTTATTAATCAAGAGTCATTTCAGTACATGCTTGAGGAGGAGAGCATCTTTTGGCTTGACGACTTAGATCTTGCAAGCTCTATGGTTATCAAGACTATAAAATCCATCAAAGAAGACGACGAAGAAGTTGATATGCTAACAGTTTGGAGAAAAGATGACGACGACAAGGATTTTATGGAAGGACTATTTACTCAGACATTAGCTCAAGGAAGTATAAATGAGGAGTTGATTAAGGAAGGCGCTCAAAATTGGGAACTTGAAAGAATCGCTCTTACTGACAGGATTTTAATGAAGATGGCTTTAGCTGAGGCCAAATCATTTCCATCTATTCCATTAAAAGTTACTTTAAACGAGTACATCGAGCTTTCAAAATATTACAGTACTGATAAAAGCCACGGGTTCATCAATGGAATCCTTGACCAGCTCTTTTTAAAGCTTGTAGAAAGCGGAGATATTGTAAAAACTGGCAGAGGACTAGTTTAATGAGAACTCTCACGTGCATACTATTCTTTCTTGCCTTTATCGCAACTAGCTGTGACGATGACGATAGAATGAGCACTGATCTAATCTACAATCCTGCTACCGCTTCAGGCGAAAACACTGAAAATGCTGCAAGGCCTTCAATTGAATTTGACAATGAAGTATTTGAGTTTGGGACAATTGTCGCAGGAAAAAAAATTACTCATCAATTCAAATTCACAAATACAGGTAATGCTCCATTATTAATTGCAGGAGTTCACTCTCCTTGCGGATGCACTGTTGCTAAAAATTGGCCTAAAAACGCCGTTGAACCTGGCGAAAGTGGAGTGATTGACGTAATGTTCGACTCATCAGACAGACAAGGAAAGCAGAATAAGCAGATAGATATTGTAACAAATTCAAGACCTGCAGCTACTTACATATCTCTTCGTGGAATTGTAATTGGACCTGATTACAATCAAGAAGAATTAAAATAACTTACATAATCACAAATCAAGAAAATGAACTTTAATAATTTACTTTTAAATCAGGCGTCTCAAGAAACTTCAGGACTAGAATCTTACGCTTCTTGGATTCTATTTGGTGGCATGTTTTTAATCATGTATTTATTCATGATTAGACCTCAAATGAAGCGTCAAAGAGAAGCAAAAGAATTCAGAGAAGGCATCAGCAAGGGTGATAAAATTGTCACTATTGGAGGAATACATGGAAAGGTTTTATCAATTAGCGACCTTACTGTTGTGCTTGAAGTTGAAACAGGAAAGATTCGAGTTTCTAAAACAGCACTTAGCCCAACAGGCACTCCTACAGAAGAAGACGTTAAGTAATCATGAAAAGGCTATCCTTAGGACTTGCACTACTACCAATCCTACTCCTTGTTGGACTGTTAGGTACAAATGTAATTTTCTTTGGAGAAGACAGCTCATTTGGTTCAAACCAAATTTCCCTTCTAATAGCAGCTCTTGTAGCAGGCGGAATTGGAATGGCAAGAGGAGTTAAATGGGATACAATAAGCAAGGCAATAGCTTCAAACATAAGTCAAGCTACTGACGCAATTATCATTCTCCTCTTAATCGGCGCTTTGACTGGAACTTGGCTTCTTGCCGGCATTATTCCTGCATTCATTCACTACGGATTACAAATTCTAGAGCCTTCTATCTTTCTTTTTGCAGCTTGTATTGTATGTGCAGTGCTAAGCCTTGCAACTGGATCTTCATGGGGAACAATAGGAACTGTTGGAATTGCTTTAATCGGAATAGGCTCAGCTCTGGGAATTCACGAAGGATGGGTGGCTGGTGCTATTATTAGCGGGGCATACTTTGGAGATAAATTATCTCCCCTATCTGATACTACCAACCTTGCTCCTGCTGTAGCCGGAACAGACTTGATCACACATATCAAGTACATGACAATAACTACAATTCCAAGTATAGCCATAGCTCTTCTTGTGTTTTTAGTAGTTGGTTTTATTGGAGTAAGTGAATCTAAAGACCTTGTCTACAATGAGATTTTTAGCGAAGTAATTAGTTCTAAATTCAATATTCATGTGGGCTTATTCATTGCTCCAATGATAGTTCTAATTATGATTGCTAAGAAGGTGCCTGCATCTGCCGCGTTGTTTGTAGGTGTTCTCTTAGGAGGTCTTTCAGCTATAATCTTCCAACCTCAAGCAATTAAAGAATTAGCAGGTAAAGAATTGAGTTTTGCAGAGGCTTCTTACTACTCTTCTATTACTGCTATGGCAGTAGAGACTCAGTTCACTTCTTGTGAAAAAAAGTGTGAAGCAGCTTTAATAAGTGATATAAAGAAATTTTCAGTGCATCGAAACAGACTAGACTCTCTGTTGGACAAGGTGATGGCGTGGCTAGATGTCAGTTTTGAAGAATACTATAGTGACTTAGACGCAAACAAACAAAAGGTTTTAAGACAAAAAGCTCTTAATCAAGCGAAATCTCAAGAATACCCAAAGTATCAAGAATTCCTTTTATTATCAATAAAAAAAGACGTAGACGGTTTGCTTAAAGCAAAGGGAATGCAGGGGATGATGAATACGATTTGGCTTATAATATGCGCCATGGTATTTGGAGCAGTTTTACAAGCTGTGGGTATTCTTAAGAGAATAACTGAAGGCTTAATAAGCGGAGTAAATTCAGTAGTGGGACTTATAGGAAGTACAGTAGGAACATGTCTTGCTTTTAACGTTCTGGCTTCTGATCAGTACATCGCAATTGTTGTACCTGGAAAGATGTTCTCAGAGGCATACGAGGAGCAGAATTTAGCTCCAGAGAACTTGAGTAGAACTCTTGAAGATGCTGGCACAGTTACCTCAGTGTTGATTCCATGGAATACTTGTGGTGTAGCCCAAAGCGGTATACTTGGCGTTGCAGTACTAGCGTATGCTCCATTCTGCATATTTAACTGGGTAAGCCCTATCATGTCAATTGTGATAGCAAGCCTTGGATACAAGATTAAGAGACTAGAGTAATAAAATGTCTGGTGAGGAAGATAAAATCGTAATTACCGGAGCGAGAGAGCATAATCTTCGCAACGTCGATGTAAGCCTACCAAGAAACAAACTCATTGTTTTCACTGGAGTAAGTGGCTCTGGAAAATCTTCTCTCGCATTTGACACAATCTATGCTGAGGGATCAAGGAGGTATTTAGAAACACTTTCCTCTTATGCTAGGCAGTTTATTGGAGGTCTAAAAAGGCCAGATGTAGAACACATCAGCGGACTTAGCCCAGTAATCAGCATAGAACAGAAAACTGTAACTAGGAATCCCAGATCAACAGTTGGAACAGTAACTGAAGTACACGACTTTCTAAGGCTTTTATACGCTAGAGCAGCAAATGCCTATTCTATTGAAACGGGTGAAGCCATGGTGAAAAACTCAGACGAAGAGATTTCACACAGCATAGAAAAGAGATTTAACGGTACTAAACTTTTAATCCTCGCTCCCATTGTTAGGGGTAGAAAAGGTCATTACAGGGAGCTTTTCGACAACGCAAGAAAACAGGGGTATGTTAGAGCAAGAGTTGATGGAGAAATTGTAGAACTTGACTCTGGCTTTAAAGTAGACAGGTATAAAGTTCACGACATTGAACTGGTAGTAGACCGAATCATAGTTGGCGGAGACATCTCCCGCTTAAAAAACTCAGTAAGAACCGCTCTAAAACTGGGCAAGGGCTCTATGAGCGTTATTCAACACGGAGTAATCAACCCTAAACCGGTTCACTTTTCAAGGAACCTAATGTGTCCTACCACAGGCATAGCCTACCCAGACCCAGAGCCCAACCTATTCTCATTTAACTCCCCATACGGCGCCTGCCCAACTTGCAATGGATTAGGAACTGTTGCTAAAGTTGACAGAGACCTAGTATTTCCTGACCCTAAAAAAAGCGTTAGAAAAGGTGGAATTGCCCCACTAGGCGAGCTCACGAGCAATAAAATATCCAACATAATAGAGGCGATCATCACTTCTCATGGCATGAAAGCCACGACACCTATTGGTGAGTTGAGTGAAGAAATCATAGGCATCATACTCTATGGAACTAATGATAGCATCTCTCTACCAAGTAAGTTTGGAAGGGATGAAACTGTTACATATGATGGACTTGTTTCTATAGTTGAAGGAGCTGCAGCTAAAGCCAAATCCATCCCGCTCAAGCGCTGGGCACAACAATTCATGAATAAAATTGAATGCTCTTCTTGCAAGGGAACGAGACTCAAGCCCATCAGCTTACAATTTAGAATTGCAGATAAAAACATCGCTGAGCTGGGAAGTTTGGACTTCATAAAACTAGGCGAATTCTTCCAAGGCATTGAATCTTCACTTAGTGACAAACAAAACCTAATTGCTCGCGAACCACTCAAGGAAATAAGGGAGAGAATAGGCTTTATGATAGACGTTGGGCTTGGCTATTTGAGCTTAGACAGACCTGCTAGATCACTTTCAGGCGGAGAAGGTCAACGCATAAGACTAGCAACCCAAATAGGCTCCAAGCTCACTGAAGTTCTCTACATTCTTGACGAGCCATCAATAGGCCTACACCAGAGGGATAATCAGAAACTTATAGCTAGCCTCCAAGCCCTTCGAGACGCAGGCAACTCTGTAATCGTTGTAGAGCACGACGAGGACATGATGCACGCCTCAGACTTCCTAGTCGACATAGGACCTGGAGCTGGCAAACACGGAGGCCAAATCGTTGTGGCTGGGCCTCCATCAGAGCATTTGGGCTCCACCTCAACTACCGCCGCATATCTCAGAGGAGATAAAAAAATAGCTGTTCCAACTAAGAGGCGCAAGGGCAACAAGAAGAAGCTCACGGTCAAGGGAGCTACAGGGCACAACTTAAAAGGCATGAACCTAAGCATCCCTCTAGGAACATTCACCTGCATAACTGGAGTAAGCGGTTCTGGCAAGAGCTCAATAATCAACCAAACCCTCTACCCTGCCCTTCAAAATCACCTTCACGAGCCCATCAGAAACCCACTTCCCTATAAAGAAATAAAGGGACTGAAGAATTTAGACAAGGTCATAGCAATAGACCAAACCCCCATTGGCCGCACTCCACGCTCCAACCCAGCCACCTACACTGGAATGATGGACCACATCCGTAAACTATTCACCTTACTACCTGAAGCTAAAATCCGAGGCTATAAACCCGGCAGATTCTCATTTAACGTAGTTGGAGGAAGATGCGAGGACTGCAAGGGCGCAGGACTAAGAACTGTAGAAATGAACTACTTACCCGACGTTCACGTCCCTTGTGAAAGCTGTGGGGGCAAGAGATTCAACAGAGAAACATTAGAAGTGCGATACAAGGGAAAAAGCATATCTGACGTTCTGGACATGACCATCTCTGAAGCTTATGATTTTTTTGAATCGCATCCCAAGCTAAAAAAAATCATCGCTACTCTTAAAGACGTCGGCCTGGGCTACATCTCGTTAGGCCAACCATCCACAACCTTAAGTGGCGGTGAGGCACAACGGGTTAAACTTGCATCGGAGCTCTCAAGAGCAAACACTGGAAATACCCTATACATTCTCGACGAACCAACTACGGGACTCCACTTCCAAGACATTGAAATGCTCTTAGATGTTCTACAACGGCTAGTCAACTTGGGTAATACCGTAGTAGTCATCGAACACCAACTTGACGTCATCAAAGTAGCCGATCACGTTATAGACATAGGCCCTGAAGGAGGTATTGGAGGTGGAAAGATTGTCGCAGAAGGAACACCTGAGCAGGTCGCATGTGAAGAAAAAAGCGCTACAGGCAAATTTCTTTCTCAGATGTTAGCTTAGCTCAAGTTGCTTCGTTAAGTTTGAGTAATGGCAAAACAATACAAACAACGCACTTGGACAGAGATCATGTCTAAAGACAGTTGGTCTATTTTTAAAATAATGAGTGAATTTGTTGAAGGGTTTGAAGCTCTTCACAGAATTGGACCTTGTGTATCTATTTATGGTTCAGCAAGAACTGGCCCTGAAACACAAGTGTATATAGAAGCACAAAGAATAGCTCAGCTATTATCTGAAGCAGGTTACGGAGTAATTACTGGAGGAGGGCCTGGAGTTATGGAAGCAGGAAACAGAGGAGCACATGATGCAGGAGGTGCATCTGTTGGATTGAATATTGAACTGCCATTTGAACAGCACGTAAACCCCTACATTGATAGAGACAAGAGCATTGATTTCGACTACTTTTTCGTCAGGAAAGTCATGTTTGTTAAGTACAGCCAGGGTTTCGTGGTGATGCCAGGCGGGTTTGGCACAATGGATGAATTGTTTGAAGCACTTACCCTTCTACAAACTGGGAAGCTAAACTCAAGACCTATAGTGCTATACGATTCTAAGTTTTGGACTGGTTTAGTGGATTGGTTTAAAGACACAATGCTTGACAAGTATAAGACTATTTCAGACAAAGACCCTGACTTGTTTTCTATAGTAGATACTCCAGAGGAAGCGGTGAAAGTCATTACAGATTTCCACTCTAACGCTTCTCTTAAACCAAACTTTTAATTTAAAACCTCATAACATGAAAAATAGTATACTAACTATTCTTGCATTATTTGCAACGTGTTTTACTGCATTAAGCCAGAACGACTTCCCATACACAACTGAGGTTTTCTCTGAGGAGTACAATCACTTAGAAAATTATTTCCCGTTAAACATTGATCCAAACTGGGATGTTCCCATAACTGAGCTGAATATGCAGTTTGAATTCCCATGCTTTGGTGATACTGCAGAGTTAGTTAGACTTTCAGACATAGGCGGCAGCATTGAGATTTTTATGGAAAACGGAGACTTCCATCTTATTTCTGGGACAAATGCTGATTTAAGTGACATACTAAATGTAATTCCAGACACATTAGATGTAGAAGGCTCATTTCATAGATCTGTAGTTGAGGGGGTAGCTCCTAATAGAGTATTTAAATTAGAATACTACAACGTAGGGTTTGACTGGGAAATGATATCAACAGGCACTGCTCAATCAGTTGCGAATTTTCAGATTTGGCTATTTGAAAATGGTGATATCGAAATCCATTATGGGCCTCACACCATTCAGAATTTAGATGACGTTTGTTTCTGGAGTTTTGCAACAGCAGGGCTTTCAGCTTATTGGAATTTTTACGATTTCACCGGAAGCATGATGTGGGCCAACGGTGACGAAAGCAATCCGGCATTTATGGAATACTTCGATGTAGAATACGATTCATTACAAATAAGCCCTGTATTTACTGGTTTAAACAACTGGCCTGAGGACAGTCAGGTATACCGCTTCAGTTATGACCTCGCTCCTACCATCAACATCGATGAAACAACTAAACCTGATTTGAGCATCTATCCTAACCCGTCATCTGATTATGTGATTGCTCAGTTCTCTGACAATTCAGAAAGAAGAGTCGACTTATTTAATTCAAATGGCTCACTCGTTAATACTTTCATTTCAAAAGGTAGGCTTAGAGTGGAGTTAAGCGACCTTACCTCTGGCAGTTATATCTTAAAAACTGACAAAGGCGAAGAAGCTAGGCTAATCATTCAGTAAAACAATACTTATATATATGACTGTTTGGCAAGGCTTAATGCCATGCTGTCAGCATACATATTATGGCATGAGCCTTGCCTAAAGAAGATTCAAATAATTGAATCAAACAATGGCAAGTTCTAAAACCACAAAAACTAAGAAAACTAAGGGTACTAAGGGTACTAAGGGAAATATCAATGTTACAACTGAGAACATCTTCCCTATTATCAAGAAGTTTTTATACTCTGACCACGAGATATTCCTTAGAGAATTAGTGTCTAATGCAGTTGACGCTACTCAGAAGTGCAAGACACTTTTAAGCGGAGGTGAGATAAAGAAAATTGAAGGCGACACAAAGGTTACAGTAGCCATCAACCAGGAGGAGAAGACAATTACCATTAGCGATAACGGTATTGGCATGACTTCCGAGGAAGTTGATAAGTACATAAACCAAATCGCTTTTTCAGGAGCTACTGAATTCCTTGACAAATACAAGGATGATGACGCAAAGAACGCGATTATTGGACACTTTGGACTTGGCTTCTACTCTTCTTTTATGGTTAGTGAAAGAGTCGATATCATAACTAAATCCCAAAAGGAAAACTCAGAAGCTGTAAAATGGAGCTGTGATGGATCTCCAGAATACACTTTAGATCCTGCGGAAAAAGAAACTGCTGGAACAGATATTATTCTTCACATAGCCGAGGATAGCATAGAATTTCTTGAAGAAGCACGTATAGGCGGCATACTGAACAAGTACTGCAAATTCATGCCGGTTGAGATTGAGTTTGGCACTAAAAGTGAAATGCAAGACGATCCTAATGGAGAGAAAAATGAGGAGGGTATTGTGAAGCAGGTAAGCGTTGAAGTACCAAATATCATCAACAACACCACTCCTACTTGGATGCTAAAGCCATCAGAACTGAAGGATAACGATTACAAGAATTTCTATAGGGAGCTCTACCCAATGAATATGGAGGATGCGTTATTCAATATCCATCTAAATGTTGATTACCCATTCAACCTCACAGGAATACTATTCTTTCCACCTCTAAAAAAGAACATGGACCTTCAAAGAAATAGGATCCACTTATACTCAAACCAAGTGTTTATCACTGATAATGTAGAAAACATTGTCCCTGACTTCTTGACTATGCTTCACGGTGTGATTGATTCACCAGATATTCCTCTAAACGTTAGTAGATCCTACTTGCAGGAGGATGCTAATGTGAAGAAGATTTCAGGTTACATCTCTAAAAAGGTTGCAGATAAACTTGCTTCTATGTTCAAGAAGGACAGAGCAGGATTTGAATCGCTTTGGGATGATTTAAAGGTGTTTGTAGACTATGGCATTTTAACTGATGAAAAGTTTGCTGAACGCTCAAAGAAATTCTATTTATACAAGGACACTGATGGAAATGCTATGACGCATAAAGAGCTGATCGAAAATGTGTCTAATAATCAAACCGACAAGAATTCTAAAATAATACTACCATATACTTCTGACGCTTCAGCTCAACACTCATTTGTCAAGGTAGCTACAGATAAGGGATATAAAGTTCTCGTAATGGAAGGTCCACTAGCAGCCCACGTGGTTAGCAAGCTAGAGCAAACAAACTCTGACGTTCAGTTTAAGAGAGTTGATTCAGATATCATAGAAAAGCTTATCGAGAAGGAAGAAACAGAAACAAGCCTACTTGACGAGAAGCAACAAGAGACTTTAACTCCAATTATTCAAGGAGCATTCCCTGGAGACAATTATGAAGTGAAGTTTGCGGCAATGTCACCAGAGTCTTCTCCATTTACAATCACTATTAGTGAGTGGATGCGCAGGATGAAAGAACAGCAAGCTGTTGGAGGTGGCGGTTTCCAAATGTTTGGCGACCTTCCAGAGAAATACGAGGTTACTATTAATACTAACCACCCACTGACGACTAAAATTCTTAAAGAAAAAAACAAAGAAAAGAGAGCTACAATGGCGAAAGAGGCAGCAGATCTTGCTCGACTTTCACAAGGAATACTAAATGGTGAGGAGTTATCTGAATTTATTGCAAGAGGTTTTAAGAACTTACAGTCTTAAATATCAAATTAGCCTATGTCTAATTACAGTAAATGGGTAGGTGGAGCAATTGGATGGGCTCTCGGAGGGCCTATCGGAGGGATCCTGGGGTTTCAAGTAGGTAAAATGTTCGCGGGGTTTGCTAAAAATCGTGACAGCCCTGAGAGCTATGCTAGAAACACACAACGTGGTGACTTTTCCATTTCACTTGTGATTTTAAGTGCCGCAGTTATGAAGGCTGACGGTAAAATCATGAAATCTGAGCTTGACTACGTGAAGAAGTTCATGAAGATGAATTTTGGCACAGATCAAGCAGAGCAATTAATTCTTATTCTAAGAAAGGTTCTTAAGGAAAATATTGATTATAGGCAGGTTGCTTCTCAAGTTAGATTTAATATGGATCACCCTAAGAGAATGCTTCTACTTCAATATCTCTATGGAATATCAAATGCAGATGGAGAAGTTCACCCTCATGAGTTAGACATAATCAGGTTAATTGCTAAGTATCTTGGTATTAGCGATAAGGACAGACTAAGTATTGAGCAGGCGTTCCATACTGTTTCAGACCCTTACAAGGTCTTAGAATTAGACAGATCTTGTACTGATTCTGAAGTTAAGAAGGCATACAGAAAGCTTGCTATTAAATTTCACCCAGATAAAATTGGGGACTTGGGTGATGGGCCTAAGAAGACAGCTGAAGATAGGTTCTTGCAAATACAAGATGCCTACGAAAAAATTAAAAAGACTAGAGGGTTTAAATAACCCTATCTTAGTCGCTTATGAATTTGTCAGAAAATGGTTACTAGAAAAACTTATTTACTTGGCACGCTTTTAATGAGTGCCTTTTTTTTTATTCCATCAACTTCAAACGCTCAGTTTTACAAAAGGAAAAAGAAAAAAGTTGAAAGCACTGAATCTTCAAATAAGAAATCAAACAACAAATCCATAGCTGAAGTAACTAAACAAGCTGAAGCTTTTGAAGGTCTTTTCACTTTATACAGAGATACCGTAACTGGAGAATCTTGGATGGAAATTCAACAATCAGCATTAGGCAGTGAATTCATATACTTTTCCCAAGTTGAAGATGGTGTATTACAAACTGGCAACTACAGAGGAGCATATCAAGGGTCTAAAATCATCAGTTTTAGAAAAAACTATGATAGAATAGAGATTCTTGGAGAGAATACATCATATTACTTCAATCCTAAAAGTCCCCTATCAAAAGCTGAAAGCGCAAACATCAATAGGCCTATTCTAGCCTCTTTAAAAATCCTTGGGGAAAACAACAATGGGACGTCATACCTGGTCTCTGGTGATGCAGTATTCAAAAATGAAAAAATAAATCAAATCAAGCCTCCGTCTAGACCTGGAAGTAAAAGCCCACTTGGTAAGCTAAGCTCTAGTAAGACTACAATTACTGGCTTTAACAACTACCCTGAAAACACAGAAATTGTTGTTGACTACGTTTACGAATCGACTAGTCCTTCCGTTTATGTATCAGCTATTACAGACGCTAGATATGTTACTGTAGGATACCGTCATTGCATTCTACAAATGCCAGAAGATGGATTCACTCCTCGAAAAGACGATGCAAGGATTGGATTTTTCACTACTCAGGTAACAGATATGACAAGCACTTCGACTACACCTTGGAAGGATGTGATTCACAGATGGAGATTAGAAAAAAAGGATCCTATGGCAGCGCTTTCTGAGCCAGTTAAGCCTATTACCTGGTGGATCGAAAACACTACTCCTTATGAATTTAGAGATTACATTAGAACTGGTGTAGAAAAATGGAATCTTGCATTTGAACAAATCGGATACAAGAACGCTGTGGTTGTCAAAATTCAACCAGATAGTGCAGAATGGGAAGCTGGTGATGTTAGGTACAACGTGTTAAGATGGACATCATCTCCAACTGCACCTTTTAGTGGTTACGGCCCCAGCTTTGTAAATCCCAGAACAGGTGAGATTCTTGGAGCTGATGTTATGCTCGAGTATGGAGGCATGTCTAGAAGATTATGGAAATCAGGTGTGTTTTCTGATGCACCAACTTCTGGAGGAATCGATTTTGATGAGTTAAGCTCGAGAGAAAAAACTGCTGTAATGCTTCACAGATGTGACTTAGGTGAATCAATGTCACACAATAGTCTATTTACTCTTTCTGCTATGAAAATAATGAATTTTTCAGACGAAGAGCATCAAGAATTTATACGTCAAACCTTGCACAGACTCAGTCTTCACGAAGTAGGTCACACATTAGGTTTAAGCCACAACATGCACGCCAGCACTATGCTTAGCCCTGAAGAGCTTAAGGATCCTGAGGCAGTTGCAGAAAACGGCATGTGCAGTACGGTTATGGAATACCCTGCTATAAATTTTGCGAGAAACCCTGAAAACCAAACCCTCTACTACGACGATTCTCCAGGTCCTTATGATTACTGGGTTATTGAGTACGCTTACAGTGAGGGGTTAGAAGATGCATCTGAAGAAGACGCTAGACTTGAGGCTATTTTATCAAAAAGCACTGATGAGAATTTGGGCTTTGGAAATGATGCAGACGATATGCGTGGTTCAGGAAGAGGTATTAACCCTGATGTAAACATCTACGACTTAAGTGACGACCCTGTTGCTTATGCTTCAGAAAGATGCGAGCTTGTTAATGATTTATTGCCAGGTCTAGTTGACAGATATGCTCAAGAAGGCACTAGTTACCAGGACTTTAGAGATGCATTCTACACGTTACACGGCGAATACGGAATTCAAATAAGAGTAATGACTAGGCAGATTGGTGGTGTTAGATACAACAGAGCTGGTCCCAGCAACATTGGAAATGACAAGCCTTTTACTCCAGTTAGTTTAGAAGACCAAAAAGCAGCAATGAACGCTCTTGCTAAGTATGCTTTTTCTCCTCATGCATTTGACTCGCAAGAAAGCGCATACTCATACCTTCAGTCACAGCGAAGAGGCTGGAACCACTACGGTGAAAACGAAGATCCTAGGGTACACAACGCCATTTTAAGCGTACAATACGATGCTCTTTCTCACCTACTACACCCTAATGTGTTAATGAGAATTACTGATGCTTCTAAGTATGGTAACGAGTATGATTTGGCCTCTTATATGTATGACCTTTCTAATGCAATCTTCAAAACTGATTTGAATAAAAAGGTGAATACTTTCCGTCAGCAATTGCAGGTTCTTTATGTTGAATCTCTAATTAAAGCATACGAAAACAAGAGATACGACAGAATAGCTAAAGGTGTGATTTTTGATCAGTTAAATAGTATTGATCTTCAGCAAAAAAACAGCAGCTCTCCTGACTCACTTACTAGGGCTCACAGAGCTCACTTACGCCATATTATAGAACAAGCTTGGGTAAAGTAAGTCTCATATTCCTGGGAGCTTCCATCCTGTTATGCTTTAATTCTTTTTCCCAAGAGTTAAAGGATGAAATCAGGATTCCTGATAAATGGGAATTAATCCTGGAAACTGAGACTAGTGACGAACTAAAGGTTCTTCAAACCATGCAATCATTCAGAGATAATAACAGCAGGAAGCTCTTTGGAGTAAATAGGGATTTTTGTCTGTGTAAGGAGGTTTGGCGTAGCTATCTTGAAGAAAATGAACTTTTAGAAACTGCTATCTACCTGCCTCTTGCATTTAGTTTTAAGAGCACATCAACCAATTGTTCTGAAGCTGAAAAGTACTTTATAGAAATGGGGGGATTCAGCGGTAAAAGCTCAGAATACATTAGTCATCTTAAAAGTATGTGGGGAAGTGACGTCGGGTTTAATGATATGTTGTACGACTACAGAATCATCATTAGACTACTAGAAAATCTAAATCTACCTCAGGATTGTAAAAAAACTTTCAGGACGCATAAAGTGAAGGATGGTGAAACTCTTTACAGGTTATCAGTCACTTATGGCGTGAGTATTGAAAAGATTCAAAATGCAAACTCGTTAGGTTCAAGCACTAGTATTAAAAGTGGAAGCATTCTAGTTATACCTTAGTGGTTGAGCATGAAGCACAGCCCACAAAAGACCATCGTATTTCTTGTTCCTTTTCTTGCAGTTTTTTATTTAATTGAAAAGCTAGAAATAGATGTACTTTCTTATTTGGAGAGAAGTGAAACAGTGAAGATTGCTCCGGTTTGGTCTGAGCTAAACGATTTGGACACTCTACTTATTGAAGAGCTTGTAATTGACACAGTCGTAACCGACTCAATCGCAGTTGACACAATCGTAACTGACAAGTTTTCTGACACATTAGAAATCAATCCCAACAGATGGTTTCCTAAATATGCTGTTAGCGATCTATCAACCTTGCCCGACAGCTTAAAGTTTGAGGGGTCTGAGATTGCACGAGCTAGTTTGAGATTGTTCTTTGCAAAACTTGAAGCTATTGACACTTCAGACACTAATCCTATAGAGGTATTTCATTGGGGTGATTCTCAAATCGAAGGAGACAGAATTACTGGAGTATTAAGATCTAGCTGGCAGAAAAGCTGGGGAGGCAATGGGCCTGGTTTAATCCCTGCAGTTCAACCTATACCTGCTCTCTCAATAAAACAAAGAGAATCAGGCAGTTGGAAAAGGCATACTAGGTTTGGCAAAATCGATTCAACTATTACTCATAATGCTTATGGAGCAATGGCAGCATTTTCCAGGGTGAAAGGTGAAGGTACTGTTACTTTAAAACCGAATCCTGCTGGGTTTAAACTAAATAAACGTTGGGGCCATGTGAAGTTTTTAATAGGTGATGCTCCTTTAGGCGGAAACATCACTCTTAAGGGAAGCGCAACGCCATACAAGGCTTTTTCAATCAGACCAACTAGACCTGGAATGCATACTTCTATTGTTTCAGATTTAACCGAGGGAGAAAAAGAACTAATAGTAGGGTTTGAAGGATACAATATTGAAGTTACTGGGATAGAGTTAGGAAGTAGACACGGTGTTGTAATGCACAACATACCTCTTAGAGGGTCAGCTGGGATGATATTCACTAAACTCGACAGAGGGCATCTTGAGAGCTTTATGGAGAAGCGTGAAGTTGGGTTAATGGTACTGCAGTTTGGCGGTAATGTCGTTCCATATTTAAAAGACTCAGCTGATGCTCAGAAATTTGCAAAAAGGTTTAGAAAGCAACTGAAATTTTTAAAGCTCATTATTCCTGAGGCAGCAGTGATAGTAATAGGACCTTCAGACATGGGAGCTGCAGGCACCTACCCTATGCTAGGATCTGTAATTGAAAATCTTAAAGAGCAAGTCATCCTTGAAGACTGCATGTACTGGGATTTAAGGAGAGTTATGGGAGGTGAGGGTTCTATTGAACGATGGTCAAATCTTGAACCAAGACTTGCTTCAACAGACTTGATTCACTTCTCTCCAAAAGGCGCAAGAGTTGTAGGTGAAAAATTTGATGAAGCCTTTAGGGCTGAGTATAAAAGCTGGGTGAAATGGATAAATTGATATTCACTGTATCCGGGTTCTGGTACTTCTTCTTAGTGGTACTTATTTTCCTTAGCCTGACTAAGAATAAGGTTGCACTGAGGAATGCTTTCTTATTTATTGCCAGCATATTTTTTTATAGCCAAACCAGTGGTTGGTTTGTGCTC
This sequence comes from Crocinitomicaceae bacterium, assembly GCA_002693775.1. Classification (GTDB taxonomy): domain Bacteria; phylum Bacteroidota; class Bacteroidia; order Flavobacteriales_D; family Sanyastnellaceae; genus UBA974. Next base: position 32,459 of record NZRP01000063.1, on the reverse strand, counting down.
CTTCTTCTATTCTCAACTTTAGCTGACTATGTTATAGGCTGGATAATGCATAATAGTAAAGGTGTAAGCAGGAAACTTTTACTTATCCTTAGTATACTAATAAACCTGGGACTCCTTGGATTCTTCAAGTACGCTTATTTCTTCGCCTCTGCAAGCGCTGACTTGTTTGGTACAACATGGGAAGCAGTTGTTCCAGGAGCTCAATGGCTAAATGACAACCTGGGCACATCTATAAGAGTAAAGGACATTATTCTTCCTGTAGGTATTAGTTTCTACACATTCCAAACCCTCAGCTACAGCATAGACCTTTTTAAGAAGAAAATAAAACCAATAAAGTCTATTCTTGACTTTGGGTTCTATGTCACTTTCTTCCCACAACTAGTAGCTGGCCCTATTGTACGTGCAGTAGAATTTATCCCTCAACTCCACAAGCCATACGACATAAGCAATAAGGAATTCAAACATGCTATTTGGTGGATTCTAGCAGGTCTCACAAAAAAAATAGTCTTTGCTGACTATATCGCAACCAATCTAGTAGACAAAGTATTCGAGCTTCCTTCAAGCTACAGTGGATTTGAAGTAATTCTTGCCCTATACGGATACAGCTTACAAGTATTTGCTGACTTTAGCGGCTATAGCGACATTGCCATAGGCGTGGCCTTACTCATGGGCTTCAGACTCCCCATAAACTTCAGATCGCCATATAAAGCGCGCAACGTAGGCGAGTTTTGGCAAAGATGGCATATTAGCCTCTCTACATGGCTTAGGGATTACCTTTATATCCCCATGGGTGGAAATAGAAACGCCACGCTCTTCACCAGCATCTTCGCCTTCTCTCTAGTGCTCTTCGCATCTATAGCACTCAAAAGCGAGAGCACCTTCTTGATCGGCACCGGAATCCTCCTACTCAGCTACGGCTTCTCGTTTATGTTTCCGGCCTGGAGCAGAACAGCGGCCACCTCCATGAACCTGTTTGCGACCATGGTTATCGGCGGCCTATGGCACGGAGCCTCGTGGAACTTTATTCTCTGGGGAGCCTTAAACGGCCTAGGCTTAATGACGTTTAAGTTCTGTAAAGACTTGCTCCCATGGTCTAAAATTGAAGCATGGTGGGCAAGAGCAATAGGCGTAATCCTAACTTTCAACTTTATAACAATTACGAGAATTTGGTTTAGGTCTGGGTCTTTTTCAGGTGAAGACGACGTTTACGGGGAGCACGACGTCTTGACAGAATGGTTTACAGCAAATGATCTTGTAAACCAGATACTCTATAATTTCAACTTGAATACAGTGCTCGATGTTATCTCTACAAACAGCATTGTACTTGCAGTTATGGGATTAGGATTCACCCTTCATATGGTGCCTGAAAATCTAAGCACGAGGTTTATCGATAGATTCACAAACCTACATACGATGACGATTTGGACTATCACATGCGTGTTAGCTGTGATACTCTGGTTGGTAGGATCCTCTGACCCACAACCATTTATTTATTTCCAGTTCTAACTTAGCCAGAACTAGAGGCCTACCCTTCTACCTCTACGCTTTGGTATGCGCTACAATCTTCATTGTTAGAAGCGCACGCAGATAGAGTTAGCATGATTAAAGCCAAAATAATTGCTGCAATTGCGTAATTTCTTTTCATGATGCTAAAATAACGCGGACTTTTTGAATTTAGTACCTCATTTTATGCAGATTGCTCAACTACTTTTGCACCATGTCAAATCTCAAATCAAACAACTTCAAGATGATCACCCTTACCCTATGGATGATTTTAGGTTATAATGTAATATTTGTTTGGACAGAATTCTTTAGCCATATCATGCCAGAAAGTGCTATTTGGCTACTCGATGGATTAGATTTTATCATAGTGCCACTTACTATTGTTGAGGTTTTTGCAATCTCTACTTTATTTATGGATCTCGTTTTAAGATTTGACAGAATGAATCTTAAACTCAGAACACCTCACGTTATAGCTGTAGGGATTTGTGTGACAGGATTTATCTTCAAATTCTTTGTGTTCTTCCTGGACTCATCTTACTTAAGCTAAAGAGTTACTTATCGTATTCGTAATCAGAATCATCTAGCCTACTTGGCAGCATTCTGAACAGAGAATATTGCCTTTTTACGTAAAGGATAAATTCATATTGAGTCCACTCTTGTAACAGTTCATCGCCAGGATCACAGTATTCCGCAAATTCCTTGAATTCCTCTGGGCCCAACTGAATTATATCGTAGTCAACGTATTTAGCAAACAACTCCTGAAGTAGCTCCCTCCTTTTATCAGTATTCTCTAACTCTGCAACAAGCCTTTTTGACTTTTCAACTCGTGAAAACTGCTCATAAAGAAAAGTAATAGGACTCTGAAGAGCATTGACTGATGATACTCTATAATCCTTCTCATCATAACCAAGAGTTTCTATGTCCTTTAGTATTTGGTTTAAAGTCCTTGGAGCAAAAATTTCTGCAACTCCTACCTCCACTTCAAGTTTCCTTAAAATTATGTCCAACGACTCTGTTTTCATTGAAACATCAACTACCTTCTCAACAGAGTAGTAGCCTATTGCGCCAAACACTAAGGTATCACTAGGGCAAGCTCTAACTAGGAAACTACCGTCTGTTTCGACAAAGGAACCTCCACCAGAATTCCTGTTAACAGCCATAGATGCTGGGACTACTTGAGCGTCTGTTGATAGCACGTATCCGCTAACAACAATGGTGGTATCGCAGGTGGTTTGTGCTATAAATGTCGCAGGTAAAAAAACAGCTATCGCCAGCATTCTAGTTAACATATTTGCAAGTTAAGTCTTAAATTCACAGCATGCCCACAAACAATCAGTCCAAATCACAGGCCATCGAGGCCGCCCAGGAAAGGATTAGATCTAATCGTGCTGATTTGTGCGACATAACTTCGCTTGCTAATGAATTATTGGATAGAAAGAGTGAGGCTCTTGCTCGAGCTATAACACTTATTGAAAGCAACAACCCATCAGATAGACCACAAGCTCATAAGCTCCTGAGCAAACTACGAGACCACGGCCATCCTAATAGCTTAAGACTAGGAATCACAGGCATTCCTGGAGTTGGGAAAAGTACTTTTATTGAGAGATTTGGACTTGATTTAATTGATGAAGGCCACAGGGTTGCTGTACTAGCTGTGGATCCCAGTAGTAAGCGAACCGGCGGCAGTATTCTTGGCGATAAGACGAGAATGGAAAAGCTAGCTGTTAGCGATAACGCTTTCATTCGGCCCTCTCCCGCTGCTGATACTTTAGGTGGGGTTGCTAGGGCGACAATGGAGGCTATTTTGCTGTGCGAAGCAGCTGGGTATAATATAATCCTTGTGGAAACTGTTGGTGTTGGCCAGAGCGAAACTTCAGTCAGGGATATGGTGGATGTGTTCTGCCTGCTACTTATTGGTGGGGCTGGTGATGAGGTTCAGGGTATTAAGCGTGGGATAGTGGAAATGGCAGATATAGTCGTTGTGCATAAAGCGGATGGTGAGAATGTGGGTGAGTGTAGAGATACAGCATCTGCTTATAGGAATGCCCTTCATTTATTCCCTGAGACTGAGGGAGGTAATAAAGTGGAGGTTATTACTGCGAGTTCTATGAGCGGAGACGGTCATGATGAATTTAGAAGTTGTGTTGGGAGACTTTTGGATATTTGGAGTGGCAATGGTTTTTTTGAAAGCCAAAGATCTTTGCAGAGAAGTGAGAGAATGGCGAGCCATGCAAAGGATTTACTTTTTGAAAATAAGATTAATGGTATTAGATCTCAGGAGGTTTGGGATAGGTTATCTCAAAGCGTAGAGAGCGGTGAGATGAGCGCCTTTTCAGCTGCTTGGGAATGGATGAATTCCTAGAGTAAATCGGGTACATCATGAAGCCTGGCTGGATTGTTTTTTCAGCTGTTGCTGGGTTTTTCCTTGCTAGAATTTTAACTAAGTTAGATTTAAGAGAGGAAAAGCCAAATAGCTGGTTAGCTACAGAGAGGTTGATGCAGCTTAGTTTGATCAAAGCGAGCTTAGTTGTAAGCTTGATTTAATTCCTTAATTAGCTGGTCTTGAGTAAGCTTAATCTGCTCTCCAGACGACATTTTTTTAAGAGTAACTAACCCCTCTTTTCTTTCGTGTTCTCCAATGATTACTACATATGGAATCGACTTATCGTCTGCGTACTTCATCTGCTTTTTAAGCCTAGAAGTATCTGGATAAAGCTCCACTGCGAATCCAGAGTTTCTAAGTGTAGATGAAAGTATGACCTCCTCATTTACTGACTCATCGCTCATGTTAGCAATCAAAACATCAGTGCTCTTATCTAAGAATTTGGGGAATCCATTGAAATGCTCCAGAACATCCTCAATTCTATCTGCGCCAAAACTTATGCCAACACCACTCATTCCTTTCCACCCAAATATTCCAGTTAGATCGTCGTATCTACCACCTCCACATATACTTCCTACAGGTGCATCCTTTACTCGAACTTCGAAAATAGCGCCAGTGTAATAATCTAGCCCTCTTGCAAGCATTGCATCAAATCTAATATTAGCCTCTTTTATACCTAAGGCATTAGCCCTTTCAAGAAGTTTTCTAACCTCATTGAGCCCCTCAAATCCTACTTCATCATCTCCAACAATAGTTGCAATTGAATCAAGTACTCCAGCATTTGTTGAGCTATTGTTTGCGTCAAACAATCCCTTAACTCCTCCAGTTACGTTTTCTCCAAAGCCCCTATTTACTAGCTCATCTACAACACCATCAACCCCTACCTTATCATATTTATCAATTGACACAGTAAAATCTGTCAGCTTATCTGATGACACGCCTAACGAACTAGCTAATCCTGAAAGAACTCTTCTGTCATTGATAAGGATAGTATACCCTGGGACTCCTAAATCAGTAAGTGCTTCGCTGAATACTTGTACTAAATCTAACTCGCAAAGTGAACTTGTAGATCCTATGATATCTGCATCACATTGAGTGAATTCCTGATACCTACCCTTACCTGGCCTATCGCCTCTCCATACAGGTTGAATCTGGTATCTCTTAAATGGAAAAGTCAGATCATTTCTATTCATCACTACAAAACGAGCAAAAGGAACAGTCAAATCGTATCTCAATGCTTTCTTGCTTATTGATGGAGTAAGAGCTTTACTATCCCTATTTTCTATAGCATCAGAATTAGCCTTAGATAAGTAGTCACCGTTATTGAGAATTCTAAATATTAGCTTATCACCTTCATCTCCATACTTGCCAGTAAGAGTTTGTAGATTCTCAAAAGACGGAGTATTTACAGGCAAGAATCCATGCTTTTCAAAGACATTTCTAATCGTAGAAAAAATCCACTGTCTTCGAGCCATTGCACGCGGCCCAAAATCTCTTGTTCCTTTAGGTATAGAAGGTTTACTCATCAAAGCAAATTTATGAATTCATCTACCAATTTATCTCATCAAATCCTAGTTCTATTAGAGCCTTATTAACATTTGAAAAAGGCTTAGACCCAAAGAAACCTCTATATGCTGAAAGCGGACTGGGGTGAGCTGACACGAACACTTTATGCTTGTGTCTATTAATAGTTTGACCTAATTGTTCAGCATCTTTCCCCCAAAGAATAAAACACACACCCCTGGGTAAATCATTAACAGCCTTAAGCACTAAGCTGACAAGCAGTTCCCATCCTCGACCTCTATGTGACCTTGGTTCGCCACTCCTTACACTGAGCACACTATTAATCAGCAAAACTCCTTGATTAGCAAGATCCTCAAGATCTGTAGACCTTTCCCCCAATCCTAAATCATCCATCCTTTCTTTAAAAATATTTCTTAGTGAAGGAGGAGGCTTGACACCCACTGGAACTGAGAAGGCCAAACCATCTGCTTGCCCCATAGCGTGATATGGATCTTGACCAATTATCACAACTCTCAACTCACTTAGCGGAACCAAGCGTAGCGCCTTAAATATGTTTTCAGGTCTCGGAAAACAGTAATTTTTTGAGTATTCATCTATTAAAAATTTCTCTAAAGATGAAAACTCATCTGATTTCAAGAATTCCTTAACAACTTCATCATATCCATCAACTTGAATTAAATCACCCATCAACATCCTTAACGACTTGATTTTCAATGACTCTGCGATTTCAAATTCACTTTTATCAAAAAGTCTTTGCATAAACTTTTAAATATTACCCTTTGTATAATTTTTGACTAAGCAAAGTACAAGGTATTTTTGCGTTTTTCCATACTAATTGCAGACAACTACCACACCTTCAATGAATCCTAAATTCAGATCAAAACTCGAAAGCAATAAAGGCAAGAAACTATACGGGTATCAGCAAAACGCTATCGATCAGATTCTAGGCAAATTCGACGAAAACGAAGAGAAATTCAATCTTCTGTTTCAGCTACCAACTGGAGGTGGGAAAACAGTTATTTTTTCCGAATTAGCTAAGAAGTACATTCTAGCAAAGGGGAAAAAAGTACTAATCCTAACTCACAGAATTGAGCTTTTAGGTCAAACTTCTAACATGCTTAGCGAAATAGGCGTGACTAACAAGGTGATTAACGCAAAGGTTAAGGATCTTGATGATGGTGAAGACCACTGGTGTTATGTAGCTATGGTTGAGACGCTTAACAATCGTATCAACGAAGAAGCAATGGAGTTTAAAAATTTAGGTCTAGTAATTGTCGATGAGGCTCACTACAACAGCTTTAGAAAGTTATTCAAGCACTTTGACCAGCAAATTCTTTTAGGAGTTACTGCTACCCCTCTAAGCTCTAACATTAAACTTCCTCTTCACGATAACTACAATGAACTAATCATTGGAGAAAGTATCTCTTCTCTTGTAGAACAAAAGTATCTAGCTAAAGCTTCTACTTATAATTACGATGTAAACCTTAAAGCTCTTAAAGTGGGTATTAACGGAGATTACACTGTTAGCTCATCTGAAAGACTTTACGGCAACTACCTCATGCAAGAGAAGCTACTTTATGCATACGAAGAGAAGGCTAAGGGCACTAAGACATTAATCTTTAACAATGGTATCAACACCTCAAAGCAGGTGCAGGCCCTGTTTGAAGAAGAGGGATACGAGTGTAAGCACCTAGATAACACTCACAGTGAAAAGGAAAGAGCTGAAATCTTAGAGTGGTTCCACACTAAGCCTGACGCTATTCTTTCTTCTGTTAGTATTCTTACTACTGGATTTGATGAACCTACTGTTCAAACTATTATTCTAAACAGNGCAACTAAATCTCTGACACTTTATCATCAAATGATAGGTAGAGGATCAAGATTTTTGNATGAAAAGCAGGAATTCAACGTAATAGACTTGGGGAATAATGCNAGAAGNTTTGGACTTTGGGATGCTCACATCAATTGGCAAGAAATTTTCAGAGCACCACAATCATTTATTGANGGNCTTTATTCAGACGAGGAGATTGAAAATGANTTTGTTTACCAAATGCCTGAAGAGTTAGCTAAGAAATTCGAGGGCGGACCAGAGACTGAGTTTGACATGCTAAAGGTTTATGAACAAGTAATGAAGCAAGCTGAAAGACCTAAGAAAGCTGTAGATTTGAGCTTGGAGCAGCACAAGGCTATGATTAAATACGCTGCTGACGATTACTGGGATGCTGTAGAGTTAATTGAGCAACTTAGTGAGGATATTAATTTTAGAGTAAAGCAGTATTCAAAGTGCATGGCTAAGACAACTGACAATTACAGAACTTGGCTTCAAGACGAGTACACAAGAAGGCTTAAAACTGAACTTAGGCATTCGTACAACGACTCTGAGTAAAAAGATATCCGCGCTTTACTACCTAAATAAAATTCGTTAGTTTTCATTTGTGGAAGTCTTAATTGCAAGTGCAGTTACTGAATTGTTATTTAACAGTATAGTCAGTAAGTAACAGAAATCATTGAAAGGACTGTTTTTCTAAAATAACTAAAACCTTATTTCACGGGATTACTTAAATCAGGTAATCTAGGACTTGGCACATCCTTTAGTGAGCCAAACCTTTTTTCTGAAAAATCAAAGACACCCACAACAGCAACCATGGCTGCGTTATCAGTGCAATATTTAAGCGGCGGAATAAACACATTCCAATCATCAGATTCAGACTTTAATTCTAATGCATTTCTTAGTCCAGAATTAGCACTAACTCCTCCTGCAATTGCTATTTCTGTAATACCTGATTCAGAGACTGCAAGTTCTAATTTAGACATTAACATTGAGATAATAGTAGATTGAACTGAAGCGCAGAAATCGAATAGGTTTTGATTATTTTCTTTACTGAAAAAGTTAGGATCAGAGGTAATTGTTTGCTGTAAAAATCTTAAAACTTGGGTTTTAAAACCACTAAAGCTATAGTTTAAATGATCTACGTTAGAATGACTGAAAATAAACCTGTTAGGATTTCCAAGTTTAGAATACTTGTCGATTAGCGGACCTCCAGGATATGGCAGACCGATTAACTTAGCTACCTTATCAAAAGCCTCTCCTGCTGCATCATCTAAAGTCGATCCTATAACCTCCATTTCAGAGGGTGAATCAACTCTTACAATTTGAGTGTGACCTCCAGAAACAGTAAGGCATAAAAATGGAAATTCTGGATGATTCTCCTCACCTGAATCACCAACTAGAAAATGTGCTAAAATATGTGCCCTCATATGGTGGACAGGAATGGTTGGCAGATCTAATGACCAAGCAAAAGATTTAGCAAATGAGGCTCCAACTAATAGTGATCCACTTAAACCAGGGCCATTAGTATATGCTATAGCATCAATTTCAGATAAAGAAATCCCAGCATCTTCTACTGCGAGGGTAATAGTCGGAATCAAATTGCTTTGGTGAGCTCTTGATGCTAATTCTGGCACTACCCCACCAAACCTAGAGTGTACCTTTTGGCTGGCCACGAGGTTACTTAAGACCTTTGACCCTTTCACAACAGCAACACCAGTATCATCGCAAGATGATTCTATGCCAAGGATTATGTAGTCTTGAGTCCGCAAAAGCTAAATAATTAGAAGACAAAAATACAACGACCAACTCAGGGTAACTTGCAAAGAGTAAATGCAGAGGCTAAAAAAAATACTGAAACGAATATTAGTAGCCCTAATAGCGGTTGTACTAGCCTTGATTTTTCTATTCCAACTACCTTCTGTTCAGAGACTTATAACTAACAAGGCCGCTAATTACATTTCAAGCACATTAGGACTAACAATTGAAATAAATGATGTGTCATTAAAGCCTTTAGATGGAAATTTGAGCTTTAACGGCATAAAATGCACTGGAAGTGAACACGTATCACTGAATTGTGAGGGTGTTGATATAAATGGTTTGAACTTAATTCTAAATTCTGAAGAGCCTAAAACAATACATCTTCATAACGTTGAAGTTATTGCAGAATCAATAGAAGAGCTTGAAATACTGTTTGCTTCTGCCTCTGATTCAGGTTCAAATAAAAACAATAGTAATTTTTCTGTGGACTTATTTACTGCTGATAATATCTCATGGAATATCGCTGACCATTACATTGGCTATGCTAAGAACATTGAGCTGAATAACATAAGCTACAGTAAAGACTCAATCATCTTGAATAGCATATTGATCGATAGCGGGGAAACTTCATATCCTCACTTAGGCTGGGGAGCTAACACCGTTAAAATCCCAGAATTTAAAGGCGGTTTAGAATATCTTATTGAAGAAGATAGATACGCATTGAAAATTGATATAGGTTCATTTGTTTCCGACTCACTTGAAGCTGATGGAGAAGTCGTAATCAATAACGGTGAACCTGTTGCCGATGTTAACCTAAAACTTAATTCTAATTATTACTTATCGCTACTTAACATAGAGCACGATTATGATTTAGGGAATATTGAAGGAAACCTATCTGTTAGAGACAGCTTATATATCCTTAAAAACTGCTACTCTGAAAATGGTGTTTTCATTGATCATGCTGAGGTATCCTCTGATTTAAAGAGATGGAAATTGAGAGGAAGCAAAGATGACGTATCAATAAGCTCTGAGGGAACAGATCACAGTTCAATAGGAACAATTAGTAAGCAATCTATAGGAAGCATAGATTATGAAGTATCATTTACAGACAGCACTTATTCTGGGTCATTATCTAGCTCTAGATTAAATGGATCAGAGTTTTTAAAAAATGCTGTTTTAAACAATGTGAATGCTTTGTTTTCTGGTGACTTCACCTCAAACTGCGACATCTCTATTAGCTCTGATGAGGTCAGCTCTCAATTTTCAACAAACCCTTCGAACCCAATGTATTCAAGCGGCACAGCTGAGATCACAGAATCAAAACTCATAGAAAAGTTGTTTAATCTTGAGGTGAAATTAGGTGAAAAGGCAGAAGTGGTTTGGGTTATAAATGAGTCTGAAAACAAATACTCAGCAAGCCTCGAATCTGTTGACTATAGCAACCTTACATTCTTAGACCTTTCAGTTCATGGAGAAATGAATCAAAGGGGAGAATTATCTGGTGATTTAACCTGTAGAAGCATTGTGCTTGATGATTCAGAGGAGCTTGCTTCTAATTTAAGGAGCATTATAGAGCAGGCTAATTCTCGCACTAGGATCAGAAGCAACTGGAAGAGTGCTAAGGGAATAGATGGAGAGCTTGTTCTTGAAGGATCACTTGGTAAAGCCTTAAAGGACACCATGCATTTAGAGTTTGAAGTTGTGACTGAAGCTCTTAGCGAAGACCAAACCTCTTCATGGTTCAACATACCCTTTTCTACAGATTCTATAGAAATAGAGGGTGTTTTGCGTGGGACACTGCTATCACCAGAAATCGACTTGTATACTCACAGCAGGGACCTCACATTAATGGGAGAATCAATCTTTGATTGTGAAGTTGCCATAAAGCACAAGAATGGAGTAAACCGCATCGCTTCGCAATTCTTAGGCTTAGGAGAATTGAAAAAAGGCATGATCACTGTGTTAGGCACTGCAAGCAAGAGCAATCTAGATCTTACTACAGCTATCAATAAGCTTCCTTTAAGCTATGTCAACCCGTTATTACAAGAAAACACTGTAGACTTGGGAGGAGAGGTAAATGCGGTTCTATCAATAGACGGAAATCCTCTAAAACCACAATTTACTGGAAGTGGGGAAATAGTTGATGGTAGAGTTGACGTGGATTATTTGGGCACAACTTATAATGTGAATGGGCCATTTAATGTAGAAACAGACGCAATCGAATTGAATGGACTAGATGTGAACGACTCAAAGGGTGGAACTGGGTTTCTTGTAGGAACCGCTATTCATGAAGAATTTAAAAATTGGAATCTAGATGTTAGCCTATTTATTGAAGACAACCCAATTGAAATCATGAACATCCCCTACTCTTCTGAGAGATATTTTTATGGAAGAGGTTTAGGCGTAGGTAAGATAAACGTATTCAGTTATTCAGGTAAAATGGTAATTGAAGCTGATATTGAAACTAGTAAGGGAACTGAGTTTGTTCTGCCTCTTGATGCAGCTTCATATGGAGAGTGGTCTTCTTTTATTGAAATCGTTGAACCTTTAGAGGAAAGCGAAGAGATAGTAGAGAAAGCATATCCACTTGAAATTGTACTTGATTTAAACATTGAAGTAAATAGCGATTCTGAAGCTAGAATAGTATTCGATGAAAAATCTGGCAACGAAATAAACGGTCGTTGCAAGGGGCATTTACATCTTGATTTACACGACTTCGAACGACTAGAGATGTATGGGGATTTAGAAGTTGTAGAAGGTGATTACGTGTTCACAGTTGGAAATATTCTAAGCAAGGAATTTATGGCTGTTCCAGGTGGAAGCATAAAGTGGTTTGGAGATCCATATAATGCTAGCATTGACATTACTACCATGTACAACACTAGAGCTTCTCTTAAGCCTATAATGCCTGAATTAAACTCAACTAACAAGCAATTGGTAGAGCTTGATTTGATATTAGATGGGGATTTAATGAGGCCTGATATTTTATTTGATATTAAAATCCCTGAATCTTCAGCTCAATATCAAGCTTCACTTGCGTCTCTTATTTCAAATGAGGAAGAAAGGAATAGACAAGCTGTTTCGCTTCTTGTACTAAATCAATTTTTACCTAGCACTTGGCATGCTACTGCAGTAGGTGCAACAGGTATTCAGGAAAACTCATCAGAGCTTATCACTTCCCAACTTGGCTACTGGCTGTCTGGATTAAGTGATGATTTAAATGTGGGTATTGATTACGACAGCCCCACAAACACTAGTGATGAAACTGCAATTGCTATTGCTCTTTCAACTCAATTGTTAGACGACAAACTTCACATTGAGGGCGAAGTAGGAACAACTAATCTGTATACAGGAACCACTGACGACTTGCAGATTCAGGATGTAAGAATCAAATACGACATCAATGATGACGGCACATTACAGCTGACTGGATATGCAACTCAAAGAGGAACTATTCCTGGACTAGAAGGGGAAAACGTTCAAGGGGTTGGGGTGCTATTAAATAAAGACTTCGACAACATTTGGGATCTCTTTAAACGAAAGTCGAAAAAGAAGTAACTTTGGACTCCTATAAACACCGTAAAACATCAACAAACACTAATGAAGTTTTATACTCTACTTGCTTGCCTATTACCGCTTGCATCTTTTGCTCAGATCACTGTAACATCTGACGACCTACCTCAGGGAGGATCAACTTACACACTACAAGAATCTACGCCAGATCCTATGTTGGATTACGCTTCATCGGGTGCTGGTGTTGTTTGGGATTTTAGTGGACTTGATTCAAACATGGAAATTGTTCTTGAATACAACGCAATTGACAATGCTCCGGCTCTAGCTCAGTTAATGTTCAACAATGCTTGGACTCAGCCTGATCACGTTTGTGATACTTACGCTCAGGGTGATTTACCAGACTTCAGCGAAGCAGGAGTTGAACTTCCTGTTGAGATTGGAGCTCTTTACAACTACTACCAAACGATTGGCTCATCTCATAACATTGCTGGATTCACTATTACTCTTGAAGGAATTGACGCGCCAGTTCTATACACTGATATAGATGAAATGCACCAGATCCCTCTTAATTACGGCGACCAGGTAAGCTCTACTTCAGCTTACAACATCGATGCTGCTACAATGTTTACATACACTTCAAACGGAACTCGTTCTGGAGAAGTTGATGGCTGGGGAACTTTAATGCTACCAAACGGTGCTGAGCACGAAGTATTAAGGCTAGCAACTACTATCAGCAAGTCTGATGAGTTTTCTACAGAAGGTATTGACCCTGTTCCATTTGAGTACGAGACTACTGTTTACCAATGGTTAGGTGACGGTGGAGTGCCATACCTTGAAGTTCAAACTGCTTTTGGCGCAGCCTTTAGAGTTAGATACCAAGGTGAAATCGAAGAAGAGGATACATCTAACACTGATGGAATCACTGACATCATCCATCCTGAGATCAACATTTTCCCTAACCCTGCGACAAACGGTTCTTCTTTAACCTTAAAGGGCATTGATGCCAATTCTACTTGGGAGGTTAGAGACACTGCAGGAAACATCTGTGTAGAAGGAATGGGCAACAGGTTAAACACAGAAAGTCTTACTTCAGGCGTTTACTTCATAGTTCACAGAACTAGTGCTACCGGTCTAGTATCTAGACCAAAAGCTTTTATAGTAAAATAAGAGTTTTAGTCACAATAGTAATCCGAGAAAGGGTTGGGGGTGCAGAAGTTTAAATCTGCCGTCTCATCCCCTTCTTGCAAGTACTCAATTGTGTCAGTTGAATAACCTAGACCATAAACTCCTTGAGTGGTTCTTGAAGCCCAAAGTCCTAAACCACCATTTACGTTAGTGTACCCCGGTCTTTCTTGGATAATATTGGTTACTGGAGCGCTTACATCTAAGTATGTTGCCAACTCAGTGTTGGCCACCATCAGAACGAAGTCAAATGCTCTAGCAATTTGGCCTTCATCATCCCAAACACCAAGTTCCCTTGTAATTCTAGGACTAGCTTCTAATCTGCTACTCATGTTAGAGTAGAATGAGAAGCCATTAAATACTGTTGAAAGAACTTCACCACCGTTACTATTGTTGGGGTCAACAGTGCCAATAGGGATCTCCATTGTTCTCTCCTTAGTGCTATCTAAAACAGTCTGAAAATTATCAGCCCAAAAGTGCTCGATGTAATGCACTATTAGCACAGCATCATAACGTGCTGCACCCTCAGTAGAATTCCACTTAAAAGTGTATGGAGGGTAAGTAACATTCCCTAGTCCTACATTGGCAAAATTCATCTTAATATCTATTCCAACAGGTGGCTGTATAATATTACCCACCTGCGCCTCGATGATATCAGTAACTGCCTCAACTTCAGTAGTTGAATCTATTACTAACTCTAACTTGTAATCAGCTACAAAGTCTAACGCAGAACCTTCATTTTGCTTTGTAGTAGCGTAATAGGCTTTATACTCCGGAGCGAAAAAGGCACCGTCCTCTTCCTTGTTTTCTAGAATTGTATCCTTCAATGGAAACTCACGCCCTGTAGGTATATCATTGATGACTTCAATGAATTTGGCCTGAAGCCTATGATTTTCATACTCAGAAGAATCAGCAATTAGAGCAAATTGAGTCTGATCCCCCTCACCTAACCAAGTGCGATTAATTTTAACCCACTGTGTATCTAACTCTGCGTCTAATAGGCCAAACACAACCGGAACACTCATATAAGGAGCGTTCAAATCAACTTTAGTATCGCAGCTCACCATCCCCATTATCAAGGTAGCAAATGCAGTAAAACCTAAAGTGAAATTCCTAAATCTCTTTTCTTGCATTCCGCTAAGATAGCAACAACTATTCTACAAGTTCTGAAGGAAGGCTATTGTGTCTACTGAATCAGCGTAATCTGTAAGAGACGGGCATTGCGCTGAGCCTAGATTTCCTTGAGGAATACTTGAGTTTTTCTCAGACAATAAAGTCCTGAATGGGCTGTTGGGCCTAGAAGTTACAAGCTGCAGACCGTCTGAATACGACGCGATTTTATTTGCCAAATCCTCTGCATCGCTGTAGTACTCAATGAAGAGTGTGCCAACTGGACTTACCCAACCCTCATCCTTTTTAACTAGTAGGAATCCGTTCTCAAGCAGATCTTCTGAATTTAAAAGCCAAATCGCCTTATGGTAGTCGTAGTTATTCGCGTACTTATTGTGATTAGACAGGTCGCTCCATTTTACCCATTGAGCAAAGCATCTATCTAGGTCGAATCCTTCTGGAAGGAACACCTTAGTAGTACTTCTACATCCCAGTCCATAGTGTGTGAACATATCATTTCCTAGACCTTCCAGATCAGATTCAGACTCCGAGCCATCAAGTACAGCAACACCTGTTCTTTGAGATCTAAAAATGTGAGGCATATGGCCAAAGTATGCATCGAAATACCTCGTTGTATTTCCGCTACCCGTAGCTATCACTGCATCTACTTCACCGAGTTTACCTTCGACAAATTGGATTCGGCCTTTAAGACTTGGATTTAATTCTTCGAGTTTTTTCACGACTGCTCTTGGTAGGATTGCGTCGTCTCGACTAGCTTTTACTACCACCTTACACCCTGTCACTAGCCCAGAAATTATATCGTGAAACCCAACAAGTGGAAGGTTTCCAGCCATAATAAGGCCTAGAGTCTTCCCTTCACTTTCATCCTGATCACCAAGGTTATACTGAGCAAACCAAGCTTTTAATGAATCCTCTTCAAGCATAGCCGACAAACTCTTAAACGAGCTTATCACGCTGTCTTTAGTGAACCAACCATTATGAGCTTCAGCAGCTTTTAATAATTCTTGATCATTAACAGCCGTATCAGTGAACCATTTTCCGAGTTCAACTAGTGTATTGAGTAGCTTATTCACTTTAACTTTGCAAGTATAAATCTAGAAGGGCAAAAATATGGCAATCATAATTACCGACGACTGTATTAACTGTGGAGCTTGCGAACCCGAGTGTCCCAACACTGCTATTTATGAAGGGGCAGCAAAATGGAAGTTTTCTGACGGAACGGGGATCGTAGGGAAGCTTGATCACCCTACCGCGGGGATGATTGATGCCGATAAGGAGAACGAAGCTGTAAATCCTGAGCTGTACTTTATCGTGCCCGAAAAATGTACTGAATGCGTGGGATTCCACGAAGAGCCTCAGTGTGCCGCTGTTTGTCCTGTGGACTGCTGTGTGCCCGATGAGGATAATGAGGAAACTGAAGATGTCCTTCTTGCGAAAAAGGATTTCATGCACCTTTAATAGAATTTTATGACATGGAAAAGCGTTGCAGAAGTATGAGGTTTATTACTGTCGCTCTTTTGCTATTTGCTTTTTCTACAAGTTTCACTACCGCACTAGCCCAAACCTCACCGTACGAAGCACTGAGGCTCGCCGTGGATGATTCTCAAAGGCTGATTGCTCACCAAGATTTGGTAAGTTATGTTAGTCAAACATTGGACAATTGCTCAAGCAAGGAGGAGGTGATGAAGGTGATGAAGGATTGGCCGTTTGGTGGAGCTTCAGCCGGATCTAGCAAGGATTGGGCAATTGTTTTGACTTGGAATTCAGAGAGTTTTGCTAGGGAGCAGCTGTATGGAGGATTTGTTATTTTTAGTAATAACAAATCTGACAATGGGTGGAGTTATGTCGAGCTAGTACACAATGCTAAAGAGGACGTGTTAGACGATGGTAGAAGCTACAGGACTGATGACTGGACTGGGGCACTTTACTACCAAATGATACTCAAGTACGATGGAAAAACTCCTGTTTACACTCTTCTAGGATGGGATGGCGCTGATGGCATGGTGACTAGGAAGGTGCTTGAGACAATGAGCATCAATAATGGAAGGGTAAGAATTGGCGTTCCATATATCGACAATGAAAAGGGGCTGAAGAAAAGACATGTTCTCGAATATGCTGATGTGGTGCAGGTAACGTTGAAGTATGAGGAAGAAAATGAGAGGATAGTCCTTGATCGTTTGGCCCCAAGTGATCCTTCTCTTCAAGGCCAAACCCCATTTTACGGACCCACTATGGTATACGACGCCTATGTTTGGGAAGACGACAAATGGGTATTTACTTCAGATGTTGAGGTGAAGAATACTAAGAACAGGAAGGATAAAAGACCATACAACGACCCAAGGCCTAATAGACCACGCAGAAAGTAATTGTAGTAGGAATAATGAACTACAGAATCCTTTTAGTCTTAGTGGGCGCCTTAGCTATATCTCACTATTCAAATGCTCAAGACGAGAAAGTCGAGAAAGACCAGAAGAAAGATAAACTTGCGGAATTAAGTGAGGAGATAGCTAATCTGACTAGGACACCTATGGGTGAGGGAGATTTGGTTTTAAAGAATTGGATTCAATATTCAATTGAGGAAAGAGGTAGAAAGAGGTATGGAAGAATCCACTTTTCAAGCGAGGACTCTGCCGTTGTTTGGTTTGATGATATAGACAGGCCTAAATCTTATTTTTATAGAGCTACTCACACTTCACCCATTATTACAGTTATACCATCAATCAATCAGGGTACTCAGTTGACTGAGGAATTGATGACTACCATGGGCTATTCTTCTGTTGGCATTGAACCTGTTATATATGAATTGAAGGATGATGCGGCTTCTAAAGACATCGTTGCAAGACCTTGTGAGGGCGCAGTGAGTGAGAATTGCATAATGTGGATCTGTCCTAAATCGGAATTGAAAAAGGCTGAGCGAAGAGCATTGAAGAGGGGGATTGAAATATGGTTAAGTACTCTAGCTGGACATACTAATCTAAAAGAAGCGGTAATAAAGGACTCATGGATTGTTCTTGGGTTTAGTGAAGAGGGATATGAATTTGAAGTCTTTGACTGGGGCTTTGAAGACAATTTCGTTGTTGCCCTAGACAACATAATGGTTAATATCCCCGGACGAACTCTTAATCAGGTGGCAAAGGAATATTACGAAAAACAACTGGAAGAAGACAAATAAGTAGAAGAAGGTAATTAGAATTGACCTACAAAAACTTCTGAAGCTCCTGATCCGTACTCTCTAGGATTTGCATCTCTAACTGAGCAATTTGGGTAGAACATCTCTAAGCGAGATCTAATCTGATGTCTTAATACGCCTTGTCCTACTCCGTGAATAAAAATAACACGCCTAATCTTCTGCTCAAGGGCGATTTTCATCATTCGTTCAAAGTGATTTAGTTGAATATCGAGCTTAGTCCTATCCTTAAGTCCTGACATTTCATCAACTAATTCATGCAAGTGAAGATCTACTTCCATATGCTCTCCCCTTCGTTTTTGATTTGTAGCCCTTGCATTTGCGTATTTTATCTCAAACTGCTCTTGAATCTTCTTTTGCTTTTCTTCGCTGATGTCTCGTTTGAGGATTTGGTCTAAATCAGGAAGTTTATTTCCATACATCTCAGCCTCTTCCTCAGCGCCACCAACTGCTATAAGTTCTGAGACATCGTATTCTCTATCAAACCCATTAGTATCTTCCACAACAGCTTTTCCAATACTAAGTTCAAGAACAACACCCTCTCCCACATCGTTGAGGAATTTCACCCTATCACCTACTTTTATTTCTCGCATATTAATTGAGCAGCTATATCTACCTGTGCATCTGTCACATCGTGATGTGTAACAAACCTAATACTTGATTTTGAAAACGGAAAGCATAGCACTCCTTTATCGCCCCAGCTATCAACTAATTCCTGAGAATCAACTCCTTCTTCTAAGTGAAGGATTACAATATTGGTGTCTATGCTTGAATATGACTTTACGCATGGATGATTCAGTGCAGCTTCGCCAAGCCTCTTAGCTTTCACATGGTCTTCAGCAAGCCTATCAATATGATAATCTAATGCGTAAATACCTGCTGCAGCAATAATACCAGCCTGCCTCATCCCACCGCCAAACACCTTTCTGGTTCTGTGTGCATTAGCTATGAATTCCTTTGAACCAATTAACACTGAACCAACCGGGCATCCTAATCCCTTAGACAAACAAAGTGAGATTGAATCGAAATGACTTCCATACTCTTTTGTTGCTTTTAAGTTATTATGAATCCCTCTTGCGACTAGTGAATTCCAAACCCTTGCTCCATCAAGGTGCACACCTAAACCGTTTTCTCTTGAAACAACTGAAACGGATTTGATTTGGCTTAAATCCCAAACTGCTCCTCCCCCCTTATTGCAAGTATCCTCAAGACAAACAAGAGATGTGTTTGCGTAATGGCTATCATCTGGATTAATCGAATCCATCACATCTTGAGCAGTAAACCTCCCCCTATCACCATTCAGCAGTTTTACTGAAGCCCCAGCAAGTCTAGCTATACCTCCTCCCTCATAATTGTATACATGAGAAAGCTTATCGCATATCACCTCATCACCCTTGGAAGTATGAACTGAAATTGCAATTTGGTTAGTCATCGTTCCTGAAGGGCAATATAAGCCAGCCTCCATCCCAAACATCGAAGCACACCTATCCTGCAGTTCATTAATCTCAGGATCTTCAGCAAAAACATCATCACCTGTAACAGCTCTATTCATTACCTCTCTCATTTCAAGAGTAGGCTTTGTTACTGTATCGCTTCTTAAATCAATTGTTGTTGACATACCCTAAAAATACAAACTATTAAACCTAAATCGATTATGACATTAGTTTAAGTAAATTGTGCATCACTAAACTCAAGCACCAAGTAGAACTAACAGTGAATAAACGACACAGACCTACCTTACTCACTTTACTTATAGTATCTATGCTCTCTGCATCTACTAATTCATTAGCACAAAACAGAGACGAGATAGATAGCGTAATGATTAGGAGCATCTATGATGAAGTTTTATCAAATGGTGATATCTACAATAATCTCAGGTCACTCACAAAGGACATTGGTCATAGGTTAAGCGGCTCACCTCAAGCTTCTGAAGCTATGGTCTGGGGAGCTAATCTTTTAGAAAAGTATGGTGCTGACACTGTGTTTGTGATGCCTGTCATAGTTCCAAGCTGGACTAGAAACAACATAGCTACAGCCACAGCTTACATGAGTGACGGAAGACAAATACCGCTTCACATTACTGCTCTTGGAGGATCTGTTGGAACCCCTAACAACTCACCTATCAGGAGTAAGATAGTTATAGTTAAGCACCTGAATGACCTCGACACAATGCCTGAGGCAAAGGATAAAATTGTTCTATTCAATAGAGCTATGGACCCTGTGCTTATTAATACAGGGTCAGCCTATGGAGGAGCCAATGATCAGAGAGGTGGCGGTGCTATAGCTGCTGCAAAAGCTGGAGCTATAGGCTCGCTTGTAAGGTCTATGACTCATTCTCTTGACACTCTCCCTCACACAGGTGCAATGCGATATGAAGATGGAGTAAAAAAAATACCTTCAGCTGCTATTTCAACAGTTGATGCCAGAATGATCGCTAAGCTATACAAGGAGGACCCAGAGCTTGAAATAGAGTTTACTCTCAACTGCAAAGCACTACCAGATGTAGTGCAAGGAAATGTTATTGGAGAGTGGCAAGGTTCTGAACTTCCAAATGAAATAATAACTCTTGGTGGTCACCTTGACTCTTGGGATATAGGTGAGGGTGCTCATGATGATGGAGCTGGAATCGTTCACACAATTGAAACACTTAGACTACTTAAAGCAGTAGGCTATACTCCAAGACGTACCATAAGATTTGTGTTATTCATCAATGAGGAAAATGGAAATCGAGGTGGGATTAGATACGCTGAAACAGCTTCAGAGGAATATACTGCTGGCGAAAATGTTTACGTTGCTGCAATGGAATCTGATGCAGGTGGCTTTTCTCCAAGGGGATTCAATCTCGACGCGCCTGATGAGCACTATGAACTGTTTAAAAGCTGGCAATCTCTTTTCGAACCCTACGACCTATATCATTTTAAAAAAGGATGGTCAGGTGTAGACATTGGGCCATTAAAACGCCACGGACACAGACCATTTATGGTAGGACTTAAGCCTGATGGCCAAAGATATTTTGACTTTCACCACAGCTCTCAAGATGTATTTGAAAATGTACACAAGAGAGAATTGGAATTAGGAGCCGGAGCAATGGCTTCAATAATTATGCTAATCGATAAACACCTTCCTTCACCAAGCTATGAATAAACAAAATCAAACAAACTACAGCGCACTTACTACACTTACTATGGTTTTCTTTTTCTGGGGCTTTATAGCCGCTGGAAATAGCATCTTCATCCCCTTTTGCAAGCATAAATTTGAGCTTGACCAATTTCAATCTCAATTAATCGATTTTGCTTTCTACCTAGCATACTTTATTGGTGCACTTGGATTATTTGTTGTAGGTACTAAAAAAGGACACGATATAGTTGGCAAATGGGGATATAAGCGAAGCATTATCAATGGCCTTGTATTCTCAGCAATGGGTGCTAGCGCAATGATTGTCTCAGTTTATCTAAACTCATTTGTAGGCATGCTAATGGGGCTTTTTATTGTAGCCTTGGGGTTTTCTCTCCAGCAGACTTCTGCAAACCCTTTTATGATATCTCTTGGCGATCCTAAAACAGGGGCCAACAGAATAAATCTAGGTGGGTCAATTAACAGCTTAGGCACAACTCTAGGACCAATTATTATCGCTTTAGCCTTATTTGGATCGGCTAAAGAAGTCAGCGATGAAATGATTAATTCTCTAGGATTAACCAAGGTCAATCTTCTTTATGCTTGTGTTGGATCTTTATTTTTAATAGTTGCACTAGTCTTTAAATACAGCAAAAAGCTTCCTGATGGAATTAATCTCGAAGTTCCTGAAAAGGCTAATAAGGCTAGTTTATCACTAATCACAATTACTATTCTACTTGCAGTGTGTTTCACACCTGTATTTTACAGCTACTTGAGTGATGAGCAGAAGAATATAGAATCTCTTGAAAAAGAAAATGACGAAATCTATAAAAACATAGAAGACATATACGACATATCCCCCTTTCCAATTTCCTCAGACTTCCCAGAAGAAAGAAAAGCTGACATTAAGCAATTTGTAAAAAACTACATCCCCCCATTTATTCTTGATTTAAACCAAATCGAGTCTAATGAAGCTGTGATTAAATCTCTATCAAAGCCTTTAGAAAAGAAGAGAATGATGTGGCTTTTTTGTGGACTCTTAGTTGTGGTTATAGGAATTATTACCTCCTACATTTTAGGCAGGTCAGATAGCAGTGGTTGGGGTGCGATGCAATACCCACAGCTTGCATTAGGCATGCTTGCAATTTTTGTTTACGTAGGAGTTGAGGTAGCAATTGGCAGTAACCTAGGCGAACTTCTCAAACAAGAAGAGTTTGGTGGTTATAGCGCTTCTAAAATCGCTCCCTTTATCGCAATGTTCTGGGGATCACTTATGATAGGAAGATGGGTAGGAGCTGTAAACGTATTTCCTCTTGGTAAAACATCTAAAATCGCTTTAAAATTCATCGTGCCATTTGTTGCTTTTAGTATCATCCTTGGTGCAACTCAACTAGCTGGCTATGACGTTAGTGAGCTTTATTGGTATATAGTATGTATACTAATACAGATAGCAGCATTTCTGGCAACTAAGGATAAACCTGCTCTTACCCTTAGTGTATTTGGAACACTTGGAGTTATTTCAATTATAGTAGCTTTAAATACTACAGGTATAGTTGCTGTTTACGCAATTTTAAGTGGAGGTCTTGCTTGCTCTATAATGTGGCCGTGCATTTTCTCTCTTGCAACAGCAGGCCTAGGAAAATACACTAGCCAAGGTGCAGGATTCCTTGTAATGATGATCTTAGGTGGAGCCATTATTCCTCCGATTCAGGGAAAACTGTCTGACTTAGAAACTGTCGGAATTCAAAATTCATTTATTATCGGAGGTGTATGTTTTGCTTACTTAGTTTTCTATGCGATTCTTGCTAAGAATTCACTTAGAAAACAAGGACTCGATTTTGAATAGATGGTTCATAAAAGGGAAATTACAGTTCTATTACAATACTAAGAATCGTCTTAGGTCGTTGTGAGTTCTTCCAGAGTGCTTGACGTTGGTTTGGAATATGTATGATCCTTTCGTTAGGCCTTTTTCTAAGAAGTTGAGTTTGTAATTGTGTGTTCCAGCTTGTTTTCCGCCTAGTTTTTCTGAGTAGATTTTCTGTCCTGTTATACACCAAACCTCAATTTCCACCTCTGCATCTTTATGGAGGGTAATGGGAAATATAGTATAATCTATAGATGGGTTTGGTATGTTATTTCCAAGTGAGAACACCTGATTTGACTGGCTTTCTAAGTATCCTACACCATCTACTCCTGCACCCTCTACTGCCACTTCAATGAATGAAACATATGATTGTTCGTTTTCATCCCATTCAAGACTTGCTAGTTGGTGCTCATATCCGTCTGCAAAAGCAAAATCAACTTCCGGAGTCATAGGGTCTGGACCTTGTGCGTATAATTCTGGTGAGTTATTCGCAATTTCTACGGCAGTTTCATGAGGCCAAGTATATTGAGAAATCGCTGAGTAGTTAGTGCTTACATAAACCTGAAAATGCATATGAACCACTCTTCCTGGGTACCAACCAGGGAATACAATCCTAAATTCGACCTCACCATTATCGTCAGTAATTTGGTATCCCCTCATATACGTAAGCCCTTCTAGGTCACCGTAGCCAGAATAGTTACCTTCGAGATCGCAACACCAAATATTCACTCTAATATTGGGCATGGGGTGGCAATTCTCCAAACCAATGATGCGCATACGCTGAATTACAGGTGTTCCGGGTAATCCTTCGGTAATGTCCTGACGGAAAAAGAATACGTTTTCATTAAGGTCTAGCGGAAAGGGCCCCGGTGTTTCCGCAGGGATTAAAGCGCAACCACCACGCTGAGTAGCTTGTTTGCCTTTAGCTAGTGATACAAATGGTGCAGCAAGTACTGCAACTCCGCCTAATCCTATGGATTTCAAAAAACTCTTCCTTTCCATGTTCAGTTGTGTTTGGATACAAGGTAATAAAACCTCAATCAATTTACGGATTACTCACTTCATTCGTAATCCCCGTTATAGCATCGTCATCATACAACAATAAAACAATCTCTCATGCCTTGAAGGCATAGTGGCATTTTCTATACCAGAAACCTGAGCATTGGTATAGAAAAAGCCCCACATTGTGTGTGAAGCTTTTTTGTTCTTGTGACTCTGTAGGGATTCGAACCCCAAACCTTCGCATCCGTAGTGCGATGCTCTATCCAGTTGAGCTACAGAGCCAGTGTGTTAACGGGGTGCAAAGATACTCAGGTTCGTTCATTGACCAATAAAAAATTACGGAAATAAGAAATCCGCACCGGTAGCTCAAGTAAGAATTGCTCCTTGCTTGTGCTTTTACCGATGCGGATCCTCCAGGCCCCTTCACCTGAACCGGGTTGGGGCTCCTCCGAAACTGAACTAGTCAGAATCATTGGTTCGAACCAAGTGACCTAAACCACTTAATGAACGACTGGTATCCTCCGGAATCTTATCCATGCGTCTCTCGATCAGACTTACATCATTTCAATTGACTAGCGTTATCACAAGTTTGAGTTGAGGGAACCTCTTCTCTATTTGTGGCGCTATGCATGAGCGTAATGCCCTTGCTCACGGATTGCGATGACCTTCGGAATTCCGAGATTGGCCATAATTAGCAAGTCTCGGATTAGTGGCAGATGAGTTCGTTAAAAACGCTTTCTCAGTGCCAGCTACTTCGAACGGCAGGAATTTGATTGACTCTAGCTAGGCTAGAACGAAATCAAATATCCGCTGCTTCCGTCGTGATGAGTTTTGATTTAAATGTTGACCAAACACACGGTAAACTCAACTTTTAACTCAACGTCTTTACTAGAGCACACTATGTACTTTAGACAAGAAAGTGTGAGGGTGATCACACTAATCCATTTTCCTGGTTTAACCCATTTATGATGGACCCAACTATCTAGATTTCCGTTTAAAGTCTTCTTTTTAGTTGCAATGCAGATTGTTGTTACTGCTCTAGGAGCTGTTACTATGGAATCTGAATTGTTTACTCAACACGTTTTTCCATTTGTCAACTTTATCTGTCATACGACCTATAAAGTGATACCTTTCGATATCCGACCATTTTCAGGCCTCGACTCATTTCAAAATCGAAATCCCACCCGCCGTTGCGACTGGGTTAGCAATCTAAACCTCAATCGGTCTAGCGTCCGGATCTTCAAATTGCTTTGTTTCTCCTTCTGCGACTTCTGTTTTAACCTCTCAGCTTCAACTCCCTTTCAGGACCCCTTTCACCTCTCGGCTGCCTTTAAAAAGAACAAGTCTTCAAAATCGCTTTGGGGGTTTAGTCACATTGCTTTTACAATAATGCAACTATAAATCCATATTAGTCAAGAATTAAGACCTAAAGGAATTAACACACAATCAACAACACTTATGAACATTTGTTAGGCTTTGAAAAACCTAATACTCACTGAAGCAGGAAGGTCTGAAGGGAAAGTTCTAGAGTTTTCTTCTACTATGTTTAAACCTGCTTCTATTGCCATGTTATCAAACACTGAAACCTCTACAATGTATTGATCTGCAAAACCATGCGTTGCATCATAAGCTGTTGCTGGCATCTTTCCTTGACTCTCAGCTGCATCATCCGGATTAATAGTATGGAGTTCAACAACCAGCAAGCCGAATTTAGATACATATGGAGACCATTTTTGAAAATGCTCTTTAAGACTTTGCTCAACATCTCTCAAACGCAGTCTCTCACCTCTAAAAGAAAAAGCACCCGTTGATATGGTATCTTGTGTCCTATCAAGTTTTGGTCTGTTGAAAATCCTATTATGATCAAGGAAGGATCTAACACTAAGCAGATCACCCAGTTTCACATTATGATGTTCCCAAAGATCTAGTGCTAATCTATCAGGGTCGC
This sequence comes from Crocinitomicaceae bacterium, assembly GCA_002693775.1. Lineage (GTDB taxonomy): Bacteria > Bacteroidota > Bacteroidia > Flavobacteriales_D > Sanyastnellaceae > UBA974. The sequence goes on along the minus strand of NZRP01000063.1, from coordinate 6,519 downwards.
CTATGTCTCCCCAAATAAAGTGACCATCCACTCCCTCTTGCTTGAAATGCGAAGATGTAGCTATCAAAGCTTCTTGATTAAAATCCGCACCTACTAAAATGAGAGGATGAGTCTCTAAGTTCTTACCTCTTAATGTGCCTTTCTCAACAACTTCCATTAAGTGTAAAAGGAGTGCGCCATTACCACATCCCATATCACAAATTCCTTTAGGCTGTGTTTCAAGAGGAGCATTGAAGATCTCCTTTATCACTTCATCTAAGTGCGAAAAATAAGCTTTGTGAGCGCCGCCTGAACCCCAAACGTTTAAAGTTCTATCGACATGTATCTCGCTATCTCCTGGTTCTATCCTCCATAAGTATTCACCATCGCCAAATATAATCTCCTTAGACCAAATAAATGTCTTTGTATACGACGTTGTCACACCGTAAGCTGCTGCCCTTTTAAGGAAGAACTCACCTTCTTCAGTCCTATTCCATCCAAGTTTTTGTAGAACCTTTCCCCAAGCTTCTTGTCTTGTTAGGTGCATTTCTGAAACTGCTGCATCGTGCTCTTCCCAGGAAGATATTGGCCTGGTACCGTGCAGAGTTCCAAGAGTTACAAGCCATGGCGCAACGATTGCCCCAGCAAGATGACTTTTAATTCTTGACTGAATACCGTTATCTGGCATATCATCCCAAGCGTCAAGCAATACATCAAAAGCAATTATAGAAGACGATTCAAGAGGCTTTTCAGGATTATTCCACTCGCCAACTATCTCCTTTAACCAAGCCCTGCCTGTAGCATAAGCTTTAGCGTTCTGATACCACGTTGATGAATCAGCTCCTACAGCAGGCCTGTAATTTACCTTATCATCTGACCTTACACCCTCTAGTAAACCTTGAGAACAAAGCATTCTCAATGCAACATTTAAATAACCTGAGTTCGCTCTGTACTCGTAGGCTAATTCATCAACATCTCCTCCAGAAACAAAGGCGCGTTCTAACATTCCCTCCTCGTCTAGCACCGGAACTATGCCACACATTGCTAATCCATCCAAATGAAAAAATAATCTTCTTCTTAATGCCCTGCTTTGTTCCTTGTTCACCTTTAAAGTTTATTTAAGCATTCTCGACACAGCATCCTTGTGCACAAGAACAGAAATTGTTTTAGCCCTGAAGTAAGCCATTGAAATGTACTGCTTACCTCCGTACTTATTGTTAGTTCCCCAGCTATTTTTTATGACGAAGTATTTTTCACCTGTTTGGTCAGTGGCAAGACCTACAATATGCATGAGATGATCGTCTGTAGTGGTCTGATTGTCGAAACCTACCTGCCTAGATGCCTGAGTCACCTTCTCTTCCTTAACTACTTCCTTCCACATCTTATCCTCCTCTCCCTCTGCAGGAAGGATAGCCATTCCATATTTAAAACTAAATCCCTTTTCACTGACGTCAGCATCCCATGCAACTGAGTATCCATTCACAACTGCAGCCTCAACTGCTCTCTGCAAATCATCGATGGGCAAGTTGAAGAACATCCCCTGTGAGAAGTTATCTGGCACCTCAAGAATGAACTCCTCCCCAAAAGGGTGATGAGTAAACGACGACAAATTGATATAGTTACTTGGAACTATGCCTAAGAAATCTCTGAAAGACTCAGGAGTGAAAGATTTTCCATTGTATTCAAACTTTATAGGCAATGATCCAATATGTGAATCTAGGATAGAAGCTATCTCATCTTTCCAGCTTGGATCAAGCACTCCGTTTTCTCTATTCTTTAAGATCGCTTCAACTGCTTTCTGTAGTTCTTCATCCATAGCACCGTGGTCGTGCTTTGTAGCACCACCTTTCAAACCAGTGTAGGCTTCCTGCGGGCAGAGTCCCCATCCTTCTGCAGCGTTGGTCACATCGTGGCAAAGGCTACCTGGGCTGAACTGATGCTTGCCATGGTAGCGAAGATAGGTCTCAGCCTTGAGAGGGTAAGTGTACCTAACTGTTGCCATCTCGCTGATATCCACAACATTTCCTGTGATTCTTGCAGCCTCTGACTCAAAAAAGCTAGAAGTGGAATAGCTCCAGCAAGTACCTGTTCTACATTGATCCTTAACTGAAGTATGCTCCAAATCCACAAGGGACTTAAAAGTGTACTGCGCCTGAGCGTTTGTCGAAACAAAAAGTGCCGCAATTGTTAAAATTGAAGCACAAATATTTAAAGTATTATTTTGCATGCTCTAAAAATACGAACTTGAAGGCCATGAATAAAGTTTTGGCATTAGCAACAATGATTCTGCCGGTTATTTATTTAGCTCAAACATCGTTAGAATCAACCACTTACTTCCAACAAAAAGTTGATCACACCATCAAAGTAGAGCTCAATGACATGCTTCATGAGCTCGACGCAGAGATAACAACTACATACACAAACAACAGCCCGAAAGAACTGAGTGAGATTTGGATGCACTTGTGGCCAAATGCTTACAGCTCTGGGAAAACAGCTCTTGCTAAACAACAATATAGGGATGGCGATCTATTTATGTACTACGCTATTGCTAAAGATTTGGGCGGTATTGACGGCCTAGACTTCCACGTGAATGGCAGTGATGTTGAATGGATGTATGACGAGGAGAATCCTGATATTGCAGTAATAAAACTAAACACACCTCTTTATCCAGGGGAGTCTCTAGAAATTCACACTCCTTTTAAGGTTAGAATCCCCAGCGGTAAAATCTCTAGACTGGGCCACGTAAAGCAGTCATACCAAATAACTCAGTGGTATCCCAAACCAGCAGTATACGACTGCGATGGTTGGCATGCTATGCCCTACTTAGGACAGGGAGAATTCTATTCAGAGTTTGGAACCTTCGATGTTTACATAACCCTTCCTGACAATTACACTGTGGGAGCAACAGGAGATATGCCTGCGGGATCAGTCGACAACGATGCAGAAAAACTAAGGCTTGACGCTATCGATGCTGAAACTAGAAAGCACCTCGACGAGGAAGATAATGACTTAAGCTTCCCAGCTACTTCAGAGAACACTAAAACCCTTCACTACCATCAAGAAAACGTACACGACTTCGCGTGGTTCGCAGATAAGAGGTATATGGTACTTAAAGACCAAGTCGAATTACCTCATAGCGGACGTTCAGTAACTACATGGGCAATGTTCACGTCTAACGAAAAGGAGCTTTGGGCTAAATCATCTGACTACTTAAACAAATCAACTTTTTACTACTCGCTTTGGAATGGAGACTATCCATACAACCACGTAACGGCAGTAGACGGCACAATCAGCGCTGGCGGAGGGATGGAATACCCAAATGTGACAGTTATAGGCGAGAGCGGAACAGATTTCCAATTAAACGTAGTCATTGCTCACGAGGTAGGACATAACTGGTTCTATGGAATTCTTGGAAGCAACGAGAGGGTAAATGCTTGGATGGATGAGGGACTCAATTCATTTAATGAGACTAGATATTTAACTGAGTATTACGAGGGGAAGGATTTAGGCCTTATTTCAAATAGGCTTAAGCCCAAACTAATTGAGAAACTCGACCTTGATGAGTTTGAGTACAGGTGGATAGATGAGCTTTCGTACTTACTTCCTGCTCGATTAGGAGCGGATCAACCACTGCAATGTCATTCCGATGACTTTTCATCCACGAACTACGGTGCGATGGTGTACAAGAAGACTGCTGCAGTGTTTGGGTTTATGAAGCAATACTTAGGAGAAGAACGCTTTGATAAGGCTATGCAGGCATACTTCGAGGAATGGAAATTCAAGCACCCCTCTCCTAGCGATTTACAGGCAAGCATGGAGAAATCATGTGGGGAAGACCTAAGCTGGTTCTTTGAGGGTTGGATTAAAACTAATAATCACAACAACTGGGCTGTTTGCAAGGCCACTGAAACTGACAATGGCCTTGAGGTAAGCATTAAAAATATCGGCGAGCATGTATCTCCTGTTGAAGTTGTGGCATACAACGGCGATGTTGAGGTTGGAACAGCATGGGTAGAGCCTTCAGAGCCGGGGACTAAGGCTACGGTTAAGATAAATACTGAGGAAGCAACACATGTTGTGGTGGATCCTGGCAGATATGATTTGGACTACGACAGAAAGAATAACTACTCTAGAACTTCTGGAGTTCTGAAGAAGGTTGAGCCTCTACAGATTAGGGCGTTAACAAGATTAGAGGATGGAAGCAAGACTCAGCTTTTTGTTGTGCCTACTTTGGGATGGAATATGCACTCTGGATTTATGAGCGGACTAGCTCTTCATAATATAACTGTTCCTATGAGGGACCTAGAGTGGTATGCAAACCCTATGATGGGTGTAAGCGAAGGTGAATTCACTTTAAATGGCACAGCTAGTATTTCGCTTAGCAAGGGGCCTTGGATGGCTAGGGCAAGGGGTAGCAGATTTTATAATGATGAAACTTTAGGATGGCATCTTGCGGACATTTACTACGGTAAGGCACCAATGCACAGATTGAGCTTTGAGGTAAATAGGAAATTTAACCAAGTAGTAAACTCTCCTTGGAAATCATCTCTTGGGTATGAGTACGCTACGAGGTTTGGCTATCCAGACGAGCATGTTTTTACTGACAATAGTACCACTCAACAAAGTCATAAACTAAGGTTTGAGGCAAGTAAGTCAAATGGAGATATTGTCGGCTTTAAACAAAACATAGGAATTGAAGCTAGATTTTATGATTTGAATCTATATGAACACTCAAATTGGTTACCATTGCCACCTGAAGGCATTAAAGACAACCACAACCTTGTTGCAATGCTAAACTACTCTGCTGATTACAGATTAAACAAGAGGGGAAAGAGAATTAAAATGAGCTTTTTATGTGCTTACTCTCACTCACTTTCCGAGGAAGGGAATTTTCAATTGCCAACAAATGGCTTTGGCGCTAGAAATGACGTAATGGGAGATCACTTACTCTTGGAAAGGGATGCTCAGGATGGATTACTATCTAGACAAGCGCCCAATCTTTACGGGGCTATGCCTATTGAGATGTATGCAAAGACTTGGTTTACAAGCTTAAGATTCGATTATAACATAACACAATCAATTGATTTGTTCTGCGGAGGAATAGTGATGGATTTAGATACCCTTTATGAGGACTATGATGCAATAATGGGTATGACCTACAAGTTGGGAATTCTAAAGTTCCAGCTACCTCTTCTATCGCTCACTCAGAATAATGAATCTAGACTGCCACTTAGAAAGTGGACATTCTCACTGAATCTGAGGGATTTGAATCCTAATTCACTGATTAGAAAGACGCTCTAACGTATTCTCCTACATGAGGTGGGATCATCCAGGTTACGTAGATAGCAGCATTCCATTGTATACCTTGGTATCCTAGGACGCCAAAGTCATCTATTTCCTGTGATCCAAGTTTTACGTTGTCTCTGCTTAGCCTGAGGTTTGCTTCAAGGTTGCCTCCTTCCTCAAATAATGCTTCAAGGCCAATGGTAGTGTAAAAGCCAAACCCTATGTTAGTGAGGTTGCTGGTTGGTCCAGAGATTTGACCTGGTCCGTTGAAGGTTACAAGAAGATCATATGGGGTAGTTTCTACAAGGCAGTAGTTTTCTACAACCTGAGTTCCAGTTGCGATTCCACCCAACTCAAAAATCCAAGAACTTCTATCAGTAATATACATCGAAGTTCTAAAGCCGAGAGTTGTGAGCATTCGCCTCTCCTCTCCAATTACACCGTATAGTTTGGTGTTATTCATACCCTGACCCTGTCCTGGTAAACCGTTTAGATTCATAGTATAGAACCCAGTAGCCTTCAAGCTTGCAGCGTCGAAGCTTAACACTATTGCGCTTTCAGGATTCCAAAACCTAACAGCTTTAAGCCCAAACATCATCCCAGGGTCATATCTCATATAACCATAAGCATCATATGGAATTTGGAATCCATCTGTATTAAGCATATTAGTGACCTGAGCTTCAGTTGTACCCAGATTCAATCTTTCCTCGATTGAATACAATGTCGCTGAGTTATCTCCTAACTCGTAGTATCCACTACCGTTGTAAAAAATTGAAGAGGATGTCATCTGGTTATTATTCGCCATGTAGACTCCCATATTTACTCCAAACTCTAATCCCTTCCTCCTAGACACATACCCTTCATCCTCTTCTAACCAATGCTGAGCATGAGCGACTGAGATGGATAAAAATGCAATGATTACAGTAAGAGATATTAATGCCTTAAATATGTGTATTTGATTTTTCACTCTTGCAAGATAGTGTATTAGATTCGGGGTCATGAAAAAGCTATTTCCGCTTTCAATGATATTGGCTTCAATATTATTCGGCTGTGATGAAACTGGAGAGGATGCTGAGATAGCGAGAGTGGTGGATCCAACTGAAAATGTTGAGGTAGTTGATTCCGCTCTTGAGGCAAGAGTTGCTGCACTTTTAGGGATTGGTTACCCTAAACTAAATAATGAAAATTGTGAGGAATTCTTAATGAATTGGGGCGTTGAAAACGGATTGTACAATGTAATTCTTAAAACAAAGT
>NZRP01000062.1 GCA_002693775.1 Crocinitomicaceae bacterium | reverse complement strand
GTGATGAGTTGTAGAGTAAGACTCTTTCCCTTCTTCATTGCTGCGGACTTGGATGATGTCCTCCGCTATGAGCAGATCAACAGTTCTTCTGTATTTGTTTGTTAGCATTTTAACAAGGAAGTCTCTATCTCTGTCTCTAGGGAGGTGGCTTCTAACTCTCCCTTCTCTTTTAACAACTTCATATGCTAAATCTGAAACAAAAAAAAGACACTTCACATCAAGCACCCCAGATTCAAATCGAGGCTTTAATGAAGAAGGTATTACCCTGTAAATAGGTTTATATATATCCTTAGATATACTCATGCATACAAGATAGCTTATATAGATATACCATGTATGTGTTACGTTTGGGTAGTTACACACACCTTCCCAACAGAAATGAGTAATACTCAGAGACAGGATTATATACATACAGGGACGGTAGGCTACCTAAACCGAAACCGAATACTCAAGGGGGAGGGTACACTATAGAGTAAGAAGTTGCAGATACTTTTCAGCTTTTCTAGTGAGTAAAGTGAGAAAAAGACTGGCAGCAAAAATGGCACTAAGCTTCAAATTTGGCAGTTGGTAGAGTATATTTAGAAAAGCAAATAAATTATTAATCAGACAGCTTTTCATGTTCCAGATCTTCTGGAACCCTTGCCCTAAAAGCAAAAAGCCTCCTCGAGGGAAGCTTTCTAAGTGGAGCGAAAAACGAGACTCGAACTCGCGACCCCAACCTTGGCAAGGTTGTGCTCTACCAACTGAGCTATTTTCGCATTAACGTTAAACGGACGACAAAAATACATCACTTTTTCCTTTGTGCAAGAGGTAAATGAAAAAATTGTAGATTTACCCAATAGCTCGACTAAGTGTTAGCTTTATAGCGATTATCTTTTCGCTTTCCTTAAATTCTTATCTTTCTCAGATAGTCACTTGTTAACAAGTTAATTATGCAAAGACTTTTATTTTTATTTACCCTCTCAGTAGCGTTATATTCATGTGCACCTCAACCAATGTGCGATGACCCTAATGCTATTAATTATGAGGATTTGTACAGCTTCTGTCAATATCAATCTCAGGTTCACTTTTATTTAAGTGAAAGCACACTTGAATTAATTAAAGAGTATTCGCCTAACAGTTCAACGTCATATTCTGTTAACATAAGACTACGTTCAGCTCAATCTAATCAGCTTTATGATAATATTTCTATTTGGCCTAACACTAATTTTGATAATTACAATATTCAAGTTCCCGTAGATTGCAACGTCTATTATTATAATAGTTTGTATGAATACAAGTGGGATGAAAACCCAGCAGGAACAATTGAAGATTTATATGTGACATTAGAATATTATAATAAGGACCCAATAGTTCTTTGGTCAGGCGAGGTGCATTTCGATCCATCGGATCCGTGTAAAATCATTGAGATAACCTATGAATAGATTCTTGCTTTTTTTGACACTCTCTGCAGTGCTTTTCTCTTGCGCACCAGATCCACTTTGTAATGATCCTATGGCAATTAATTATGAGGATGTGGATGATCTTTGTGAGTATCAGTCTTCAATTAACTTCTATGTAAGTGTTAATTCTTTAGAGTTGATGCAAGAAAATGTTCCTAGTGGATCACTCTATTATAATGTATGGGTAAGATTATTTTTGGGTCAGAATCCCAATTCTAATTCTAATAGTAAATCTTATGGATTAGCGTTCCTAACCCCAGATGAAAATTTGGATAACTCTAATTATTTCGATCCAACAGATTGTACAAGTTTAAGTTATAATAGTTTTAAGGTTGATAAATTAGCTGATAATCCTAATGGTATTTTGTTTGATTGTCAAATGATATTAGAATACTCGAATGAGGATCAAATTGTACTTTGGGAAGGAGAGGTTCATTTCGACCCATCAGACACATGTAAAATAATTGAAATTCCTTATGAATAAATTATTGATGTTATTGACACTCTCTGTAGTGCTTTTCTCATGCACACAAAATCCACTGTGTGATGATCCAAATGCATCTAATTACCAGGATACGGATAATTATTGTCAGTATCCAGCCTCAATAAATTTTTATTTTCATCCCAACACATTGGAGTTAATACTAGACAAAGCACCTGCTGACTCGAATAACAGCTATATTATTAGACCTCATTGGAAAAATAACTCTATAGATGTAAATAGTTTCGAATTCTATTCAGGGTATATTTATGTATCTAATTCCTACGATTTTGAAGGTCCAAATTTTCAAATTCCGACCGATTGCAATTATCCATATTTTAACTGTATAATTTTTGAAGATGTTTATGAAAATCCAGCAGGAACAATTGAAGATTTATGTTTCACACTGGAATATAATTATAACATATATCCCGCATCCCCAGATCAGAATGAAGACCCACCAATTGTAATTTGGGAAGGTGAAGTTCATTTCGACCCATCAGACCCATGTAAAATCATTGAGATTATCTATGAATAAGCGATACGCTCAATAGTGTATCTTTGCAATCCTATGAATAAAATGACGCAAAAGGGAGAAGATTTGAGCGATACGTTGACGTATAACAGCTCAAGAGAGGATTTGGTGATACCTGAATACGGAAGAGGTATTCATACTATGGTTCAGCACATGCTAAGTATTTCTGATAAAGCAGAAAGAACTAAGTGTGCAGAGGCCATTGTTAGTGTTATGGGTTCTGTTGTACCGCCTGAAGGAACTGAGGAAGAGGGTAAGCATAAACTATGGAATCAGCTTCATGTGATGTCTAATTTTCAGATGGATGTTGATAGTCCTTTTGAGAATCCTGTAGATGGTGATAGATTAACAGCCCCAAACAGGATTGATTACCCAAATGCACAATCTAGAGCTGGTCACTTTGGGCGTACTCTGGGAGCAATGGTGGATATGGCAAAGAAGATGGATGATGGAGAGGAGAAAACCATCTTAATCACTAAACTGGCTAATACTATGAAGATGCACTTCCTTACTTGGAATAGGAAGACTGTCGAGAGAAGCTTTATAGTTGATCAATTAAAGGAGGTTTCTGGAGGAGCGCTTGTGCTACCTGAAGAAGCTGAATTAGAGAGCACAGCTGAGATTCTAAGAAGCATCAGAAAAACAAGTGATGCCCTTGATAGAAGAAGACCTATCAAGAAAAACGGAAAGAAAAACGGCAAAAACCGTCGCCGTTAAAAAGCGCACATAGTTAATTCCTTTCACAATTTTTATTGAACAAGTTCCAATCTTGTTCAATAAATCCTCGTTGTTGTGATGCAAATTTGAGGAATGAGCAGTTTTGTTATAGAAGGTGGCCACAAACTAAGTGGCGAAGTAATTCCACAAGGAGCTAAGAATGAGGCGTTACAGATTTTAAGTGCTGTACTTCTAACTCCTGGTGAAGTTGAAATATCAAACCTGCCGGACATCGTCGATGTAAACAAGCTAATCGATCTCCTTGGTTCTATGGGAGTAAAGACTAAAAAGCTTGATGAAGGAAAGTGGTGGTTTAAGGCAGACGAGGTAAATCTAGATTATTTAAACTCTGATGAATTTTCTAAAAAGGGAAGTTCATTAAGGGGGTCAGTGATGATTCTCGGGCCTTTATTGACAAGGTTTGGTATAGGAGCTTTACCAAGACCAGGAGGAGATAAAATTGGAAGACGCAGAATGGACACTCACTTCCTAGGATTTAAAGCACTTGGGGCAGAGTTTTGCTATGACGCATCAACGGGTTTTTTCAATGCTAATGTGCCAGGAGGAAAGCTCAAGGGAACAACAATGCTCCTTGATGAGGCTTCAGTAACTGGAACTGCGAACGTGGTAATGGCTGCTGTAATGGCTGAGGGGACGACTACTATTTACAATGCTGCGTGTGAGCCTTACCTGCAGCAATTATGTAAGATCATTAACTCTATGGGAGGTAATATCACAGGTGTAGGTTCGAATTTGCTGACTATAGAAGGTGTTAATTCTCTTGGAGGGGCGACGCACAGATGCTTGCCGGATATGATTGAGGTGGGTAGTTTTATAGGCATGGCTGCCATGACTAAAAGTGAGCTTACCATCAAGGATGTTAGATATGATGAGCTGGGAATTATCCCTAGAATATTCAAGAGGATGGGGGTTAAGATTGAGCGCAGAGGTGATGACATCTTTGTTCCATCGCAGGACTACTACGAAATTGAGAAGTTTATAGATGGGTCGATTTTGACTGTGTCTGATGCACCTTGGCCAGGATTTACTCCTGATCTTCTGTCGATAGTTCTTGTGATGGCTACTCAGGCTAAAGGGTCGGTTATGATACATCAGAAGATGTTTGAGAGCAGGCTCTTTTTTGTAGATAAGCTCATAGATATGGGAGCCCAAATCATCCTTTGCGACCCTCACCGTGCGACTGTAATAGGTCTTAATCATCAGACGCCGTTAAGAGCGGTAACAATGACATCGCCGGATATTAGAGCGGGAGTTTCATTACTAATTGCGGCACTTTCAGCTGAAGGTACGTCGACCATCCATAACATTGGCCAAATAGATAGAGGTTACCAAAATATAGATACTAGACTTAGAAAACTAGGAGCAAAAATTACTCGAGTAGAATGACTATCAAATACAAAATAATTGTGGCTGTTATAGGCCTTGTCCTTATTACGTTAACTGGCATTGTTAGCGCAATGTCGTTCAATAACAATCCTGTAGAAGAAATTGTTAGAATAGGAACTAACATTGGTGATGAGGCTCCAGATATTGTTATGAATAATCCTGATGGAGTTGAGATGAAACTCAGCGATTTGAGAGGACAGATAGTACTTATTGATTTTTGGGCTTCATGGTGCGGGCCTTGTAGAAGGGAGAATGTGAATGTGGTTAAAGCTTATGATAAGTATAAAAAGGCCAAGTTTAAAAATGCTAAGGGATTCGAGATATTCTCTGTATCGCTTGATTCTAAAGTGGATTCATGGAAGGCTGCGATTACAAAAGACGGCCTTAAGTGGCCATATCACGTTAGCGATTTAAAGAAATGGCAAAACGAAGCAGCAGCTATGTATGGAGTGCATTCTATTCCTATGAGCTATTTGATTGATGAGAACGGAATTATAGTGGCTAAGGACTTAAGAGGGTTTGACCTCCACATGCATATTGATAAGCATGTTAAAAGCCTAAGATGACAGGACAACCTGTCTGACAGAAGGTATTAATATGACATGCTGTCTTGTTTTTGATTTATAGTGAAATTGGCACTTCATTTGCCTTGCATTTTGCGAACTCATATTACGCATGAACAAGAAGAAAAAAATAGAGCAGGAAGAAGTAAAGGAAGAAGAGGTTATTCAGGAAGAAACAACTGACGCTACTGAAACTAATGAAGTTGAAGAAGTTGATTTTCAAGACCAGTACCTTAGGCTTTACGCGGAGTTTGATAATTTCAGAAAGCGCACAATGCGTGAGAAAGCAGATTTAATTAGTTCAGCTGGAAGCGACATTATTGCTCAGTTATTATCATTGATTGATGACTTTGATAGAGCAGAGGCTAATCCCACAGAGGATGCGGAGGCTATGAGAGAGGGGATGAAGCTGATTCATGCTAAGTTGATAAGCACTCTAACTTCTAAAGGACTTAAGACTATGGAGGCAAAAGCTGGCGATGAGTTTGATTTAGATAAGCATGAGGCTATTGCTAGAATTCCAGCACCTTCAGAGGAGCTTAAGGATAAGATTGTAGATGTAGTTGAAAAGGGCTACATGCTTGGAGATAAGGTCCTTAGGTATTCAAAAGTTGTAATAGGCCAGTAAGATGTCTAAAAGAGATTATTACGAAGTATTAGGTGTATCGAAAGGTTCTTCTGCATCTGAAATAAAGAAGGCATACAGAAAAATTGCTCTTAAGTATCACCCTGACAAAAACCCTGACAACACTGCGGCTGAGGAAAAATTCAAGGAAGCAGCTGAGGCTTATGAGGTATTGAGCGACGATAATAAGCGTGAGAGGTACAACAGATTTGGCCATGCTGGTATGAAGGGTTCAGGTGGCGGAGGTCATCACATGAATATGGATGACATCTTCAGTCAGTTTGGTGACATTTTTGGCGGTGCCTTTGGTGGTGGATTTGGTGGCGGTGGCGGCGGAGGTCGCCGTAGGAGAATGAAGGGTTCTGATTTGAGGATTAAAGTGAAGCTTACACTAGAGGAAATTGCAACAGGCGCAAAAAAGAAAATTAGAGTTGCTAAGCAGGTTCTTGCCGAAGGAGTTGAACACTCAAACTGCTCGACATGTAATGGAACTGGTCAGGTTAAAAGAGTTACGAATACTATTCTAGGCCAAATGCAAACTTCGTCTACCTGCCCAGCCTGTAACGGGTCTGGATTTAGTATTACTAAAAAACCATCTGAAGCAGATCATATGGGAATGATTAGAAAGGATGAAGTAGTTGAGATTGATATCCCTTCTGGAGTAGAGGATGGTGTTCAGTTAGTAATGAGGGGAGCTGGTAACGGCGCTCCTGTAGGCGGGGTGCCTGGCGATCTGCTAATTGTCGTTGAAGAACTTGCTCACGATCTATTCCAGAGAAATGGAAAGAATATTCATCACGATTTGTATGTGAGCTTTACAGATGCTGCCCTGGGCGCTACGGCTGAAGTTCCGCTTTTAAGCGGTAAAGCTAAAATTAAAATCGATGCTGGCACTCAAAGTGGTAAGCTAGTTAGACTTAGAGGAAAGGGACTGCCTTCAATGGATTCATATGGAAGTGGGGACTTGCTTGTGAATATTAATGTTTGGACTCCTCAGAAGCTAACTAAAGAAGAAAAATCTGCCTTGGAAGCATTGCAAGACTCGAGTAACTTTAATCCTGACCCTAATCACGAGGAAAGGGGCTTCTTTGATAAAGTTCGAGACCTATTTTCATGACCTCAACCAAACCTCTAGCACTGTGTTTAACTGACGTATTCAAACAATACGGAGATCATGTTGCATTAGACGGGGTGAGTTTGAATGTTCCTGAGGGAAGCATTTTTGGGTTATTGGGTCCCAATGGCGCTGGTAAAACCACTCTAATAAGAATGGTGGCTGGAATTACTGCTCCTGATTCAGGGAGAGTTGAGTTTTATGGATCTAATCTTATTGATGAAGATTTAAATAATATTGGTTATTTACCCGAGGAGAGGGGGCTTTATAAAAACATGAGAGTAGGTGAGCAGGCACTTTATTTTGCCCAGCTAAGAGGTATGGATTACCACGAAGCGAAGAGTGAGCTAACCACTTGGTTCGAGAGACTTGAAGTAGATGGCTGGTGGGATAGAGAGGTGAGTGATCTAAGTAAGGGTATGGCCCAAAAGGTCCAATTTATAGTCTCAATTCTACACAAGCCTAAATTTCTAATTCTCGATGAGCCGTTAAGCGGATTTGACCCCATCAACGCTGCGCGCATAAAAACTGAAATCAAGAGGCTTAGAGATGAAAATGGAACAACCGTTTTGTTATCAACTCACGACATGTCTTCTGTTGACGAGCTATGTGATCACGTAGCCCTGGTAAACCAAGGAAAAAAAATCCTTGAAGGAGAAGTTTCAACTCTACGAGAAAATGCTAGAGCTGGAAGAATTGACTTTAAATTCAGAGGAAACCTGATTGCATTCACTGCTGCCTTGGGTGCAAGTGCCATACTTCACAGCGTACACAGTTATGGAGATAACGTAAATGAGATGGTGCTTGGAATTCCTACGAATACTCCGATTGAGAAATTCTTGAAATGGGCAACGTCTGAGGTTGATGTTTTATCATGTTCTCCTAGAAAAATATCAATGGATGAGGTATTCTTAAGAGCAGTAAATAAGGCAAAGAGATGAGAAAGTGGTTTGCGATTGTAGGTAGGGAATACATTACCAGGGTAAGGCGAAGAGCTTTTATACTGAGTACTCTATTGGGGCCAGTTTTGATGGTGGGTTTCATAGCTCTTATGGTTGTGTTTACACAGTCTCAAGAGAGAAATGAAAAGATTTTAATAATAGATACTGTTGAGCTACTATCATATACTCATGAAGTAAAGGGTGAACAAGTGCCTTATTGTCCTGATTGTTTCCCTCTGCGAGATTTTTTAGAATACAGATTCACTAAGGAGGATACCATCACTAAAGAAGGATTTCTTGCTAGTGAATATACTGGAATGATTGAGTTTGATGAGAGTATTTTGCAAAACGCAAAAGCACATTTATATTATGAAACTGCTCAATCTGTAAACGCGAGATCTGCAATTAAAAGGGATCTTTCAAATGCAGTAGAAAAGCTTAGAGTTAAGCAAGAATTAAACTTAGAATACGAGACTTATAAAAAGCTTAAAGTCGACATAGGCTTAAAAACTATAAATATAGAAACTCAGGATAAAAATGCTGAGAATAGAAGTCTTGTTGGATGGGTCTTTTCGATGTTTATGTTCATGTTTATCATGATCTATGGCATGCACGTAATGAGAGGAGTTATTGAGGAGAAGAGTAATAGAATTGTTGAAGTAGTTGTGAGTATTGTTAAGCCTGAGACTCTTATGGGTGCTAAGGTTGCAGGTATAGGCCTTGTAGGCCTAACCCAAATCATAGCATGGGCCATACTTTCATGGATACTTTTCTTGTTGTTTGGAGCTTATGCTGAGTCTTCGGGGATGCTTACAGAAATTATGGCTGAAAACGGTGAATTAGTTGCTGCAACCAACCTTAACACGTTTATGCGTGCTCATGAGGATTTGGATGTCCTTTTACAGATTCATTGGTTGCAGATGATAGGATGGGGACTGTTCTTTTATCTGGGTGGGTTTGCTCTTTATGGATCTATGTTTGCTGCAGTAGGAGCTTCAGTAGAACAGGAGTCTGATGCTCAATACCTTCTTCTTCCAGTCATGCTACCACTCATGTTTAGTTACATACTAAACATTCAAATACTTTCTTCACCGGAAACTACTCTCGCAGAGGTTTGTTCATACGTTCCATTTACAGCTCCTATTACAATGATGGTGAGGCTGAGCATGGGAGTGCAGTGGTGGGAATTAGCTATCAGTGCTTTAATTCTAATTGTTACTGTTTTCCTGATGATTAAGCTAGCTGCTAGAATCTATAGGACTGGCATTTTTATGTATGGTAAGAAACCGACTCTAAAGGAGATGTTTAAGTGGTTAACATACAAGAATAAATGAGAAGATTAGCCGTAATAGATTGCGGAACTAACACCTTCAACCTAAGAATAGTCGATTTTAATGATGCTTTAGGTGAAGGGCGTTGGATGGATGTTTTCAGTTTAAGACTACCAGTCAAACTAGGAAAAGGCGGAGTTGGTAAGGGTATTATTCTGCCTGAAAGAATTACTAGGGGTCTTGACGCAATTGGGGTAATGAAGGAGGCCGTTTACAATTACGGAGCTGAGGAAGTATACATCTTAGCTACAAGTGCTCTTCGTGACGCGTCAAATAGAGCTGAGTTTGTTAATGGAGTTAAGGAGATGTATGGATACGACGTTAATGTTATTAGTGGATCTGCAGAAGCTGCATTGATTCAAGCGGGTTTGGAATTAACCTATACACCTCCATCAGATTCAAACGTTCTTACAATGGATATTGGTGGAGGTAGTACTGAGTGTATTCTTTGGAATAAAAAGGAAATTATCTGGAGTAGATCATTTAATGTAGGGGTTGCTAGAATGTCAAACCTTTTTAAAATGACAGATCGTTTTGGTGCCGATGAACATGAGGCTTACTATAAGATGAAGCCTTATCTAGACGATAGTCTTCAACCTCTAAAGGTTGCCATCGAAAACGTCAAGCCATCTCTTCTTGTTGGTTCTAGTGGGTCATTTGACACATTCTACTCAGTGACAAACCCAGGTGATGTGAATGCTTTAAGTAATGAGCACCCATCAGCTACACCTATTAATTTGGATAGGTTTAATGCCCTTTGTGGGGAGTTGATGTATAATTCTCTAAAGGAAAGATTAGCTATGTCTGGTATGCCGCCGGATAGGGCTGATAATATTCCATATGCCGCAGCCATTGTTAGATATGCATTAGACTGTGGAGAGATTAAAAGTATGCTGAGATCTGAATATGCTCTTAGAGAGGGTGTGCTAAATAGGCTGTCAAGAGGTTTGAGCATTGTACCAGGGATGGCATAGAGTTTGTAACTTCTCGCGATAGAATACATTACCATGGCAAAAATTTTAGTTATAGATGATGAGCAGCCTATTAGGGCTAGTCTAAAAGAAATTCTTGAATACGAGGGGCATACAGTTGCAGAGGCAGAAGATGGAATGGAAGGTGTAGTAGAAGCTTCTAAGTCTAAGTATGATGTAATTTTCTGTGATGTTAAAATGCCAAAAATGGACGGTCTCGACGTTCTCGACATGTTGGAGAGTAAGGCTGTTAATGCCCCTGTAATTATGATTTCTGGTCATGGAACTGTTGAAACAGCTGTGCAAGCTCTAAAGAAGGGAGCTTTCGATTTTATACAAAAGCCATTAGATTTAAACAGAATTCTAGTTACTCTCAAGCACGCTACAGAGACTGAAGAGTTAATAGCAGAGACTAAGATGTTGAGAAAGAAAGTCCACAAATCTAAGTCTCATCCCATAATTGGAGAGTCGAAAGCAATCAAGGATATTTTACAAATAGTCGATACAGTTGCATCAACAGATGCTAGGGTGTTGATAACTGGAGGTAACGGAGCAGGGAAAGAACTTGTGGCTAGACAGTTACATAATGGTAGCCCCAGGAAATCCGAAGCTTTTGTTGAGGTAAACTGTGCAGCTATTCCTAAAGATCTTATTGAAAGTGAATTGTTTGGCCATGAAAAAGGCGCTTTTACTAGTGCGGTAAAGCAGAGAAAGGGAAAATTTGAGCAAGCATCTGGTGGAACACTATTTCTCGATGAGGTAGGAGATATGGGACTCGATGCGCAAGCAAAGGTTCTTCGGGCTCTTCAGGAAAATAAAATTTCAAGGGTAGGAGGTGATAAGGATATCAAAGTCGATGTCAGAATTGTTGCCGCAACAAATAAGGATTTAAAATTGGAAATATCTGAAGGAAACTTTCGTGAAGATCTTTACCATAGACTAGCGGTGATTCCAGTCGAAGTTCCATCTCTTAATGATAGGAGAGAGGATATACCATTACTTGTTGAACATTTTCTTAATCTCCTTAGTGAAGATCATTCAATAGTTATGCCTGAAGTGGAAGATTCGGCTATGAAATTAATTTCGAAAGCAGATTGGACAGGTAATGTTAGAGAACTTAGGAATGTGGTTGAAAGACTTTTGATTTTAACTCCACGAGGAGAAAAAATTACTGATAAAATTGTCAAGCAATTCGCGCATTTGACCTGACATAGTTAAGAACTTTATCCTAATGTGTTAAAAACCAATATGCTAAGAGGCAACCCCATCTCGAAGTCTTCGTCTAATTTGTGGTACGTAACCTAAAATCACAAGTTGATGATAGAAGAAATTCTAAACTATTTAGAGTCCTTAGGCATAACTGGAGGTCTTCTTCTTGCAGGATTTTTTATTGGTTTAATTGCAATTGTTGGAATATGTAAATTATTCGCGAAGGCTGATTTACCATGTTGGAAAGTTTTCATTCCATTTTTAAATGTAATGACTCTTATGAAACTTATAGGAAGACCAACATGGCACGCAATATTATTCTTAACCCCAGCAGTACTCTACTTAATTCCTAAAACTATTATTGAGCTAGCTCAAAGCTTCGGAAAGAAAACAACAAAAGATTATATCCTTGCACTTGTCTTTAACATATTCTACATTCTAAACCTAGGATTAGCCTATGACGAGGAGTACCAAGGTCCATCGTATCAAAAAAAAAGCTTAGTAAATGAGAATCTGAACGTGGCTTAAACAACTACGTTTTTTTAATGCTTGTTATTTAAGAAAGCCTTCAGCCTTGCTGAGGGCTTCTTTTATGCCTTTAGGGAAAGATCCCCCAGCAGAAGCAAACATTGGTTGACCACCACCACCACCGCGAATACACGAAGCAAGCTCCTTCACCAAATCTCCAGCTTTTAAACCCTTATCTGCAATAACATCGTCAGAAATTGCAACGCTGATATTTGCCTTTTCTCCGTTTTTAATTGCAAACACACCCAGGAAAGGTGCTTTTTCTGACTTCAGCTGGAATGCCAAATCCTTAACACTCTTCGCATCTAGGTTTAATTCAACCGCGAGGAAATTCACACCATTAATAACTGTTAATGCACTTACTAGATCGTCCTTAACGTTTCCAGCTTCTTTTTTACGCAAGCCCTCAACTTCTTTCGAAAGCGAGGTAAGACTTGCTTGCATATCTCCAACGGCTTTAACAATGTTTTTAGCTCCTTTAAAACTTGCTCCAATAGATGCTAAATCCTCCCTGTCTTTATAGCTTGCGTTTAATGCTGCTTCACCAGTAATCGCCTCTATTCTCCTTATTCCTGAAGCGACAGAAGATTCAGACACAATTCTAAACAGGCCTATTGACCCAGTAGCCTGAACGTGAATTCCTCCACATAATTCCTTTGATGTGCCAAACCCTATCATCCTCACGTTCTCTCCATACTTCTCGCCAAATAGCATCATTGCTCCAGCAGATTTTGCTTCTGCAAGAGGAATGCTACGTCTTTCATCAAGGCTAATGTTAGATAGAATTTTATCATTTACATCCTTCTCGATTTTAGCTAAGGTTTCGCTATCTACTCGCTCGAAGTGTGAAAAGTCAAACCTTAAATTCTCTGGCCTTACAAGCGACCCTCTTTGCTCTACATGTTTACCAAGTATAGACCTAAGGCTTTCGTGAAGTAAGTGTGTAGCCGAGTGATTCCTAGCAGCACTTAACTGCGCCTTAGAGTTGACTCTCGCTTCTAGTTTAGCCTCAATATCAGAGGGTAATTCCTTCAACGTGTGCACTATAAGGTTATTCTCCGTCTTAGTATCAAGAACATCAACCTCAGCTCCACCTCCAACTAACACGCCAGTATCTCCAACCTGGCCACCCCCTTCAGGATAAAACGGAGTGGTATCTAAAACNACTTGATAAAAATCCTCGCCCTTAGCACTTACCTTTCTNTATCGTAAAATCTGACAGNTATGGGTAGTNTTGTCGTACCCTATAAATTCAGAACTTCCTCCTTCATTTANGCTCACCCAATCNTCTGTTGAGATTTTTCCGGCAGAACGTGATCTATCGATTTGGGCNTTAAGCTCTTTATCAAACTCCGCTTCATTAATCTTAATCCCTCTTTCNCTAGCAATAAGTGCTGTAAGATCTNNAGGGAATCCAAACGTGTCATATAGNTCAAATNCANCAACTCCAGAAAGCACACTGTCNTCATTCATNTTCTTCAGATGCNCTTCAAGTCTATNGATTCCTTTCTCAAGAGTGCGCAAGAAGCTTTCTTCCTCTTGCTTGATTACTTTTTTAATAAGGTCTTTTTGATTGTTAAGTTCAGGGAAAGCATTGCCAAGTGATTCTTCAAGAGCGTCAACAAGATTGTAGACAAATGGATCCTTAAAATCTAAGAATGAGTATCCATATCTAATAGCTCGGCGCAGGATACGTCTGATAACGTAGCCAGCTTTATTGTTAGATGGAAGTTGTCCGTCACATATGCTGAATGATACAGCTCTAACGTGATCTACTATCACTCTGAAAGCAACGCTTTCGCTATCATCGCAAGCCTTGTATTTTTTGCCTGACAACTCGCTAAGCTTATCAAGAAGTGGAGAGAAAACGTCAGTATCGTAGTTGCTCTTTTTTCCTTGAATCGCCATTGCAAGACGCTCAAAACCCATTCCAGTATCAACGTGTTTATTTGGCAGAGGAACAAGTTCGCCAGAAGTAAGTCTGTTAAACTCCATAAACACTAGATTCCAAACTTCTACAACCTGTGGATGGTCCATGTTTACAAGTTCTATTC
The DNA here is from genome assembly GCA_002693775.1 of Crocinitomicaceae bacterium. Taxonomy (GTDB): domain Bacteria; phylum Bacteroidota; class Bacteroidia; order Flavobacteriales_D; family Sanyastnellaceae; genus UBA974. The sequence continues at coordinate 53,508 of NZRP01000062.1, read as the reverse complement.
CAGGGATAGCAGCTTTTTCTTCTTCGCTTCTAAGATCTATGTGAATTTCAGAGCATGGTCCGCAAGGCCCAGTCTCGCCCATCTCCCAGAAGTTGTCCTTCTTGCTTGCAAGTATAATTTTATCCTCTGCAATATGTCTTTTCCACTGCTCTCTAGCTTCTTCATCAACAGGAAGGTTGTCTCCCTTATCTCCTTTGAACACTGTAACGTATAAATCGTCCTTATCTAGCTTGTAATGCTCTGTTAGAAGCTCCCAAGCCCAAGCAATAGCATCTTCCTTGAAGTAATCTCCAAACGACCAGTTGCCCAACATCTCAAACATAGTATGGTGATATGTGTCTACCCCCACCTCTTCAAGGTCGTTGTGCTTTCCGCTTACCCTTAGGCACTTCTGGGTGTCAGCTACCCTTGGAAATTTCACAGGACTGTTACCCAAGAATAAATCTTTGAATGGATTCATACCGGCATTAGTGAACATTAGAGTTGGGTCGTCTTTCAATACCATGGGTGCTGAAGGGACGATTTCATGGCCCTTAGTGGCGAAAAAGTCTAAAAATATTTGTCGGATTTTGCGCGATTCCATACTCTAATGTTTGATACTTCGAAATTAATAAATACTCATCTGACAAAAATGTACGAAATTTGCACTTAATGAGTTGGTTCCAAAAAACTAAATTCAACCCTCAAACCCTTCAAAATGAGGTTATACCATACAGCGCTATGGACTACATATGGTGGTCTGTGCGTAATGTGGGGTTAATTATTTTAATTGGAACAGCGTCGATTTTCCTATTTGACTACGCATTCGACTCACCTAAAGACAGGGCAATGGAACGCGAAATAGAATTTCTCGAAGTCCAAGTCGATCTTTTCAAATCTGATGTTGAAGAAATGGTTGAAGTCCTTGAAGACCTTCAACTCAGAGATGACGCGATTTACAGAACAGTATTTGGCACAGATCCGCTTCCAGAGTACAGGCGTAATCCAGGAGTCGGAGGAGCTGACAGAACTAAACACTTGAGGGGGTATGATCACACTGAGGATGTAAGTGATTTGCAGTTGAAGATAGCTGAGGTTCAGCGTCGTCTTGTAGCCCAAAGCCGTTCTTTCGACGAAGTCATGGAGCTTGCAGCGACCCATGAGGCACGTCTGCAATCAATCCCAGCAATTCAGCCCATTAGAAATGACGATTTAAAAAGAATGGCTTCTGGATGGGGTTGGAGATATCACCCAATTTACAAGGTGAGAAAGTTCCATTATGGTATGGATTTCTCTGCGGATACAGGCACGGAAATTTTTGCAACTGGCGACGGCGAGGTGGTTAAAGTGAGAAGATCCTACACAGGATACGGAAGGCATGTGGAGATTAAGCATGGTTTTGGCTATAAAACGCTTTATGCTCACATGAGTAAGACGCTTGTGAAAAAAGGCCAAAAGGTTAAGCGTGGCGAAGTAATCGGTCTGGTAGGAAACACTGGCACTTCAGTTGCTCCACACCTTCACTACGAGGTGTTTAAGGATGGTAAAAAGGTGAATCCAGCGCACTATTATTTTAATGATTTGACACCTGAAGAGTATGAAACTCTTTTAAGAAATTCAGAGGCAGCGCATCAATCTTTTGATTAAAGTATAATTCGGTGCTATCTTGCTACCTATCATGCCTTTAAACTCTCCTATCCAAAAGCAATACTTTAGTATCTCTGAGGTAGCTCAGATGTTTGGGGTAAATGCATCTTTACTAAGATTCTGGGAGAAGGAATTCAAGCAAATACAACCGAAAACTAATGCTCGCGGAAAGAGATCATACAATAGAAAGGATATTGAAATAATCAAGTCTATTTACGTTTTAGTTAAAGAGCAAGGCTTTACTCTTGAAGGAGCTAAAAAGGCATTGTCTGCAAGGAAAGGTGCGAGTGCTGAAGCAGGAGCCGTTGCTAAAAAAGTAGCTAAAGAGACAAGCGTTTTTGCTAAAAAATCTACTCCTTCTTTAAATGAAAAGTCGCGAAAAGAAGTAGTCGATAGACTTAAAATGATAAGAGCTCAACTGCTAGCTATTAGAGATGAGATATAATTCTCAATCCCATCTTCTAAGGAGGTAAACTCCTCATTGTATCCTGCCTCCCTTAATTTACTCAAGTCAGCTTCTGTAAAATATTGATAAGTATCTCGTATATCCTCAGGTGTGTCGACAAACTCGATATGTGGTTCTAAACCCATTGACTTAAATGTTGCATTTACCAGCTCTAGATATGTGCGACCCTTTCCTGAACCCAGGTTGTAAAGTCCGCTAGGAGTCTTAAGTCTGTGTTTCATCATGTAAAAGCAAACCTTTGTTACGTCATCTACAAATACAAAGTCTCTAGTTTGTTCGCCGTCGTTAAAGTCAGGGTTGTGAGACCTGAAGAGATTCATTTTGCCAGTAGAACTTACCTGTCTGAATGTGTGAAGAACAACTGATGCCATCCTGTTTTTATGTCCTTCATTTGGACCAAACACATTAAAGAACTTCAATCCTACCCAGAAGTATGGCTTCCTGTCTTGAGCTAGAGCCCACTTGTCAAAGTCATTCTTTGATTCTCCGTACGGATTGAGTGGCTTAAGATCTCCAACAACTTCATGGCTGTCAGAGTAACCAAAAGTTCCGTCACCATATGTCGCAGCTGAGCTAGCATAAACTAGTGCCAAACCATATTTGACACATAAATTCCAAACCTCCTTAGTGTACTCCAGATTTAGTTTGTTGAAAAGCTCTACATCAGTTTTAGTCGTATCAGTCCTTGCTCCAAGGTGAAAAATGAATTGAACCTGGTTTTCATTCTCCGTAATCCATTCTGCAAATGATTCTCTTTCGACCTTTAATGTGAACTTCAATCCCTCGTAATTACCGCGTTTATCTTCTCTGGAAAAATCATCAACGATTACAATGTCGTTGAATCCCTCAAGGTTGAGTCTTTCAACTAATTTACTACCTATAAATCCAGCCGCTCCGGTTACGATAATCATGTTACAAAGGTATACCTTTGTAACATAGATAAAAGTTAAAATTGATGCCAAACAAAACTGTATATATAACAAGAAGGGCTCGCTTTAATGCGGCTCATAAACTTTGGAATCCAGAATGGAGTACTGAAAAGAATCATAATGTTTTTGGCAAATGCGCTAATGAAAATTGGCATGGTCATAATTACGAACTTCACGTTACCGTTAAAGGTTTTCCCAATCCTGATACCGGTTATTGTATGGATTTAAAAGTTCTTTCAGATATAATTAGAGATCAAGTCGAAACGCATTTGGATCACAGAAATATCAATTTGGATGTTGAGTGGATGAAGGGTAAGATCGCCTCAACTGAAAATCTAATTATAGAAATTTGGGAGCAATTGGAGCATTCTATTACTGAACATGGTTGCACCTTACATCATCTAAGATTATATGAAACTGAAAATAATTACGCCGATTATTACGGCGGAAAATAACATATGAAATTTCCGAAAGAAGCAGAAAAATACGATATGGCTTACAAGCCTACAAAAAAGGAACTTGATAAGTTTCCTGATATACAAAATGGGCCTTCATCTCTAATTCAAGGTTCAAAAGTTGAAATTCAACAAGTTGGTATGCATAATTTTAGATTGCCACTTAAGTACAAAACTAGAGATGAACAAATTTTAGAGTTAGAAACTAAAGTAACAGGAACTGTTTCCCTATCTGCCCACAAAAAGGGCATAAATATGTCAATGATAATTAGGTCATTTTATGAGTATAAAGATGATGTTTTTGGGATTAATGCTCTTGAATCTATTTTACTCTCGTATAAAGAGAAATTGTCAACTTTCGATGCTAAAATTCTTCTAAAGTTCTCTTACCCGATTCTGCAAAATTCACTTAGATCAAATCTTGATGGGTATCAGTATTATGATGTTAATATTTGTGCTGATATTAATAAAGAAGGCGAATTAAAAAAGATAATCCATTTTGATTTTGTCTATTCATCTGCCTGTCCTTGTTCGTATGAACTAAGTGAATACGCAAGAAATTCAAGAAATGTACCTGTTGTACCTCACTCGCAACGATCTGTAGCTAGGATTTCTATTCAATTTGAAGAAGATATTTGGATTGAAGATCTTCAAGAATTATGTATTAATGCTTTACAAACTGAAACACAAGTCATTGTAAAAAGAGAAGATGAAATGGCGTTTGCTGAACTAAATGGTGCTTATTTAAAATTTGTTGAAGATGCTGCGAGATTGCTATATGAGCAATTAATTAATGATAATCGAATTATTGATTTTAGGATTATATGTTCACATCAAGAATCATTACATTCTCATGATGCAGTATCAGTTTTATTAGCTCCTAATAGTAGTTTCAGTTCAGATATTTCTCATGAATTTTGGTCAAGTCTAATCCATTCATCATAATACTCTTGTTCCTTATAGTTTCTCGGTAAGAAAACCGTATAATTTTTGTGATTATTTTGATATTTTAAAGTATAAGTTTGTCATCTGAATGTTCGTTTATATACTAGATTTTTAAAGATCACAATTTTAGAATTCATCAATTTAATTTATAGATAATGGATAATAATCAACCCCCAAGAATTTTTAAAGGGACTGAGCAATTCAGTTCTAACTCTGGAAGCTCTTCCGTTCTTTCAAAGAACTTCGTAGCAAACGTATTCTCGTGGATGGTAGTTGGACTAATAGTCACAGCTTTTGCTGCATGGTATGGAGCTCATTCAGAAATTTATGCAGCTATTTTTGGACCTGAAGGAAATAGTATTTTACGTTGGGGTCTTATGCTTGCACCGTTCGCTTTCATTATAATAATGAATGCTGGACTTGAAAGGTTCTCTGCAATTACTCTAACCATATTATTTCTTGCATTTGCAGCGACTATGGGGCTGAGTTTAAGTTCTATTCTGTACTTATACTCTAAAGTTGTAATTACTAAGGTTTTTTTAATCACCTCAGGTACTTTCACGGTTATGTCAATTGCAGGTTATACTACTTCTAAAGATCTGACTAAAATGGGGTCTTTGCTCTTTATGGCATTGATAGGATTGATTATAGCTTCGATTGCAAACATGTTTTTTTACAAAGGCATTTTAGACGTCATCATTTCAATAGCTGGAGTACTAATCTTTACAGGGCTTATAGCTTACGATACTCAGAAGATTAAAAACATAGGAGCTAGCATAGATGGAGAATCTTCTACTGCTGCGAAAATGGCAATTCTTTGCGCTACGTCTATCTACTTAGACTTCGTAAACCTGTTCTTATTCTTGCTCAGATTCTTCGGAAGCAGAGATTAATCCTATTTACCGAACCATTACTCTTTGAGAGTATGTGTGCCCACCTTCAATTTCTAGGGTGATTACGTATGCTCCAGAGGAAAGGCTTCCTGCATTGAAAAAAAGCTTGCTCTCACCTTGGTTGAGCTTACCATTGTGCAGATCTTCAATAGTTTCACCCATTACATTTCTTAGGACTACTCTCACGTGTGAGTCTGATTGTAAAAGTACAGGAACGCAGGTGATTGCTGAAGCTGGATTAGGGTAGATAGGTGCGAATCCTCCTACTTCTTCCTCGTCAATGCCATCAATGATTATGCCGCCTACATGGAAGGTCCACCATCCCTCAGGCGCTGGCATTGGTCTGTTTCCTGTTTTGCCAGAATTAGCTTCCCCGTGTATGTAATAGTAAACGTTTGTTCCTGTAGGTTGAGCAGGGATTTCCGCTGTGAAGTCTTCTCCGTTACCTGTGTCATACATAACTACTTCAGTCCAAGGCCCATCAGAACTTGTTGAGTAGAATAGAGAAGCAGATGCTATGTCTGAGCGATGACTTAAGTATCCCTCAACTAAATACGGCTCAGTTGTGTTTTCTGTATCGTTTAATGGAAGGTGGCTGATCATAAGTGGATCCTCAACTCCTACACTGTGAGTGATGCAGTGAATAGCCCCGCTTAGCGAAATGATGTTGTCGTTTCCGCTATCGCAATCGATTCCCACAATCTCATAACCAGGAAGAGCCTCTTCCCAAATCCTCAACGCAGTGGTATCGTACTCTGTATAATAAGTCGGAAGAATGACCTTGTTGTTTACGAATACAGCATTTGAATAAGTCAGGTAGTAGCCGTTTTCATCAGGGTAGCCATAGTTGTACTCAGGCGGGCTTGGTATTCTAATCACATCAAATGGAGTTCCCCACTTAGTTGTGTAATTAGAAAGAACATAATCTAAGTTTGCATTGATTTGAGGACCATCTGCTACGCCTTCAGGGTATTCAGAAACTAGCAATGTGCTCTCATCAAGAAGCTTCATATGCATATCAATATGATGAATTCCATCATAAGGGAGAGTTGGCATAGTGACTAATGTCTCAATACCCATAAAGTCTTCTAGAATCTCCTGTATTTCTTCCAAAGAGTGGTCCGGGAAGGTTGTCCACCAGCTTGAACCTCCATTATTTTCTTCAACAATTAATTCTGATTCAAACGCTAGGCCAAATCCATCACTCATGTAATTTCCACCCGTATTCATTAAATCGTTAGGCTCAGCAGTTGTGCTATAAACATCGATTCCCATCTCTTCGCCCAATACATCTGGAATAGCGTCATCTTCAGGACGTGGCCTGTTGTACAACCAATCAACGAGTATCCTGTCATCGTTCCAAGAGCCATAAACAGTATTCGCTCCGTAGTCCCTAATCCAAATCGAATTCAAGTCTGCCTCAACAATGTTCACATTGTCTAAACTTACTGGACCCCCACATGCATTACCAGTCAGGTAATTCTCGGTAGAGTTAGGCGATTCTGTAAATACAATTACTGTACACTCGCTTTCAGCAGCTGCTACAATTTGTTTAAGAATACAACTAAATCCTTCCCATGAAATAGTCAGCGCCTCGATTTCTTCCCACTCTGCAGCGGCTCTCAAATTGTCGAAGTCTGGTGGAGTAGTTATGCCTCTTGTAAGTTTTCTCTCAAACCCAACTCTTTCAATGTAATCGCGTTCCTGGTCGCTAATGTGGTGTGGGAGTGTGGTTTGGGCTATGTTCGTTGCGGAAAGGAGCAACGTAGCTAGTGAAAGTAAAACTCTATTCATCTTAAATCAAATCTTTTAGGTGTTGCGCCGTCATTTTATGTGAACCATCAAACGAAAGGCTTTCAAAATTAAGACTAAGTGTTTCAAATAAGGTTGCAGTTGCTTTGTGGGTGTCTTCAAGATAAATGTTATCTGAATCCCCTCTAAGGATTGTCCACTTATTTATCCGAGTATTAAACGATGGCGCATCATCATGCCACTCAGCTGGAATCGAACCGGAATGAAAAATCACCTTGTCCGAACCAAAACCATCAGCTAACCATCTTCCAGCAGTAGCTACTCCTTGCGAAAAGCCTAGAAGTGTAATCTCTGTTTCAGATGTAACTTCAATACTGTCCCACCAAGAGTTTAAGTAGTAAAGGTGATCCTTTATGTCTTGAACTCTATCGTCACAAGTCATCCATGAAGCACCAACTCTGCCGTCAGTTCCTTGGATGTAGAATCTGCTAAGCCCTTCTGGTGCGACAATGCATAGATTCTCAATGGAGTCAAGAAGTGGCTTTAGAGATTCCATCATGTATGCAGGATGCTGTCCGTAGCCATGGAGTGCAATTAGGATTTTTCCGCAATCGCTTGGTTGCTGACCCAAATGAAACCACCTAGCAGTTTGCTTGACTTCGAAGCTTTTGCTGTTAATTTCCTTTGGAAGTGGGTAATCAATAGAGCACATTTATTATTGTTGTCTCAAATGATGGGCAATAGACTGAGTCTATGATTGTGACTTCTGCCTCAGGGTCGGTTTGGTCTATAGAGAGATAAGGCATCCAAACATCACCTGGGATAATGCAACTTAAAGTTGTGTCTATGTTTTCCCCAAAAAACACCCTCCATTCTGCATCGCAAGTAGAATATTGCTCAAAAGTTTTAAGCAGTCTAACCCTCATTTTATCATCCTCAGTTGTGGGAGGGATATTGATTACCCTCAAGTCCAAATCTGCGCGAGGCGTCGTCTGCATATTATTTTCAACCGGCGAATCTGGTAGGAAAAGTTCGGGGTCAATTAATTTAGTAAACGGAAACCACCCTTCTTTTTCTACTTTGATTTTAAACTCCACTACTGACCTACGAGGGAATTCGATTCTGTAGTAGCCCTGCGCGTCAGTTGTAGCGATTCCGGCGGTTTCGAAAAATGAATTGAGCATCCCGCCCTCAACAACTTTTTCTTCTAGTTCAATTTCGAAGCCAACGCAGGGCGTGTTGCCGGAAGCTGAAGTCACAAACCCTTCAATTATGTAGGAAGAAGTGCATGAATTGTCTGTGCAACAAGATGATATTAAAATAAAGCAAGCAAGGGTGCTCAATAATATTACTGTTGTGTTCTTCACAGAATTTCAAGTTTCGCGAACTTCAAAAGTAATTGCTTTGTGCCTACAGATAGAAATTTTATGGTGGCCTTTACGTTGGGCGAGTGTCCTTCAATAGAGATTACAGTCCCCTTACCAAACTTTGCATGCTTCACATTAACTCCTTCTTTCAGGTCGATCATATCAGATCTTGGAGCTTTAGCGGGGGTCGATTTTAGGTCGACCTTTTTAAGGTTTCTGCCCATGATTGATGGACGGTAAGTTGATTTGTGTTTAGGTGGTTTGGAAGCGGCCGTTTTATACTTAGACTTTGAAGTCGATTTAGTGGCGCCCCATCCTCCTGGCGTGAAACCGCCGCCTGTTCCGTATGCTTTTCTGATTTCACCTCCAACGGTAGGCGAGCTGATATATTGCTCGTCTATCTCATCGATAAATCGGCTGGGTTCGCCCATGTGCATTTGACCCCACTTAAAACGCATTTGAGCGTAAGAGAGGGTGCAGGTTACACATGCCCTGGTCAGAGCTACGTAGAACAGTCTGCGCTCTTCTTCCATATCTGCTCTAGAATCCATTGCGCGTTGAGATGGGAATAAGTTCTCTTCCATTCCTACAACGTACACGTGGTCAAACTCCAAACCCTTTGCCGCGTGTATGGTCATAAGGTTAACCTTATTGTTATCATCATCATCCTGATCAGCATCTGTGAGCAGTTCTATGTTCTCGCTAAGATAATCTCTAAGAGTCAATACCTTTTCTTCCTCTGAATCCTCACTAAATGCATGTATTCCGTTTAATAGCTCTTGAACGTTTTCATATCGCTCTGTGCCTTCATTATAGTTTCCTTCTTTCTGCTTATCTGTATAGAGTTGGTGAACAATACCTGATCTCTTTGCAATACGAAGTGCTAGGCTGTGTGCAGATTTGGTCTCTAGCTCTGTACCAAAACTTTGCATCATCAGTGCAAAATCTTGAATCTTTTTCCAAGCTGCATTTTTGATGGTGGTAGGTTGAGTACCAACGGTTATAAGGTCATACACTCCCATGTTCTGCTCCCCAGCAGCTACAAAAAGCCTATCGAGAGAAGTAGCACCTATTCCCCTTGCAGGGTAGTTTATGATTCGTCTTAGCGATTCATCATCACGCGGGTTCACGACTAGCCTAAAGTAGGCGATCAAATCCTTAATCTCCTTCCTTTGGTAGAAGCTTGTCCCACCAAATATTCTATAAGGTATGTTTAGCTTCCTCAGACACTCCTCAAACGATCTTGACTGAGCATTGGTTCTGTAGAGAATCGCAAAATCCTTGTAGTCGCAATGAACCTGTCCTCTTTTCTCAAAAATCTTATCTGCCACGAACATTCCCTCATTGTTATCCCTCGCGGCACAATGAAGTTGGATTTTATCTCCATCATTGTTGTCAGTGTATAGCTCTTTCTTGATTTGGTCTTGATTAACAGCTATCACAGAATTCGCAGCACTTACAATGGTCTTAGTTGACCTGTAATTCTGCTCCAGCTTATAAGTCACAGCATCTGGATAATCCTTGCGAAAGTTCAGAATGTTTTGAATACTCGCACCTCTGAATCCATAAATAGACTGTGCGTCATCACCAACCACACATACATTTTCATGCGCTGCACTAAGCTGTTTTATAATGAGGTACTGAGCATAGTTTGTATCCTGATACTCGTCTACCATTATATATTGAAACCTGTGCTGATACTTTATAAGTATATCAGGATTATCCCTAAGTAGAACATTCATCTTATAAAGCAGGTCGTCAAAATCCATAGCGCCAGCCCTGAAACACCTATTCTCATAAGCCTTGAAAATATCTCCAATGCGAGGCTTACCACTTAACCTATCCTCAGACTGAATCTCACCATGATTCATGTAGGCTGCTGAGTCGATCAAATTATTTTTAGCTCCAGAGATGCGACTCGCGACAGATGATACCTTATATACCTTATCGTCAAGACCCATACCTTTAATAATGTCCTTTAGTAGGCTTTTAGAATCTTGCGTGTCATATATGGTGAAATTGCTAGGGTAGTTAAGCCTGTCACTTTCAATGCGGAGAATGCGCGCGAAGATGCTGTGAAACGTACCCATCATTAGGTTTCTTGCCTCACCCTCACCCACAAGGCGCCCAATTCTTCCCTTCATCTCCCTCGCTGCTTTATTAGTGAAGGTTAAGGCCAAAATATTAAAAGGATCCACTCCATTTCTCATTAAATGAGCTATCCTAACCGTTAGTACTCTCGTCTTTCCACTACCTGCACCTGCTATAACCATCATAGGCCCCTCTTGGTGCTCTGCCGCTGCCCTCTGCGGGGTGTTCAAATAGTTTAAAAAATCCACGTCACGAATTTACGACGAGGCATTTCACTCTCATGGTAAAATGCATAAGTAAAAAGATACTTTCTTGTAGATGTAGAAAAAACAACAATTCAGTGTTGGAAATAACAGAAAACGATGTACTTTTGCACACCCAAATAAAATCTGGGGAATACTTTTTTATGCCCATTTGATAACGCTAACCGAGAGGATGCCTACAATACAGCAGTTAATACGCAAGGGTCGCTACACAAAGCCTGTAGCGAGCAAGTCCGCAGCATTGGACTCTTGCCCACAACGTCGTGGAGTGTGTGTACGTGTGTATACAACAACTCCTAAGAAGCCTAATTCAGCTATGCGTAAAGTAGCCCGTGTACGTCTAACAAACGGAAACGAGGTAAACGCATACATTGGAGGAGAAGGCCATAACCTACAAGAGCACAGTATCGTGCTTGTACGCGGAGGTCGTGTAAAAGACCTACCGGGTGTACGTTACCACATTGTTCGTGGTGCGCTTGATACTGCCGGAGTAGAAGGTAGATCTCAGCGTCGTTCTAAGTACGGGACTAAAAAAGCTAAGAAGAAGTAATAAAGAGGAACTATGAGAAGGAAAGTAGCAAAAAAGCACCCTATTCTACCAGACTCAAGGTTTGGTGACGTTCAAGTAACGGTTTTCGTTAACAACCTGATGATGGACGGAAAGAAGAGCACTGCATTTAAGATTTTCTACAACGCAATCGATAAGGTTGCTGAGAAAACTGGTGAGGATGGCCTAGCTCTATTCAAGAAAGCTCTTGAAAACATTACTCCTGGAGTTGAGGTACGTAGCCGTCGTGTAGGTGGAGCGACTTTCCAGATTCCTACCCCTATTCGTGATAGCCGTAAGAACAGTCTTGCTATGAACTGGCTAATCAGTTTCGCTCGTAAGCGCAACGAAAAGTCAATGGCAGATCGTCTATCATCTGAAATTATTGCCGCTTCTAAGGAGGAGGGTGCAGCTTTCAAAAAGAAAGAGGACACTCACCGTATGGCTGAAGCAAATAAAGCATTCTCTCACTTCCGTTTCTAATATTATTATGGCAAAGCGTGATTTAAATCTTACGAGAAACATTGGAATTATGGCCCACGTTGACGCCGGTAAAACGACGACAACTGAGCGTATCCTATACTACACGGGAATCTCTCACAAAATTGGTGAGGTACACGATGGTGCTGCAACAATGGACTGGATGGAGCAAGAGCAGGAGCGTGGTATTACTATCACATCAGCTGCAACTACATGTTTCTGGAAATTCCAAAATGTTGATCATCGTATTAACATTATTGACACTCCTGGTCACGTTGACTTTACTGTAGAGGTAGAACGTTCATTACGCGTACTTGATGGAGCTGTAGGTCTATTCTGTGCTGTATCAGGTGTTGAGCCACAGTCTGAGACTAACTGGAACCTTGCTGATAAGTACAACGTACCTCGAATTGGCTTCGTTAACAAGATGGACCGTTCAGGTGCAGACTTCTTTAACGTAGTTGGTATGATTAAGGAGATGCTTGGAGCTAACCCAGTGCCTCTTCAGGTACCAATCGGTGCTGAAGATGCCTTCCGTGGTGTAGTTGATCTAGTTCAAAACAAAGCATTCGTTTGGAACGAGGAGGACATGGGCATGACATGGAATGAGATCGATATTCCTGAAGACCTAAAAGGTACTGTTGAAGAGTGGAGAGAGAAGCTTATCGAATCTGTTGCTGAGCAGGACGATACTCTTATGGAAAAGTACTTCGAGGATCCAGATAGCTTAACAGAGGAAGAAATTCACTCAGCTATTCGTAAAGCGACTATCGCTATGGACATTACTCCACTTCTTTGTGGATCCGCATTTAAGAACAAAGGTGTACAGACAATGCTTGACGCTGTTATGCGCTACCTACCATCTCCATACGATGTAGAAGCTATTATCGGAACTCACCCTGATGATGAGACTAAACAAATCGAGCGTAAGCCTGATCCATCTCAGCCATTTGCAGGACTAGCATTTAAGATTGCTACTGACCCATTCGTAGGTCGTCTTTGTTTCGTTCGTGCTTACTCTGGTATGCTACCAGCTGGCTCTTACGTACAGAACACTCGTTCTGACAAGAAGGAGCGTATCTCTCGTATTTTCCAAATGCACTCAAACAAGCAGAACCCTATCGATTGTCTAGAAGCTGGTGATATCGGTGCTGTTGTTGGATTTAAGGATATCCGTACTGGTGATACTCTTTGTTCACAAGACTCACCTATAGTACTTGAGTCTATGTCTTTCCCTGATCCCGTAATTGGTATCGCAATTGAGCCTAAGTCTCAAGCAGATATTGACAAACTTTCAAATGGTCTTTCAAAACTTTCTGAAGAGGATCCAACTTTCACAGTAAAGACAGACGAGGAAAGCGGTCAGACTATTATCTCAGGTATGGGAGAGCTCCACCTTGAGGTTCTTATTGACCGTCTTAAGAGAGAGTTTAGCGTTGAGTGTAATCAAGGTCAGCCACGTGTTGCATACAAGGAGGCTATATTCAGCTCAGCTGATCACCGTGAGGTTTATAAAAAGCAGTCTGGTGGACGTGGTAAGTTCGCAGATATCGTTGTTAAGATCGGACCTGCGACTGATGCAGAGAAAGAAGGACTAGAATTCGTTAGTTCTATTAAGGGTGGAAACGTTCCTAAGGAATTCGTTCCAGCTGTAGAGAAAGGATTTAAAGTTGCAATGACTAACGGTGTACTTGCAGGATTCCCAATGGATAGCATGAGAGTAGAGCTTATGGATGGTTCTTTCCACCCCGTTGACTCTGACGCACTTTCATTCGAGCAGGCTGCTAAGTTTGCTTACCGTAATGCAGTTAAAAACTGTTCACCTAAGATTCTTGAGCCAATGATGGCACTTGAAGTTGTTACTCCAGAAGAGAACATGGGTGACTGTATCGGTGACCTTAACAAGCGTCGTGCTCTTATCGAGGGTACTGACGAGCGCGCAGGTAAGACTGTAATTAATGCTAAAGTTCCACTATCTGAAATGTTTGGTTACGTAACAGCTTTACGAACTCTTACTTCAGGTCGTGCAACGTCAAGCATGTCATTCAGCCATTACGCTGAGGCACCAACAAATGTTCAAGAACGAGTGATTGAAGAAGCTCAAGGATAATTTTCAGAGAAAAGATGACACAAAAGATTCGCATAAAACTCAAGTCATACGACCACAACCTCGTGGATAAGTCGGCAGAGAAAATTGTCAAGACAGTAAAAACTACAGGTGCAGTAATCAGTGGTCCAATTCCACTACCAACTCACAAGCGTATTTTCACAGTTCTTCGTTCACCTCACGTTAACTCTAAGTCTCGTGAGCAGTTTGAGCTAAGCAACTTCAAACGTCTAATCGACATTTACAGTTCTTCTTCAAAGACTGTTGATGCTCTTATGCGTCTTGAGTTACCTAGCGGAGTAGAAGTCGAAATTAAAGTTTAATATAAAATTATGCCTGGATTAATAGGGAAAAAAGTAGGAATGACCAGCATCTATGGTGCCTCTGGGAAGAATATCCCATGCACGGTGTTAGAAGTAGGTCCTTGCGTAGTAACGCAAGTACGTACCCTCGAGAAGGACGGCTATGCAGCTGTTCAGCTCGGATTCGGAGAGCGTTCTGAGAAGAACACTTCGAAGGCTATGCAAGGTCATTTTAAGAAAGCTGGAGTGAGCCCAATGCGCCACCTAGTTGAATTTAAGAGCTTCTCTGACGAGTTATCATCTGGTGATACGCTTAAAGTAGAAGATGTGTTTAATGAAGGAGAATACGTAAGTGTTATCGGAACCTCAAAGGGTAAAGGTTTCCAAGGTGTTGTAAAGCGCCATGGTTTCGCTGGTGTTGGTCAAGCAACACACGGTCAACACAATCGTCTTCGTGCACCAGGTTCTATAGGTGCAGCATCTTACCCAGCACGTGTATTTAAGGGAATGCGTATGGCTGGTCAGATGGGTAATAGCAGAGTTACTATCGAGAACTTAGAAGTTATTAAGGTTCTTCCAGAAGAAGGCATTCTAGTAGTGAAGGGAGCTGTACCAGGACATAAAGGTTCTACTGTAGTAATCCGTAAACCACAAGCATAATGAAACTCGACGTATACACCAGTAAAGGCTCTAAGTCTAAGAAAAGCGCTGAGCTAAACGATGCTGTTTTTGGTATTGAGCCAAACGATCACGCTATATACCTAGATGTGAAGCGTTACTTAGCTGCACAACGCCAGGGGACGCACGATACACTTCACCGTGGATTAGTTTCAGGATCAACCCGTAAGATTAAGAAGCAAAAAGGTACAGGCACTGCGCGTGCTGGTTCTATCAAGAATCCATTGTTTCGTGGAGGGGGTAACACTTTTGGACCAGAGCCAAGAGATTACTCTATCAACCTAAATGCTAAACTTCGTAAGCTTGCTCGTCGTAGCGCACTTAGCTACAAGGCAAAGGCTGAAGGAATTACAGTTGTAGATCGCATTCAGCTTGACGCACCCAAGACTAAAGATTTCTTAGCAGTGATGACTAACCTAAAGTTAGATGATAAGAAGACTCTTACAGTTCTTCCATCACAAGACGATAATGTTTACCGTAGCTGCCGTAATCTTCCTAAGCACAGAGTTATGTGTGCTTCAGATTTAAGCACT
The DNA here is from genome assembly GCA_002693775.1 of Crocinitomicaceae bacterium. Taxonomy (GTDB): domain Bacteria; phylum Bacteroidota; class Bacteroidia; order Flavobacteriales_D; family Sanyastnellaceae; genus UBA974. The sequence goes on along the minus strand of NZRP01000062.1, from coordinate 38,074 downwards.
TATGATATTATGAATTGTACAAACCTAGTGTTTGTAGACAATGCCCACGAGGTTCTCGAGGGGATGCTAAAGTGATATTGCTATGAAAGAGATTCTTATCAAACCACTCATCACCGAAAAAATGTCTGCGGATACTGAGCGTAACAACAGCTACGGATTTGTTGTTGCTCTTTCTGCTAACAAGATCGAGATTAAGAAAGCGATCGAAAAAGAATACAACGTTACTGTTGAATCTGTTCGTACTCTTAGAGTAGACGGAAAGGCAAAGCAACGTTTTACTAAAACCGGGATGGTCAAAGGCCGTACTAACTCTTACAAAAAGGCGTTAGTTAGCTTAGCTAAGGGCGAGGCTATCGATTTTTACGATAACATATAAGAAATGGCAATACGTAAATTCAATCCTATAACGCCTGGTATGCGTCATAGAGAGCTTTCAAATTTTGAAGAGCTCACTACTGACAAGCCACATAAGCCACTACTTGAGCCTATCAAGAAGTCTGGTGGACGTAATGCTACTGGTAAAATGACTATGCGCTACCGTGGAGGTGGTCATAAGCGTCGTTACCGTCTTATCGACTTTAAGCGTAATAAGCACATGGAGGCTACTGTTCTTACAGTAGAATATGATCCAAACCGTACTAGCCGTATTTGTCTTGTAGAGTACAAGGACGGAGAGAAGCGTTACATCATAGCTCCAGCTGGTTTAACTCCAGGCATGACTATCAACTCTGGTAAGAGTGCTAAGCCTGAGGTAGGACACGCGATGTACCTAAGCGATATTCCACTTGGTACAATTATTCATAACATCGAATTACATCCAGGTCGTGGAGCATGTATTGCTCGTAGCGCTGGTTCTTACGCACAACTTGCTGCAAGGGAGGGTAAGTACGCTATCATCAAGCTACCTAGCGGTGAAACTCGTATGATTCTAGTTACCTGCCTAGCGGTAATTGGTTCAGTAGGAAATTCTGAGCACAACCTTCAGGTTAGTGGTAAGGCCGGTCGTTCACGCTGGTTGGGTCGTCGTCCACGTGTACGTGGTGTAGTGATGAACCCAGTAGATCACCCAATGGGTGGTGGTGAAGGAAAATCGTCTGGTGGACACCCACGTTCACGTAACGGAATACCAGCGAAAGGGTACAAGACTCGTAACCCTCGCAACAAGTCATCTAAATACATCATTGAACGCAGGAAGAAATAAGATATGGCACGTTCGCTGAAAAAACCCCCATTTGTCCACTATAAGCTGGCACAACGCATAGAAGCGATGCAAGCTTCTGGCAAGAAGTCTGTGATTAAAACTTGGTCTAGAGCAAGTACAATTACTCCTGACTTTGTAGGATTAACTGTAGCTGTGCACAACGGTCGCCAGTTTATTCCTGTATTCGTAACCGAGAACATGGTAGGACACAAGCTTGGTGAGTTTTCACCAACTAGAACTTTCCGTGGTCACGCAGATAAAAAAGACAAGAAGCGTTAAGCTCGTAAACATTTAGAATTATGGGATCACGTAAAAGATTAAAAGCTGAGGAACGCAAAGAAGCAATGAAGAACATTGCTATTGCAAAACTCAATAATTGCCCAACCTCGCCTCGAAAGATGCGCCTGGTTGCTGATACTGTTCGCGGAAAGGATGTTTTCGAAGCATTAAACATTTTGCGCTTCTCTGCGCAGGATGCTTCTATCCGTTTAGAAAAGCTACTCAGATCTGCTATCGCAAACTGGGAAGCTAAAAACGCTGGTAAGAGTCCTGAAGACGCTGAACTTAAGGTTAGCGAAATTTCAGTAGATAGTGCTAGAATGCTTAAGCGTATTCAGCCAGCTCCTCAAGGTAGAGCGCACCGCATTCGCAAGCGTTCTAACCACGTAACAATCATTGTAGATAGCACTAAGAACTAATATGGGACAGAAAACACACCCTATAGGAAATAGATTAGGAATCATCCGTGGATGGGATTCTAATTGGTATGGCGGAAACGACTACGGCTCTAAGCTTGTAGAAGATGTTAAGATCCGTGAATACTTACAAGCACGTTTGCGTAAGGCTAGCGTTGCTAATGTTATTATTGAGCGTTCTTTAAAGCTCGTGACTGTTACTATCAAGTCTGCTAGACCTGGTGTTATCATCGGAAAAGGTGGATCTGAGGTAGATAAGCTTCGCGAAGAGCTAAAGAAACTCACTAACAAAGATGTTCAAATCAACATCTTTGAGATTAAGCGCCCTGAATTAGATGCACGACTCGTTGCTGAGAGCATTGCACGTCAATTAGAGGCGCGAATCAACCACCGTCGTGCCGTTAAGATGGCTATTCAAAGCACTATGCGTCTTGGAGCCGAGGGTATTAAGATTAACATCGCAGGTCGTATTAACGGTGCAGAGATTGCTCGTTCTGAGGCTTACAAGGAGGGTCGTATTCCACTACACACATTCCGTGCTGATATCGATTACGCTCACGTTGAAGCTCACACTACTTATGGTGTACTAGGTATTAAGTGTTGGATTTGCCGTGGAGAGGTTTACGGTAAGCCTGACTTGTCTCCACTTCCACCTCAAAAGAAAGAGCGTGGTAATGACCGCAGAGGCGGCGGTGGTCGTCGTAACTCACGTAGATAATAGCTGAAGGATTATGTTACAGCCAAAAAGAACTAAGTTCCGTAAAATGCAAAAAGGCCGTGTACGCGGTCTAGCTTACCGTGGTAGCCAAATTGCATATGGATCATTTGCCATTAAGACAATGGAAGTTGGGTTTATCACTTCTCGTCAAATTGAGGCAGCTCGTATTGCTATCAACCGTTACATGAAACGTCAGGGCCAGGTTTGGATTAGAATTTTTCCAGACAAGCCTATCACTTCTAAGCCTGCAGAGGTACGTATGGGTAAGGGTAAAGGTGCTCCATCGCACTGGGTTGCTCCAATCCGTCCAGGAAGAATCATGTTTGAAGTAGATGGTGTTCCTATTGAAACTGCTCAAGAAGCACTTCGTCTTGGAGCTCAAAAGCTTCCAGTTAAATGCAAGTTTGTTGTACGCCCTGATTACGCAGCATAATGATTGAAATGAACGAAATACGTCAGATGTCTGACAAGGACCTATCAGAGAGATTAGTAGTTGAGCGTGAGGCTCTTTCAAAGCTACGTTTCAACCACAGCATTGCTGGGCTTGAGTCTCCTAACGTCTTGAAAAATAAAAAGCGTGATATTGCTCGTCTTCTTACTGAGCAGAACCTACGCAAGAACTCAAACGGAACAAACGCTTAATTATGACTACAGAAAGCACAACAAGAAACTTACGTAAAGAGCGTATTGGCGTAGTTACATCTAATAAGATGAATAAGTCAATTGTAGTATCTGTAGCTCGTAAGGAGAAGCACCCAATGTATGGGAAGTTCGTAACTAAGACTAAGAAATTTGTTGCTCACGATGAAGAGCAAACTTGTAACATCGGAGATACGGTGCGCATAATGGAAACTCGACCAATCAGTAAGCGTAAGTGCTGGAGATTAGTTGAGGTTGTAGAACGTGCTAAGTAATTCGGTAGAAAGTAAAGAACGATGATACAACAAGAATCGAGAATGAAGGTTTGTGATAACAGCGGTGCTAAAGAGGCACTCTGTATTCGTGTACTAGGAGGTACAAAAAGACGTTACGCGTCTATCGGCGATAAGGTCGTTGTTTCTGTGAAGAGCGCAACTCCTAACGGAAACGTTAAGAAGGGAGCTGTTGCAAAAGCAGTTGTAGTACGTACTCGTAAAGAAGTTCGTCGTCCTGATGGATCTTACATCCGTTTTGACGATAACGCATGTGTTCTATTAAACGAAGCAGGAGAATTAAAGGGAACAAGGATTTTTGGCCCTGTTGCTCGTGAACTACGTGATAAGAGCTTTATGAAAATTGTCTCACTTGCACCAGAAGTGCTCTAAGAAGACTATAGCAAAGATGGAAAAGCGACTAAAAATAAAATCTGGAGATATAGTAAAGGTTCTTACTGGCGGAAGCCGTGGTAAGCAAGGTGCTGTAATCTCTGTTGATCGCAAAAAGGACCGTGTAGTTATCGAAGGGGTAAACATCGTAACTAAGCACGTTAAGCCTAGCGCATCTAACCCTCAGGGTGGCGTGGTAAAAGTTGAAGCTGGTATTCACATCTCTAACGTGATGTTGATTGATGCAGCTGGTAATGCAACGCGTGTTGGCCGTCGTCGAAATGACGAAGGAAAGCTAACTCGCTATTCTAAGAAATCAAACGAAGATCTGAAGTAATGACATACGTTCCAAGACTTCAAACTCAGTACAAAGAGGAAATTGCTCCTGCTCTAGTTAAGCAGTTCGAGTACAAGTCTGCTATGCAGGCTCCTAAGATCACTAAGATCTGTCTTAACCAAGGTTGTGGTAAGGCAGTAGGTGACCGTAAAATGGTAGATAAAGCTGTTGAAGAGATGACAATGATCGCTGGACAAAAGGCTGTAAAGACTCTGTCTACGAAAGATGTATCTAACTTCAAACTACGTAAGAACATGCCTATTGGTTGTCGTGTAACTCTCCGTCGTGAGAATATGTACGACTTTCTAGATCGTTTAATAACTATTACTCTTCCCAGAACTCGTGACTTCCAGGGTATTAAAGCAAAAGGCTTTGATGGACGTGGAAATTTTACATTTGGTATAAAGGAGCAGTTAGTATTCCCAGAAATCGTAATCGATGATGTTAAGAACATCAACGGTATGGATATAACTATTGTTACATCAGCAAACACTGACGAGGAAGCTAAAGCTTTATTGACAGAGTTTGGCTTTCCATTCAAAAAGTAAGAATTATGGCTAAAGAAAGCATGAAAGCACGCGAGAGAAAACGCGCAAAAATGGTTGCTAAGTACGCTGCTAAGCGTGCAGCCCTTAAAGAAGCAGGAGATTGGGATGGCCTTCAGAAGTTACCACCTAACTCTGCTGCTGTTCGTATGCACAATCGTTGCCAGATTACTGGTCGTCCAAGAGGTTACATGCGTCAATTTGGTATTTCGCGTGTCCTATTTCGTAAATTGGCCCTAGCGGGTCGCATTCCAGGAGTTAAGAAGGCAAGCTGGTAAGCTCCTTTAACACCAACTAAAAGAATACAGATATGCACTGTGATCCGTTATCAGATTTCCTAACTCGTGTTAGAAACGCACAGATGGCTCAACACAAAGTTGTAGAGATTCCTGCTTCTAACTTGAAGAAAGAAGTAACTAAGATTCTCTTTGACCAAGGCTACATTCTTAACTACAAGTTTGTAGATGCTAAGCCACAGGGACTAATCAAAATTGCACTACGTTACGACTCTAAGACTCGTAGGCCTGCTATTACTGAGCTTAAGAGATTTTCAAAACCAGGTCTTCGAAAGTACGGTAGCTCTTCAGAGCTTCCACGTGTTCTTAACGGTCTAGGCGTAAGCATCATTTCTACTAATAAAGGTCTTATGACTGATAAGGAGGCCCGAAGATTAAACATCGGCGGAGAAATCCTTTGTACTGTTTACTGATAAAAGAATAGTCAATTATGTCAAGAATAGGAAAAGCCCCGATTACTATCCCTGAAGGAGTAACTGTTACTGTTGAAAATGCTCTAATTAAAGTTACTGGTCCTAAGGGAGAGTTAGAGCAAGCTTACGATACTGCAATTGGAATTGAAATTGCAGATAACGCAATTACTTTCACTCGTTCTTCAGAACATAGGGATTATCGTTCGAAGCACGGTTTATACCGAGCTCTTGTTATGAATATGGTCGAAGGTGTTACTAGAGGATACACTAAAGAATTAGAGCTATACGGAGTTGGTTTCCGTGCAGCTTCTCAAGGTCAACAACTTACTCTTAACCTTGGATATAGTCACGCTATTGTGATGGAGCTTCCAAAGGAGATTAAGCTTGAGGCTGAAACTAAAAAGGGAGCTCCTCCATTTGTGAAGCTAGAATCTCATGATAAGCAACTTATTGGAACTGTTGCTGCTAAAATTCGTTCACTTAGAAAGCCAGAGCCATATAAGGGTAAAGGTATTCGTTACAAGGGTGAGGAAATTCGTCGTAAAGCTGGTAAGACTGCTGCTAAATAATTGAAAGGATGTCTACAAATAAAAAATCATTAGCTCGTCTAAAAATTAAGCGTCGTGTACGCGGAACACTCTCTGGAACACCAGAGCGTCCAAGACTCTCTGTTTTCAGAAGTAACAAGCAGATTTATGCTCAGGTAATTGATGACTTAAACGGTGTGACTCTTGCATCAGCGTCTTCAATCACTAAGGATGGTGGTAAAGTTGTACCTAAGCTTGAACAAGCTGCAAAAGTTGGAAAAATGATTGCTGAATCGGCAAAGAAAGCAGGTATTGAATCTGTAGTCTTTGATCGTAATGGCTATTTATTCCATGGTCGTGTAAAACAATTAGCTGACTCTGCTCGTGAGGGTGGGTTGAAATTCTAAGAAAATGGCTCAAGGACAAGGAAATAAAAGAAAAGACGGGAATCGTGAACAGCAAAGCCGTACGGGAGATCCGGATTTAAAGGAACGTCTAGTTGGTATTAACCGTGTTGCGAAGACTACTAAAGGTGGACGTACTTTCAGCTTTGCTGCTACTGTAGTAGTAGGTGATGAGAAAGGACGTGTTGGACACGGAATGGGTAAGAGCCGTGAGGTAGCTACTGCTATACAAAAAGGTATTGATAACGCAAAGAAGGAAATGATCAATGTTCCTGTAATCAATGGGACTATTCCTCATAGACAAGAATCGAAATATGCAGGTGCCCACGTACTTATTCGCCCAGCTTCTCCTGGTACAGGTGTAATTGCTGGTGGTGCAATGCGTGCTGTACTTGAGAGTGCAGGTATTAAGAACGTACTAGCAAAGTCTCTTGGATCTTCAAATCACTCGAACGTGGTTAAAGCGACATTTAATGCATTGAAGTCTTTACGTGATGCTAAGACGATTGCAAATACTCGCGGTATTTCAGTAACTAAAGTATTCCAAGGCTAATAATAGAATCATGGGTAAAGTAATCATTACACAAGTACGTAGTGCGATTAACCGCACAAAGCGTCAGAAAGACACTATTACTGCATTGGGTCTTAAAAAGCTTAACAATCCTGTTGAGCATGAGGCAACTCCTCAAATTATGGGGATGATTCGCGCGGTGAGTCACCTAGTAAAAGTTGAAGAAAAATAAATTTTAATACCAGCATATTATGAATCTAAGCAATATTACACCTGCATCTGGATCTACTAAGAAGCGCAAGCGAGTTGGTCGTGGAGAAGGATCTGGACACGGCGGTACATCAACGCGTGGACACAAAGGAGCTAAGTCTCGTTCTGGTTACAGCTCTAAGATCGGTTTCGAAGGTGGTCAGATGCCACTTCAGCGCCGTGTTCCTAAGTTTGGCTTTGTAAGCCCAAACAGATTAGAGTACAAGGGAATTAACCTTGATACACTTCAAGCTCTTTCTGAAAAAATCGGTAAGACTACTATCACTATTCAAGATATTAAGGATAATGGTCTTGCTGGAAAGCATGATCTAATCAAGATTCTTGGTAGAGGAGAGCTGAAGGCGAAAGTAGAAGTAAGCGCTCACAAATTTTCTAAGACTGCCGTAGCTGCAATTGAAGCTGCTGGTGGTTCTATGCAAACTATTGACCGTCAAGAGAAATGAGATTCTTCTCGAAAATAGCAGATATCTGGCGACACGAGGAGCTAAGAAATAAAATCGGCATTACGCTTGGTCTTATTCTTGTTTATCGTATTGGTGCACATATTGCCCTTCCAGGTGTAGATGTATTAAGCCTCAAGAACGCAGCAGGTTCTAATAATGATTTTGGACTTGAAGGGTTACTTGATCTCTTTACGGGAGGTGCTTTTAACAATGCATCGATTTTTGCACTTGGAATTATGCCATATATCTCTGCATCTATTATTATTCAGTTAATGAGTATTGCTGTTCCCGCGGTACAGAAGATGCAGAAAGAAGGTGAGAGCGGAAGAAAGAAGATTACTCAATACACAAGATTGCTAACTATTGCAATTTGTTTAGTGCAAGCTCCGGGTTACCTACTAACGCAAGTACAAGGAAGATTTACTGTAGATTTCTTGGGTCTAGGAGAGCAGCTCTGGTTAATAGCTTCTGTGCTAATTATTGTTTGTAGCACATTAGTGATAATGTGGCTTGGTGAGAGAATTACTGAGAAGGGTGTAGGTAATGGTATATCATTACTTATTATGATAGGTATTATCGCACGTTTCCCTGAATCTATTGGAAATGAATTTGGACATGAAGATTCAAATGCGTTCTTTTCCGTAATTGAAATTGCTGCACTACTAATTGTGATTGGTGTATGTGTTGCTCTAGTCCAAGCAATCAGAAAGGTTCCTGTTCAAATGGCAAAACTTCAGCAAGGAAATGGTATGATTCCAACAGGTGGTGGAGCAAGAAGTTTTATCCCTCTCAAGGTTAACTCTTCAGGAGTAATGCCTATCATATTTGCTCAAGCAATTATGATGGTACCTCTTTTCTTTACTGCAAGTGACGCAGAGCAAGCAACCAGTACATTTTACAAATTCATGAATTCATTTACTGATTTTGATGGATTAGGATACAATATTCTATTCTTCTTAATGGTATTTGCATTCACATTCTTTTATACAGCTATTACGGTTAACCCTAACCAGATGGCTGATGATTTGAAACGTCAAAACAGCTTTGTCCCTGGTATTAAGCCTGGACGTCCTACAGCTGAGTTCTTAGATAAAGTTTTATCTAACATTACTCTGCCTGGCGCCTTATTCTTAGGGATTGTAGCTATATTACCAGCCATCGCTAAATCCGTTGGATTGGTACATGACGATGGTTTTGCTATTTTCTTCGGTGGTACGTCACTGTTGATTATGGTGGGTGTTATTCTAGACACTCTTCAACAAATTGAAAGCTACCTGCTTTCTCGTCATTACGACGGTTTGATGAAGTCTGGAAAAATGCGTAGTCGTTCACAGTCACCTGTGGGCGGTCTAGGTGGATGATCGTAGGATGGGATTAGGTCGACGAATCCGTATAAAAACGGACGAAGAGGTCGAGCTCATTCGCGAGAGTTCTTTGCTTGTTGGGAGAACTTTAGCAGAAGTAGCTAAGCACATTAAACCAGGTGCAACTACTTTACAGCTAGATGCCATTGCCGAAGAGTTTATCCGAGATAATGGTGCCGAACCGGGATTCAAAGGATATGGGGGATTCCCAAATACTTTGTGTTCCTCGCTGAATGAAGCTGTAGTTCATGGAATACCAAATGACCGTCCATTAGAGGATGGTGATTTGATATCCCTTGATTGCGGTGTGCTAAAGAATGAATTTTATGGAGATAGCGCTTACACCTTTGAGGTGGGAGAGGTAGCTCCAGAGATTCAGAAACTGTTGACAGTCACTAAGGAATGTCTTACCCTTGCCATTGAGCAGGCAATTACGGGGAAGCGCATTGGTGATATTGGTGCTGCAGTTCAAACACACGCTGAAGCAAATGGCTACGGTGTAGTGAGAGAACTAGTTGGGCACGGATTGGGGAGAGATCTTCATGAAGCGCCAGAAGTGCCAAATTATGGTCGCCGTGGAAACGGCCCTCGTTTAGTAGATGGCATGGTGCTAGCTATTGAACCGATGATCAATCTTGGAACTTGTGAGGTACTCACGGATGAAGATGGTTGGACTATAGTAACTAAAGACAGGTCAGTTAGTGCGCATTTCGAACACGATATCGTGGTAAGAAAGGGACATGCTGATATTCTCTCAAGTTTTGTAGAAATAGAAAAAGTAATTAATACAACGAAATAGATCGTAATTAAAAGTTAGTCAATGGCGAAACAAGCATCGATTACACAAGATGGGACCATTATGGAAGCATTGTCAAATGCAATGTTCCGTGTGGAGCTAGAAAATGGGCACGTTATTACTGCTCATATCTCTGGAAAGATGAGGATGTACTACATCAAGATTCTACCTGGGGATCGTGTGAAAGTTGACATGTCACCATATGACTTAACCAAAGGACGTATCACATTTCGATACAAGAACTAAAAATAGGACTGCCTTATTATGAAAATTAGAGCATCATTAAAAAAGCGTACTGCTGATTGTAAAATTGTGCGCCGTAAAGGACGTCTTTACGTAATCAATAAGAAGAACCCTAAAATGAAGCAACGCCAGGGATAATCCTGGTTGAGCTCAACTTATTATATACAAATGGCACGTATAGCAGGTATAGACATTCCACGTAACAAGCGTGGAGCAATTTCATTAACGTACATCTACGGTGTAGGCCGTAGCCGTGCGCTAAAAGTGTTAGATGAAGCTGGTGTGGATTCTAGCAAGAAAGTTCAAGATTGGAATGATGACGAAATCGGAAAGATTCGTAACATCATTGGAGCTAGCTTCAAAGTTGAAGGTGAGCTTCGTTCTGAAGTACAATCTGACATTAAGCGTTTAATGGACATTGGCTGTCAAAGAGGCATTCGTCACCGTAATGGTCTTCCGTTACGTGGACAACGTACAAAGAATAATTCTAGAACTCGCAAGGGTAAGAGAAAGACCGTTGCGAACAAGAAGAAATAATATTAATTAAACTTGTCCTTAGGGACTGATCACCTAAAACTCTGATTTATGGCAAAAAGCGCCAACAAGAAGAAGAAAGTAAAAGTTGACTCGGTAGGGGAGGCTCATATTCACTCTTCTTTCAACAACATTATCATTTCTCTGACGAATACGACAGGGCAAGTGATTTCCTGGTCTAGTGCAGGAAAAATGGGATTTCGTGGATCTAAGAAAAACACTCCTTACGCTGCACAATGTGCTGCTGAAGACTGCGGTCAAGAAGCAATGGAGTACGGACTTAAGAAGGTTCGCGTATTTGTAAAAGGTCCTGGTGCCGGTCGTGAGAGCGCCATCAGAACTCTTCATAACATGGGAATTCAAGTAACAGAGATTGTTGATGTTACTCCTCTTCCGCACAATGGTTGTCGCCCTCCAAAGCGTCGCCGAGTTTAATACAATGTCAAATTAAGAATTAAGATCAATGGCACGTTACCGCGGACCCAAATCAAAAATTGCCCGTAGATTTAAAGAGGCAATATTCGGACCTGACAAGGCGCTAGAGCGTCGTAATTATGGTCCTGGAATGCATGGAAATGCTCGTCGTCGTAAGAAGGACTCAGAGTATTCAATCCAGCTTGCTGAAAAGCAGAAGGCTAAGTATACGTACGGAATACTTGAGAAGCAATTCTCAAACCTGTACAAGTCTGCAAATGCTAAATCAGGAATTACTGGTGAAATCCTACTACAGATGTGTGAAAGTCGTTTGGACAACATCGTTTACCGTTTAGGTTTAAGCCCTACACGTAGCGGTGCTCGCCAACTTGTTTCTCACCGTCACATTACTATCAATGGTTCTGTGGTTAATATTCCTTCATGCCGTGTGCGTCCTGGTGACGTTGTTGGTGTGAGAGAAAGAAGTAAGTCTCTTGAAGTAATTGCAAATTCACTTGGTTCTAATACACAGAATCACGATTGGTTAAACTGGGATAGCGCTGCTATGACTGGTACACTAGTGAATGTTCCTTCTCGAGATCAAATCCCTGAGAACATCAAGGAATCTCTTATTGTCGAATTATATTCTAAGTAATACTGAACTCATTTATCAATGGCTATACTAGATTTTCAACAACCGGATAAGGTTATTATGTTAGACTCTACGGAGAATAACGGTCGCTTTGAATTCCGTCCTCTTGAGCCAGGTTTTGGTATCACTGTAGGAAACGCTTTACGTCGTATTCTTCTTTCATCACTTGAAGGATTCGCTATCACATCTGTAAAGATTGATGGTGTTGATCACGAGTACTCTACTATCAAGGGAGTTATGGAAGATATGACTGAACTGATTCTTAACCTTAAGCAGGTTAGATTCAAGCGTCAAATCGAAGATACTGACCTAGAAACTGTAACTGTTTCTGTAAAAGGTAAAACATCATTAACTGCTGGTGACTTAGGTAAGTTCACTTCTGCATTCCAAGTAATCAATTCTGATCAGGTAATCTGCAGAATGGAAAAAGGTGTGGAGCTTAACATGGAGCTTACTATTGGTAAGGGCCGTGGATACGTTCCAGCTGAAATGAACACACGCACAGATGCTGCAATTGGAACTATCGCAATGGATAGTATTTTTACTCCAATTCGCAACGTTAAGTACGAAGTAGAAAACTACCGTGTTGAGCAGAGAACTGACTACGAGAAGCTAATAATCGAACTTGATTGTGATGGGTCTATCACACCTAAGGATGCGCTTCAAGAAGCAGCTAAGATTCTTATTCACCACTTCATGCTATTCTCTGATGAGCGTATTACGCTTGAATCAGATGATCAAGTAGAAGCTGAAGAATTTGATGAGTCAAGTCTTCACATGCGTCAGTTATTGAAGACTAAACTATCTGACATGGATTTAAGTGTACGTGCACTTAATTGCCTTAAAGCAGCTGACATCGATACACTCGGTGACTTAGTGTCATTTAACAAGAACGACCTTCTTAAGTTCCGTAACTTTGGTAAGAAGTCACTAACTGAGCTAGAGGAGCTAGTTGATGGAAAGAACCTTGCATTTGGTATGGATGTAAGCAAATACAAATTGGATAAGGAGTAAGCTATGCGCCACGGAAAGAAATTCAATCATTTAGGTCGTAAAACTGCGCATCGTAAAGCGATGCTAACAAACATGGCATGTTCTCTAATCGAGCACAAGCGCATTACGACAACAGTTGCTAAGGCGAAGGCACTTAAAAAGTATGTTGAGCCTTTAGTAAACCGTTCGAAAGACGATTCTACACACAGCCGTCGTGTATGCTTTCGCTACTTAGCTAGTAAGGATGCAGTAACTGAGCTGTTCCGCGAAGTGGGACCAAAGGTTGCAAACCGTGAAGGTGGTTACACTAGAATCATCAGAACGGGAAACCGTTTAGGTGATAACGCAGACATGTGTCTTATCGAGCTTGTTGATTTCAACGAGATTTACGGTACTGAAGCTAAAAAGAAGAAAACTCGTCGTTCTCGAAGAGGCGGTGGTAAGCAAGTCAAAGATTCGGCTCCTGTTGCTGTTGAGGAAACAGTGCCAGTAGAAGAGGTTACTGAAGAGTCGCCAGCTGAAGAAGTTGTAACTGATGCTGCTGCTGAAGAGGTGCCAGCTGAAGAAGTTGCAACTGATGCTGCTGCTGAAGAGGTGCCAGCTGAAGAAGTTGCAACTGATGCTGCCGAAGAGGTGCCAGCTGAAGAAGTTGCAACTGATGCTGCCGAAGAGGTGCCAGCTGAAGAAGCTGCTCCTGAAGAATCTGCTGACAAAGAGAAGAAAGAAGACTAAGTATTCTTTTGCTGGTTTTGTAAAGGGCGCTCCTAAAATGGCGCCCTTTGTTTGTTTATAGTTGAAAAACTATATGTGAGTTAGCCCCTCTTAAAATTATCTTTACATCATGCAAGGACAACGTCGCTCAAACACTCCCGCAATCCTACTTCTTCAGGATGGGACTGTATTTGAAGGAAAGGCTCTAGGAGCTAAAGGAACTTCAGTAGGTGAGATCGCTTTCAATACTGGAATGTATGGATATCAAGAGATTTTTACAGACCCTAGTTACCACAAGCAAATGCTTGTTATGGCTACAGCTCATATTGGTAATTACGGGGTGCATGATGAAGAGGTAGAATCAGATTCTGTCAAGGTTGCTGGTATAGTAGTCAGAAATTTCTCAACTATTGCTAGTAGAGTTGGAGGAGCAGGCACTCTTCAAGATGATCTTGAGAAGAGTGGAACAGTTGGTATTAGTGATGTCGATACTAGAAAGCTTGTAAGACACATTAGGGTTAATGGTGCTATGAATAGCATTATTTCTACAGAAGAGTTTGACCTAGATGTGTTGAAAGCAAAACTTGCTGAAGTTCCTTCTATGGAGGGTCTAGCACTTAGCCCAGAGGTGAGTGTAAGTGAGGCTTACGATTTTAATGCAATCGAGTCAGGACATAGAGTAGCATTATTAGACCTAGGTCTTAAGAGAAGTATTGCTCAGTGTTTAGTTGATAGAGGGTGTGATGTTAGAGTATTCCCTTGGAATGCTAAAGCTGAAGATCTTCTTGCGTGGAATCCTGATGGAATCATGTTGAGCAATGGCCCTGGTGATCCGTCTGCGATGCCTGGCGTGAAGGAGGAAGTTGCTAAACTTGTGGAAAGTTTGCTGCCAGTGTTTGGTATATGCCTAGGACACCAACTGCTTGCATTAAGCCAAGGTCTTTCAACGGAAAAGATGCACAATGGACATAGGGGTGTAAATCATCCTGTGAAGAATTTAGTGAGTGGAAAGTGTGAGATTACTTCCCAGAATCACGGTTTCGTTGTAAGCCATGAGTCAATGAAGGCTAACAGTGAGATTGAAATGACGCATGTACATCTAAATGATGATACTGTTGCGGGAATTAGACTCAAGGGCAGACCTGTATTTAGTGTGCAGTATCACCCTGAAGCATCGGCCGGACCTCACGATAGTAGGTACTTGTTCGATGACTTTGTAGCCTTAATTGAAGAATCAAAAAAAATAACTGCTTAGAATGAGCAATATTGAATTAATCCACGCGCGTCAGATACTTGATAGTAGAGGTAATCCAACGCTGGAAGTTGAAGTTGTAACTGCTGAGGGTGCATTTGGTCGAGCTGCTGTTCCTTCTGGAGCGTCGACTGGTGTGCACGAAGCTGTAGAGCTTAGAGATGGTGGTGATAAGTGGATGGGTAAGGGTGTGATGAACGCCGTTGATAATGTAAATAACATTCTTAGTGATGAGCTTTACGGATTCGACGTTACTGAGCAGAGGCTTATTGATCAAGTAATGATTGATATTGATGGGACTGAGAATAAATCAAATATTGGTGCCAATGCAATTCTAGGAGTGTCACTTGCTGTAGCGAAAGCAGCAGCCGATACAGTTAGGCAGCCGTTGTACAGATATATCGGAGGAACGAATGTGGGCGTGTTGCCTGTTCCAATGATGAATATCCTTAACGGAGGATCGCACGCGGATAATAAGATTGATATTCAGGAATTCATGGTTATGCCTGTTGGAGCTGATACTTTCAGTGAGGGTTTAAGAATGGGTACTGAGATATTCCACAGCCTGAAGAAGGTGTTGAGGGATAGTGGGCACTCGACTAATGTGGGTGACGAAGGAGGTTTTGCTCCAAATCTAGGCTCAAACGAAGAAGGTGCTGAATTTGTATTGAGGGCAATTGAGAACGCTGGATTTAAGCCAGGTGATGATGTGTTGCTAGCGTTTGATGCTGCAGCATCAGAGTTTTTCGATAAGAAGACTAGGCTTTACAGGTTTGACTCGACAGGAGAGGATAGAAGTAGTGAGGGGATGGTGGAGTTTTGGGCTGACTGGAGAGCTAAGTATCCAATCGTGTCTATCGAGGATGGACTTGATGAGGATGATTGGGAAGGTTGGAAGAGACTGACTGATAAGATTGGTGAGAATACACAGCTTGTAGGTGATGATCTTTTTGTAACAAATGTTAGCAGATTATCGCAGGGAATCGAGCAGGGTGTAGGAAACTCTATCCTTGTTAAGGTAAACCAAATAGGAACCCTTTCAGAGACTATCGATGCTGTTGAGATGGCACACAGAGCGGGATATACTTCAGTGATGAGCCACAGGTCTGGAGAAACTGAAGATCATACTATTGCAGATTTATCTGTTGCTCTTAGCACAGGCCAAATCAAGACAGGTTCAGCTTCAAGATCAGACAGAATTGCCAAGTACAACCAACTTCTTAGAATTGAAGAGGAATTAGGAGAGATGGCAGTTTATATGGGTGCAGGCTTCCGAGGTTAATTCCTTTATGAGTTAAGCTTATAAATAGCTATACCCGCGCTTACACTTACGTTTAGACTTGATGTCTTTCCCCTCATAGGGATGCTGAGTTCTGTGTCGCAAAGCGACATAACTTCAGGTGATACGCCAGAGCCTTCATCGCCCATAACTAAGCAGAATGGGCCGTCAGATTCATAGTCGTTAATCGATGTCTTAGCCTTCTCACTTAAAGCGATACAGTTTACTCCTGAGCTCTTCAAAAAATTAAGTGCGTCTGAAATTTTAGAGACTCTGCAAACTGGAAGTCTTAATAAAGCTCCGCTTGAGCTCTTGATTGCACCCTCGTTAATTGAAGCAGTTCCGCGTTCAGGAATAATCAGTCCGTGTACGCCAAAACATTCGGCAGACCTTGCAATTGCTCCCAGGTTGCGCACGTCAGTGATACCGTCAGCTGCAATAAGAGCTGGAGTTTCACCCCTTTCGTAAGCACCCATTACAATTTCTTCAAGAGGTTGGTAAGTGATAGGAGAAAGAAAGGCTACAATGCCCTGGTGGTTTTTCAAAGTGATAGCGTCGAGCTTTACTCGAGGGACCATTTTAATAGGAACTCCCATGCTTCGAGCTAAGCCTAACACCTTGCTTATTCTCTCGTTAGGAGAAGATCTCTGAACAACAATGCTGTCTAGATTTTTACCTGACTCAAGCGCCTCTGTAACTGGGTGAATCCCAAACACAAAAGTTTTCTCAGATGGCCTTTTAGGTCCATTGTACGATCTTTTTGTCTCCATGATGCAAAGTTACCTATATCCTTCCGTTGCGCCACGCAGTCACCATTCTATCCCAAGATCCTCTATACGCAATGTTCCTGTCGAGGATGAATATGTTGTCGTCTAAATCGTGAGACTTTTTATTAAAGACATATATAATACAATTTGAAGTCCCCTCATCACCATAAATCCAAACCTCACGCCAACTAAATCTTCTAATCATATCAGGTACCCCCATCACAATGTGGACCATACCCCTGTCTGTTCTCCATCCTTCTTGCATCCCTGAAAAAAACGTATTTGCTTCTTCAACTCTGTCGTAATAAGTGCTAATCAATCGTTTGGCTTTATTCTCATTACCTCCGCACTTAAGCCAAAACTCGTCCAACGCCAACTTAGGATGTTCTGCAGTTTGTAGTTTTTCATACTCAGCCCTAGTGGCTATATACCTAGTTGAATTTATCAGGTCAACAACATTTATGCTCTTTGGGAAATCTGCAGTTCTACCATTGATTATTAAATTTCTATTAGTCTCAGGGTTGTATAAAAACTGGCATCCGTCGACTACTGTCCACTTACCGTCGCAGTGGTCAAAGGGTCTTGCGCGAACTGTGTCTAATGGATTGCGACTCCCTGAAAAAGGTGGTGCTGGCAATGAGGTAGTAGGGTGAGCTAAGTACACTTCCCAGTGATCTACTCCAGGCGAATGAATCATGATTTTCTTCCCGGTCTCTATAGAGCCAGCTTTTATGGCACTGTTTTTTTCTAAATCCCAAACAAGATAGTCGTCTACTTTTACAGACGTTTTTTCACTCACATTTCTATTGTTGTCGGTCAATATAATCTCTAAGTAGTCCGCTCCTGAAGGAAAAGTAATGTCTTTTTTAAGCAGCTTGTCTGAATCAGATTTAAGGGTGTCATTAAAACTGAATTTAAGGGTGTCAACTTTAAGACTGAACTTTGCAACAAACGGTAAGGTAGATGATTCTCGAGTGTAGAGTAAGTGACTCTTGTCGATGTTTAAGTATAGAGTCGTACTAGAGAACTGATTGAATGCAACAGCTTCAACATTAAATGGTTTGTAAGCTAATTCATAGGGCTTTCTTGAAGAAGATAAAGCCATGCCCGAACTAACTGTACACGAGTAAATCACTGAAGAAACAACAGTGAGTAAAAATAGATATTTAAGCCAGGACCTAATCTTCATCAGTAATCTCGATAAACTTAGAGTTTACAGTTTCCTTAACATTGAGTCCTAGTTTTCTTAGCTTTTCAGCCTGGCCAACAAGGTTGCCTGATCCAGTTGTGAGCTTCGCCATAGCTTCAACATAGGCTTTATCTACATTCTTCATATGCTTACCTATGTTATCCATAGATTTAGTGAAGCCTACAAACTTATCATAAAGAAGCTTTCCTCGATTTGCAATCTCAGCAACATTACTCCTCTGTTGCTCCTGCCTCCATATGTAGCTAATGGTCCTTAGTGTAGCAATAATTGTTGAGGTGGAAACAAGCAGAACTTGCGATCCTAGGCCTTCCTTTTGAATTGATTGAATTTCCGCGCCTGCAGCAAAAAAAGCTGGCTCAATGGGTACAAACATCAATGTGTAATCCACGCTTTTATTATACAGAGAAGAGTAATCCTTTTTCGCAAGACCTTTTATATGAGTCCTCATACTCTGTATGTGTTCTTTTAAATTCTCAGCTTGCTCAATTTCATTGTCCGCATTAACGTATCTCTCGTAAGCTGTCAGACTCACCTTAGAATCAATGATTAAAACCTTGCCGTCAGGAAGATTGACAATAAAGTCAGGGCGACGTCTTTCACCGCTTTCATTTGTTTCGCTTTCTTGAGTGCTGAAGTGGAGGCCTTTCGTGAGGCCCACGTCTTCGAGTATGCGTTCTAATTGGTATTCACCCCAATCTCCCTGGACCTTCGAGTCGCCTTTGAGCGCGCGAGCTAGGTTTCCGGCTTGTTCGTTTAGACCCATGTTGAGCTCGCCCAGAGTTTTCAGTTCTTTATCGAGGGCTCCGCGCCATTGTTGGTCTTCAGCGTAGTACTTGTCGATCTTGTCTTGGAAACCCTTGAACTGTTCCTTAACCGGTTCGAGGATCTGCTTTAGGGTTTGTGAATGCGATTTTTCAAGTTGTGAGTGAGATTTCTCAGTCGCCTTATCAAGGATGTCCCGTGCTACGGCCTCGAACTTTTTAGCGTCCTCGTCTTTTGAGCGCTCAAGGTCAACGATTTGCTGCTCGAGCTTAGCAATTTGGACTTTAAGTTCGACTACTTCGTCCGAGGTTCCAACGGCAGAAGACTCAAGTGGTGTCGGTTTCTTCCTGTTAGCCATAAATAACATGGTGATGGCTCCAGCGGCGATGGCAGTGATAGCTATGATTAGAATGTCTGTCATGATGTGTAGTGGAAGTTGATGTGGATGTTTTGGGCTAAATCTGGAGAAAGAGAACGAGCAACTGGGCAAGCCAAACCTATTCTTCTTAATCTCTCCGCCGACTCATCTGTAGCATTCTTCAGCTCGACCTCGATATGTGCAGTCACAGCCGCAACCCTCCTAGGATTAGCGGCCATTTCCTTCGCTACTTCAGCCTTCATGCTTACGATATCGATGCCATCCCTATCTGCAGCAATGCCCATGATGGTCATGATGCATGACACCAGCGAACTCGACAGCATATCTGTAGGCGAAAACCCATTGCCCATTCCATGATTGTCCGTAGGCGCATCAGTAATGATGGTATTGCCAGACTTGAGGTGGGTAGAAGAAGTTCGAAGAGGGTGCGAGTACTCAATCGAATAATTTGGACTAAAATCAGTTTGCATGAGGTAAATTTGATGAAATGAATCGAGATAGAAAAATACAGCATGCGTCAATTACATTGTTATTGATAAGCGTGTTTTTATTTCAGAATTATACTTTAGCCCAAAACCGCGACGCCGTATTCGGCTCCGATGGAGTTGATGTGCTTTACACTCACACTTTGGGAACTTCAGTATTCGCTCATACTCAGGGATTAGGGGTGAATGTTAGGTATGGAAAATTTAAAACAGCAAAGCAATCAAGGTCTTATTCCTTCGATCTGCTTTACACTAGACACGTTAAAGAGGAGCTTAGCGTCAATTCGTTTAATCCTCAAGCTATTCCATATACATACGGAAAGGTAAATAGCTTTATTACTCTTAGGCTTCTGAGAGAAATTAGAATGGAGGCTAATCCTAAACTTCGTTTCAGCGGAGTGAGTGTGAACGCTGTGTATAGGTATGGCTTTAGCATGGGTCTATTGAAGCCTGTTTATCTGATTATTAGTGAATATCCTTATTATGAATTTCACACTGAGCAATACGATCCGGAGGTGCATTTTTATGATGATATATACCAAAGAGCACCATGGGTTAACGGTTTAGATAACTTGACTGCGGTGCCTGGGGTACATCTAGGATATGGGTTGGAGTTCGAATATTCTGGTGAAAGAGGAGTTACGAGAAGCGGTGAAGTGGGCGCTTGGTTTGACTATTATCTATCAGATATTGAGATTATATCTGAGCAATTTTATGATCCATCGAAGAGTTTTCTGACCCTGTATGTGAAATTCGAATTGGGTTCAGTTTGGACTGATTAAATCGTCAGAAATTGACGACATTTGTACAATGTCTGAGACTGCTAGCAAGATTACAAAACCAAGAGTTCCTAAGCCCAAATGGCTGAGGGTTAAACTACCTACGGGAGAGGAGTATAAAAAGGTTAGAAACATTGTTTCTGAGCATAAGCTACACACCATTTGTGAAAGCGGCCATTGCCCTAATATGGGGGAATGTTGGGGCGAGGGTACGGCTACCTTTATGATCCTAGGTAACGTGTGCACTAGGAGCTGCGGCTTCTGCAACGTAAACACCGGTAAACCTGAGGAAGTTGACGTATTCGAGCCGATAAAAGTCGCTAAGTCCGTTGCCTTAATGGGTGTTAAGCACGCAGTAATCACATCCGTTGACCGAGATGATTTGGGGGATGGTGGAGCTGAGATTTGGGCTCAAACTGTAAGAGCAATCAGGAAGCAATCTCCGGGCACAACCATGGAGACATTAATCCCTGACTTTGGTGGTAAGTGGGAAAATCTTCAGTATATCATTGACGTTGCTCCAGAGGTAGTTTCCCATAATCTCGAAACAGTAAGAAGACTAACAAAGAGTGTAAGAATTCAGGCTAAGTACGATAGATCACTCGAGGTTTTAAGAAGATTAGGCAAGGCTGGAATCCGTACTAAGAGTGGAATTATGCTAGGATTAGGCGAGAGAAAGGAAGAAGTTATTGAGGCTATGGATGATTTGAGGTCTGTTGGGGTTGACGTTCTGACTTTAGGCCAATATCTTCAGCCAACACCTGATCATCTTCCCGTAGCAGAGTTTATTCCTCCTGAAGTCTTTAAAGAACTTGAGCAAATAGGATTAGAGAAAGGGTTCATGTTTGTAGAGAGCGGACCTCTAGTTAGGTCTTCATATCACGCGGAAAAACACGTGAAATAAACCGTGATTGTCGTATCTTTCAGATCTAAATATTGCAGAAAATAACTATCGTATGACTTCGAAGTATTTATCAATTGGAACACTGGCTGCAGGAGCTTTAATTATTGGCTCTCTTTTTCAGCTAGGATTTTTAACTGAAAACAATGGTGCAACTGACTATTCGCCTCGTGCAGATAAGTCTCAACTTCAAGCATTAAAAGCTCGTGATGCTCAGGGAGCTGCTGAGATTACTCGCATGCTACTTGGCGATATCGAAACTGGTGAGATTAATGCCGAGGGCTTAACGCAATTACGTAATGGCGTTGTGAAGTTTGCAAACAAGCAAGCTGAACGTTCAAGAAAAAGCACTGAACTTGGATGGACTGAAATGGGTCCTAACAATGTTGGTGGTAGAACAAGAGCATTAGCTATTCACCCTGATAACGAGGATGTCCTATACGCAGGTGGTGTATCTGGTGGATTATGGAGGTCTGTTGACCAGGCAAATACATGGAATCAAGTTACAAGCTTTGGTAGTTTAGCGGAAAACGGTGTTCCAGATTGCAACCTTACTATTGGTTCTATTGCAATTGCTGGAAACGGTGATATCTATGTAGGAACAGGTTCTTTATTTGATTACGCTGGTGGAGAAGGTAATTCAGGTTTTAGAGGAAGAGGTATTTGGTACTCTAACGATGATGGGCAGACATTCTCTATTGTCGATGGAACTGATTCAGGTGCATTTAATAGCGGAAACTTTACTTCTGTTGACGCTTTAGAAGCGCATCCAGATTTAGATAATCAGGTTTGGTTTTGCTCAAATAACACATATGGATACATGGAGGATGGAGTCTTGACAACTGCCCCTGCTGAGGGATTAACTGCAAGTTCTACATACTCTGATTTAGCTATAGCTGACGACGGTTCTTACATGCTTATAGCAATGTCATCAGGAAAGGTTTACAGATCTACTGATTCAAGTTTCTCTGATTTTGAAGGTATTTTTTCTGGAAATACTAGTGATGGTGATTTGCCACAATCTGGTATTGGGAGGGTTAGAATTAAGATTGCACAGGATAGCTCAGAGCATGCATTTGCATTATACTCTAATTCAGCTGGTTACTTTAAAGGTCTTTACCACTCAGCAGGTTCAGCTCAATCAGGTACTTGGGAACTTTGTTGGCCAGGAGAGTCAATATTTACTCCACTTGAAAGACCTCAAGGAGTATACGATTTAGCCCTAGGTATTACAAAAGGCCAACCTGACCTTGCATATGTTGGTGGAATTTCTCTTTGGAGATCTGGTCCATTCCAACAAGCAGAACAAGCTGCAATTTCAATGGATGTTCCTGGATTAACATTTGGAGTTCACGCAGATATTCAAGATATCGTAGTTGCCCCTTCAGGTATAATGTACGTGACTACTGACGGTGGTATTTACAAGAGTTTGGATGGAGGTTACAGCTACATTGAGTGTAACTATAACTATAACGTTACTCAGTTCTATGGTATGGCGCACAGTGCTGGTCCAGCTGTAATGGGTGGAACACAAGATAACGGCACTCTATTCATCCCAGCAGGAGATTACTTCTTAAACGAACAAGCTTGTGTTGAAGTACACGGTGGAGATGGATTTGACTGTGCTATTAGCCAGGTGACGGAATCACCTGAACACGATTACGCATGGTTTGGCGCTTCTCAAAATGGAGGTCTTACTAGAGGTAATATTTCTTCAGGAAATTACAGTAATCTTGGTGGATTCTATGACGATGCTATAATTGAACTAATGAGTGAAGAGGGTGATTTAGGACAATTCTACACTTGTCTAAGATTATATGAGGACACTGAGGATGAAAATTCTCAAAACACTGTGATTCTTGTAAACCCATATGGAGAGACTGTAACTGATAGCTCTTTCGAAATGGCAACAGCAAGCCAGAACTTACCATTTACATATACTCTTTCTGAAGGTGAGGAGCTTATGTACTATGATGAAATTATTCGTCCAGACCTTCTACTTGAAGAGCCGTTACAAGAAGATCCAAATTACTTCTGGATAGATCCACAAGTGTCTATCGAGGAATTTACTTGTTGGAATGATACTTTAGGAGTAGACACAATTGATGTTATTTCTGAAATTATTCCAAACCTTCTTGACACTACAATTGTAGTTGATGGAATTGAGTACGATGTTCAGATCGATTTAGGAAACGATACTATTTGGACTGAAGATGTTCAGTACGATATCGTGGAGGTATGTGATACAATGTATTTCCACCCAGGTGACACTCTATTTGATGTTCCTGGTAGGATAAAAGTGCAAGATCCATACACTGCAATATTCACGATTGGATTTAATGGATCTAACGGTATTTGGATGACAAGAGAAGCATTAAACTTCAATACTTCTCCTCAGTGGATTCGTCTTGCTGATGCTCCTCCTGGGTCTGGTGTTAAGGCTATCGAGTACGTAGTTAATGACGATGCAGCTGGTGATGTGATGTTTGTAAGTGGATGGAACGGATCACTTACAAGAATTTCAGGTCTTTCAGAAGTTTACTCTCAGGAAGACGTTGAAGAGCACCTTGTTGTTGAAACTCTTATTTCTTCAGCTGGAGCTGCGATTACAGGAATTAGTGTTGACCCCAATAATGCTAATCACGTTGTAATTACTTGTGGTAGCTACGGAACAATGTCTAACGGTAAGGTGAGAGAATCTTGGAATGCACTTTCTGAGAATCCGACATTCACTAACATTTGGACTATGCCATCTCCTCTTAACAAAATGCCTATTTATGATGTTGTGATTAATTCACAGGATGCATCTGGATCAAGCATTGTAGTTGGATGTGAGTACGGAATCTTTGTTACTGATAATGGTGGTGATGATTGGGTGATTGCAAACGCTGGTATGCACTCTGCAGGAACAATTGACGCATTAGGCGCACCTGTGTTTGACCTTAAGCAACAGTGGAGAGGTGAGACTAACTGGAGTAACCCATCTAACACTGGAGCTATTTACGCTGGTACTCACGGTCGCGGAATATTCCGTTCTGACGATTACCTAGGAGCTGAAGAAATCGTAGACAACTCTAACGATGCTATTGAGACTTTACTTGTATACCCTAACCCTGTAGCTGAAGGATCAGTTAGCGTTTCTACAGCAGGATTCTTCGGTACAACAAGCGTAGAGGTATACGACCTTCAAGGAAGAGTAGTGATCTCTGAAAGAATTGCTAACCCTCAAGCTGCTGAAAGAACAGTACTTGATGTAAGTGCTCTTACAAATGGCACTTACGTAGTAAGAATGTCAAGCGAAACCAAATCACTTGCTTCTAAGCTTATTATTCGCAAGTAAGCCTAGGTAATACAGATTAAAAACAGACTATTAAAAAAGGGAGGCCAGCGTGGTCTCCCTTTTTTTAGCCTAGATAGTTTACTTCTTCAGCTCTAACACGCCATTGTCTAAGACAGCCCAGCTGTAGTAACTAGTCCAGTCGCCAATATTTACATAGCGACTTTGAGCGCCAGTCTTAGCGTCTTCTACAACTAGGTCAAGCGGAAGGTGTCTGTGGCCCATGATAAAGCACTTGATGCTATTGTCGCGCGCAAATTCTACAGTGCAATAAGTGTGTAGGATTTCCTTCTCAGAGCTAATAAATCCTTCTCCTGAGCTTACTCCTTGTGTTTTAAAATGCTTTCTCTTTATGAATAACCTTGCAATAGCAATTCCAAGGTCAGGGTGGATGAGTTTAAAGAGCCATTGGCATAGACGGCTTCTATAGATCTTCTTAAGGAATTTATAGAAGTATTCTCCAGGACCCAGGCCATCGCCATGAGCTATGTAGCACTTACAACCATCCCATTCAAGAAGAACAGGGTTTCTGTGAACTACAACTCCTAATTCATCTTCTAAATACCCAAAACTCCATAAGTCCCTATTGCCCAAATGAAAGTGCACAGGCACACCAGAATCAGTTATCCGAGCTATAGCTCCCATGACTCTTGCCCCACCTTTTGGAATGCAATTTCTGTACTCAAACCAAAAATCAAACACATCACCCAAAAAGTGAATTTCCGTAGCATCACCCGCCGCCATTTCTAACCAATCTACAAACCTGCGCTCCCTTTTTTTACTCTCCTCAGGAGAAGGGGCGCCTAGATGTAAATCAGATGCGAAATAAATTTTACTCACTTACCGAAAATTCTGTGTAACTCTTGCTCTAATGCAGGGCCTCTAAGGTGCGTTCTGATGATCACGCCCTTCTCGTCTATGAGCATTGTATGAGGGATGCTTGTAATTCCGTAGTTCTGCGAAGCTGCGTTTCTCCAGCCTTGTAAGTCGCACACGTGGTTAGGCCAAACAAGCCCGTCCTGCTGTATCGCTCCCTTCCATCTATTAATGTCTGAATCTAGCGACACAGAAAATACCTCAAATCCCATGCTGTTATACTTGTTATAAGCATGAACTACGTGGGGATTCTCTCTTCTACATGGCCCACACCAAGAAGCCCAAAAATCCAATAACACCACCTTGCCTCTCAAATCACTAAGCTTTCTTTCATTCCCTTCAGGGTCATTCATTACAATGTCTGGAGCTTCTTCGCCAGCCATGTATTTGCTGTTCTTGCCTCTAGATTGCTTTTGCTGTACTTGCTGCTGTTTAGTCTTCTGTTTAGGAAGGTCTCTAGGGTTTAGTGATTGAGCATATTTAGCGTTGAGCTTTTTAAAGTACTCAGATGTCCCATACTCTTCTCTAAGGTTATCTAATACCAACTTAAAAGGCTCAGCGTAAGTTTTCGGGTTAAGGTTTTCAAGTCCAGCCATAGCAGCAGGATCGCTTGAGTTGCTAGTGATAAACTCCTCACTTAGTGAATTAAGTTCTTCGATTAATCCCTTAGTAGCCTTCTCAAGTTCTCGTCTTTCCTCACCAGTAGCGCTTTGAAGCTTTTTTTGGACTAAAACAAGAGAATCCTGCAATGGCATAAGCTCATCATAGTATGTTGCAACCAATTCAGTAGAAGTAGACCCACTGATTTCAGCTCCAGTCAAGTATCCGCTTCCAGCTGGCACATCAGCTTTGATGTAAATAGGTTCTTCAGCTCCTGTAACGAGTACAAGAGGCCTACGCTTTTCAATCATCAATTGGTGGAATCCCTTTTTAAGTGGAGCATTTGGAGTTAGCTCAAAGGTCCCATCCTCCTTTGTTAAGCAATCACCACTGCTAACTAGTACGCCCTTTCTGAAGCTTCTTAGGAAAATCTTAGTTCCTGCTTCTAGGCCAGTGAATTCACCTGAAATCACTCCAGGAGTGCCTAATACTTCTTGTTTAGCATCTGGTGCGGCGCATCCTGCAATAAATAAAAAACACAGTGATAGTAATGATATAATAGAGCGCATTTTAATAGCTGTTCTTCAAATTAATGTTTTGCAAATATCGGAGATTCAAGCCACTCATCAACCCAAGCCTCTACAGCTCCTTCATTATGCCAAACAACCTCTATGCAAATAGACTTTAGAACTATTTCTGGGTGCTTTTCAATGAGTGGACGAATTTTTACAGCGTCCTTAGAAGTAGTGACAATAGAATCGAGCTTTTCGTTTCTTATAGAAGCTAGCCATCCTTGAACATCCTTTTCAGTGTATTCGTAATGGTCTGAATATGTTTCTCGCCTAACAACCGAGTATTCCTTTGCTAGTCTGTCCATAAATCTCTCAGGCTCTGCGATGCCGCTTATTGCGAGAATACGTGGTTTGCCGGAGTGGGGGAGTGTGGCGTCCTTCATTTGGCTTGAAAAAACAGGCTGAATGTTAGAGGGGATCCCCTGCTTTTCCATCTCCTGATGAAGGTTTTCGCTAGATCTGGAAATTATGATTGCATTAAATCCCTTCAGCCTGCTTTTGAAATCCCTCAAATTTCCCGCCGGTAGCAACGCCTCATCACTAAGCGGCCTGTCTGAATCAAGAATCACCACAGATTTATGCGGAATCAGCGACCTATGCTGCAACCCATCGTCAAGCACTACAACCTCAACCTCTGGGTGTTTTTCAGCAATAGCCTTTACTCCCTGCCTTCTGTTTTCGCAAACTGCCATTGGATTCAGGGGGTTGAGACTTTTCAAAAGAGCTGGCTCATCTCCTACATCCCTCCAATCGCCATCAGCATCAACCCAAACCAAACCACTCGTCCTCCTCATAAATCCCCTGCTTAAAAGAGCAACCTTCGAAGGGGATCCTAGTTTCTTGCTTAAAACCTGCAGGAAATACGAGGCGTGAGGGGTTTTGCCTGTTCCACCAGCGTGAAGATTGCCCAGCACAAGTGTAGGAAGAGCGCCCTTTTCAGATTTGAAAATACCCTTATTGTATAAAAAATGTCGCAGGGCAATGGCGCCTGCGTAAAGAGCGGTGAGTGGAAAGAGTAGCACTCTTCTAAGTGTTATGTTTAACTTAGTGGGCATGGAAGCTAATAACGCCTTGAAGGTACGAGAGATTATACGGTTGTTAGAGGATTGGGCTCCACCAGTTCTACAAGAAAATTATGACAACTCAGGATTAATTGTTGGAGATAGAGATGCTGTTATCAATAAAGTGCTTGTAACCCTTGATTGCACAGAGGATGTGGTAGCTGAGGCAGAGGCTGAAGGCGCTGGCATGATCATCTCTCACCACCCCATTGTTTTCAAGGGGCTCAAGACTTTTACAGGTGCCTCGTATGTAGAGAGAACAGTGATGAGAGCCATTAAATCGGGCATTGCGATTTATGCTATTCATACAAATTTGGACAATGTTTTCACAGGTGTGAATTATGAGTTTGCAACTGCTTTAGGATGCCTCCCTGAATCTTTAAAGATTTTGAAGCCCAAACCCGCTTTACTAGCCACCGTTTCCGTTTTCTGCCCTGAAGATCACGTAGAGGCTGTTAAGATGGCTATGCACGGAGCAGGCGGTGGAGCAATAGGAGATTACGATATGTGCAGTTTTACTGCTGAAGGTGAAGGTGCGTTCAGGCCCAACTCTAAGGCGAACCCATTTATTGGCAAAGCAGGAAATCTTGAAAAAGTAGGAGAGAAGAGGGTGGAGATGATTTGCGAAAGATGGAAGGTGGGAATGGTGATTTCTGCGGCAAAAGACGCTCATCCTTATGAGGAAATGGCGCATTTCGCTTCAGAATTGTGCAATAAGGACGAGAGAATTGGTTCAGGGATGATAGGAAAATTAGCTGAGCCTATGAGATGGGATGAATTTCTTGATAGCACCAAATCGGCACTAAAAGTGAGCCATATAAAGCACACTAAACCAGCAGGTGAAATGGTTAAAACCATTGCAGTTTGTGGTGGTTCAGGCTCATTCCTACTGAGAGATGCAATGAGCAAGAGGGCAGATGTTTTCGTTACTTCTGACTTCAAATATCACGAGTTTTTCGACGCTGATGGAAAGATTATGATAGCTGATGTAGGTCATTATGAAAGCGAATGGCGCACAAGTCAGTTAATTGCGAATCGAATAAAGGAAAAATTCACTAATTTTGCAGTCTGCTTGGCTTCTGCCAATACGAACCCGGTACAAATCCGTTGATAAACAATTAACTGTCTCATGGCAAAAAAGACACTAACAGCTGAGGATAGACTCAGAGCTCTATACGACCTTCAACTCATCGATTCTAGAATCGATAGAATCCGCGTAGTACGTGGTGAATTACCTATGGAAGTTGAGGATCTTAAAAACGAGATTGAAGGCTTAAACACTCGTCTTGCTAAGATGGAGGAGGAGAACGATATGGTTATCCAGCGTATTTCAGCTTACACAAACCAAATCGAGGAAGCTAAAGCACTTATTACTAAGTATGAGGAGCAGCAGAACAACGTTAGAAATAACCGTGAGTTTGAATCCTTAAATAAGGAGATTGAATACCAAACTCTTGAAATTGAGCTTTGCGAAAAGAGAATTCGCGAGTGCAATGCACAGCTAGCTCAAAAGCAGGAGAGTTTAGATGCTCTTCGTGAGAAGAATACACAGCGACAAGCTGATTTAGACTCTAAGGAGTCAGAACTTCAGGAAATCATTGCTGAAACTCAAGCTGAAGAAGATGAGCTTCTTAAGCAAAGCCAAAAGATGGCTAAGACTATCGATGACAGATTACTTCGCACTTACACTCGTATTAGAGGTGCAGCTAAGAATGGCTTAGCAGTAGTTCCAATCGACAGAGAAGCAAGTGCTGGTACATACATTAAGATTCCACCACAGCGTCAGATCGATATCGCTCAACGTAAGCAGATCATCGTTGATGAGCACAGCGGCCGTATCCTAGTTGATAAGGCTCTAGCTGATGAGGAGTCAGAGCGCATGGAAGCTCTAATCACTAAGTCTTTAAAGAAGATTAAGAAGTAATAGGCTGTATTAGAATTTTTTAAAAGCGTATTCCACCACCTATTACTAGCATTGTTTGAGATACTGATAGGTTAATTGGTGTGCCTTGTAGTGAAGGGTCTGTAACATAAAGGTCTTCATCATACCAAGACCCGGTCCAAGCTATTCCCAAGTACTTTTCCTCTAATCTATATTCTGCACCCAAACTGAATCTAGTTCTTGCAGGATTAGCCTCAACACCAGCTTCATTGGTAAACGGTGAAGTAGTTAAACCTGATCCTATTCTTGCTCTCCAGTACTTATTAATTCTAGCCTCTAAACCTATCCTCGCTTCATGCGTCCTTGTGTAACTCGTTTCTACTGCTGCATTTTCCGCATCAAATCCATAAGGAATGCTCCAGTTGTCTATACCCTCAAGACTACCCTTAGACAAATCAATAGTCTCATAATCGGCAGTTATAATTACATACTTGTCAACTATAACGGCTGAACTCAATATGAGCTTTGAAGGAGTTCTCAAATAGTACTCATAGCTTCCCGTAGGTGATTCAGGATTGTAAAAAGAGCCATCCTTAAAATAGCTGTTTACTGAGTTCCAGTAAGTATCCACTAGATTAAATCTTGTAGGGCTATGCCAAGCCAATCCCAACTTTAGCCAATCAGCGTTCGCAATAGCACCAAGTTTTAAGTTGTAACCAGAACCATCTATAAATAATGTGTTTGTGTATTCCCAAGATGCTACATCTGAATCAGGGTCAAGCACTGTCTCGCTATGAGTGCTTTGCTGTGAGTAAGAGATGTTAGAGCTAGATACTGTTGCACCCACTGAAATAATCTCGTTCAATGTACAACCTATAGAAAACTGATGCTCATCCTTTGTTCCATCCTCTTCCATAAAGTAGCTATACTCTACTTCTTCGTTGGTGTCAAAAGGAGTTGTGTATGAATCAATCTGACTCCCATTGGGGTCAAGTAAATATGCATACCAAGCTAGACTCGAAGAAAAAGTAAAAGCGCTTCCATTATCAAGATTAGTGTAATCAGTTGTTCCTTCTACATTATTGTGAAACACTCCAAGTAAACTACTGTTGAGATTAGATCTATCTAAATCTATCACCCCAGAGTAGATAGCTCTCTTCTGAAAGTTATATGCGATCGTGACAAAAGGCATATCAGGATTCACGCTGGGAGTCGTTAAGGCTACGCCAAACGATCCAATATCAGTCTGTGCCTTCGAGGCAGAAGTAATTATCAAGTTGTGGTTTGCCTTGACATTTTTCGAGTTAATTGAAATGGCAGCGCTCATATCAGACCTCCTGTACATTCCTAACCCAGCAGGGTTCAATCCAGCAGAACTCAAATCCGCTCCTAAAGCACCATAAGCTCCACCCATTCCAGTTGCTCTAACTGTAAGAATAGGACTATCTCTAGAAAATCTAAAAACGTCCAATTCGTTTTGGGCAAGTGCATCACTGTTAGTGCACATAAAAATTGCCCCAAGTAAAATGAGTAATCTGAAATTTTTCATAAAGTTCAGATTTATCTACGTCCTCTCGATGAGCTTCCGCTTGAAGACCCTGACGATCTTCCGCTAGATGGTCTTGTCGTAGGTCTAGTAGCTGGCCTGTTTGTAGGCTCCCTCTTGTAGTTACTCTTGCTTCTACTGTTGTAGTTGCTATTGTTTCCACTATTCCCACGATTATAACCATTATTCCAACTTGAGTTGTTAGTTCTAGTCGTGTTATTCGGCCTTACAGGAGTAGGATCTACTGTTGTGCTCCTATTACTCTGCGCTCTTCCTCCGCTGTATGTGCTATTTGAGATAACATTGGTGTTGTACGGAGTTCTCGGCTTAATGATGGTAGTTGACGATGTGTATGTGTCGCCGATACCCCAGTTGTTCCAACCAAACCCGTTGTTTCCCCAGCCATTTCC
Organism: Crocinitomicaceae bacterium; assembly: GCA_002693775.1. Lineage (GTDB taxonomy): Bacteria > Bacteroidota > Bacteroidia > Flavobacteriales_D > Sanyastnellaceae > UBA974. Next base: position 6,605 of record NZRP01000062.1, on the reverse strand, counting down.
CCAGCCGTAGCCCATGCCGTAGCCCATGCCGTAATTCATGCCCCAGCTGTTGTTTCCCCAGCCGTTGTTCCAGCTGTATGGGTCGTAACCCATGCCGTAACCATAATTCATGCCCCAGCCGTTATTCATTCCGCCAAATGGGGAGAATCCAAACGAGTTGCCCCATCCGTTGTTTATCCCGTACCCAAACGGAGAGTAGCCGTAAAAGTTTGATCCCCAGCTGTTACCAAATGAGTTCTCGCATAATGCCTCGTAGCTATGTGTTGGCTCGGAATCTACGTTTACCATATTGATTTCATGACTGCTTACATTATAAGCGTGTTGCAGGTATGCTGCATCAGTAATAAACTCCTCGCTTTTGTTGAGGTAAAGTTCGTCGGATTCAAGACTGCTGTTAAGGTTTGGGCTAAGAGAACAGCCAGCAAGTCCTATGGATAACACCAAGGTTATAATGAGCAAAAAATTATGTCTAGTTAAATCCATGACTTTATTAGATATGCAAGGTAATCATATTTGTACTTTTGTAACACACAAATCGTACCAAACCCAAATGGCGAAAAAGCTCACACCTAGAAGCGAAGACTATAGTAAGTGGTATAATGAAATTGTTGTCGATGCAGATCTTGCTCAGCACAGCGATGTGAAAGGATGCATGGTGATCAAGCCCTATGGGTATGCGATCTGGGAAAGAATGAAGGAGGTGCTAGATGGAATGTTCAAGGAAACAGGCCACTCTAACGCGTATTTCCCTCTATTCATCCCCAAGTCTTACTTGTCTAAGGAGGCTAACCATGTTGAGGGATTTGCCAAGGAGTGTGCAGTAATCACTCACTATCGCCTTAAGAATAACCCTGATGGAGACGGAGTTGTGGTGGATCCAGATGCTAAGCTTGACGAGGAGCTGATTGTGCGTCCGACGAGTGAAACGATTATTTGGAATACATACAAAAAGTGGATTCAGAGCTACCGCGACCTTCCACTTCTAGTCAACCAATGGGCTAACGTAGTTCGTTGGGAGATGCGTACGCGCCTTTTCCTGCGTACAACTGAGTTCTTGTGGCAAGAGGGCCACACTGCCCACGCAACCCAAGCTGAGGCTGAGGAAGAAACGATGAGAATGCTCAACGTGTACGGAAAATTCGCTGAGGATTGGATGGCGATGCCTGTTGTGAAGGGTAATAAGACTGAATCCGAGCGTTTCGCAGGTGCACTTGACACCCTGTGCATCGAAGCTATGATGCAGGATGGAAAGGCTCTCCAAGCTGGAACTTCTCATTTTTTAGGCCAAAACTTTGCCCGAGCATTCGACGTGAAATTCGCTACCAAAGACGGTGGTCAAGAACTTGTTTGGGCTACATCATGGGGCGTATCCACTCGCTTGATGGGAGCCCTTATTATGACTCACTCTGACGATGCCGGCCTAGTCCTTCCCCCAAAACTCGCTCCTATCGAAGTGGTTATCGTACCTATCTACAAGGGCCAAGAACAAATGGAGGAAATCGTCTCTAAATGCCGTGAAGTCGAAGCTGATCTTAAAGCCGCTGGAATACGCGTAAAACTTGACGACGATGACGCCAAGCGTTCAGGATGGAAATTCGCTGAATACGAGCTAAAAGGGGTACCCCTACGTATTGCCTTAGGCCCGCGCGACCTCGAAAACGGCACCTGCGAACTCGCCCGCAGAGACACACGTACTAAATCGTTTGAGTCACTAGAAAACCTTCCTACCCTAGTCAGATCAACTCTCGACTTAATCCAAACAGATCTATTCTGTTCAGCTAAAACTCGCCTTAATGAAAATACAGTCGAAGCAAACACATGGGACGAGTTCACAGCAGCAATCAAGGACGGTAAATTCGTTATGGCGCATTGGGACGGCACAGCGGAAACGGAAGATCTTATTTCTCAACTCACTAAAGCCTCAATCCGTTGTCTACCTTTCGAAGACGACACCACTCCCGGCATATGTATTAAAACTGGCAACCCTAGCGCACGCCGCGTTCTATTCGCAAAAGCATATTAATTTCCGTTTTTTTTCTTGTAAAACTAAAAAGACTCACTATCTTTGCACCCCTCTATGGCCCGTTCGTCTAGGGGTTAGGACGCCAGGTTTTCATCCTGGTAGCAGGGGTTCGAATCCCCTACGGGCTACCAAACTCATTCCCTGCATCCTAACAGATGTGGGGTTTTTTCATTCAAGACTTCCTGTAACCCACTAAACGTGGGCATAAAGTGTGAAAAACGTAGTTAGGTTTTTACATGTTTAGAAAAATGAGGGGACTACTTTCGGCACAACAATGGGAACAACAAAACCCATTTTTGATTGCTGATGAACATTTCATTTCAACTTTCACGACCTCAAAACCCACAATCATCTGTTGTTGCCCAGTTCATTTATGATGGCAAGAAGAGAAGGCTTGGAATGGGCTTGAGTGTGCCAAGTGATCGTTGGAATAAAGGCAAGCAAAGAATCAAAATCCTTCAATCTATCCACCGCAATGAGAGGATGGATTATGAGGTCTTAAACAAGCGTTTAGACACTCAAGAAGACTTGATTCATTCAATCATCCATGAACTCACATTAGACCTTGGAAAGGCTCCTACATGGCTTGAGTTCAAAGAAGGATGGAACCGCAAGATGAAGGGCAAACAGAGAGCTTCATCAAAGCATCTCACATTTAACCAATGGGTGAAAGAATTCATTGATGATGCACACAACAGATTGAATGGAAAGGGTAAGAAAATCAGCCACAGAACAATCCAGAAATACAAGACTGTTCATGACCAACTTTGTCAATATGCCATCAAGCATGTTGGACATCAAATAAGCTTTGAAAATTGGAATAGAGAACTTCTGGATGGCTACAAAAGATTCAGAGTAAAGCAAGGAATAAGCATCAATACCATTGCCAAGGATGTGAAGGTGATTAAGATGTGGTTGAAAGAGTCCTACACAACCAATTTGCATGACAATAGAGCCCATATGGAGGCCTATTTCAGCCCCAAGCAAGTCAAGACACTCAAGGTGCATTTAACCCTTGAGGACTTAGCCCTTTTAGAGGCTGTTAAGCTGCCTTCTAAAGGCAAGTTTGGCCAAACCATCACTGCTCTTGAAACAGTCCGAGATTTGTTTCTGTTGGCCTGTTGGACAGGAGTGAGGATTTCTGATTTGAAGAAGTTCCCAGAGCTGATTAAAGATGCTTGGGATGACAATGGAGGAAGCTGTCCTGAATACATCACTTTCATCCAATCCAAGACCAATTCACCAGTCAAGGTTCCAGTTCTTGATGCTGCTCAGAGAATCATCAATAAGCACAATGGAAGGCTTCCTGATGCCATCAATGAGCAGAAGATGAATGCCACTATCAAGAAGGTTCTCAAGCTTGCTGGAATCACAAGAATGGTTGAGACTCCATCAACTAGCATGACCGCTTCTAAAGCCATCAGAAAGCCCATATATGAGCTTGTAACTCTTCACACAGCAAGAAGGACATTTGCCACGAATATGCACTCCCTTGAAGTCCTTTCAGTCAATGAATTAATGTCATTAACTGGGCATGAGTCTGAGAGTACTTTGAAGACCTATTTGAACATTGATAGGTTTGAGACTTCATCTAAAGCTTCTGAGAAGATCAGAGAGGCTTTGAAGCAGAAAGCAGCGTAGTAATTAGTCAATAATCACTTGACTCCTAAAGACGTTTTCGTCAGTTGAAATCTCAAGTGAATACATGCCTTTAGAAAAGCCAGAAATATCAATCGTTAGAGTTGAAGTTGATTGCTTCTCAAAGACAAGTTTGCTTGATGAATCATAGAGCTTAATGGTTGTGTTAATCCCATTCAAATCACCCAAGTCAACTGTGAGGTTGTTTGATGCTGGGTTAGGGTAGACATTGATATTACAATTTGATTGTTCCTCAATGCTATTTGAATTATTTATTATTAATGTTGAAGGGATAACTGTTGTTGAAACTGAAGCGCCTTCAGAATTGTTAGATTCATTTACATTAATTGGAATCTGATATTCTCCAGATGGTAAATCAATTAATGGCAAGGTGATACTGAAAAGCTCGAATTCACCAAGCAAGTAATTGTTATTGGTGCGAGTAATAGCAACATCCAGTTGGTAATCTTCCGCATAATCCAATGCAATCATCGAACTGTTTAATTCACCCATACCAGAATTGGAATAATCTACACTCACATTATTAGCATCATTCAATATTTCAGACAGGTCCATTGAAACACTAATTCCGTGGAAAAGATTTTGATTACTAATGTCTGTTGTTGCAGAAACAACAAATGTCACCTCATTTTCAACATCTATGTCTATTGTATTTGGATTAAATGCAGAAGAGATAACTACTGGCGTAATATCCCCTCCTCCCATCATATTCAATTCATCTTCAAATGGGGCCATTCCAACTACTGATTGGTTAATGTTTATTCCAACTGCTATTTGGTCTGATAACTGTATTTCACCATCCCCATTTCCATCAGCAAAAACTTTATAAAACCCATCTCCAGGGAAATCCATACCTACATCCCATAATGGACATGGCTGAGATTCCCATTGCAATGTTGCGTCTGGACGTTCCGGTCCTGTTTCACCATAAAAATATCCGATAGGTAAAATGTCACTAACATTAACTTCATAATCATGATTAAGATCACCTGGCCAAACTTCAGCTTCATAGATAATTTCTACTGTTGAAGCTTCAGGGTAAAACAATCCACCTGGCAGTCCTTCACTTGTGTATGCTTCATTATTAATTATTGAGATTAACGTTTCTGAATTCGATGTCTCAATCGGTCCAACTGGAATAAAACGAAGAGTGTAAAACAAACCGTCTCCATTTGCTCCAGAAACAGGGCCCATATTTGTTGCTCCGAACTCAACAATGCCATTAATGTCTTGAGCAGGTGATGTTAGAACATCATCACCAAAGTAAGTCCCAAGATTATCTCCTACTAATAAAAGCAATGATGTGTCATATTGTAACGATGCATAAGCGCCATATACATCTTCTCCGCCAGTTATCATCAAATTGACTTCAAGTGTGTCACTGTAGTACATATAAGCTGGAACAATGATGTCTAACGCTCCAAATGACGAAATGCAAGCTCCATCATCACAACCTGCATTTGCATCGTAATTAATTGCTGTAGAGTCGGTGCATCCTGGGTAAGTGCATGAACCATCATCAAACTCTGCAAATGGATCGTAGTTACATGCAGCTGGGTCAATACATCCGAAATTAATGATGATATCATCTGCTAAAGGATAGATCCCTTGAGTTAATTCAAAGAATTCTATACCAGAATCACCTTGATAGTCAAATATTATTCCTAGTTCTGTATCACCGTACATAGATACGATTTGAGCATATCCATCACTATAATAGCCCCATTGTGAAGCATATAGCCCATCTCCGAATGAATCGGTTATTGTGAATAAATAACATTCGTTTAAATCTAAAGCAACGTCTGTGATAATCAATTCATTTGGTTGGTTCGCATATTGCCCTTGAGCTACCCCAGCAATTTGAGTTCCATTGGAATTTTCGATTGACCAACCAGTATTGTCTGGCCAGTTGTCAGTTCTAATTCTAACTTGCACATATGTAGTAGACTCAACAGAACCTACGACATCAATATCTTGATGAGCTTCCCAATCTTCTCCATTTACTTCGACAAGAGTAACGTCTAAATTTCCAGTTTCTGTGTAAGTTCCCAGATCAATTACTTCTGATCCACCAGAAGCAAGGTTGCCATACCAATTTACATCTGGTTGCGCAGATCCATTAAGAGTTACTTCTAGAGTCATAGTTGTTATTTGATCTGTTCCAATATTATTAACTACAGTTGAAGCAGTCCAAGCTTCTCCTCCACAAGCCGACGTATCGCCATTATATGACATTAATGGCGCAGCACCATTAACAGCATTATCACATGGTGCAAATGCAGCCTCAATATGACCTTCAAAAGAAGTTTGTCCAGACTCTACAAGAGTGTAGTCAGGACATACTGTGTAAATAGTTGGGTAGTATGAGTTTGAATAATCGGCAAAGATATTAGCTGCATTATCGATGATAGGAAAATTTATTATAGACACCCAATCACCAGTAGTTGAGCTTCCTGTTCCGTTTAAATCAGCGATTGTAGTCCAATCATCAGATTCTAAATAAAAAACCATTATGTCATCCGTTCCATTTGGTCCAAATGTTGAATATAGATCTTCTAAAATACCATCGTTAGCGTAAGTCCAACAAGGGCCACACCAAGTTGCAGAAAAATGCAAAATAACAGTTTTTCCTTCGTCAAGAAGTGTGTACAAATTCCACTCTTGACCGTCAATGTCTACAGCAGTAAAATTAGGTGCAGTACTTCCATTAGGGAGTTGCCCAAACAAACTCACACTAATCAAACAAGCTAAAGCAGTAAATAGAAGTCTCATGGTTGTGATTTTAGACTCACAATTTACATCAAGTTAGTGTCAGATGAAATAATGCCTAACCAACTTGACGCTGTCAATGTGTTGATACTTGATTGAGTCCGAACTTTGCTACGCTCAGCATGAGTTCTTACCCTGACACTGAGAGGGTGAG
>NZRP01000061.1 GCA_002693775.1 Crocinitomicaceae bacterium | reverse complement strand
AAATGAGATCATTCCCTTGGAGTTGACGTAGAACTCATCATAAACACTGCCGTACAATTCGAAAGTCCAACCAGGAAACTGAATTGGAGGAGAAGCACAGTCAACGTCCCATCCTGCTCCACCTTGAGTTGCCCATTGAACTTCGTTTGGCCCTAGCCCTCCTAATCCAGGAGGTGGCACAAGAGTCATGTAAGTGTCGTCTGGCTCAACCCAACATCCACAATCAGTCGCTTGAGCTTTCTTTAATCTCTCCTCTTTTCTTCTTGCTCTTTCATCAGCGTATGAATCTTTAAACACTTTAAGAGCAGCTATATATTCATTTTCATCGAAGCCTTCCCACGCACGCACAATTTCCCATTCATCTCGGGTCATTTGGAGTACAGCGTGCTTCAAACCTCCATACGAATCAAGTATTTCTTGAGGTGTACGAAATTCTTTAATTAGTTGTTCGCTTTGAGCAATAACCAACGCACTAGTTGGTAGCAAAATAGTTGCTAAAATTAAGCTTTTCTGCAGGAGTCGAATCATTGTAAATCGGGGATTTAGCAATTGTAAATATACAACTTTCATAAGTGCTGAGAACAACTGTTTGTCGCTTTGAGCTTCAACAAGTGTATTTTTGCAACTTAAAATTAGGGGAACAGCCCATGGAACAAATTAGAAATTTCTGCATTATTGCCCACATTGATCACGGGAAAAGCACGCTTGCTGACAGGCTTCTGCAGGAAACTAACACCATAAGTGACAGGCAGTTGCAGGAGCAAACGCTTGATGATATGGACCTCGAAAGAGAAAGAGGAATCACCATCAAGTCACACGCGATTCAAATGACCCACACCCACACAGATGGGAAGGAGTACACCCTTAATTTAATTGACACACCAGGGCACGTAGATTTCTCTTACGAGGTAAGCCGTTCTATTGCAGCATGCGAAGGCGCTCTTTTAATCGTTGATGCAACTCAGGGAATTGAAGCCCAAACCATCTCAAACCTCTACCTAGCTCTTGAGCACGATTTAGAGATAATTCCTGTATTGAATAAAATGGATTTGGATTCTGCGGACCCGGAGGTTGTAGGAGACCAAATCATCGATTTAATCGGCTGTGATGACAGTGAAATCATACCAGCTAGTGGAAAGTCTGGCCTGGGCGTTCAGGACATCCTTACAGCAGTGATTGAAAGAGTCCCTGCTCCTAAGGGAGATACAAAAGCGCCTTTCCAAGCAATGGTTTTCGACTCTGTATTTAATAGTTTCAGAGGAATCATCGCTTATTTCAGAGTACTTAATGGAAAGCTGAACAGAAGAGAACGAGTAAAATTCATCTCTACAGACAAAGAATACATCGCTGACGAAATTGGCACCCTTGGACTTGACCTTCAGCCTAAAGATACCCTTTCTGCAGGAGACGTAGGTTACATCATTTCTGGAATTAAGGATGCAAAAGAGGTAAAAGTCGGAGATACTCTCACAGTAAGTAGCAGACCGTGTACTGATGCAATTAAAGGTTTTGAGGATGTAAAGCCCATGGTCTTTGCCGGCATCTACCCCGTAGATACAGAGGACTACGAAGAGCTAAGATTTTCAATGGAAAAGCTGCAGCTAAATGACGCCTCGTTAGTGTTTGAGCCTGAGAGTTCCGCTGCATTAGGGTTTGGATTCAGATGTGGCTTCCTTGGAATGCTTCACATGGAAATTGTTCAAGAAAGATTAGAGCGAGAGTTTAACATGACTGTAATCACTACCGTTCCTAACGTTAGCTACATAGCACACGTTAAAGATGGGGAATCGTTTACTATCAACAATCCTTCTGATCTTCCTGAAAGCAATCACCTAAACTTTGTCGAAGAGCCATATATCAAGTCTCAAATCATAACAAAGTCAGATTACATTGGCCCAGTTATGAGCCTTTGCATTGAAAAGCGAGGAGAGCTAGTTAGTCAAGTATACCTGTCATCAGAGAGGGTCGAGCTGACTTTTAAAATGCCACTAGGCGAGATTGTCTTTGATTTTTATGACAAACTTAAAAGCATCTCAAGAGGCTATGCTTCTTTCGACTATTTCCCTGACGGATACAAGGAGTCTAACCTTGTAAAACTTGATATTCTTCTTAATGGAGATCAGGTTGACGCATTATCTGCTCTAATCCACAGAGATCATGCTTATGATTTTGGCAAGAAGGTGTGCTTGAAACTAAAGGAGCTTATCCCAAGGCAGCAATACATGGTAGCAATTCAGGCTGCAATTGGTGCTAAAATTATTGCTCGTGAAAGTATAAGCGCCGTAAGAAAAGATGTTACTGCTAAATGTTATGGAGGTGATATTACACGTAAGCGTAAGCTTCTTGAAAAGCAGAAAAAGGGTAAGAAGAGAATGCGTCAAGTAGGGTCAGTAGAAGTGCCTCAGTCAGCGTTCCTTGCTGTACTTAAGCTAGACTAGGTAGAATGCAAGACTTTCTTCAACGCCCCCTCTCCAGGCTTATTCTTATTTGCTAGTTGACCACAAGCGGCGTCAATATCCTTCCCTCTAGATCGTCTAACATTTACAATTAGATTTCTATCTTCAAGAAATTTTGCAAAAGCATCCACATTGTAAATTTCAGCCTGCTCAAACTCTCCTTCATCAATAGCATTGTACTCAATGATGTTGATCTTACACGGCACGTTTTTGCAGAATTTTGCAAGTTCTCGTGCATCCTTTATCTCATCATTAAAATCCTTAAAGATGATGTACTCAAACGTAACTCTTGTCCCAGTTTTTTCGTAAAAATACTTCAACGATTCAGCAAGCTCTTCAAGGCTATTCGTCTCGTTAATAGCCATGATCTTACTGCGCTTTTCGTCATTTGCTGCGTGTAAGCTTAATGCCAAATTAAACCTAACCTCATCATCACCTAACCTCTTTATCGCCTTTGCAATCCCTGCAGTACTAACCGTTATTCTTTTAGGCGACATCCCTAAGCCAGGTGTTCCGCAAATTCTATTTACGCTCTCAAGAACATTTGAATAGTTTAAAAGCGGCTCTCCCATCCCCATGTATACTATGTTAGACAGGTTAACATTGTATTCCTCAGAAGCAATAGAAGCAAGGTTTTCAACCTGGTCATACATCTCTGCTGCAGATAGGTTTTTCATCAGCTTTAACCTTCCCGTTGCACAGAATTTACAAGCAAGACTACACCCAACTTGCGATGAAATACACGCAGTCATCCTAGACTGTGTAGGAATAAGTACGCCTTCGACCACACTTGAATCTGCGGGGCTTTTTTTTTCAACTTCAAAAGCGCACTTTATCGTTCCGTCTCTACTCTTCTGTTTTTCAGAAAGGACTATTCTCCTTAGGTAGAACTTCTCGCTCAGCTTTTCTCTGAAAGATTTAGAGAGGCTGGTCATCTGGTCAAAGGATTTTGCCGATTTAGTCCAAATCCACTCCTCTAGCTGCTTAGACCTAAACGGTTTCTCACCCATTAAGATCACGGCCTTCTTGAGCTCTGAACTTGTTAGCGATCTTATATCCTTCATCATAAGTGCAAAAGTAACCCCTCTACCTGTCTAGCTAGTCTAGCTTGCTATTAATTGTTACATGTTGTGCTTAAACTGCTCCTGTATGCAGATAGCTATGGGTGTTTCTTTGCCGTTATGTAAAATTACTTGGTATGCACATGATATGAATTTATAACTGTTCTCTCTCTTGTGCCAATTTCAGAGCTGCTTCAAGATAAATATAAGTGTCTACACTGAGATTACGAAGTAGACTCATATCTCTTTTATAGCCTGTACGCACCATTATTAGGTTTTTCTCAGGCACTGACAATACATATTGCCCCCTGTGACCTCGCAATAAATTAAACTCCATTCCTTCATCTGTGTGTCCCATCCAAATTTGATACCCGTAAAAAGGAACATCAACTCCAAGCTCTTCATCGTGAATAGGCGTAATCATATCTTCAATGTATTCTGAAGAAATAACACTTACCGAATCCACCATGCCGCCATCTAAAATCAACTTGCCAAACCTCGCAAAATCTCTTGTTGTTGCATAAACCTGAGCGAAGCTTCTTTCAAGGCCATCAACCGCATCAAGCCCCCATTCAGCATCATTCTCAGCATGAACAGCACCCCATAATCCATCAGAAACATATTCAGTGAGATTCTTATTCTGTACAGAAGAAAGGATTTCAGCAAGAAGGATTGTGTTTCCGCTTTGATACTTAAACTCCGTCCCTGACTGAGCCTCCGGTCTATATGGCTCCATTAATGATTGAATGTCTCTCCCATAATAAGCTCTTGCTGGAAACCCAAATGGATCTTTGTAGCTCTCGCCAAACGGAATACAAGTCCTCATCTGCAAAACGTGTTCCACCGTGATGCATGCTCCATACTTGTCGTCTGCGAACCTGGGAATATAGTTAGAAATTGGGGCTTTAACATCAATAAGACCGTCGTCAACCGCCAGACCTATTGCGAGTGCGACAATGGTTTTAGCAATGGAAAAAGAATTACTCAGGGTATTCTCATCATGCCCTCTCCAGTAATTTTCATAGATAATCGTATCGTTACTTATCACTAAAAAACTTGCGCTCAACTCCTCATCCATCCACTTCAAAGTCGAATCATCCAGCGCAACTCTCCCCAAGTCCTCAGCCCAAAGCAAAGGATCAGAAGCCTTCAAAACCCTTGTGTCATATGCAAATTGCAGATCGTCAATGTTTCCAGACGACCACCCTCTAAGCCAAACCTCCTTTATCCCCTTGTATAAATAACCGTGACCAGTGAGCATCGCTAGTCCAACTGTGGTTGAACCAATAATCAAGCAGTAACCAATAAATCGCTTAAGCCTTTTCATAAGAACAAGTTAGCAGATATCATGGGAATCTAATCCCGAAGTATCCTGCCAACCGAACAGTTCTTGAAGATGCTTCCTAAGCAATGGCTTTACCTCGCTTAATTCCACCTTCCTTCCCAACTCCTTTGAAATTGAAGTAACTCCTCTGTCTGTAATTCCGCAAGGAACTATCAGATTGAAGAAGTTCAAATCTGAATCAACATTGAGGGCTAGTCCGTGCATAGTAACCCATCTGCTAGTCTTAACTCCAAAAGCACAAATCTTTCTCGCTGAAGCACCACTCTCAATATCAACCCAAACTCCAGTAAGACCCTCTATTCTTCCCGCCTCAATTTCAAACTCTGAACACGTCCTAATCACCGCTTCCTCAAGAGTCCTCAGATACTTGTGAATATCCGTACAGTACTGGTCCAAATCCAGGATTGGATACGCAACCAACTGCCCAGGACCGTGATAAGTAATATCTCCCCCTCTATTTATCGGAAAGTAGTCAACCCCCAGTTCAGCTAGCCTCGATGGGTTCACCAGCACATTATTAGCATCTCCGCTCTTCCCAAGAGTAAGAACGTGCGGATGCTCCACAAACAGCAACCTACTTGTAGGAACTGGAAGCGCGGCTCTATCATCATCTGCGGCATCCCTCCGATCGATTTTCTTCTGAATTATGGCCTTGAAGATTTTTTCCTGATAGTCCCAACAAGGTTTGTACCTCATTGAGCCCAAATCCTCAAACTGCAGCAGTTTCATTTTGCCTAGATTTCAGATAACCCTTGTTTAAGCCTGTTTATATAATCTATTTCAACTGGGTCTACTCCTGCTCTTTCCGCTAGTAGTAGTGAAACATAGTCGCCTAAGAACACAAGGTCCATTATTCTCTCCATTTGATTTTCACCATCAGGGTCAATAAAAATCACATCTGATCCAATTTCTTGAAAAATCTCAGCTGTTAACTCCATCCTCTTTTGAGTGCGGAAATTGTCTTCTGGAGTTCGTAAAATAATTACAACATCACTCTCACCTCCAGCTGCCCATCCAACAAGTTCGTTGTGGTTAAGCTCAGGGAATGCTTGCGAATTAACTAGTAGCTTGCTGTTTTCATTTAGCTGTTGCCTCCATCTTGTCACAATACAACCTGAGTGAGTGTCAGAATATAAATGAATGTTTTTACCCTCAATTATATCAACTACCTCTTCTGCTCTTTTAATAACGTTAGGTGAGTTTTTTGAAGTAAAATCATGAGTGTTTTCTAGCATTGAATAAAGCGCTGTTGGAAAGATTCCAAACCTAACTAAGGTCCAAGCAAGGCTCAATAAGCTGTGTCCAAACTGTGATCTTGGAGGGAATCCCGCTGGGACTTTTACAAGTGGCCAGCCTGCTTCTATTGCAAACTCCTCAAGCTTTCCGCCTGATGTAACACAAGCAATTTTTGCATTGCGTTTTTTTGCTTCTATCGCTGCTTCAAGTGTCTCTTCTGTATTACCCGAATTTGAACATGCAACTACTAAAGTATTGCTGCTTACCCATCCTGGAATACTATAATCGGGATTTGGTAGAATTGGCAAATTCGACGTTTTATTCAAGATAGATGATACAAATGCTCCTCCTATTCCTGAGCCACCCATACCCAATATCAAAACACCGTCTGGATTAAATTCTTTCGCTGAAGAATCATGCAAATATGAATCTTGATTGCACAAAGCTTCTGCAGCTTCTTTAATCTGTTTAGGAAAGTCCTCTATTAATTTTCTCATATCAGTTTGCAAGTTACGCCACAATAGTCTGTATTACTATTGCCTTCAATGTACATTTGCCCCTATGATAAGGAGTGAACAGGAAACAATTCGGTTGGGGTCTCTTCAGCGGATTAGAGACTTGGGAATAAACCCTTTCCCCGCTGAAGAATTTATCGTTTCTCACAGAAGCAATGACCTCTCTGACAACTTTGAAGTTGATAAAGACGTTGCCTTGGCTGGGAGGCTTATGAGCCGACGAATAATGGGCAAGGCTTCTTTTGCTGAGCTAAAGGATTCTGAAGGAACATTTCAACTTTACATAAACAGAGATGAAATCTGTTCTGGCGAGGATAAAACACTATATAACACCGTGTTTAAAAAACTCCTTGATAGAGGTGACTTCATAGGTGTTAAAGGAAAAACTTTCCTTACTAAGGTTGGCGAGCCGTCTGTTAAGGTAAGCGAGCTTGTCATTTTGGCCAAAACCATCCGCCCACTACCAGCCGTTAAGACAGATGAGGACGGGAATGTCCACGATGCATTTGTCGACCCAGAATTGCGCTACAGAATGCGTTATGTGGATCTTGTAGTAAACGATCATGTAAAAGAAACTTTCATTGCTCGTAGCAAAATCATAAAGGCTATCCGTGACAATTTTGATTCACGGGGTTGGTTAGAAGTCGATACTCCTGTACTTCAAAACATTCCAGGCGGAGCCGCAGCAAGACCATTCATTACACATCACAACGCATTAGACATTCCTCTATATTTAAGAATTGCAAATGAGCTTTACTTAAAGAGACTAATCGTTGGTGGTTTTGAAGGCGTTTATGAGTTCAGCCGAAATTTCAGAAATGAAGGAATGGACAGAACGCACAATCCAGAATTTACTGTTCTAGAACTTTATGTTGCATATAAGGACTACAATTGGATGATGGGGGCAATGGAAAACCTTATTGTAGACGCATGCAATGCTGTTCATGGAACAACAAAAGCAACTCTGGCTGGCACTGTAATTGATTTTACTCCACCTTATACTAGAGTTACAATGAGAGATGCTATACTTGAACATACTGGAGTAGATATAGATGAGTATGATGAAGACGGATTGCGCAATGAGTGTAAAAAGCTTGGAATAGATACAAACGCTAGCATGGGCCGTGGCAAATTGATTGATGAACTCTTTGGTGAAAAGTGTGAACATAAATATATTCAGCCAACTTTCATAACAGACTATCCCGTAGACATGTCTCCACTGACTAAAGCTCACAGAGAAAAGCCCGGATATACTGAGCGATTCGAATTAATGATCAACGGAACTGAAGTGGCAAACGCTTATTCCGAGCTAAACGATCCGATAGATCAAAGAGAGCGTTTTGAGCTTCAAGCAGAACTCGCAAAAAGAGGTGACGACGAGGCAATGTTTATTGATCAAGACTTTTTAAGAGCATTAGAATATGGAATGCCTCCAACATCTGGTGTGGGTATTGGAATTGATCGTTTGGTGATGATGCTTACAGACCAAACCTCTATTCAAGAGGTTCTTTTTTTCCCACAAATGCGACCTGAATCTAAGTAATATGGCTATCCCAAATCAGAATCAAGTTATAGAAGTCCTTAAGACGATTTTCGACCCTGAAATTCCAGTTGATATTTATGAGCTGGGCCTGATTTACGAGGTAAAAATCAGCTCTGAAGGAATGGTAGACATCGATATGACTCTCACTTCACCAAATTGCCCCGTTGCAGAAAGCCTCCCAAGAGAGGTTGAAGATAAAGTGAAAGAAATGGATGGAGTAGTTGATGCGAAAGTAACTATCGTATTCGAACCAGCTTGGACTCAAGATATGATGAGCGAGGCTGCGAAACTAGAATGCGGATTCCTATGAGTGAAGAAACTCGTGGCATAGCAATTCTTGGATCTACGGGTTCCATTGGCACACAGGCCCTTGATGTAATTAGGGATCAAAGTGACGTCCTTCACGTAGAGGTTTTAACCGCAGGAAGAAATGCTGACTTACTAATTAAGCAGGCACTTGAGTTTAGGCCCAATGTTGTTGTAATTGCAGAAGAGTCTCTTCGTGAAAAGGTGTTTGACGCTTTATTTGATGAAGGTATTAAAGTATACTCAGGAACTGAAGCCCTTGCTCAGGTTGTAGAAATGGAGGGTGTCCAAATGGTGCTCACTGCACTCGTTGGTGCTGCAGGTTTACAGCCAACTTTAAGCGCTATCAGAGCAGGCAAGCACATCGCTCTAGCAAATAAGGAGACCATGGTTGTCGCTGGCGAAATCGTCACTGCTGAAGCTGAGAAGTATGGAGTGATGATTCATCCTGTTGACTCTGAGCATAGCGCCATTTACCAATGTCTTGCAGGCGAGTTCCACAACCCTATTGAGAAAATTGTTCTCACTGCTTCAGGAGGCCCGTTTAGAGGCTACAATTCTGAGCAACTAAAGGCTGTAACTAAGGCCCAAGCACTCAATCATCCTAATTGGGATATGGGGGCGAAGATCACAATCGACAGTGCTTCTATGATGAATAAGGGCTTAGAGGTGATTGAGGCTAAATGGCTTTTTGATTTAAATGCAGACCAAGTCGAAATCATTGTCCACCCACAATCTATCGTCCACAGTATCGTACAGTTTACTGACGGTTCCATGAAAGCTCAATTAGGTCTTCCAGACATGAAGCTCCCTATTCAATACGCGCTTACATATCCTCATAGATTGAAGAATAACTTTCCTAGGTTTGACTTTTTAGACTACCCAAGTTTAACTTTTGAAAAGCCTGACTTCAGTGCATTTAGAAATCTTCAACTAGCATATGATAGCCTTTCTAAAGGAGGTAATCGTCCTGCTATCCTCAATGCGGCAAATGAAGTGGCTGTAGCAAGATTTTTAAAGGATGAGATTCAATTTTATCAATTGCCAGACGTTGTTGAGCACGCATTGAAAAATGTCGGATACGAAAAGAGCACCACTTTGGATGCTCTTGTTGCTTCAGATCTTGAAGCGCGAAAAATCGCTGCTGATTTTAAATAGTAGCTTTGCTTAAATAGTCATGATGTCAGCTTCTTTAGCGTCTAACATCTCTTCTACTTTAGCTACGTATTTATTTGTTAGGCTTTGAATCTGAGATTCTCCTGTTTTCTGCATATCTTCGCTTAGGCCGTCTTCTTTAGCTGATTTAAGAAGGTCATTTGCGTCCTTTCTGGCATTTCTAATCGAAACCCTTGCAGACTCTCCCTCTCCTCTAGCGCGCTTGCTCAGCTCCTTTCTTCTTTCCTCTGTTAGAGGTGGAACATTAATGATCAAAACCTCACCGTTGTTCATCGGGTTAAGCCCTAGGTTAGCATTAATAATTCCCATTGAAATAGGATCTAACATCACTTTTTCCCATGGCTGAACAACAATAGTTCTGGCGTCAGTAGTATTAACGTTTGCAACTTGGCTAATCGGCGTTAGTGTGCCGTAGTAATCAATTCTAACGCCCTCAAGCATAGATGGGTGGGCCTTCCCCGCTCTAATTTTCCTTAGCTCTCCTGCAAGACGCTCTAGAGCTTTCTCCATTTGGTCTTTAGCCTCCTCATGAGCCATTTCAATTGCTTCGTGCATCTCTTAAATTGATTTTACAGTTGATCCGATTTTTTTACCTTCTATAATCTTTTGAAGATTACCTCCCTCGTTCATGTTAAACACAACTATAGGTAAGTTGTTTTCATTACAAAGTGTGAAAGCAGTCATATCCATAACCTTTAGTTCCTTTTCATATACCTCGTTGAAACTAATGTCATCATACTTTGTAGCTGTCGGGTCCTTTTCCGGGTCAGAGGTGTAGATTCCGTCTACTCTTGTTCCTTTTAGAATCACATCTGCATCTATTTCTACAGCTCTCAAAGCTGCTGCAGAATCTGTTGTAAAAAATGGAGACCCTGTTCCTCCGCCAAAAATCACTACTCGTCCTTTCTCAAGGTGTCGCACCGCCCTTCTTCTGATAAAGGGTTCTGCGATTTGCTTCAGCTCAATCGCTGATTGAAGTCTTGTGTCAACTCCAATTGATTCAAGAGAGCTCTGTAAAGCCATTGCATTAATCACAGTAGCAAGCATGCCCATGTAATCTCCTTGGGTTCGTTCCATTCCGCCTTCCACAGCCTGAACTCCTCTGAAAATATTTCCTCCTCCTATGACAATTGCGCATTCCACGCCTTTGTCTACAATGGTTTTAATCTCTTTAGCGTATTTAGCTAGCCTGTCGTTATCAATACCAAACTGCTTGTCGCCCATCAAGGATTCACCGCTCAATTTTAATAGAATTCTTTTGTACTTCATCTAAAGTGTAAATATAATGCCCAAAACGAAAGAAGACCGCACTAAGCGGTCTTCCTAAAAATAATATCTGCTTAGGATTATCCTAGAGCAACACGGCAGAAGCTAGATACTGCTGCTCCTGGACATTCAGAAGCTACATATTTAGCAACAGTTTGCTTGTTGTCTTTGATAAATGGCTGGTTTACAAGAGTAACTTCCTTGTACCACTTGTTTAACCTTCCTATAGCAATTTTTTCAGCTAGGTCAGCTGGCTTGCCCTCTTGGATAGCTAGGTCCTTGCTAATTGCTTTTTCTTTTTCTACTAAGTCCGCTGGAATGCTCGCTTCGTCAACAGCGACAGGTGCCATTGCAGCAGCTTGCATTGCTACGTCACGTCCTACTCCTTCATTCACGTCGCCAGAGAATCCAACTACAGTAGCTAGACGGTTGCCTGGGTGGATGTATGCAGCAACCGTATCGCCCTTAGCCATCTGAAGATCGCCTATTTCAATACGCTCTCCAATCTTACCAGTTTCCTCTACAATCTTATCAGCAACAGTGATATCTGATCCAGGGAAGTTTAATGCAAGGATACTTTCTTTATTTTCACAACCCTCAGCGATAGCAAGATCGAGAAGAGTTTGGGCTACACTGATAAAATCTGCGTTCTTAGCAACGAAATCAGTTTCACAGTTTAAAGAAAGAACAACACCTGTTTTTCCATCTGCACTAATGGCAGAAAGAATAGCTCCTTCGCTAGCCTCACGGTCGCTACGCTTGGCAGCAACTTTTTGGCCTTTAAGACGAAGAATCTCAACAGCTTTTTCCATGTTTCCTTCGGCTTCTTGGAGTGCCTTCTTGCAGTCCATCATGCCGGCTCCCGTTTGCTTACGGAGCTTGTTTACTTCAGCAGCAGTAATGCTCATGATTAATTATATAAGAAGTGTGATGTCTTTATTTGTCAGCTTTAACTTCCTCAGTAGCAGGTGCTTCCTCAGTAGCAGGTGCTTCCTCAGCAGCAGGTGCTTCTTCAGTAGCAGGTGCTTCTCCAGCAGCAGGTGCTTCCTCAGCAGCAGGTGCTTCTTCAGTAGCAGGTGCTTCTTTAGCAGCTGGAGCTTCCTCAGTAGCAGGTGCTTCTCCAGCAGCAGGTGCTTCCTCAACAGCAGGTTCTTCAGCTTTATTGTCCTCTTTAGCAGCAGCTTTCTTAGTTGTCTTTGCGTCTGCCGTTGCCTTTTCAGCTTGGCGCTCGTTTAGTCCTTCAGCAACCGCCTCAGCAAGAGTTCTTGTGATAAGGTCGATAGACTTAGTTGCGTCATCGTTCGCTGGAATTATGAAATCTACCGGACGTGGATCGCTGTTAGAGTCAACAATTGCGAATACCGGTATTCTAAGCTTCTTCGCCTCTGCAAGAGCAATGTGCTCTTTCGTTACGTCAACGATGAAAATTGCAGCAGGTAGACGAGTCATGTCAGCAATAGAGCCTAAGTTTTTATCAAGCTTCGCTCTCTGGCGGCTAACCTGAAGACGCTCTCTCTTTGATAGAATAGCAAGTGTTCCGTCTGCCTCCATCTTGTCAATTTGAGTCATTTTACGGATCGCCTTACGGATTGTGCCGAAGTTTGTAAGCATCCCTCCAGACCAACGCTCAGTTACGTAAGGCATTCCAATGGCCTTAGCGTGAGTTGAAATGATTTCTTGACCTTGCTTCTTAGTAGAAACAAAAAGAATCTTCTTTCCGCTCTTAGCAATCTGCTTCATAGCAGCTGCAGCATCGTCAATCTTAGCTATTGTCTTGTGCAGGTCGATAATGTGAATACCCTTTTTCTCTGTGAAAAGGTATGGCGCCATGTGTGGATTCCACTTGCGTTTCTGGTGGCCAAAATGTGCTCCGGCCTCTAATAATTGCTCAAAAGTTGTACGAGCCATGGTTGTTTACTTTCCTTGTTTAAAGCAACTCTTGAGTAGCCACAGATATGAGTCTCAAGAATTTGGATGCTAAACGAATTATAAAAAAATCGATAACGCCTAGGCGGGTGCCGTTAACGCTTCGAGAACTGTTCTTTCTTACGTGCTTTCTTCTGACCGAACTTCTTACGCTCAACCATACGTGGATCCCGAGTTGTAAGACCTTCGGCTTTAAGAGCCGGCTTAAATTCAGGATCAAGCTCTACAAGAGCTTTAGAAATAGCAAGACGTACTGCCTCAGCTTGGCCAGTGATACCACCGCCTGAAACATTTACCTTTATGTTGAATTTACCAGCGGTTTCAGTTAGGTTGAAAGCCTGGTTAATCGTGTACTGCAGAGTCCCTGTTGGGAAATAGTCTTTATAATCACGCTTGTTGATTGTAATTTCTCCTTTGCCTTTTGACATGTAAAGGCGGGCAACAGCGTTCTTACGACGTCCTGATGTATTGATTACGTCCATTACTTACGAATTGAATGTAATAGCAGTTGGCTGTTGTGCCTCGTGCTTATGGTTAGGGCCTACGTAAACGTGCATGTTACGGAAAAGGTCTCTTCCAAGAGTGTTCTTAGGAAGCATTCCTCTTACCGCTTCTTCTACCATTGCGTGTGGCTTACGGGCCATCACTTCAGTAGCGGTACGTGTACGCTGTCCACCAGGGTAACCGGTGTGGCGCATGTAAATCTTTTGGTCCCACTTCTTCCCAGAAAGAGAAATCTTCTCCGCGTTAACAACTACCACGTAGTCGCCACAATCTGCGTGTGGTGTAAAATTAGGCTTGTGCTTTCCACGAAGAAGTTTAGCAACTTCAGATGCAAGACGTCCAAGAGTTTGTCCCTCAGCGTCTACTAATAGCCATTTCTTATCGGCGCTCTCCTTATTAGCAGAGATGGTTTTGTAGCTTAAAGTATCCACAGCGAATGTGTTGCGTGTTTCTAATTCCCAAAAATTTGGGGGTGCAAAGATAACTAACGACTGTGGATAACCAAGCGTTTTTATCTAACAAATTTTATTTGTCAGACTTTCTACGCTTCTTTTCAAGGCTAAAATTACAAATTATTGTATGCTCAACCCATGGGTCTGGCCCATTTCGCGGGGTTTCCAGCTGATAGCCAAAAGTGAAAAACTTCCTTTTTCTGACTTTCTTTCTAAACGCTACTCTAAATCTAGTGTCACTCCATTCGTAATTCGAATATAGAGGGCGGAAAAAGACTTCTGTGGAAAGGCTCAACCTGTGCTTTTTAGAGACCTTATAATAATAAGTGGTTTTAATCCTGGCGGCGGTGGATAGATCTAAGGGTGCAATACCCTTCAATCCGGTTTGGCCTTGAAGACGAATGGAAAGGGAAGACTTATTGTTTAAAGAGTTTTTATACCTCAAGGCGCCCGCGACTCTGCGCTGTGACTCCCATTGATACTCATCGGTGCTGGACGCCCCTCCACGCAGGGCAACAGATGCTGTTATGTCTTTTAAAACCTCTCTGGAGATTGAGGCATCAATAAATGTCGAACCTAGCCTGCTAAAATCTCTGTCCCAACGCATAGCTACATCTGCAGAAGCTAGGGTTTTCTTTGCGACCTTTTGGGATAGGGACAGCGAGGTCCAGCCTCTGTAATCAACCCACTGAGAGTGTGCTACTATAGAGGAGAAGAAAGCAACTGTAACGACTACGGCTTTTAGTCGCATTTAGAATTCGTCGAAAATTGTAATAGTTCCAGCTTCAACTACCTCATCTCTATCATCGATGTTTACTGAGACTTCTATAGCGATTCTAGGAAGAGGCTGTGAGGTAATCACAGTGTCCTCAGAGTATACATATAAGGTGTAGTCTCCTGTTCTGAGCCAATTAAAAGCGAAGTCCCCATCAGGGTTAGTGAAAACCCTATCATTTGGGCTGGTATTATCGCCGTATACTATAAACACTTCCTCGTCAGATGCTGCTATCGTATCTACGGTTGAAGCGGGGTTGTTGATTTGGACTCTTCTTATTTGGTCTACATGTCCTGTAATAGAAGCTCTTCCTCCTTCACCAGGGGTCCTTGTGCAAGAAAATAATAGAGTGCTAAAAGAAAAAAGTAACAGTGTCGCTTTAGAGATATTCATGTGACTAAATTACGAGTAACTTGCGACTGTTTATGCATAGATCAGAATCATATATCGGAGAAGGGCGATTAGAGGTAATCTGTGGGCCCATGTTTTCAGGTAAAACAGAAGAGCTTTTAAGAAGGGTTAGGAGGTCGCTTATTGCCAACCTTCCTACCGTATTAATTAAGCCTGCAATTGATACTAGGTATGCGGCAAACGACGTGGTTTCTCACGATAAAAATGCTATGCCATCAGTTGTGGTAGAAAAGGCCCGTGATATTTTAGATTCTATCGAAGTAAATGGTCGCCCTGCGTTGGTTGTTGCTATTGATGAGGCGCAGTTTTTCGACGATTCACTTCCAGCTGTGTGCAATGAAATTGCAAATCGTGGAGTTAGAGTAATAGTGGCAGGATTAGATTTGGATTTTAACGGAGTGCCTTTTGGGCATATGCCTGAGCTGCTTGCTCTTGCAGAAGACGTGACCAAACTTCACGCTGTTTGTGTTGAAACAGGGCGCTCGGCACATTTTTCTCATAAAATTTCTGGATCTGGTGACACTGTTGAATTAGGAGAAAAGGACAAATACATTCCTCTTGCAAGGCATGCATTTGTTGCTGCAAGGAAAAAATAAATGCAAGACCCCTCACACGTTACTACTTTAACTCTTGACCTTGGTCGAATCAAAGAAAATTTCGAAGTGGTCCGAAAACATTTGAAGGATGTCGGTGGAGTTGAGCCTGGAATTATCGCAGTTATCAAGGGGTTTGGCTACGGAACTGATGACACGGTTTTAGCGGAAGTTTACGCTAATGAAGGTGTAGATTACCTTGCTGTAGCCTACGTGGAGGAGGGCGTTAAGCTGAGAGAGTCTGGAATTAATGGTCGCATAATGGTCTTAAACCCGGACCCTGAAACATTCAATGTAATGGGTGATCACCATCTTGAACCAAGCCTTATTTCAATGGGGCAGCTTGATTCGTATATTAAATGGGCGTCCTCATGTGGCAGAACTAACCTAGAGCCGGTTCATTTAAATTTTAATACTGGGATGCATCGCTTAGGGTTTAAGCGCGCAGAGATGGCTGAGGTTGCTGAAAAGCTGAATGGTGTTATTGGTCTAAGATTGGGTACTGTTTACACTCACTTAGCTGCTACTGAGGCAGAGGGTTTTGACACTAATACTTTAGGCCAAATCAATCTCTTCAATTCCATCATTGAAGGGCTGAGAGAAGCTCTTTCAAACGGCCTTAAAGATTTTAAAACACACTCATTAAACTCATCAGGCGTTGTGAGATTTCCAAGTCACGGAATGGACTATGTTAGGGTGGGGCTTAGTCTTTTGGGCAGTGAGCTATCTAGTGCTGGAGTAGCTTTAAAACCGGCCGTTTATTTTAAAACGGTAGTTACCCAAATCCAAAATGTGCCCGCCGGCAATGGTGTTGGTTACGGGTATGCAGATCCTGCTACTCACGAAAGGGAAATCGCATGGCTGCCCGTAGGATATGCTGATGGATATCCGAGAAATTTGAGTGATGGTCGTGGTAAGGTTTGGGTTAATGGTAGGTCTGCTGTGGTTGTGGGTCGAGTATGTATGGACCTGACCGCTGTTGATGTTACAGGGATGGGCGTTCAGGTAGGAGATGAGGTTGAGCTTTTTGGAGACAATATCGCAATTGAGGATGTTAGTAAAGCTGCCGGCACAATAGCTTATGAGCTTATCGCAAGAGTGCACCAAAGGGTGATAAGGTTAACTGTTAATTAGACCTTAAATTTCTTTATAACAAAGAAGCGCCACCCGCGTTCGAGTGGCGCTTCAGCCTTAACCAATACCCTGAGAATCGTCTCAAGGGCTAATGTCGAAATCACGCGACATTGACTTTCTAATCATTATTTAAACGTCTTTAAGTAAGAAAAGGTTGCGCTGGAAATGTTAAAATTATTTATCGCTTGAAACCCCCCGTAAAATCCAGAGTTACAGAGAAGGACACATTAGCTGTTGTTAGGGCTAAAGTATAGATGTTCAAGTTTATCGAGTCCTTTTTGGACGCAGCTTTAGGGGTAATGTGATCATGGCGAAGAAGAACCCAGCCCATTTTTACACAACCCGCTGGTTTTGCAAGCCCACAAAATTGTTCGTCAAAACTTATGAAAACACGTCTTAAATGACTGGGGGGCGCACAACTATTTAAAGGGGAGGGGTTCAGGTATTTAATGCGCCCTTGATAAGGGACAAATCTGCGTGGTTAGGTTTAGTCACTTGAAGACGAGGCTCTACTGCCATTGCCCTGTCGATGGCCCACTCAGCTCCGGAGTTACGCGCCCAGTTCCTCCTTGCAATTCCATTGTTTACATCGAAGTGCAACATAGACTTCAGGCGTCTATCAGCATCTGAAGAACCATCAAGTAGCATTCCAAACCCTCCGTTAATCACCTCTCCCCAACCGACTCCACCGCCGTTATGAATTGAGATCCAAGTAGCTCCACGAAATCCGTCTCCTATAACATTATGTATAGCCATGTCCGCTGTAAAAGACGAGCCGTCATAAATGTTCGACGTCTCCCTGTACGGCGAGTCCGTTCCGCTAACATCGTGGTGGTCACGACCAAGTATGACTGGTGCTGAAAGCTCTCCCGATGCAATAGCATTGTTGAAGGCTTCAGCTATTTTTATTCGACCTTCAGCGTCAGCGTAAAGGATGCGGGCCTGAGACCCCACAACGAGCTTGTTTTGTTCAGCGCTTTTAATCCACTGTATGTTATCTTCCAGCTGTTGGCGGATATCCTCAGGTGCAGTATTGCTGATTTCTTCGAGAACCTTGCATGCAATGCTGTCCGTCTTTGCTAAGTCTTCCTCGTTTCCGCTAGAACAAACCCACCTAAACGGCCCAAACCCATAATCAAAACACATAGGCCCCATAATGTCCTGTACATAACTTGGGTAGCGGAAGTTTATGCCATCTTCAGCCATTATGTCTGCACCAGCCCTGCTTGCTTCGAGTAAGAAAGCGTTGCCGTAATCGAAGAAGTAAGTGCCTTTTGCAGTGTGTTTGTTTACAGCTGTGGCATGTCTTCTCAGTGTGTCCTGAACTAGGTGTCGGAATTTTGCTGGCTCCTCTGCCATAAGTCTATTCGACTCTTCAAAGTTTACTCCAACTGGATAGTATCCACCAGCCCAAGGATTGTGAAGTGAGGTTTGGTCTGAGCCCAAATCAATGTAAATCCCAGCCTTATCAAATTCTTCCCAAACGTCAACAATGTTTCCTAGATAAGCGTATGACACCGCTTTTTTATTCTCAACAGAAGCCACAACCTTTTGCTTCAGGTCTTCAATGTCTGTGATTACATGATCAACCCATCCTTGCGAATGGCGCTTGTATGCAGCAGCAGCACTTACCTCAGCGCAAACAGTAACGCAACCTGCGATGTTGCCGGCTTTAGGTTGAGCGCCACTCATTCCGCCTAGGCCAGAAGTGACAAATAGTTTGCCCGCTAGGGTTCCATCACCAGGAAGTTTTCTGCCGGCATTTAACACTGTGATTGTTGTTCCGTGCACAATGCCTTGAGGGCCTATGTACATGTATGAGCCGGCCGTCATTTGACCGAATTGGCTTACGCCTAAGGCGTTCATTTTTTCCCAATCTTCTTGCGAGCTGTGGTTGGGGATTACCATTCCGTTTGTTACTACAACTCTAGGCGCATCAGGGTGGGATGGGAAAAGCCCCATGGGGTGACCTGAGTACATTGATAAGGTTTGGTCTTCACCCATTTCACTCAAATACTTCATCGTGAGCCTGTACTGCGCCCAGTTAGAAAAAACCGCACCGTTTCCTCCATAAGTGATGAGTTCCTCAGGGTGCTGTGCCACGGCTGGGTCCAAATTGTTCTGAATCATCAGCATTATCGCAGCCGCCTGTTTACTCTTTGCAGGATACCAATCAATGGGGCGAGCCTTCATCACTCCCTCAGGCATGAACCTGTACATGTAGATTCGGCCATAGTCTGCCAACTCTTGGGCAAACTCCGGCGCCAGCACTGCGTGATGCTCGGCTGGGAAATATCTAAGAGCATTCTTAAGCGCCAGCTCCTTCTCCTTGTCAGATAAAGTGTCCTTTCTCACAGGAGCATGAGACACATCCTTACTTGGCGTCTTAGGCGCAGGAAGGGTTGAGGGAATTCCCTCTTGAATGTTTTGGCGAAATTGCTCTAAGTTCATTTGCTATTCGTTTTGCAAATCATTGCGAAATGTCTCTGTTTTTTTATCAAAGCCAAACGGACAATGTTTGCACCCACTTTGACAACAATGTCCTCGTTTTAAATGGTATTCCTCAGTAAAAATGATGAAGCCCTCTTCCGTCGTGTAATAGTCTTCAGGTTCTAAGTTCTTCGCCATCTATGCAAAGGTACAATTTCACTACCTTTGTGGCTCAATTATTTCATCTTAATGAGCGACTTCTTAACGCACGAATGCGGCATCGCCCTACTAAGGCTGAAAAAGCCTTTACAGTACTACATTAACAAGTACGGAACAGTATTTTATGCGCTCAACAAGATGTACCTCCTGATGGAAAAGCAGCATAACCGGGGTCAAGACGGCGCGGGTATTGCAAACATAAAGCTCTATGTAAGTCCCGGCAAAAGATATATCTCAAGGATGAGGTCTATAGATCAAAAGCCCATTCAAGATGTTTTTGGCAAAATCATGAGCCGCTTTGAGGGCCTCACTTCCGACCAGCTCTCTGACGCGGACTACCTACAGCAGAAATTTGCGTTTACTGGAGAGCTTTATTTGGGACACCTCAGATATGGCACTTACGGCAAGAACGATATTGAAAATTGTCACCCATTTCTGAGGCAGAACAACTGGCGCACTCGAAACCTAGTTGTAGCCGGCAATTTCAATATGACCAACGTCGACGAGTTATTCGACGTTCTTGTCGACATAGGTCAGCACCCTAAACAGAAGTCTGACACAGTAACTGTTTTAGAAAAAATTGGCCACTATCTTGATGTCGAAAACCAAACCCGCTTTAACGCCCTTAAAGCTGAAGGTCTCGACAACAAATCAATCTCTGAAAAGATTGCGGACACCCTCGACCTTGGCGGAGTTCTTCGCTCTTCAGCATCTGATTTCGACGGCGGTTACGCAATGTGTGGTCTGCTAGGTCACGGGGACGCCTTCGTCCTAAGAGATCCTAACGGCATCCGCCCAGCTTACTGGTATGAAGACGATGAAATCGTCGTTGCTGCAAGCGAGCGCCCAGTCATCCAAACCGCTTTTAACCTTAAGGCTGAAGAAGTTGTTGAGGTCGATCCTGGACACGCATTAATCATCAGCAGAAACGGTACGGCTATGGTTGAAAAAATCATTGAGCCTGGCGACAGAAATGCTTGTAGCTTCGAAAGAATTTACTTCAGTCGAGGAAACGACAAAGACATATACGAGGAGAGAAAAGCTTTAGGAGTGGGCGTTGTTCCAAAAGTTCTAGAGGCAGTCGAGCACGATTTAGACAACACTGTTGTCAGCTTTATTCCTAACACTGCTGAAGTATGCTTCTACGGACTGGTTAAGGGTTTAGAAGACCACCTGAATAGAAGTAAAATAGAACGAGTGAAGGGCCTAGGTCCTAACCCATCTTCAGAAGAAATCGAAAGTATTTTAAGCGAAAGAACAAGGGCTGAAAAGATTACTGTCAAGGATGCTAAACTCAGAACGTTCATTTCTGAGGATGCAACAAGAGACGACCTTGTAGCTCACGTTTACGACATCGCATATGGCACAATTAAGCCTGGAGTAGATAACCTAGTTGTAATTGACGATAGCATAGTTAGAGGTACTACTTTGAAGAAGTCTATTCTTAGAATTCTTGACCGCTTAGGTCCAAAGAAAATTGTTGTTGCTTCTTCTGCACCGCAGATTCGATACCCAGATTGCTACGGAATTGACATGGCTAAGATGGGCGACTTCATCGCCTTCCAAGCTGCAGTTGCTCTTCTCAAAGAAAAGGGAATGGGCCACATTCTTAACGAGACTTACGAGAAATGTCTGAAAGAATTAGAAAAGCCACTTGCTGAAATCGAAAACCCAGTAACAGCTATCTACGAGCCATTCTCAGCTGACGAAATCTCTGATAAAATCTCTGAGCTTCTGACTCCTGAAGGAATGGGTGCTGAGGTTAAGATTATATTCCAAAACATTCAGGGCCTTCACCAAGCCTGCCCTAACCACAAAGGAGACTGGTATTTTACAGGAAACTACCCTACGCCGGGTGGACGCAGGGTAGTAAATAAAGCCTTTATTTACTACATGGAAGGCCGAACCGAAAGAGCTTATTAAGTATTACTCGACTAGTTTACTCTACCACGAGTGTTTCAGAAGCTATTTGGGCTCCGTTTTTCATAGTCACAGAGTAAATGCCAGGCGACCAAGAGCTTACATCGACTAAGGCAAGAGTTAGGCCTGGAACTGGCGTTACTGATTTAACAAGCCTACCTGTTGCATCGAAAATTTCTAGAGACTCTGCTGCTGAAGCCCACTTAATTGTTGCAACATCAGATGTAGGATTAGGGAAAAGCGCAAATGATGGCGCAATAATCTTTTCTGTTTCTACCGTGTATTGTTGCATGAACTCGCAGAAGTGATACTCGTCCGTTACTCCTACTGTGGTTATGTAAAGGCTGGTGTGAAGTACAAGTGGCGACCCTAGACCTTGTGCTAAGAATTGGATTTGGTCTACCTCTATAACTGTGGTTCCTGTAATTGTGCTATCAGAAATCAACCTGTTTACTCTTACGCGGTAAACATCATCATAAGTGTTTCCATCGCCTGGCAATGTCAACACACCATATCCATCGCAAGCAGTGTTAGTCTCGATTGATCTATAAGTTGCAAGGCCTTGGATATTTAGCTCGTTGTAAGAGTCGTCTGAGTGCGATGATTCAAAAGCAAAAGGGTAGTCATAAAAATGTTCTGAGTCCTCATAGGGGTAGCTTATGCCGCCTTCAACTCCACCATAATACTCTTGGGAATAAGGACCCATTAAATAGTAATACTGCCCTCCATTTATAGCTTGGTAATAGTTAGAATTGGGGTAGTCGTCAGCATAAACTGAGCCCATGGTTTCAAAGAACTGTCCATTTATCGCCTGTATTGCAACAAGATTTGAATAGTCCCAAACCATGTTTGCTCCAGCTTCCCCAGGAGCAATAGTGTCAGAAACGACTATAGTAAACGAGTCGCCATGTCCTATTATTGGGTAGTTTAGCTCTTGAGCTGAAACCGTTGCTAATCGAAGCGTAATGAGCAAAAGAAGAAGAGTTGCTTTGTTCATAAACTAAAGGTAGGCTAATAATTATTTACCTTTCTATTATGACTAATCGTTTATTCAAAACTGTGGTGTGGGGAGTTGGTACTATGAGCTATTGCTCGTTGTTATATGTTGCTACGAATAAGCTTTCTGTTGGGTTTGAGGAGAAGCACAGGGTGTTCATGGATTGGGAGTTAGAAATCCCTTTAGTTCCTTGGACAATCATCGTTTACGTCTCGTTTTACCTGCTTATAGCTTTAGGGTTTTTATCGAGTCGAACTATTAATGATCTGAAGGAAATTTCGGGTCAAATGATTCTCGCAGCCACTCTCGCAGCTGTTATATTCCTCGTTTTTCCTGGCGAGCTGGGTTACGACAGGACGGCAGAAGTTGGTGTGTTTGCTTCGGTTTACGAGGCGCTCTTTGCCCTTGACGGGCCGGTAAATATGTACCCATCCCTCCATATTACATTTTCATTTGTGGCGGCAGGTTTTATAACGTCATTAACAAAAAAGCTATGGTGGCAGATTGGAGTGTGGGTGTGGTTTATTGCCATCTGCTTTTCGATAATACTTGTTCATCAGCATCACCTATTTGATTTAGTGACGGGGGTGTTGCTCGGGTGGGGGTGTCGGAAAATTATTTGAGCGCGCTTGGAGGGACGGCTGAATAATTGCTGTTATAGGCATTCAGTTGCAATGTGCAACTGGCTTGCGATTTTGTTTTAGGTGAGAGCATGAAAAAAGCCGCTTTGCGGCTTTTGTACCCGAAGTGGGAATCGAACCCACACTCCTTGCGGAACACGAGTTTGAGTCGTGCGCGTCTACCAATTCCGCCATTCGGGCAAATGAGGGATTGTAAAAGTACGTCATTGATTGCAATTTTGCCACGGTGCGGTTACGGGATCGACGCGGAGTTCGGTCGTTGACATTTTAGCATGGGCGGCGGAGTGGCTCTCAAGCCAAATTTTTCGCTCGTGCAGGAATTGATGAGACGCGGAGCCGGGCAGGAGTCGGCAGCGTTGGGCCGTTTTGTGGGCTGAAAGAAGGTGTGTGGTTCCGTCTTTTGAAAGGTGGTGGAGGCGCGATGTAAGTTCTGAGTCGCCTGATACGCGGACTGGTAGGAAGCCGCCAGCTCGTTCCCATGCAAGGCGGGAGTGAAGGGTGGGGCAATGACCTACGAACATGGACTTCATTTTCGTGAAGTCTTCGTTCCAACGCTCGAGTACTGGGCGAACCGAGCCTTCCAAGTTGCCAAGCACATCGAGTGAGTGCTCGAGAAAGTGGGGTGTGGCTTCGTCGTCTGGGTCGATGAAGGTGATGTGTGTCCAATCAGATGGGGCTGCTTCGAGGGCTGTGTTTCTGGCTATGTAGGCACCAGAGTTTTCTGATAGGCAGATTACTGTTATTCGTTGATCATTAGAGGCGAGGGAGGCGAGGGTTGAGGGGGTGGAAGGGTCGGAGCTAAGGTCGTCTGCGATTACCAGGTGCCAGTTGGGGTGGGTTTGGGCTATCAGACTATCTATGCAAGAAGGCAGATAGTTCAAATGGTTATAGTGGGCGCACACAATTAGGACTTTCGAGTCGCTGTGGTCTGTTTTTGTAGGCTTGAAGGCGTTGCGGCGGCGGTTTGCAGACGAGATGCAAAGTGCTGTTTGGATGGTGGTTGAGATGCCAAGCTTGCGGAAAAGAATGGCAAGGGGCACCCTGATGAAGCTGGGGATGAGTCTATGGAAGAGGGTGACTTTCATCTTGATTGTTGTTAGACGTCGTAGCCAAGGGCATGAGCAAAATCTTGGATTTCCTGAGTTAGGAGAGCGTCAATTTTTTCGAGTTCAGCCCAAGAGACCGGGTGCTTTCTGTTGTTGTATCGAAATCTACGCCATTGTGTGATGGGACCTACTTTTGGGTTGAATAGGGAGTTAGTTGCTCTCGAGGCGCCAGTGTTTGCTTCATGTCTAGCTCTTTCATATGCTTTAGCCCAAACCTCATCTTCTACGTCCCACCCCAGATCTTTTAAGATGCTAGGCGCAGCCTCGGCGATATTTTCTAGCCTCCAGGTGTGAGACGACATATCGGCAGCTCTTATGTTCCAATCAAGCCAATGCACCATTGCTCTGTGCGTTATTTTGTTTGGTAGAGAAGGTGAGTGTTCTGAGACGTATCTCCAGCTTGTTCTGTTGAATGTAGTTAGAGATCCAATCGTTTTAAGCGGGTTGCGCACTTGGTGCCCTATCACAAAATCGTCGGTTAAAACCGCGCCACCAGGTCCGTAGACTGCGTCTTTCACATTGGGAACTATGCACCAAGATGCAATGCCGTCTGAGCCCATTGCTTCGTGCTTTACGTCACGGCCTAATTCAGTAAGAACTATAGCAAAAAAGTTTGTGCCAGACCTTCCTGTTCCTGTAACTGCAATCTTACTAGCCATATACCGCCTCTTTTCTCAGGGTGATTCTGAATGTTGTGCCCTCTCCTGGAGTCGTGCTGTGAAGGGCAATTTTTCCTCCATGGTACTCCTCAATAATTCTCTTTGTCAGTGAAAGTCCCAGACCCCATCCGCGCTTTTTGGTCGTGAATCCTGGAGCAAATACGTTTCTGGCGTCAGATCTAGAGATGCCCTTGCCGTCGTCGACAACATCGATTAAAACGGAGTTTTTTTCTTCTGAAAGCACAATGGTTATTGAGCCTTTGCCTTCCATTGCGTCAACTGAATTGCGCAGGAGGTTTTCAAGCACCCAGCTTAAAAGACTTTGGTTGAAGAGGGCTGTTATGGGTTTAGAGACACCAGCAAGCTTTAGAGAGACTTGTTTAGAAATTCTAGGCCTCATGTAAGACGCTGTTGCCTCTAGGGCTGCAGATAGGTTTTCAGGCTTAAGCTCTGGTTGAGATCCAATTTTGCTAAACCTATCAGTTACTGTGTGAAGGCGCTTTACGTCCTTCTTCATTTCATTTAGTTTGGAGCTCTCCGCCCCTTCAGCCTCAAGAAGCTCAACCCAAGCCATTAAAGAGCTTAGGGGCGTACCCAGCTGGTGAGCTGTTTCCTTAGCCATTCCAACCCAAACCCTATCCTGCTCAGCCCTTCTAAAACTGCTAAATACCAGGTAAGCCACAAACAGGAAGACTGCGATCAGAATCAGCTGAATGACGGGGAAGTACTGCATTGTGGTAACAACATAGCTTTCCTCAAAAAACACATATCGAACGCCTTCGCCAGGAATGTTGATTTTAATAGGCTCATTTGCTTCAGCCATTTCTTCAAGTTTGGCCTTAAGAAGCTCAGGGTCACTTATTACAGTTTCATCGATTTCCTTGGATTCAACGACTTCTGTCTTGGTGGAATCCATGAACAATAGAGGCACAGAAGCGCTGTTTAGTACCGTTTCAGAAATGAAAGAAGAGATAAGCTCCTTCTTTGCTTTTCTCAATTCCTTGAGCCTTTTGCTTTCATCATAGTAAAGGAAATACCCCTCGTCCTCGAAGTGTATGGGTTCGAATCTGGAAGACATCTCATCTCGCAAGCTGTCGAAATAAGCTTCTGACGCGTTGTTTTTAACATCTTCTCCTAAGTTTGTGTCAATCATAGACCCAGCTGAGTTATAGATTAAAACCGGGACTGTGTTGTTGTCTTTAATAATCTTACCGGGAAAAGTTAGGTCCATTCCAGGGGGTGGGTTGTCAATTATCCTGTAGGCGTCGGCGAGCCTGTCGGCCTTTTGGCGTTCGTCCTCTTGAAGCTCTTTAAATAACTGTTCTGTGTAGTTAGCAACAACTTCCGACCTAGCAACAACTTCCTTATGCCAAGCAACAACCTTTGCCCTCTCCTGTTTCTTAACTTGTTTAGTTATATCGTTTGTAAACCAAAGCGTCGCCCCAGCGATAACCGCTGCGGCAATAAGAAGCACCTGCTTCCATCGCTGTTTGTTTAGTCGTATGCTGGGCATGAAATTGCTCGGCTTGCATTTTTATCACACGCGCTGAAGGCCAGCGTAAACTCGTGCGAGGTGTTTGATACGACGTTGATTCTTGATATGCCAAAGTCGTAAGAATAACCCACCTTCATGTAGTCAAACAGAGCAACTTGAAATGACCCAACTACAGCGCTTTGCGACCTGTAGCCTATGCCCACGGAAATAAGGTCGTCGTATACAACCGCGCCGTTCATTTCAAAGCTTGGCGCTAGCCCTTTTGCATATCTGATGTTTACAGATGGCCTGAACATGTATTTGCCATCAAGCTCTAGTGAAGATCCGCCTGTAGCCACAATTACCTTAGGCGCCTTAGACCCGCTAGTAATGCCGTTGATGTTTGCTGATGTGGCGTTTAGAATGGAAAGTCCGCCAAAGCTCTTTTTGTCTTGATACCAGAACCCAGCGTCAATTAAAGGGAAGGTGAATTGTGCTGTTTCTCCAGTTAAAGCTGGATCTCCCGACGCCTCCACGTCGGGGAAGTCCAAATCTCCAATATTGAGCCTAAACTGACTCATCCCTAAAGAGAATCCAGCGCTTACCCATCCTCCTTTAGTCAGCTTGATTTTATGAGAGTAGGCAAGGCTTACAGATGTCGACCCCCATGGTCCCGCTTGGTCGTTCTCAAGCTTAACACCAACACCCTGAGCTGACCTGGCACCTTCACTTAACCTGCCCGTAAGGCTTAGGTATGAGTTTGTGGGTGCTCCCGGGAATCCTACCCATTGGTTTCTGTGTCCTAGCCTCATGTCTAAGCATTCCTTATTCCCAGCTGCCGCTGGGTGGTCCATGAACGAAGACATCAAGTAGTTAGATCTTGTAGGAATGAACTGTGCGTTGAGGACAGTTGATGTTGCTGCGATTAGGAGTGAGGCAGCTATAATGTTTTTCATTAGCTGCTTCATCTGATAATCGCTACGTTGCCTGTGATGGGCTCAAGGTCCACTCCTGGTTGGTTTAACTCAATAACGTAATAGTAGGTTCCTACTGGAACGTCCTTACCTCCTATTTTTCCATCCCATGGTTGTGGGTAGGAGCTTGTCCGCATTATCTGCTGACCCCACCTATCGTAAAGGGTTAGGATGGAGCCTGTGTATGACGCAAGACCTGTGATATTCCAAAGGTCATTAACCGTATCTCCGTTGGGAGAAAAGGCATTAGGCACGTCTATTTCCGTGCCAACGACTATTAGAATTTGGTCAGAGTATTCGCAATTTTCTACAAAACCACTAACCTCGAATAGGGTAGTTGTCTCAGGAGTTACGTTTACATTGTGGGCCGTCGGGTTGTCCACGAATTCGCTAGGCTCCCACTGGTATCCCACTCCTATGTCGCCTCCCTGAACATCAATGTTTGCCGACTCAAGATGGTCAATATTTGTGGGGCAACACGCCTCGATTGTTAGCGGTATGCCTGATACTCCTACCTCGATTTCACAAAGCGAAGGCTCCGCACCGCTTTGGTAGTTTAGGATAACCAGGTAGTCGGTGTTGATGTAGAGATCGTCAGTTGTAAACTGTGTGTCTGACGTAGCTGTAATGCAGTCTGAAACTGGAGAGTACTGGATAATGTCGCAGTAGTCTAGCGGGTTAGCAAGTACTACCATTGCAGTAACTGCTGTGTTTGAGCAGTCGATGTTGCTAAGACTTACTGTTACTCCCTCAGTTGTGCTTAGGTATGTGGTGTGAAACCTAACAAAAGAAAACATGTCACCTGTAAAGCAAGAGCTTACTGGCGCAGCACTCATGTCCATTTGGGTAAACTGCGTCGACAATTCTGATTCGCCACCGCAGAGGGGGGTGGGGTTGTCGCAAGTTTGGGCTAAAGTGTTGGCCTCTGAAAAACCGACTAAAGCAATTGCGGCAAACAGCGCCGTCTTTAATATCCTATGTTTCAACTCTTTTCGCATTTCATTCGAAAGGTAAGGAGAACTATTCCGCGAATTTTATCAGTAATTCTCCCTTTTCCACAGCGGAATCGGCATTAGCTGACACTTCTTCAACCGTGGCTGAGACTGTTGATTTTATCACGTTTTCCATTTTCATAGCTTCTAGAATTAGAAGAGAATCACCAGGGTTTACTGTGTCTCCAGGTTTAACTAGCACGCTTAGCACCTTGCCTGGCATAGGCGCACAGAGCTCTAGATCAGCCTTGGAATCGCCTGCCGACATTCCCATTCTATCTAGAAGTAACGCTCTTTCGTCAAGAATTGTTACCTCACGTTCTACGCCGGATACTCTGACTACCATCTTGCCTGAGTTGTCGGGGCCGTCTACTGCACTAACTGAGTAGTTTTTCCCATCGATGTTTACCCTGTAGCTTCCTGGTGCTAGCTGAGTCCAAACCCAATCAGACCTACCCTCGCCTTTTTCACTTACCTCGACGACCTTGTCGTCCCAACGAATTTCCATTGCCATGTCGCAAATTTAATCTCTTTACTCCGACCTTGCGCATATGTCTGGAATCTACCTACATGTTCCCTTTTGCAGAACGGCATGCCACTATTGTGACTTTCACTTTTCAACCTCGTTGAATTCTGTGGGCGCATTTGTAAACGGGGTTGTGAGGGAAATAAAGCTCCGCAGTGAGATGTGGAAAAATGAAGATTTCCGGACATTATATCTTGGAGGAGGTACGCCTTCCGTGTTATCGCTTCAAGACATAGATAAAATTCTTGGTGCGCTGAATGAGTCTTTGCCCGGGTTTAATTCTGAGCGATTAGACGAGGCTACAATAGAAGTAAACCCCGAGGACCTTACTGAAGAGGTTTCCAGGGGTTATGTTGAGTGTGGTTTTGATAGGATAAGCATTGGAGTCCAAACCTTTGACGACTCCTTACTCAATTGGATGAACCGCAAGCATTCAGCTGAACAGGCTGAGTCTGCCGTTTTTGCAGCCCGCAAAGCTGGTTTTAATAAGGTTTCAATCGACCTTATTTATGGGCTTCCACATGGCTCGCCTAAATCGTTTGAACACACTGTGAGCAAGGCATTTTCTCTTCCTATCGACCATATTAGTTGCTACGCGCTTACCGTGGAGCCCAGAACTGTGTTAGGCGCTAGGGTGAAAAAGGGCGAGGAAAAAGAAGCCCCTGATTCGGTAATTGAATCTGACTACGGGTTGATTTGTTCAGTCGCTGAGGATAATGGGTTTAGTCATTACGAGGTGTCAAACTGGGCGCGTAACAAAGAAAACAAGGCTGTGCACAATTCTGCATACTGGTTGGGCGCTCCTTATTTAGGTTTAGGACCTGGCGCACATGGGTTCGACGGTAAGTCTCGCTACTCTGTTGTTTCTAATAATCCTAAATACCTGCGCTCAATTGATGAACTGATTCTTCCCGACACCTTAGAAACTCTCACTCCTGCTGATTGTAGTAACGAAATGATGATGACGGGTTTAAGGACAGCTCAAGGGGTTAATTTTAATGAGCTAGAGCAATTATTTGGTGTAGATCACATCGGCTCAAATAAAGACGCATGGCAAAAGTGGTCGGAGGCAGGCGCAATTGTTTCTTTAGATAACGGTAGACACCGCATCTCTGAGGAACATTGGCTTATAGGCGACTCAATCGCCTCAGACTTTATTGTACTATAATTCTAATCGCTGAATAGCCTTCTGCGATTAAGGTGTAAACACCTTTTTCAAAAGAACTAAAATCTAGTTTTACTCTGTTAGTCTTAGGTATTTGATTCGAAAGAATGGTAGATCCTTTAGTGTCGAATATCTGAATAAACTCAACGCCTTCGCCGCTGAATTCTATCAATTGCTCGCTACTTGTTGGGTTAGGGTATGCAAGCGCCTCTCCAATTCCTGACTCAAAATCTTCAACAGAAACCCAGTTGCTGATAACGTCGTTAGTCGCCTGAGAAGAGCATTCGCCATCCTCACTAAATGCTGTTAGAGTAATTGTAAATGTTCCTGATTCCGAGTACCAGTGTTCTGGGGTGTCGTCAGTATAAGTTTCTCCGTCACCCATGCTCCAGTGATACCCGCCAGCTCCTGCGCTCATATTAAAGACCTCAACAACCCCGCTAGAACCGTCCCACGGTGACACTACGATAAAGTCAGCAATTACCGGCTCCGTCAAATCAAACTGCCCTCTTGGCGTAATGGTATATCCGTCTACTAAAGGCGGATTGTAGTCCCTCTGTCCGCCAATTCCGCTAACACCAAACACTCCTACAGGCGCCGGTTGTCCAAACAGATCTGTATTAGCATCGACCCTCATTAATATCTCCTGTGTTCCTGTAGTGATCGACACGTCAAATCCAGGCGTGGCATTAGTCCATTCCGCAGGATTAACAAGCTCAACGCACTTCAGTTTTATAATTCTCGACTCTGTCTCTTCGTCTAGCTCAAACACAAGGTTAGGTTGTTCTGAATCGAAGCCTGAACCTTCGTAGATAAGGGTGTCTAGTCGGATTTGGGCTAGGCCTAAGTATTGATCAATCACACCTCTTGCCCTTACGCTATCGCCTTCGACAACATCGTATCCAAAGTCATTTACAGGGCTGAAAGCATTGATTCCATTAGTCTCATCGATAAGAGTAAACTGAAGGCCACTTGGGTAATCATTCCATCCGTGTACAATTCCTCTAAGCTCGCAAGCTGTGCCTATGCTATCTAAAACTCCTTGAGGGTTTACTCCTCTAACTTGGTTGATTTCATATACAGGGTAGTCCAAATCAGAAGGCAAAATATGCACCACCATGGTGTCTATTCCCAGTTCAACATCGCCTGACACAATGCTTAAAGCAAGCAGGACATCTTCTTGAATCTCTGGTTCTTCTTCATCGATCGCTGTAAAGGTGAAGGTTTGGGAATTGAGCAGCCCCATTTCAAAGTTGAACTCTAGAGGGAATACATCCGGATAATCGACACCAACTACTGCGTCACCTCCAGCAACACTTACTTTTAGCACCGCATCTTCAAGAGGGTAGGTAGGAGACATGCTAACCTCAACTCCCCCTCCTTCTGTTACGTATAGTTCTGGGAAATCAAACCCTATTTGCATTGTGCCCAGGCCACCACAAGTCGCGCTGTGGTCTCCTAAGAAGTCGAAGGTGTCTTGTGGGTAGCCGTCCCACTGTGTCATTCCTTCACTCCAGTCAGTGCTGCCCGAGCCTATGTTGGGTTTTCTTACGAGGGTGAATTCCGCCATCGCACCACCTGTTGTTACAGTCCAAGGCTCACCTGGATCCTCTCCTATTTCGCCCATAATGTCGATCGCCTCTTCGTTTTTTCGAAGAACAATTGCATCGTTTCCATTATACCACGTCACGTTGCTAAATACTGTAGACACATTTAAAATGGCCCCAACAGCCTGGCTGTTTCCAATTACAAATGTTCCTCCAGGAAGGAGTTGGCCTTCAAGGTCTAGTTGTTGGGTTGGTTCTGTTGCTCCGTTGTTATACGTCTCTACAGAGTAAGGCGCTAGATCTATTGTTAGTGGGGTAGGATTGTGAATTTCAATTGCCTTGTTGTGGCTGTCGCCCTCCACGTATTCTGAAATAATTAGATCGTCACACAGTCCAGCATCGCCACACTGCATAACTGTTACCTCAAGAGCTGAAGCTCCTACGCTGTCACATTCTAATGCTGTTGCGTTAAAGACTAATTCTCCTGTTTCTACGGTCGTTTGGTCTAGGTCTCCTTGTGTGCTTACTCCCCATACGTGATAAATATCCGCGCCCAGGTCTGTAAAGTCATAATACGGCTCTGCCGTAGTTGCAAGAACCTCATCGTCGTCATTACAAATGGCAAATAAGAAGTCATCTTCTACAGCCTCGCTGTAATATCCAAAAGGAACCAAGGTTCCATCGTCGGACAAACACACTAATACTTCTGGGGCACCGCTTGCGTCAAGCATTGTTCCTCCGTCACAAGCAGGCACCTCACAAGTCTCACATAACACCACAAACGGAAAGTCGGAAACACTGAAGCACCCCTCCCCTATTACTCCAGACAATTGTTGTCCCACCTCTATGGTCGATCCAACTAAGGGAAGGTCATGAGACACGGCAACTACGTTAAATTCTCCATCGCCCAAACCTTGAAAATTAACCGCAGATCCGTTTGCTGTCACCGCTATTTCTCCAGTTGCTGGGTCTACCACAAGTAGCGTTAGCAAAGCATATGGAGCATCTGTAAAGTGGTTGAAGGTTGCAACTGCAGGCCCTTGGTCTGTACAAAGAGTGTCGTTAGCAAGATTGGTTATCTCTAAGTAGCCGCCGTCACAAGCCAGAATGTTAGAAATGCCTTGTGTGGGCGCTTGAAGCACATAGCTGTCTATGTCAAAAGCGTCTCCGCCATTGGGAAATCTTGAGATCGATTGGCCTTGTCCGTTGCCTTCAGCTCCTTCGTAAATAAGGCCGCTGCCCGCAGGCATAACCGCCTGTAATAAAACTGCTGCTTGAGGATTTCCTGGCGAAGTGTTTCCATAAATAATGGCATCAACAACGTCGTCAGAAGGCGGAGCCTCGCCCACAACTAAAGATTCTATATCTGCCTCATAAAGAGCAACGCCCGCAATTGTCGTGTTAAGAGGCAGGGCAAACGCCACAAATCCGTCTTCATTCAACGACTCTCCTGTTAGATCTAAAGCCTCATAAATCTGAGCCTCATAAACTCCCCCTCCTAAAAACTGTGCTTTAACCAGGGCTAATGAGTAACCGTCTAAATCAGAAGATGGAAGCCCAAAAAGTTCAACAAACTGCTCCCCGTCTCCAGGGATTACATCTACTTCGTTTATAACAAGTCCTTGCGCCGATGCTGATCCGGCCAACGTGGTAAACCCAACAAAAAAAGCTAGTAAAAAATTAAATCTGGTTGTCATTTTTCTATCGTTACTCTCGGAAACGCAAGGTACGTACCTTTACGGACTCAAAATGAATCAAACCTCATTAATAGAAAAGCTCGACGAGTTCATCCGCAAATACTATAAAAACAAGTGTTTACGAGGAGTTCTCATCTCTGCAGGCTTGNTGGCCNTGGGCGCNCTGGGCGTTAGTTTGCTCGAGTATTTTGGTCGTTTTGGCACANTCGGAAGAACNGTGATTTTTTATTCTNTTCTTGTGTCCNTAATNGTTGTTNTAGCNTCNCTCGTTGCTATCCCGCTGTTCAAGCTCATTCGATTAGGTAGGNTTNTAAGNCACGAAGAAGCGNCTAAAATTATAGGAAACCACTTCCCAGACATTAAGGACAAGCTATTAAACACTNTTCAGCTCCAAACTCAAGCAAAGGGCAGCGGCTCTAGCGAGCTTTTACTAGCTAGCGTCGAAAAGAGAACGGAAGAGCTACGCCCCATCCCATTTACAAACGCAATAGACTTGGGAGAAAATCTTGTTTATTTGAAATACGCTGCAATTCCTCTTTCAGCTATTGTGGCAATTCTTTTGTTGTCCCCGAGTGTTATCTCTGAGCCTGCTGAAAGAATTGTCCAGCACAGAAGCGACTTCACCCCTCCTGCTCCCTTCCGTTTTGAGGTGCTTTCTAGCCCTATGTCTGTGCCTAAGGGAGAAGATTATGAGTTTGTCGTACAAGTTGTAGGCTCTACCGTGCCGTCAACTCTATACCTCGTCGATGGAGGTGGGCGCTACAGAATGGAGTGCGTTAATAATGATGCATTCAGGTTTGTGTTCCCCGGAGTGGTAAAAGACGCGGAATTTCATTGCTCTGCCAATGGGTGGAACAGCCTCACATACACCCTGCTAGCCCTACCTGTCCCTGGCGTTGTTGAATACACTATTAAAGCGACTCCCCCTTCTTACACAGGTTTAGATGGTGTAGTCCAAACCAACCACGGCGACCTCCTCATCCCAGAAGGTTCCAACATTACATGGGAGTGCAAAGTGGTCGATGCCGACGGCCTGGGCTTCAGGTTTGGTGACACCTTCACATCTCCTTCGCCTGTACTTGGCTCGCTTTACAGACATCAAACCACCGCAAAAAACTCAACCCCCTACTGGCTTATTCCCTCAAACAATCAGCTGGGCGCTGTCGACTCCCTCCGTTTTTCACTAGGAGTCATCGCCGACACCAGACCATCAATTAAAGTAGTCGAGGCTGAGGATTCTACCTCAAGAAGCCTTAGGTACTTCACCGGAAACGTAAGCGACGATTATGGTTTTTCAAAGCTTACTTTTGCTTACAAAAAGCCGGCAGACACTGAGGTTACGCGTGAAACTCTTGATACTCCTAGATCCAAGGCGGGTGTTTTCTACCACGTTTGGGACCTCTCTTCATTAGGCTTAAAGGCTGGAGATGCGGTTGAGTATTGGTTTGAGGTTTGGGATAACGACGGAGTAAATGGGGCAAAAAAGTCGAAAAGCTCAGTTAAAGTATTCTCTGCCCCTACAGAAAACGAGCTACAAGAAGAGCGCGACTCAGCAAATGAAGAAATTGAATCTTCTATCGAAGACGCTGTAAAAAAGTCGCGCGAATTGCGCGAGGAAATCGAATCTTTTAAGGAGCGTTTGCGCGAAGAAAGAGAGCTCGATTGGAAGGACAAAAGAGCCCTGGAGGATCTGTTGCAGAAGCAGGAGGAGCTTGAAAAAACCATCGAAGATCTCAACAAAGACAACGAGAAAAAGAGTTCTAGGCTCAATGAGTTTTCAGAGCAGGATGAAAGAATCTTAGAAAAGCAGGATGAGCTACAAAAGCTAATGGAGGGCGTAATGTCTGACGAGCTTAAGGAGCTTTATGAAAAGATGCAGGAGCTTCTTGATGATATGAATCCAGATGATCTTAGAGAGCAAATAGACCAAATGGACGTAGGCCAAGACGCTCTCGAAAAAGAGTTAGACCGCGCATTGGAGCAGTTTAAGCAGCTTGAGTGGGAAGTAAAGATGGAAGAGGCTATTTCTGATTTGGAAAAGCTCGCGGAAAAGCAGCAAAAGCTTTCTGAAGAGTCTAAAGAAGGCAGCAAGTCTTCTGAAGAACTGCTCAAAGAACAGGAGAAGCTTAACGAGGAGTTTCAAAAAGTTCAGGAGGAGCTCAAGGATATTAAAAAGAAGAACGAAGAGCTTCAAAACCCCAACCCTATGATGGACTCTTCGGAGGAGGAGGAGTCTATCAAAAAGTCACAAGAACAAAGCTCTGAACAGCTAGGTAACGACAAGAAAAAGAAAGCCTCAGAAGAGCAGGAAAAGGCGGCCGAAGAGATGAAAAAGATGGCCGAACAAATGGAGAGCATGATGTCTCAGGGTGAGGAAGAAAGCCTTGAGGAAGACATGGATGCTTTAAGGGCCCTTCTTGAAAACATCATTACTCTCAGTTTTGAAGAAGAAGTGTTGATGAGTGAGATTAAAAAGGTAGACTCGTCTGACCCTAAATACATTGATTTGGGTTGGGACCAGAGAAAGTTAAAGGATGACGCTAAGCTTGTTGAGGACTCGCTTTACGCTTTAAGCCTTAGGGTAAGGGCAATTGCTAGCGCCGTTAATCGCGAAATTGGCTTGGTTAATCATCATATGGAAAAAGCTCTGGGCGGATTTGGAGATAGGGAGGGCGAAATGATCGCTATGAACCAGCAATATGTGATGACTTCGTTTAACAATTTGGCCCTCCTACTCGATGAAGCGTTAAAGGAAATGCAGAATAAGCAGGAGTGTAATAATCCCGGAACAGGTAATTGTAACAAGCCTGGTGGCTCTGGGAAAAAGCCTTCTTCTGCTAAGGCTGGTGACATGAAAAAAATGCAGCAGGCGCTTGGTAAAAAGCTCGAAGAAATGAAGCAAAAGATGGGTGAGGATGCTAATAAAGGCGAGTCCCAAAAGCGCGGAGGCCAGATGAGCAAGGCGCTAGCCGAAATGGCTGCTCAACAATCTGCTCTTAGAGAAATGGCTAAGCAGAAGGCAAAAGAACTCAATGAGGACGGTTCTGGAAATGGCAGCCTAATGAAAGAGATTGAAAAGCAGATGGAGGATCTTGAGCGAGATCTGCTTAACAGAAACATAGATGCTGAGACTATTGATAGGCAGATGGAGATTATGACACGCCTTCTTGAGGCGGAAGAGGCCGAGAAAACAAGGGGTGAAAAAGACGAGAGAAAAGCTAAAACCGGAAAACAAGGACTCCACCCAAACAACCCTCAAAACGTTGATTATCTGAGGGTTAGGAGCAACGAGCTTGAGTTGCTGAAGACTGTTCCGATTGACCTCTCCCCTTTTTATAAAGACAGGGTTGATGAATATTTTAACCAAAGCTCGCCATGAGTTTATTTTTTAGAGAGGCAGACATTTCATGTGGCGTTGAGGAAAAAAGCTCTGTAAAAAAGTGGGTGGCAAATGTTGCAAAGCTTCACGGGGCAACCCTTGGAGAAATCTGCATTGTTTCTTGTTCTGATAAATACTTGTTGGAGGTTAATATTGAGCACTTGAACCACGATTACTATACAGACATCATCACATTTGATTACAGTGGCGAAGAGGGTGTTTCTGGAGATCTATTGATTTCCTTCGACAGGGTTAGAGAAAACGCAGAAACAGAGGGGGTGAGTTTTCAAGATGAATTAAGAAGGGTGATTATTCACGGTGTGTTGCACCTGATTGGCTTTAAGGATAAAACCGACGGTGAAGCTCAAGAAATGAGAGCCCAAGAAAACAAAGCATTAGAAATGTTCCACGTGGAACAATAACGAGAAATGGCATATCATACTGAATACGACGTAATTGTTGTTGGCGCAGGACACGCGGGCAACGAGGCGGCAGCGGCAGCGGCTAATTTGGGCGCCAAGACACTCCTTGTCACCATGAACATGGGGGTGATTGGGCAAATGTCATGCAACCCAGCAATGGGTGGTGTGGCTAAGGGCCAAATCGTTAGAGAGGTCGACGCGCTTGGGGGTTATAGCGGAATTGTAAGCGATCATAGCGCTATCCAGTTTAGAATGCTAAACCGCTCTAAAGGTCCTGCAATGTGGAGCCCCAGAACACAGAATGACAGAAACGTCTTTGCTCAAACTTGGCGTGAAATGCTAGAGGGCACTGCAAACCTAGATTTTTGGCAAGACAGTGTAGTTGGCGTTGTTGTTGAAAAGGGGCGTTGTGTTGGTGTTAAGACAATGATTGGGGGAGAAATAAGGGGTAAATCTGTCGTTTTAACAAACGGCACCTTTTTAAACGGGCTCTTGCACATTGGCGAAAAGCAGTTTGGTGGCGGTAGAGCTGGTGAGCGAGCTTCACGCGGGATAACAGAGCAGTTGGTAGAGCTAGGTTTTAAAAGCGGCAGAATGAAGACGGGCACTCCGCCTAGGGTTGACGGTAGGACCCTTGATTATTCTAAAATGGAAGAACAGCCTGGAGACACAAACCCCAGTCATTTTTCTTTTTTAAAACACAGAACTGATTTAAGCGATCAACTACCCTGTCACATCACCTACACAAACACTGATGTTCACGAGGTTTTAAAGTCTGGTTTTGACCGGTCTCCGATGTTTAACGGTAGAATCAGGGGGCTTGGGCCTAGGTATTGCCCTTCTATTGAGGATAAAATTGACCGTTTTGCAGATAAAAACAGACACCAACTGTTTGTAGAACCCGAGGGAAGAAAAACGGTTGAGATATATGTGAACGGTTTTTCTACAAGCCTCCCTGAAGAGGTTCAGCTTAACGCAATGAGACTAATCCCTGGGTTTGAAAACGCTAAAATGTTTAGGCCGGGTTATGCGGTAGAATACGACTACTTCCCCCCTACTCAGCTTGGCCACAGTCTAGAAACCACGTCGGTTAAGGGTTTATATTTTGCCGGCCAAATCAACGGAACAACCGGATATGAAGAAGCTGCTTGCCAGGGTTTAATGGCTGGAATTAATGCTGCGCGTTCCACGTGGAACATGGACCCCGTTGTGTTGGGAAGATCTGAAGCCTACATCGGTGTATTGATTGACGATTTGGTTACTAAAGGAACTGAGGAGCCCTACAGGATGTTTACTTCTAGGGCAGAATACCGAATACTTTTAAGGCAGGATAATGCGGACGAAAGACTGACTCCTTTTGGGCACTCTATTGGTCTCGCTTCAGATCAGAGGCTCGAACAGCTTGAGAAAAAACTCAGCTCGGTTAGCTCGACCAGAAAAGTTCTTTCAAAGACCTCGGTTAGCCCCGAATCAGCAAAAAACCTCTTAGAGGATATCGGCAGTTCGGCCTTAAAGCAGAAGATCAAAGCTGAG
Organism: Crocinitomicaceae bacterium; assembly: GCA_002693775.1. Taxonomy (GTDB): domain Bacteria; phylum Bacteroidota; class Bacteroidia; order Flavobacteriales_D; family Sanyastnellaceae; genus UBA974. The sequence goes on along the minus strand of NZRP01000061.1, from coordinate 9,262 downwards.
CAGCTTTTAACCAGGCCGCACGTTAAACTTCAAAGCATGGTTGATAACCTTGATGAGCTTGTTGATTTAAGAACAGAGGAGGAAGATGTAATCGAACAAGTTGAAATAAGGGTTAAATACGAGGGTTATATTGAAAAGGAACAAGCAATGGCTGATCGCATGGGCAAACTTGAGGGGTTGCGCATTCCTGATGATCTTGACTTTTCAAAACTCGCATCTCTTAGCTCAGAGGCTAAACAAAAGCTGGAGGCTAAAAAACCCAAAACTCTTGGAGAGGCCTCTAACATTTCAGGTGTGAGCAAGTCTGATATTAGCGTCTTGCTAATTTACTTGGGTCGCTAACCTCTTCTTTTTCAGCGTTTTACACCCACAAAAACAAGCGCTAGATAGTGCGTAACTTTGCCCTGCAAAAAAATTTAAAATGGATATTAAAAGCATTCTTTCAGACTTAGGCATAGCCGAGCAAAACAATGGTGTAATGATAGGAGGGGGATCGTTTGGCTCTGGCCCATCTGTTGACTCTTATTCTCCTACAGACGGCAAGTTAATTGGGTCTGTTACTACTGCAACAAAAGATGATTATGAAGCGTGTGTTAAGGCTTCTAGCGAAGCTTTTGTTGAGTGGAGAAAGTGGAGCGCTCCCGAAAGAGGAGAGGTGATTCGCCAGTTTGGAGAGGCGTTGCGCGAGAAAAAAGATAGCCTCGGTGCTCTTGTTTCGTATGAAATGGGTAAAAGCTACCAAGAGGGTCTTGGAGAGGTTCAAGAGATGATTGATATCTGTGATTTTGCTGTAGGCCAAAGCAGAATGCTTTACGGCCTTACTATGCACTCTGAGCGCAGAAACCACCGTATGTACGAGCAATACCACCCACTAGGAATCGTAGGTATTATCTCTGCGTTTAACTTCCCTGTAGCGGTTTGGTGTTGGAACACTGCGCTAGCTTGGGTCAGCGGAGACACTTGTATCTGGAAGCCTTCTGAAAAGGCTCCGCTTTGCTCTCTAGCTTGCCAAATCGTTTGGGCTAAGGTTGCTGAAGAAAACGGTGTGCCTGAGGGGTTAAGCTGTGTTGTTAACGGAGACTACACTGTTGGTGAGATGATTAGTAAGGACAAGCGCGTACCGCTTGTAAGCGCAACAGGGTCAACTAGAATGGGTAAAATTGTAGCTCAAGAAGTAGCCGCAAGATTAGGCCGTTCTTTATTAGAGCTAGGTGGAAACAACGCCATCATTATTACCCCTGATTCTGATCTTAAGGTTGTGGTTCCAGCAACAGTGTTTGGTGCGGTTGGAACTTGTGGCCAAAGGTGTACAAGTACTCGTAGATTAATCATTCACTCTAGCGTTTATAACAAGGTTAAAGACACTCTAGCTCAGGCATACAAGCAGATTCGCATCGGCGACCCTCTTGATGAAAACAATCACGTGGGGCCGCTAATTGACACTGGTGCTGTTCAGCAGTACTTAGACGCTCTTAAGGCGGTAGAAGACCAAGGTGGTAAGCTTGTTGTACCAGGCGGCGTACTAGAAGGTGAGGGTTACGAAAGCGGATGTTATGTTAAGCCTGCTATCGCAGAAGCTTCTAACGAAATGGCTATTGTTCAGCACGAAACGTTTGCCCCAATTCTTTACCTAATGAAGTACGACACAATTGATGAGGCTATTGCCCTTCAAAACGGTGTTGCTCAAGGGCTTTCTTCTGCTATTATGACCAACAATCTTAGAGAGGCTGAGTTGTTCTTATCTGCTGCTGGTTCTGACTGTGGAATCGCAAACGTGAACATTGGAACATCTGGCGCTGAAATTGGCGGTGCATTTGGTGGTGAGAAAGACACTGGTGGTGGTCGTGAATCTGGATCGGACGCTTGGAAGGTGTACATGAGAAGGCAAACAAATACCATCAACTACGGAGAAGATCTTCCGCTTGCGCAGGGTATTAAGTTTGACCTATAAACAACAGCTGTGAGGGAAGGTTTTTCGCTGTTTTTAGTTGTTGTGGCCCTTGTGGGGTGTAGAAGCCCACAAAATTCTGGCGAAGCTTTCTTTTATGTCGACCCTCTAGGCGTTAGTTTAAAAACTGGCGCTATTACTCAGGGTGAAAACATTGTGATTAAAAACGAGGGTGAGGACATTGTTCTCACCCTTGTTAATGATGGGGTTGATGGTAGTGTTTATTCTGTTCCTGTTTTTGGAGGAAGTGTTTGGGGAAAGTGGCGAGAGGATGGTGTCTTTTGCGGAAACTGGGTGGATTCTTTAAGGTCACCCGACTACACCATTCCTGTTCAGTTTACACCTAAACCTCTGGGAAACCCATGCGCTGAAAAGCCCACGCCTTTTATCTACGAAACAACACTGGGGAAACTCGTGGCAGAACAAAATTGCGACTCTGTTAAGGGGACTATTTTAACTCCCACCGGAGATTACCGTTACCTAAATGGCAAAATTGACGGGAGAAAACTCGTTTTAAACACCTTTGATGGGGCACATCTCTTTCTTTTCTACGCAGATATTAAAAATGACTCTCTTGTTAATGGTGTTTTTAAATCCGGGAACCACTATGAAGAGGCCTGGAGTGGGGTTAAGACTAATTCGCTAGAAGCGGGGTGGTCGTCTAAACAATCACCACTTATAAATCACCCACTTGATGTTGGTGGTATTGATCTAGTGCAACTACTTGATTCGCTTGAAAAAGACGTGCTTGTAATAGATGTTATGGGAACTTGGTGTCCTAATTGTTATGACGAAGTGAGGTTAATTAAGTCTCTTAAAAAAGAATACGACGAAGCTCTTTTTATTTCGCTTGCTTTTGAAAGAGGAGACTCTTTATCCGCTTTAAAACGCATTGAGCAGTTTAAAGAAGCCTTAAGTATAGACTGGGAAGTTTTATATGGAGGTGTGGCAAACAAACAAGTAGCAAACAACTGTGTTCCTTTTATGGGCGGAATAAAGTCTTTTCCTACCACCGCTTTTATTTCTAAATCAGGAGATGTTGTTGTGCACACCGGCTTTAGTGGACCTGCAACGCCATTTTATGAAGATGAGGTCGGTTTTTATACCTCTACCCTTAACTCGTTTATCGAGTAGGAGGGAAGTCATTTTCTTTATCTACGACTATTCTTTCATTCCTGTTTGCTAACTCCCAACAAGTATGGTAAACAAGCCTTCCAACTTTTGCTGTTTTATTATACATGATTTTCTCAAAATCATCGCCCGGTCCGTGGTAATCTTTGTGAACCCCGCTGAAGTAAAAAATCACAGGAATACCGTGCTTAGCAAAGTTGTAATGATCTGATCTGTAGTAGAATCTATTAGGGTCGTCTGGAGCGTTAAATGTGTAGTCTAATTCTAAGTTTACAAACTCATTATTAGCTTTTTCAGAAAGTTCGTGAAGCTCTGAGCTTAGTTTGTCAGATCCAATTAGATATATATAATTGTTGTTGTCTTTATGAGCCTCATCAACCCTGCCTATCATATCAATATTTAGGTTTGAAACCGTGTTTTCAAGAGGGTAAACTGGGTTGTCAGAGTACCATTCTGAACCAAGCAAGCCCTTTTCTTCACCAACAACATTCATAAATAAAATGCTTCTTTTAGAGCCGTTGCCCTCTAGTTGAGCTGTTTTAAACGCCTCGGCAATTTCTAAAAGAGTCACTGTTCCAGAACCATCGTCATCTGCACCGTTGTTTATTTTACCATCTACTATTCCTATATGATCGTAGTGAGATGTAACAACAACAACTTCTTCAGATAGAACAGGGTCTGATCCAGGTAAAAACGCTAGTACATTTGCAGCTTCATACTCTTCATATATTTTTACAATAGAGTGATTCCAAGTGTGGTTTAAAGCTGTTGTAAAGCTTTTTTGTTTTTTAGCCGTGTGCTTTCTAAAATCTTTCGCTTTCCTGTTTTTTTTAACCCCCTCAAACCAAGAATCAGCTGTTGAATCCTCTACAAAAAATGTTGGAACAGAAGATCCTTCACCGTCAGCTGGTCTGTTTATAGAGGTTGACTTACGCTGCATATAAAACTTCATACGTCCTTTAAAAACAGCATAATCTTCTTCTTCCATCAAAACAACAAATGCAGAAGCGCCGTTTTTTTCAGCAAGAACTCTCTTTTTATTTATGTTCTGCGACCAGTTTGTTTTTTTCTCCTCTCTAGGATCACCACTTAATACAACGACCGTTTTTCCACTTACATCAAGTTTAGCATAATCATCCCACTCTCCATCTGTTATACCAAACCCAGCAAACACCATTTCACTGTTTTCTAGGTTTAATTCTTTAATACCAGGGTATAAAAAGAAATCATCTAAAAGGTTTAACTCATTTGAGTTCACCTCAATTGTTCCCCCAGAAACTTGAGCGTCTTTAAGAGGAACCATTTGAGTTGTTGCTTCAAACCCAATAGAATTATAGTAATCTAATAAGTATTGAGCAGCTTTTCTTTGGCCTCTTGTGCCTGTTTCTCTTCCTTCAAAATCATCAGAAGCAAAAACGCTTAAATGATCATATAATCCTGTTGAGTCGATGCGAGAAGCGTAATCAGTTTGGGTTATAAGAGATGGAGAAAACGCAAGAAGAAGAGCAATCATAGAACAACAAATCTTACTTACTCTTCTCTGGTGACGACCGCCTTCAAATTCTGCATTTATAAAAGCGTCAACAATTGCAACAGCTGTTTCTTCTGAAACAAAACGAGCTGGAATACATATGATGTTAGCGTTGTTATGAGTTCGGGCTAATTCTGCTATTTCAGGAGTCCAAGCAAGGCCTGCTCTGATGGTTTGGTGCTTGTTAGCAGTCATTGAAACACCATTAGCTGATCCACAAATTAAAATACCTAAATCAGAATTTCCTGACTCAACATCTTCAGCTACTGCGTGAGCGTGATCTGGATAATCCACACTATCTTCAGTATCTGTTCCTCTATTTATAACTGAATGACCTAGTTTTTCTAAATAATCAGTTATTGTTTTTTTATAAACTGGTCCAGCGTGGTCACATCCAATACTAAACTTCATTATTTCTTTATTTAAGTCACGCAATTTAATTCACAACCATTGTGAACATAGTATGAAATATTGTTGAGTTGTTTTGAAAAATTAGAGTTGGAAAATAAAACCTAATCTCCTAAGTAAATACTAATCTTAATCTTCAAAATTATTTTTATGTGTTTTTCTATTAATTAGCTCACATAAAAACAATCTTTATCAACTTTATAGGTTTGTCTAATTATCCTAATTAATAGTTTTAAGAAAAAAGTTAATAACCATATTTATCCTTTTATTTTCAGGCTTTTAATATGTGTGTTATATGTTTATACAAATGCTTTTTTTTTTAATAAGATGATAATCCAAATCAATTTAATATCATTTATCATCCTTATTAACATCCTTATGAATATTACAAAAAAATTAAAGAATACTTTAATATTATATATGTGTGTTTGTTTTCCTTTTTTGTCTTTTTTTGCTCAAAAAGAAGAGGTAGATTTACATTCATGCTCAGAAGGTAAATTTACTCAGTTTTTTTATCCGTCTGGAGAGCTGTCAAGTCAAGGGTGTTTAACAAGTGGTATGGCTGAAGGGGTTTGGACTTCATATTTTAAAAACGGATCAATAAAATCAGAAGGGAGTTACGAGAAAAATAAACTTCAGGGATTTTGGAAGTTCTACTTTGAAAACAACCAGTTAGAGAAACAAATAAATTACAGGGATCATTTAAAAAACGGAGAAGAGATAGTATATTCAAAAGAAGGTAAGATTTTAAATATAACTAGTTGGAAATTAGATAAAAAAGAAGGAGAAGAGAGGAGATTTTACGAAACAGGAGAATTACAACACGTGACGTTTTTTAAAAATGGAGTGAAGGATGGAAAGTGCAGACATCACGCAAAAGATGGTAGAATAATTGCTTTTAAAATATATAAAAATGGAGTGATTTTTTCAACCGATAGATTTAATAGGTTTGATAAGAATGGAGAAAAGGATGGGGTATGGAAAGAATTCTATGAAAGCTTAATAGTAAAAGAAGAAGGTCCTTGGGTAGGAGGGAAGAAGCATGGTGTTTTTAGGAGTTACGATAAGAGGGGAAATCTGTTGGAGATAAAAAGATATGAGTATGGAGAATTAGTTGTAGATGAGGAAATGCTTGATCCAACAGAAGTAATAAAAACACATTTTCCAAACGGCATAATTAGAACAGAAACTGTTTATAAAAACGGTGTGAAAAATGGAATTTTTAGAGAATACAACTCAAAAGGAGAAATTATAGATGGTGGAGTTTTTTATAATGGATTTTTAAATAAAAAAGGAATACTTGATAAAGAGGGAAGAAAGCAAGGTGAGTGGATTATTTATTATGAGAGTCTTGAAATAAAAGCTAGAGGTTTTTATAAAGACGATCTAAGAGAAGGTGCCTGGGTGTTTTATTATGAAACAGGCGAGGTTGAGCAAAAGGGATATTATAAAGCAGGAGAGTATGATGATACGTGGGTTTGGACTTTTAAAAATGGAGACAAAAAAAGGTTTGAACAGTATAAAAATGGGGTGGAGCACGGAGAATTTATTGAATATGACTCGTTAGGAAATATTCTATTGAATGGGAATTATAGAAATGGATTGAGAGAAGGAGATTGGATTTATCACGTTAATGATCATAAAGAGGAGGGTTTTTATACTTCAGGTCAAAAACTTGGCGACTGGACCCACACATTCTCTGATGGAACTATAATTTTCAAGGGTGAGTACTCATATGATGAGCCAGCGGGATTACACAGAGTTTGGTCTTCGACTGGAGAATTAATTTCATCAGGAAGATTTAAAAACGGTGTGGAGCACGGTAAATGGCAGTTTTTCAATAAAAAAGGAGTAATTGAACACACTTATAAATACAAGCACGGGGTATTAGTTAAAGTTGATGGCCGTAAAGTGTTAAAATCTGAATAATCATAACGACCTTGCACCCGTGAAAAATCTAAAGGGATTAGAAGAAAAGTTATTTGAGAGAGCAGCAGAAGCCCATTTTATTTTAAAAGACGGGATTGTTGTTAAATCAAACAGGCACGCGAAAAGAATTTTTCACATTGATGAGGATGAGTGGCTAGGATTCAACCCATTTGATTCAGAAAAAGGTCTTTTTAAATACCTTCCAGATGAAGAGAGTTTACTTAAATCTAAACTAGATAAAGCTCGCCTAACAGGTAAAGTTGTTAAAATGAAAATTCTATCAAGAAGAGATGATGGAATTGAATTTCACAGCGAGTTAAAAATTGCCCAAATACAAGACAATATAGAAGACTTACAGATTCAGGATATTAGTGAAAGAATATATTTCGATAGGGCGATTAGAGAAAGTGAGGAGAGGTTTAGAAAACTGTCTCAGTTTGCAATGGAGGGTATTGCAATTATTAAAGATGGGGTGATTAAAGATGCAAACGATCAATTTGCTGTGATGTTTGGTCACGATAAAGTGCCTATTGGAGATAATATTTTAAACTTCATAGACGATAGAGACTGGCAAAGACTTTCTGCTAGAAGAAATTGGGGTATGCATTGTGAGTTAAGGGGTATTACTAAACAAGGAAAACCCATATATGTTGAAGCCACTAGAAGCGAAAGCGGTAAAGACGGCGAGCAGCTCTTAATGGTTTATGACATAACCGACAGAAAGAGGATAGAATTCGACCTTCTCCAAACGAAAGAGAGGTTTAGAATGCTTGTTGAATCTAGCCCTATTGGACTTTTCTTAGTTGTCGATGGAAGAATTAAATACACGAATGCTGGTGGGCTTGATATACTTAATGAAAGAATTGAAGATTCAGTTTATGACGAACTGTTTACATCTTTTTTCAAAGGAAAAGAGAAGGATATAATCAGCGATGATTTAGAAAAAGTTAGAGAAGGAGAACGTCCTCCTTATAGGGAGGTTATGATGAATCTTCTTGATGGTTCAGAGAAAGAAGTTGGTGTTAGAATGTCACTTTCTTTTCACGACAGGCAACCAGCAATTCAGATTACCCTCAATGATTTGAGTACTCGTATTCAACTTATGAGAGAGCAGATGAGAGCAACACTTGCAGAAGAAAGCAATATGATGCTTAAAGAAGAGATAACCAAGCACAAAAAAACCCAAGCTAAACTTCGTGAGGCGGAGGAGTTAAACAGATCAATTATTGAATCTTCAATCGATATGATTGTGGCTTTCGATATGAAGGGTAACCTGCTTCAATACAACCACGCTTTTGCGGTAGAGTTTGGTGTAGACCCTTCAAAAAAGAAGCAACTTAAGTTTAATCAAATCATAGCAAACAAGAAGGATTCTCAAGAGGTTTGGGATGGTGTGAAAAACAGAAATTACTATTCTGGTGAGATTCTAGGAAAAAGAATTTCTGGAGAAACATTCAGCATGTTCATTTCTGTTGCTACAATGCGTGATGAAGACGGAAACGAACTTGGAGCAATGGGGGTTGGTAGAGATGTAACAGATTTAAAACTTGCGGAAGAAGAATTAAAAGCTTCAGAGGAGAGGTATAGAGAAATTTTAGATAACGCCAGTGATATCATCTATGTTGTAGATTCTTATGGCTCATTCACTTACGCAAACCCAGCGTTTTTTGAAAAACTTGGCTACACAGAGTCAACAATTGCTAACATAACAATTCACGACATTTACGAGGGACTCCCAAAAGGAAAGAATTGGATTAAAAAACTAGACGGAACAGAAGGAGAAGAGGTGTTCTTGGGTGCAAACGGCGACAGATTAACTGTAATTGGAGGTGGTAGCGCTCAATACGACTCAAATGGAGTTGCTGTTGGTTTCAGGGGTATACACCTTGACATAACAGACATCATTAAAGAACAGTCTAAAGCAAAAGTCAGCGAGGCAAAGCTCAACTCCATTTTCAACACCACTGAAAACCTATTGATGTTTACACTAAACAAAGACAGGCAGATTACATCGTATAACGAAAACTTTGCTTCTCTTTCCGAAAGGTTGTTTAAAGGAAAGCTTGATCACTCAGGCCATTTTATAGACACTGTAAATGAAAGAATAAGCGATGAATTCGGAATAAAAGAAGCTTTCTTTTTTACAAAAGCCTTCAATGGTATAGCTCAAGATTTTGAGGTTCCAATAAAAGACGAAAACGGAGAGGAAAAGTGGTATCAGGTTTTCTTAAACCCGATATCATTTAACGACACAGTTAACCAAACCTCTTCACAAACACCTCTCCTTCCTCGTAGTAAATCTTGTATTCTGGTTG
>NZRP01000060.1 GCA_002693775.1 Crocinitomicaceae bacterium | reverse complement strand
AGATAGAAATCGAATTGTTCGATAACACACCTCTACACAGTTATAATTTCCTTTATAAAATTCACAGACAGTATTACACAGACACTGAGTTTACCAGGGTTGTTCCAGAATTTGTGATTCAGGGAGGAAATAGTGAAGAAGAAGGTCCTCAACAACAAAGATTTCTAATAGGGCAGCACACTCTTGGAGCTGAATTCTCTGAAGAATATGTGCATACACGAGGAGCTGTTGCAATGTCCCGTAGTTATTCTAACAATCCAGAGAAAAGGAGTTCAGGCTATGACTTTTACATTGTTACAGGAAGAAAAATCGGTGATGTTGAAATAGCCCAAATCGAATCAGAAAAGGGACTCACATACTCTAGTGATCAAAAAAGTAGATATAAAAAAATAGGTGGCGCGCCACATTTAGATGGCGAGCACACCGTATTTGGAAGGGTTATTCGAGGTATGGACGTCGCTGACAAAATTGCCCTTACGCCAAATGATGATAGCGACTGGCCACTCGAAAGACTTGAAATAGAAATGAATCTAGTTAAGTAAAACTCCAATAGCACCTAAACACTCGGTCTTTAAGCATTTATACGATCTTGAGTAACTAAGTATCGCTCGTATAGATGAGAGCTTAGGCTTAGAGTTTTTATCTGAAATTAGGAAATTAGGAGTCACATTCTTCATGCACTAGGGTTTGAAATTCAAATACCCTAACGCATGAAAAAAGATCTTATTGCATCAGTAAGGTGTGAGTTGGATATTATTATCTCCAACAATCTTCCTTAGGTTAATAACCGCGTATCTCATTCTGCCTAGTGCAGTATTGATACTTACTCCAGTTGTTGCTGCAATTTCCTTAAAACTAAGGTTGTCGTACATCCTCATTCTAACAACCTCCCTCTGGTCCTCTGGTAGTTCATCAATTAGTCGACGAACGTCCGCATGTATTTGGTTTTCAACAAGTTGATCTTCTACATGAACATCACCGTTGTCAACAGTTGCAAACACATCCATTTCATCTTTAGACCTTACCATACGCATCTTTTTATTGCGGCGGAAGTGGTCAATAGACATATTGTGTGCGATCCTAAGAATCCAAGGAAGGAACTTCCCCTCTTCAATATACTTTCCTTCCTTGAGAAGGCGTACGACCTTGATAAAGGTGTCTTGGAATAGGTCGTTAGCAAGTTCAGAGTCTCGCACGATAAAATTAATTTTCGTGTAAACTCTCTCTTGGTGACGGGTTAATAAAATCTCGAAGGCTTGCTCGTCTCCTCCGCGGTAAGCACGGATCAACTCGCTGTCAGATAAAGAAGCACGCATAACACTACACTTTAAAGGTTTACATGTAGCCAGACCATCTGGCTCAATAAGTAAGGATTAAAGTAGAAGTGCTTCTATGGGCGACTGGTTTTCTGATTCAACTGGAGCTAAACTATGATTTAATTTTGAAACCCGCAAACCTCGATTAACTTCGAACTGCTAAAAAAACCTAATTAGACATTAACAGAACCTTATGCAGATAGAGATCAGAGGCGCGAGCATGCACAACCTAAAGGGTGTTGATATCGATATTCCCAAGAATAAACTTACAGTAATTACTGGGCTTAGCGGATCGGGCAAGAGCTCTCTAGCATTTGACACACTCTATGCTGAAGGCCAAAGACGCTACGTCGAATCTCTTTCATCTTACGCGAGACAATTCCTTGGAAGACTCGATAAACCACTTGTAGATTCTATCTCGGGCCTATCTCCTGCTATTGCAATCGAGCAAAGAACATCATCTGGTGGTCCCCGTAGCACTGTAGGAACTCGCACTGAAATCCACGACTATCTAAGAATTCTCTACGCAAGAATAGGCAGAACATTCAGCCCAGTTTCAGGCAAAGAAGTTAAACGCGACACAACTACAGATGTTGTAGACTTCATCTTAAATAGAGACGATTCAGAGAGATTTATGATTTGCACTCCCCTCATTAAAAGAAATGATAGAACAACTGAAAAACAAATTGAACTTCTAGGTCAACAAGGTTTTTCAAGAGTATTACTCAACGGAAGTCCTACTCTTATAGAGGACCTGCAAGGCATCAAGCTGAAAAAGAAAGATGTGCTTGAGATCGTCGTAGACAGAATGAGCGTAAGTGCAGCTCGAGAAGAAACATCTAGACTTTCTGATTCTATTGAGACTGCTTTTTTCGAAGGATCTGGGGACTGCACTTTAATTTTTGACAAGGAGTCCGTAAACTTTAACAATAGGTATGAAAGAGACGGAGTTACTTTTATTGAGCCTAGACCCAATTTATTTAGCTTCAATAACCCCGACGGCGCGTGCCCTACTTGTGAAGGGTTTGGAAGCACTCTAGGGATAGACCCGGACAAGGTTGTGCCAGATACGTCGAAGAGCATTTACGGGGATGCCATCGCGCCGTGGCGTAGCGATAGGATGAAAAAATGGAAGGACAAGTTAATTCTAGGCGCTGAGGCAGAAGGATTGGACATTCATAAGCCTTGGTACAAGTTGAGTGTTGAGGAGGTGGAAAAGGTTTGGGCTGGGGCCAAATCCTTTAAAGGAATATACAAATTCTTTGAATACGTCGAAAGAAAAAGCTATAAGATTCAGTACAGAGTGATGCTCAGCAGATACAGGGGGCGCACAACCTGTCCAGAGTGCTCAGGAACTAGGATCAGAAAGGAGGCTTCTTACGTGAAAATTGGAGGCACTACCATGCCTGAATTGCTTGCGATGCCAGTTGTGAAGGTATTAGAGCATTTTAAGACTCTTAAATTGAGTGATACGGAAAGTGAAATTTCAAGCAGATTACTGAAGGAGATTAGTGAAAGGTTGGAGTGCTTGTGTGATTTGGGCTTGGGCTATTTGACACTGATGAGGCCTAGCAATAGTTTAAGCGGAGGCGAAAGCCAAAGAATTGGACTCAGTACCTGCCTTGGAAGCGCACTAGTAGGATCCACTTATGTTCTAGACGAGCCTAGCATAGGCCTGCACCCAGAGGACACTTCCAAGCTAATTAAAGTCCTGCAAAATCTGAGAAATCTCGGAAATACAGTAGTTGTAGTGGAGCATGATGATGAGATTATGACATCTGCAGATCATATAGTTGATATGGGGCCTATGGCAGGCTCATTTGGCGGAGAGGTTGTTTATTCTGGATCTACAGAGAAAATTAAAGATCTGCCTTCAGAACACCCATCTATAACTGCAGCATATTTGAGTGGGCGCAGTAAGGTGGAAGTTGGTAGGGAGGCGACTAAAACAAATGATTCTGTTACAATTGTTGGTGCAAGGGCTAACAACCTTAAAAACATTGATGTTAGTATTCCACTGAGGAAATTGGTTGCAGTTACTGGAGTGAGCGGGTCTGGCAAGAGTACTCTTGTTGGTGAATTGCTCGTACCTGCTATAAAGTCATCAATAGAGGGCATTCCTCCAGTTGCAAAAGGATTTACTGAAATCACTGGGGATATAAGTTCTATAAACTCGCTTGAGTATATAAACCAAAACCCAATAGGTAAATCCTCGCGCTCCTGCCCTGTCACGTATGTTAAGGCTTATGATGAGGTTCGCGCACTATTGAGCTCAACTTCTCACGCAAAAGCTGGTGGATTAAAACCTTCTCATTTTAGCTATAATGTAGCTGGAGGAAGATGTGAGGAATGTGAAGGAGAAGGAGTCGTTACAGTTGGTATGCAGTTTATGGCTGACCTTAAGCTCAAGTGCGATACATGTAACGGCAAGAGATTCCAGGACCACGTCCTAGACGTGACTTACAAGGGCAAAAACATTCACGACATTCTCTCAATGACTGTAGAAGATGCCTTGTTATTCTTCCAGGCTGAAGACGGCGTGAAACAATCTTCGACTGAGAGAAAACTGCTTGAGAAGATTCAGCCGCTTTACGACGTTGGTTTAGGCTATGTGAGCCTAGGACAAGGTTCTAACACCTTAAGTGGTGGTGAGGCACAGAGAATAAAGCTTGCTACTTTCTTGTCTAGAGGATCGAAGCAGGGACATACTCTATTTGTCTTCGACGAGCCTACAACAGGACTTCACAAACATGATGTAGCTAAGCTACTTAAGTCATTCAATAGACTACTAGCTCACGGGCATTCAATCATAGTAATTGAACACCAAATGGACGTAATCAGGAATTCTGACCACGTAATAGACTTAGGCCCTGAAGGAGGTAAAAATGGAGGTAGGCTTGTTTTTAGTGGAACACCTCAGGAAATCACTAAATGCAGAAAAAGTTTAACAGGTAAACACCTATTGCGCTCCAGCAAAGAACTGTAGTCCTTCTTCTTTAATTTCGATTACTTCTTTTCCAGCGTTATCCTCAGTAATTGGAAGAGTTCTACCGTGGATATTAAGAACACCTGAGATATCTCCGTCAGAAGTTAGTTGCATTAATAGCATTCTCTTTGAAGGACCAACTTCAGCTTGTTTTTTATCTGGAGTTACGAACCAAGCACCATTATTTGACTGGATGCTTCCTCCGTTAGTTTCAAATTCATTAAAATCCATTACAAATCCAGAAAGTGTATTCATGTAGTTGTCTTCAAGACCAATGGTAACCCAGCTATCGTAAACTAGTTCTGGAGCTACCGTCATATCGTATCTCTGAACATCTACAGAAAGAGCTCCACCTCTTGGGTGTTGGTAGAATGACGTTGTAGTTGAAATAGTTAATGGAGCGTTTTTCTCACCATATACAGCATCAATAACATTACCTTCTTCTTCTAGTACAGCATAAACTCTGTACGTATTAAATCCAGCTAGTTCACCCTCTGTGTGAGCTTTTACTTGATCAACCTCTAATCTTACAAACTGCGCGCAAAGTGGAGTAGCTATTAAACCCAGCAAAAATGCTGCAAAAACTATTTTTCCATTCATCATCTTATCGATTTCTTATTCTATTATTTAACTAAACGACTTCTATCAAGAACTCTTCTGTACCCCTTACCAAACTTTCTGTTAGGAAGTAGATAAGTAATATTCACTTCATGTGAATGTCTTCCAAGAAGGTTACCGCTAGTTGTAAAGTCATATGAGTATCCAATACCAACATTAGCATAAAGCATGCCAAGAGAGAAGCTTAAAGCATCCCCTACTCTATATCCTGCTCCAGCCCAGTATTGAGAACCGTACTTTCTGTGAGTGTAGATTGCTCTTGAGTAAATATCAGCTTGAACTGGTGTTACTTCAGTGAGTCTTACCATTCCAGAGGATTGGACTGCAAGCTCTCTAGAGATATCATAGGTATAAGAACCAATGAATCTGTAATGCCTATGAGACTTATTGTCTGCAGAATCTAAAGCAGAGAAAGTAGTTAAAGCAAGCTCATCTTGGAATAAATTACTTACAGCAATACCCATTGAGTAATCGTCTCCGTATACAAGTATCCCTGCTGCTGCATCCATACCAAAAGTTGTTTCTACTCCTCCTGTAAGAGCTGGATCATCTTGATCCCATACATTCAAATCAGATGAATCAAACCCAAACTGTGTTCCTTGAAGAGTTAGACCAAACGACACCTGGTCAGCATTTGGTAAAGTGATTTGATATGATCCTGTAAGCTCAATTCCTGTTTGAGAAACTGCTCCTCCCATATCATCCTTATAAATAAGCATACCTGCTCCTAGTGAATTCGCTACGGTTGTATGACCTGAAACTAACATAGTTGTAGGTGCTCCCTCAAATCCAGCCCATTGGTTTCTGTATGAAGTACCAAAAACAGTATATGCTTCAGTTCCTGCTACAGCTGGGTTAACCACAAATTGGTTGATAGGGAAAGATGTTCTGCGGAAACGTTGCTGGGCATCAGCAGACGCTGTAATTATGAATAACCCGCAAATGGCAATGATTAATCTTTTCATAGCGTCAGTATTTTAGAGAAACTGTCCCCGTCATCGGTGGATCAGATGGGTTCAACGTAATCACGTAGTAGTAATCTGCTACTGGTAGTTTATTACCATTATATCTTCCGTCCCAGGATACATCTTCTCCTGTCTCGGATTCAAATATCAATTGACCGTATCTATTGTAAAGTCTTACTTGAGACTCAGGGAAGTCTTGAAGACCACCAACAAGCCAGTTGTCATTGTATCCATCACCATTTGGTGTAATCGCATCAGCAATAAATAGGCATCCTTCGATGTTATCTACAAAATCAGTTACAGTTAGATTACATCCAATTGAGTCTGTTACTGTGATTGAATAAGTGTCTTCTGTAAGGTTGATAGCTGTTTGTGAGGTTTGTCCATAAGGATCAGACCACAGGTAAGTAAACGGTGCATTTCCACCATCTACGCTAACAGTAATAGTTCCATCAGCCTCATTCCAACAAGTAACTGGTGTTGGGAAAGTCGTAAGAATCATATCTGTAACAAAATCAACGTCTACAGAGAATGTATCAGTTAGCTCACAACCTAAAACATCAATTACATACGCTGTGTATGTCATTTCGCATAGATTATTGAGGTTAGCCTCATTACCTAGTGAATCTGTTACGCTCCATGTAAGCTCACCCGTTCCACCTGCAGGGAATATATCTGCAGATCCATCACACATACCAGTACAAGTAGGATTTGTTGGTGAGATTAGGAATTCTAGTGGTGGTGGGGCATCAATAGTAAATGGTTCAATCGCAACACAACCATTTCCATCCGTAACATTTGCTGTATAATCAGATGCACAAAGAGAATCTAGAGTTGTAGTTGTATCACTTAATAGAATATCAACAATAACTAGTGATAGCTCCCCAGTACCTCCTGCATATGCCATAGTTACAGCTCCGTTACAATCGCTACCACAGCTAATAGGTGCAGAAGATAAAATCTGAAGATCTAGTGGTGCAGGCTCAGTAATTTCAATGTTTTGAGGTCCCTGAGAACAACCAAATCCGTCAATAAGTTGTACCGTGTAAATTCCCGGAGCAAGTCCAGTAAATGTGTTAGGTGCTAGTAAAGAATCTGAGTTTACGTGTAGGTAAACATCTCCTGACCCTCCTTCAACCTCTCCGTAGATAGATCCGTTTGCATTGCCTGCACAATCGATTTGGACTACGTTAAGGCTGTCAATGATTGGAAGAGGACAGTTTACTGTGATTGTCGAGTCAATTACACATCCTACTTCATCAGAAACTGTGAATGAGAAATCACCATTACCTTCAATACAAACAAGGTCAGTCCAACATTCATTAGCTCCATCAGTTGAAGCAACAGGTGTTCCAGTAGGATCAAAGGCCTCAATAGTTAAAGCGCCTGTTCCACCAGTTGCACCGTCAGAAGTAATACATACTGTTGCATCTCCCTCTCCAAAGCAATTGTTATTAGTGAGTAATTCGAACTCAGCTAAAATCGGAATAGGCTCAATCACCTCAAAAGTTGAAGTGTCTCTACATGAGAACTCATCTAATAAGAGCATTGTGTAGGTACCAGGTCCTAAGTTGTTGAAAGTAGTAGAGTTCTGTGGACCAGCAATAAGGTTACCTGCATCATCAAAAAGTTCAAACTCAGCAAGATTCATATCACCCTCCCCAATAAATTCAACTTCAACAACTGATTCACCACCAGCACATGGAAGTACGTTTCCAGAAACCGATGGTTCTTCTTCTATGTATATTTCACATGGATCTTCTGTACAAACTTCATCTCCTAATGAGTAGAACTGGATAGCTGTCTGGTCTCCATTAATGAATACCTGGAAGTTGCCATTTAAGCACCAATCACCACATGTAGTTACTTGAGCTACTAGAATTCTGTAATCGTCCCCAGCTATTGCGTTAATAGGACCACCGGGTGCAAAAACAGAACCGTTAGTAATTTGAGCACTGCAAACGTCAGTTCCTGCTGGAAGGCCTACCCCTTGTGGGATGATTCCAGGAGCGTCTGAACTAGGCATACCAATGGTCCAGTAAGTGTCGTATTCTAAATCAGCGAACGGGCCTATCCAGAAACCTGACGGGTTAGTTCCGTCCATAGCCATCGAACCGCTGACTGGGTTGTGGCATCCGCAAGGTGCGTCGATGTACATTGGTGGAGTTCCAAGGGCATCAACGTCAGAATAAACAGCACTTAAGACGTCGCTGGTGTTCATAAACTCTGCGTAAACTTTATACGTTACGTAGCCGTCTAATAGACCGGCTGGATCAAAAGTATCCTCAGGTGTAGGTGTATTAGGTCCGTAGAATGCAGTGTCAACCTCAACTACAATACCCGTCATTTGGGCTTGAGCCATTGTGGCAAACATTATTCCGACTCCTAAAAGGAATAAGCGAATTTTCATGCAAATAGGTTAGTGTCCAAAGTAAAATGTGGCATCAATTCAAGACCGCAAAATAACGGATTTCTTCCAATTAAACGTAGAAAATACCTGAAGCTTGTTAAAATCGTACATAATAGCCCATCTTGTTTGGGTTAGATTTGCAACAGATATCAAGACTATGGAAGCCACAAAACCATATAAACCCAACAATAAAGTCAGAGTTGTTTCGGCAGCTAGCTTGTTTGATGGACACGATGCGGCAATAAACATTATGCGCCGAATCATCCAGCGTACAGGCTGTGAGGTGATTCACTTAGGACATGACAGAAGTGTGGATGAAGTAGTAACTACTGCTATTCAAGAGGATGTCCAAGCAATTGCTATGACCTCTTACCAAGGAGGGCATAATGAGTACTTCAGATACATGAAAGACCTTCTTGACGAAAGAGGCGCTGGTCATATAAAGATTTTC
This sequence comes from Crocinitomicaceae bacterium, assembly GCA_002693775.1. GTDB lineage: Bacteria > Bacteroidota > Bacteroidia > Flavobacteriales_D > Sanyastnellaceae > UBA974. Next base: position 47,348 of record NZRP01000060.1, on the reverse strand, counting down.
GGTGGTGGTGGCGGAACTATTCTTCCAGAAGAAATAAAAGCTCTTCAGGAATACGGTATTGAGAGGATATACCACCCAGACGATGGTCGTGAAATGGGGTTACAGGGGATGATTAACGACCTTGTAAGCAGAGCAGATTACCAGACTTTAGGTTCTATTGAAGATTTAGAGGGAGCAATTGACCGACTTGTTGAGAAGAATATTAGAGATATTGCAAGGACTATAACAGCAGCTGAGAATGACGCTGAAGCATTATCTAAAGCTCTAGCGAAGTCTTATCCTAAGCTAAAATCTGTACCTGTGCTTGGGATTACTGGCACTGGGGGAGCAGGTAAATCTTCAATGGTTGATGAATTAGTTAGAAGATTTCTTGCAGGGTTCCCTGAGAAGAGAATAGCTCTAATTAGTGTTGATCCGTCGAAGTGAAAAACAGGCGGGGCTCTTTTAGGCGACAGGATTAGAATGAATTCTATCAATAACGATAGAGTTTATATGAGGTCTCTTGCAACTCGTCAATCTAACCTAGCACTGAGTAAGCATGTTAATGAAGCGCTGAATGTGCTGAAGGCTTCTGAGTTTGACCTGATTATTTTAGAAACTAGTGGTATAGGCCAAAGCGACACTGAGATCATGGAGCACAGCGATGTGGCTCTTTACATAATGACTCCAGAGTTTGGCGCTGCTACTCAGTTAGAGAAAATTGATATGTTAGACTTTGCTGATGTTGTAGCAATTAACAAATCTGATAAAAGAGGAGCTCAAGACGCAATTAGGGACGTAAGGAAGCAGTACAAGCGCAACCACAATTTGTGGCATGCTAAGGACGAAGATCTCCCTGTTATTGGAACAATTGCAAGCCAGTTTAACGACCCAGGTACAAACGATCTATACATAATGCTTATGAAGCACCTTGCTGAAAAGACTGGTGCAGATTTAGACCCAAATAAAGATATTGAGGGAGATTCTTCCGAGAAGATTTTCATTATCCCTCCTTCTAGAGTTAGATACCTAAGCGAAATCGCTGAATCTAACCGTGCCTACGACAGGCATATGAGTAAGCAGGCTGATGTGGCTGAAATGGTTTACAACCTTGAAAATTCAGCTGATCAATTCGATGGCGACACTAAGAATGCCATTATTTCTAAAGCAAAGGAAGTACGACTAGAGCTAGACCCTAAAATTTCTGCTTGGCTTGAAGGATGGCCAGAGTTGAAAAAGTGCTACTCAGAGGACGTATTCACATTTGAAGTAAGAGGCAAGGCAATTAACATTCCTACTTACTCTACCTCACTTTCGCAAAAGAAAATCCCTAAAATCAGCCTTCCAACTTACTCAGGTTGGGGCGATTTAGTTCGTTGGTCAGCTCGCGAAAACCTACCTGGCACCTTCCCTTACACGGCTGGCATATACCCGTTTAAGCGTCAAGGCGAAGATCCAACAAGAATGTTCGCCGGTGAAGGAGGGCCTGAACGCACAAACAAACGTTTCCACTACGTAAGTCTGGGCATGCCTGCTAAACGTCTATCCACAGCCTTCGACTCAGTTACACTCTACGGAAACGACCCTGACCTCCGTCCAGACATCTACGGAAAGGTCGGAAACGCAGGCGTTAGCATTTGCTCGTTAAACGATGCAAAGAAGCTCTATAGTGGATTTGACCTTTGCGACCCCACGACATCAGTCTCAATGACTATCAACGGCCCAGCGCCAATGCTACTAGCCTTCTTCCTAAACGCCGCTATCGATCAGCGTTGCGAGAAGTACATTAAGGAGAACTGCCTAGAGGCAGAAGTCGAGAAAGTCCTTAAAGCCAAATGGGAAGATAAAGGCCTCGAACGCCCTCGTTACGAAGGCGACCTTCCAAAAGGCAACAACGGATTGGGCCTAATGTTACTTGGCTGTACAGGCGATGATGTGCTTGATGCTAGCACTTATGCTAAACTTAAAGTTGAGGCACTAACATCTGTCCGCGGAACGGTTCAAGCTGACATCCTCAAGGAAGACCAAGCACAGAATACATGCATTTTCTCAACTGAATTCGCACTCCGCTTGATGGGCGACGTTCAGCAATACTTCATTGACGAAAAAGTCCGCAACTTCTACTCTGTTTCAATTAGCGGATATCACATCGCTGAAGCAGGAGCAAATCCTATTACTCAGCTAGCATTCACTTTAGCTAACGGATTTACGTACGTTGAGTACTACCTCAGTAGAGGGATGGACATCAACGCGTTTGGCCCTAACCTTAGTTTCTTCTTCTCAAATGGAATAGACCCTGAGTATGCTGTTATTGGAAGGGTAGCGAGAAGGATTTGGGCTAAAGCTATGCGTGAGAAATACGGAGCTTCTCCAAGAGCCCAAATGCTTAAGTACCACATCCAAACTTCTGGACGATCTTTACACGCGCAGGAAATAGACTTTAACGATATTAGGACTACCCTGCAAGCGCTTTACGCTATTTACGACAACTGTAACTCTTTGCATACAAATGCCTACGACGAAGCAATCACAACTCCTACTGAAGAGAGCGTGAGAAGAGCAATGGCAATTCAGCTTATCATCAATAAGGAATTGGGACTTGCTATGAATGAAAACCCAATGCAAGGATCATTCATCATTGAAGAGCTTACTGACCTTGTTGAGGAAGCAGTTCTAATGGAATTTGATAACATAACTGAGCGAGGTGGCGTTCTAGGCGCAATGGAAACAATGTACCAGAGATCTAGAATTCAAGAAGAAAGCTTACACTACGAGACTTTAAAGCATACAGGAGAGTATGAGATAGTTGGTGTAAACACTTTCTTAAGCTCAAAAGGATCTCCAACTATTATTCCTGGCGAAGTAATTAGAGCAACTGACGAAGAAAAGCAGGTTCAGCTTAAAAATCTTGAAGGCATTCACAAAGGTAATGCCGAAAAGGCTGGTAAAATGCTGAAGGAATTGAAAGCATCTGCTGTAAACAACGAAAATATCTTTGAGAAGATGATGGAGATCGGCAAGGTTTGTAGCCTAGGAGAGATTACTTCAGCATTGTTTGAAGTTGGAGGACAGTATAGAAGGAATATGTAAATGAGAGGTTTAAGGCTATCTATAGGGTTGATTGTCGGCTTTGCTGTAGCATTTCTATTCTTGAAGTCTTTTTATTTTATCGTCGCCCAGATTTAATATGATGTATTTTTCACATCTGGTGGACTTCCAGAATATACAGAATACACCTTTGGATCGTTGTTATCAATGCTAATTGCAATGCTTAGCGCAATTTTTCTGGGCGCTTTAGTAGCAAGTGTCATTGCCAAATGGAGGAGACTAGTCCAATCTATCGTCATAGGTAATATTATGTGTGGGCTGATGTTAATCAGTGTATTATTCTCATACCAACCTTTATGGTATAAAATAGCGCTGATAGGGCTTTCACTCCCATCAGCGCTCTCAGCTCAATTGCTTTACAATAAGTTTACCTCACAATAGTCACAGATCCTCTGTAAGTCTCTGGACTAAGACTGTGATAACCTAAGGCCGTAACTGAGTACATGTATACTCCGTCAGGAACGAAGTAGTCGCCTGTAATTTGATTGTTTTGGCCTACCCAAGGCTCATTAGGATCATTAGACTTGAAAACAATCTCTCCCCATCTATTAAGCACGAGGAATTCATACTCTACAGCAGAATAACCCTGTCCTAGAGGAAGGAAGCTATCATTCACTCCATCGTTATCAGGAGTAAATGCATTTGGAATAAAGATGCGGAAATCAACTTCCTTGAATTGAGCTATAACTCTCTCGTAGCTAACATCTTCTAAGTCTAAACTCATTTCAGTAGACCTATCATTAGGCATTGGCTCAGTTACCTCAACAATCCACCTGTCAAATTCATATTGTTCATTAGCTGAAGATTTGAAAACAAGTGGTGACGTTACTAAAAACTCTCCCTGCCAGTAATCATCTACATAAGCAGTATTTACAACAGTAACAGCACCTGCTCCTGCGGGTTGAACCTCAACTTCAAGCTCCAAATGCTCAATATATGTAAAGTGAGCCGTAACCTGACCACTGACTTCAACATCTAGTGTTGCGTCAGGAGAGCTTGTATCAGGACTAATTATGTTTGCTGACTGTGAAGTCGTCCAATGAGAGAATACCCACCACTGATCTGCAGGAATAGCTTGTATAATATGGCCACTCACAGCAAGTGATTCTGTTGAAGGGTAAGATGGAATGAGTATACCGTCTAGGAGGATTGACCCTGCTTCTGCAGGCTCCACACTAAATGTAATGTCCTCTGGTGGCACAGGCTCACCAAAGTGCGCTCTAATGGTTAGGTCATCCTGGAGATTTAGAGTCCACTCGGGATTCTCAGAGTCTGCTAATACTGCGGTTCCACTAACAATTTCCCAGTAAAGGAACTCAACTCCATAGTTCTCCTCAGCAGTGAGATTCACTGCTAATTCTTCGAAGTACCAACCACTAAATGGGCTCTGTGGTGGAGTTATATCAACTGAGTTGATTTCTACATCACCCATTCCCACAATCTCTAAAGTCAGCATAAATGGAGTCACATCATAGCAATCCTCCATACCTGAAAGAAGCTCATCTTCACATCTAGTATCAATAAAGTCTCTTAGCTGTTGTAATTCTGATTGCCATCCTGCTACAGAACCTCCCCATCTATCACACTGCCTTGCCATTTCTGGTTCAATCACAAGAACCATGCTATCAAGTACTGAATGCATGCTTTCACATGTAAAGTGAGTATTTCCTAAATCTGCCCAACGATTGACGTAAAGAGCGAAGAAGTCCTCATTATCCATTAATGCATTTAGAACTGGTATATGCCCCTGACCTCCAATATTACCCATAGACTCTGGGTTACAGGGATCTGCTGTTGGACCAGTGTCTGGGATTCCGGTATAATTAATATAGTGACCAAAAGAAGCATCGCAATCCCATAGTGCATACCTCCATCTCTTAGCATTTCCATCAGGATGCCTACCCCTCCACCATGCAGTGTTCCAGTTAAGCCAATCCATACTTACGATATAACTATTTAAGATAAAATAGTCAATTAAGCTAAGAGGATGTAATTGAGTTATGGCATAATCGTAGTTTGCTTGAACAGTCATGTCATTCCCTGTAACAAAATCGACAAAATCATACCAATCATCACCATCACCGTACTCTTCCCAAGTACCACCCCATGTCTTTAAGAAATCAACAAAATGTCTTGGCTGGTCGTAGTACTCCCTTGTGAAGTCAGTATCATCTACCTTTTCTCTGTACTCGTATACTCCCCAGTATTCACCGTTAAGATATACAATACAACTCTCAGAAGTTCTTTCATCAAGTTTTAGATCTGCGATATGAGATAAGGTATGAACATAAGCATCTCTAATGTGTGCTCCGGGCTCGTAAGGATAGTTATCATTTGCCCCAGCCTTGAAAATCAACCTCTGAAACTCATCTCTGTTTTTTACATGGAATAGTTCTTCTTCTAGCGCATAATCATAACCCATTTGATCTCTAGTTACATAGTCAAATCCTCTTTGACCGTAGGCATTAGAGTCATTTCCATGCTCATTAGAATCTCCACTTGCTTCAACTATAAAAGTTCCTTCAGCAGTAAAGAACTCAATGTGCATTGGCTCATCAGCTCCACCTCCCCAGCCACCAGGCCAAGATCCATCTTCCTGTTCATCACCACTACAACTAACAACAGTTATAGTATGAGAATCATCTCCAGTAAAATATGTATTTGTAGCGATGAAACTATCTCCTTCATTTCCTGAAGGATCAATAGCTATAGCTCTAATTACAGTTGTAGTATTTACTGAAATTGGTCCTGTATAAATTGTACTACCACCATTTGGAGCATAACCATTAGTTGTGTATCTGATTTCGTATCCAGCTGGCACCATAATAGCAACATCAAGACCTCCGGCATAATAACCAGCCTCAATATCAAATTCTGGAGTTGGTGCATATGCAGAAACTAATGCAGATCCATTATTAGAGCCGTTTGCAGTAGGATTAAGACAAATTGCCCAAGTACCTCCACCATCAGTTGTTCTTGCCCAGCTATGGTCAGCCTGAGTAGTAGTTACATCTGTTAGAAAATCGTATTGTTCTAGAATTGCTCCTGAGGGATCACTAAATATGATTGATTCTCCCTGACACTGGTTAATCTTAAAGTTGGTATTTAAGTTTCCTCCAACATAAAGATTTGTAATAAGCTCTCCCTCTCCAGAACATATAATCATGATGTGACCTCCTGCCGGAACATTAGTGCCAGCGGGAATCTCAAACTTATTTGGATTTGATGGCTGATCAGACAAGAAATAACCACCTAGGTCTACATCTGCTGCCCCAGCATTATAGAATTCTATAAAGTCTTCATTGTCTCCTCCTACATTTAATGTGTAGTTAGAGCATGAAAACTCATTGATTACAACCTGAGCATTTAAACCAGCAAATTGCAAGGCTCCAAGAATTAGCGCAATAGCTAAAGAAAATCGATTCATTTTCAATTTATTTAATATCGAACCTTCCAGTTAATGGAGTTGATTGATTACCAATTAATCGAAAGAAATAAGCTCCAGAATTGAGATTACCTCTTTCAATAACATGCATGTTTCCAACAGTTTGCTCTACTCTTACAAGCTTACCCTGAGAATCAAGAATTTGAAGTGTCATAGCTTCTCTTGTAGGGTTAGGGAATGAAAGAGTCGAGTTTAGAGTAATAGGGTTAGGCATTACAAGAACAGTAGACTGAACTAATTCGTCATCATGAACTTCACTTACACATGCGTCTTCAATGTCGATTAAAGTATTGTGGTAATCATCATTGACTACATCAACAATATCCATAATACAAACCTCATCTTCTACATTAATCCAGTATAATCTTAGAAGTGGAGTCCACTCGTAGAATTTCATCAAGCTCTCCCCCTCATAACTTAGTCCTATAACTTCTGATCCACCAGGAACATATGAAGGTTCAATAGGGTAATTAACTACATCGGCAAGAGAAATAGCTTGACTGATTTCGATTCCGCTGAATTCGATCTGATAACCTACAACTCTATTGTTTGGGTTAAGGATGTGTACATCAACATACCCTTGATCCCAGTTAATATCTCCAATCTTAAAGTGTGTAGTGTCGTAATAATTGATAATCTCAGTCAATGGAAAATCACACTTTTCGTGTACACCTGAACTATCTGGGTGCTCGTGAGCCACATTCCAGAATTGACAACGAGACATCAAAGCTGCATCAGAAACAGTAATCTCATCATCCTGATCAATATCAGTACAAGGAGCAACAGAAATATCATCTCCTAGTATACCTTCAACATAAGCAACAGCATCTATGTAATCTTGAGCACCATTGAAATCAAGGTCACCAACTAAAGCTGTTCCGTTACAATCTCCATTACAATCAGCTACAGATTGCCCAAACAAAACATCCTCGCAATCGTAAAATGGCTCACAGTCATCGTATACATTCACGTCTAAGCTACCCATTGATCTATCGAAGTTCACACAAACAGCTGCATAGTTATTTGTGTAATCGTTCTCATGTCTTCCTAAAGCGTCAGGAATGAATTCCCAGTTAGCTCTAACTAGTAGAAAGTAAGTTCCATCTGGCACTCCAGTAACATCAATCCATTGACAGCTTAAGCCACTTCCGTAGATATCACCACAATGAGCAGATATACCCATTGTGCTACATCCGTATTGAGCTGTACCACCGTCACTACATTCTAAATCCATAACACAGAAACCGTTTTTAAACCCGATTGGAATGTAATCACCATCTAGAGTAAAAAGATCGTATTTAGCGTAACCGTTATGGTGCCAGTGATTATGACAATCACCCCACTCGAACTGGTTATTCTCATTATTTGGAGAACCGATATAGTAATCTAAATCCCCAATGTTTTTTATGTGAGTAGTAAATCTAACAATCTCTCTATCACCAAATCCATTCAGACAACCTTCAGTGATATAGCAATCACTTTCGTCAACCTGCATATCTGTAGCGTATATCGAGCTTACGATAGCTGACTCAACAACAATAAGGTCTGGACCAGTACACTCTGGATCTCCAGGGTAAACACAAGACCCGTTATCAACTTCAGCATTAGGGTTGTAATTACATGCCTCAGGGTCCGTACATCCTGTTGGAGGTCCTACATATGCATGCTCCCACTGCCAATCTCCTTCACATCCTTCAAATGATGCCCACCGTATCCAGTAAGTAACTCCACCTTCTAAAAGAACAATAAGAGTCGCTTCGTCTGCACAACCACCCTGATCATCATCGAAGTAAATAGTACCTGTATTTGTTTCATCGAAATTACCCATTGCACAGTAATCGTATATGAACAATCTTGTATCACAACCCGTTTCACAACTGCTAAACAAGTACATTCCATTTGCATCAGGTGTGAATTGGTACCAGAAATTATCTCCTGGCTGATCAATCATATCTCCCTCCTCAGAAGGCTGTCCTAGAACAATCGCATCGTTACAAGTAGTTCCAGGAGCACAATCAAATGTGATTTGATCACTGTATCCGTAATCTCCACTACCCTCTCCCGCAACTACACCGTCTAAGTAAATCATGTAGTAACCTGGGTCATTTAGTCCGTCACCGTATGAATCGTAAATAGTGAATTCAAAACATGGAAACTCATCGTCCATCTCAACACAAAGAGTGTCAGAATTTGAACCTCCCTCAGCAACAAGATCTCCTCCTACAATTAATGTCCAACTAATTTCATTGGGCCATTCATCTGGTGAGATTTCAATAATAACTTCAGTTTCACCGTCGTTACAGCTGGTTTGGGCTATAGAAGAAGTGAACGGAAAAATAAAAAGCGCAGACAGGCATAGCATTGTCAACACGCGAGTAGCATGGAAATTCATGTTTTGCGGTTTCAAGTAACAGGTAACATTCTGCAAATTAGTACATAATAGATAAACTACGAATTATGCAAAAGGTTGCATACTCTCAGTTGTATCTTCGCATAAAAATTACCACAATGGGACATCACGAAGAACCAGAACAAAACGAAATCGGAGGACCTGTTACTTTTGCTCTATTTCTATTTGCAATTGTAGTGATTACGATTTCTATGTTGGCTTAACAAAAGCCCCCTCTTATTGAACCAGGGTCATTTCATCTACAAGATGGCCTGCCCCAGCGTAATGGTCGATAATCCATAGTACATAACGGATATCGACCATTATATTTCTGCACCTTGAATCATCAAAGAGAATATCACTCATCGTGCTCTCCCAGCTTCTATCAAAGTTAATCCCCACTAGTTCTCCATTGCCATTGATTGCCGGACTACCAGAGTTACCGCCTGTAGTGTGATTTGACCCTGTGAAGCAAACCACAAGCTCATTATCTTCTCCACCTGTTCCGTAGCGCCCCCAATCACCTTCTCTTAGAGCGTCAACCAAGTCCTGAGGTAAATCGAAATCTGGATGACCAGGCTTGTACTTCTGCAAAATACCCTTGGTTGTTGAAAGAGGCTTGTAAGTCATACCATCATGTGGCGAAGAACCCTCTACTCTTCCATAGGTAAGTCTTAATGTTGAGTTTGCATCAACAGGGAAATTTTCCTCTGGGAACATTTGCCTTAAACCTCTTGTATAATCAGCAGTTAAAGATGAAATCACATCAGCGCCAGCGTAATACCCTGGAGCAACCAAGTCAAAATAATTTAATCTCAATTCTTTAATCAGTTTATAAGCAGGGTCATTTGCAAGTTTCTTGATTTGCTTAGGCTTACCACTATTTAAAATCCTTTCTACTTCTTTAGGATTATCAAACAAAGATTTAGCGTAAAAACTTCTTGCATAACTATCCGCAGAAGAGTGAGAGTTGTATGCATTCAAAAGATCCTGAGGCTCTAGACCTTCTGGGACATAGTCCAAATAGCCTTCGACAAGCACACTAAACAACTTCTCATCAACCGATGCATCGTAATTCCTTGCATACTCCTCGTTAGCTGCTAAAGCGTGCTGAATTGCAGCATCCAACTCACCTGAATCAGCTAGCTCATCGTATGATTCAATGATTTTCGAGAACTCTAAAGCGTGCAACAAAATATCAGGGCCGTAGTAAACAAGCTCGATGAAAAGCGACCTCGCTTCCAAGTATGGAAAGTAAGAGACATTAGCCTCTTGAATCTTTTCAATCGTTCCAGAATACTGAGGAAACTTAGCTGACGACTCATTAAAGCTGTTTTCAAGAGCAATCTTTATGTCGACTGCGTTGAGTTCTGTGAGTCCAATTGTTTGGCCTTCCCATTTTTTCCAAGCATTTGCTATGCTGCTCTGCTTCGAAGCATAAGCTATCCTCAGCGCATCAGAAGATGCTCTTGCAGCATTAATCACAGAAAGACTCCTATCCCTCATAGAAATCCTCATAGGATTTAGAGTCTCAATTACATGAGTTACAGCATCAGAGGTTAGATACTGCTCAGTTCTTCCGGGGAAGCCAAAAACCATAGTGAAATCTCCCTCCTCAACTCCTTCAACTGATACTGGGAAGTGATGAGCTGGCTTGAAAGGCACATTATCTTCAGAATATTCGGCTGGCATGTTGTCTGCTCCTGCATACACCCTGAATACTGAGAAATCTCCAGTATGTCTTGGCCAAACCCAGTTATCCGTATCCCCACCAAACTTTCCAACTGCTGAAGGCGGAGCTCCAACTAATCTTACATCGTTGTAAGTCACTTTAGAGATGAGAAAAAACTGATTACCAAAATCAAACTCAACTACTCGACCTGTAATGAATGGATCTTCAGAAAACTTAGACGCGATATCCTCAAATACTTCTTTTTTCTTCTGCCCCCTCTCATCTCCTTCAAGACCCATTAGTGCTACCAAAACTTGAGATGTAACATCTTCAATTTCTTTAATAAACGTAGCTGTTAATCCTGGGTTAGGAAGCTCCTCAGCCCTCGTCATTGCCCAGAATCCGTGCTTTAAGTAATCTTTCTCTACAGAACTGTGGTATTGGATCTCACTGTATCCGCAGTGATGATTAGTCAGCATAAGTCCCTCAGAGCTAACCATTTCAGCAGTACAACCGCCACCAAAGTGAACTACTGCATCTTTTAAACTGCTGTGGTTAACAGAATAGATGTCATCAGCTGACAGCCTCATACCCATTGCCTGCATATCATCTTCTAAAGCATGCAAGAAAGTCGGTATCCACATCCCCTCTTTTGCTTGGCTCTCGATAGAAACAACAAGGCAAAGGGGTAGTATTAAACACGCTAAAAAATCTTTCATTATATTACTGAATTACAGCTCTAGAGTGCCAAATAACGGCACCCTCACTATTTATAACTTCTATTAAATAAACACCTGTTTCAAGACCTGAAGCATCCCAAACCGTAGTTGAAGACGCCGTGAATTGATTAACAAGGCGACCGCTAGCATCTCTGATGTGGCATAAAGTATTAGAATCTACACCTTCTAGATTAATAGTTGAAATAGATGATAATGGGTTAGGATATACTGACCAGTTAGCTAAATCAGCCTCCTCTATCCCAACACAATTGATAACAGTTACAACCACAGCGTCTGAAAGCTCACAACCAAACTCGTTAGTCACTGATACACCAATTACAGAAGTAGTTGGTAATCCTTCTTGTGTTTGAAGTATGTAGATAGATGAAGATGATCCATCCTGCCACTCATAAGAGTAGTTACCTGTTGGAGCAAGGAAGAAGTGCATATCACCTGAACATAATTCGAAATCATCACCTAAGCTGTAAGGTTGAATTCCAATAAATGGTACTTCAATATCTTCACTTGTAGAACAACCTTCGGCGTCTACAACTTCAATGTTATAATCACCCGAACTAACCATTGACAGATCCTCACCTTGAAAGTCGTATTCACCTGGCCCATCCCAGTCAATATTGTATTCTCCAGTACCACCAGTAATAGTCATATCAACAGAACCCCCTTCACCACTTTCACACGATGAGATTACCGTATAGCTAAGATTTAATTGTTCAGGGTTAACTATTTCATAACTATCGTAATAAGATTCACCTGGACATGTAGAGTTTAACTCGAGATTATAAACTCCTGGGAGTAGTCCATTAATGCTTGTTCCAGTGCCCGTGTAGCCAAATGGGCCAGTCCAATTTGCTTCAGACCCAAGACCATCATAGTAGGTCAAAATAGAAATCGCTCCGTCTGGATTAAAGTCTGTTTCAAGTGCGCAAGAAATTTGGCTTACGCTAGATGAAATAGATGGCTCAACCTCTGAAGGCTGAACTTTTAATTCTGAAATTCCAGTTGCTCCATTATAACCGTCGATTTGGACATAAATTTCAGTTCCAGCAGGAAGACAAGGAGTGTATGCTACACTGGCATAATAAGCTCCAATCCCACAGTATGCGTCGTCGTTTGCACCAACTAACTCATAGGAATCCCAATCTGCACAACCATCATTTACCCATAAGGCTAATTGCGAGTCGAAGTCTGAGTTTTCATTACAAAGACTAACTTGATACCTAATGTCATCTTCAACAGTAAATTTAGCCCAAACACTAGCGTTGGCACTTCCCTCACACCATCCTCCTGGATTATTACAACCTAAAGCTGGAGGCGCAACCTCGTAATAAGAGGCGGTAGCGCCGATTGAAGAAATCATAGTTGATGAACCATCTACAGGGATTTCAATTGCATCACAAGGTATATCGTGATCTATAAATCCGTCTGTGTTTATATCAATAGTCCAAGTATCACCATAACCAGAACCATCTAAAAATTGAGTTTCTACACCATCAATAAGAACATAAAAATCTGTTCCACCATCTCCATAGCTATCACTATGATGAAGCACAACTTGTGAATTAGTTGTAAGACAAATTAAATCAGTTATTTGAGAATCAGAATCTCCATATGTATATCCTGGTGTTCCGTTTCCTGAATTTCCACATCCTACATTAATATTCCCTCCTGAACAATATAAGTTTTCATTATCTACGATGTTCCAAGAAATTTCGCTAGGCCAATCTCCACCGCTAATATCGATAGATATATCAGAACAAGCTGGAGGTTCAATTGGTTCGTCTCCTGCTAAGCAAAACTCAACTGAACCAATGTCAACTGCAGGCCCATCCCACGTAAGCACAGTGTTTCCGTATGAATCAATAATATTCATTACATCTCCATTCCATCCATCTCCATATGAATCGAAACCATTAACACTGTAGCATCCATCAGCAAGACAAGCACTAGAAGAACCTGCAACACCTGATGCAACTAAATTGTCACCACATTCAACTCCAACAGGTGTCAGCTCGAAATACATTTCATAAGCCCAAGGATCTGTTGTAACTATTAATTCAAAAGCAGATTCACCTTCTGCACATTGTGCAGAAACATCATTTAACGTCGCTAACAGTGCAAAAGCGACAAATAAAGATAAAAACAATTTTTGCATAACTGCAATATAACACGACCTTAGCAAGGATGATAATAATCCTATCACCTTCTAAGACACTAGACTTAAGTCATAAATACCTGAAGTTCAAAAAATCAAAGCCTTATTTTACTAAAGAGGCTAAGGGATTAATGAAAGAGCTCGTTAAAATGAAGGCTCCAGAACTGAAGAAAAAAATGAAGCTCAGCGATGGTCTTGCTGAGACCGTAGAGGGCTGGCATAAGAGCTGGAATTCAAAGGGAGATTCGCACATAACAGGAGCATCTATGAAGGGAGAGGCTTTCAAAGCTTTCGATTTTCTCACCCTTAGCAAAGAAGCCAGTGAAAGAGCGCGAAATCAGATGTTCATACTTAGCGGTCTTTACGGAGCTCTATATCCATTTGACGAGATTAAGCCTTACAGACTGGAAATGGCGCAATCATTCAACCCATTTGATGAAACGAAGAGCCTGAATGGGTTTTGGTCTAAAAGATTGCCTACATTTTTCAACGAAATAGCAGGCCAAACCAGCTCTCAACACCTTATCAACCTCGCATCTGACGAATACAATAAAGTGGTAATAAAGCCTGACTTAAAACTAGAAGTCGTCAACTTCTCATTTAAAGTTGAAACTAATAAAGGGCTTAAAAACATCAGTGTTTTTGCAAAACAAGCTAGAGGTGCTATGGCTCGGTTTATTTTAGAAGAAAACATAACTGAGCTTGAAGGGCTTAAAAAGTTCAGTTATCAAGGGTACAGATACAGGGATGATTTAAGCTCTTCCCTTTTATTCTGTTTTACAAGAACTAGGTAGTGAAGAGACTATCTTTGCGGCCCTAATTACATTTTAAACAAACAAATAAAAATGGATTCAGTATCCTACTCATTAGGCATCGTCCTAGCAGCAAACCTTAAAAACCAAGGTTTTTCAGATTTAAACTCTGATGAATTAGCTCAAGGGTTTGCAGACTCACTTTCAGGTAACTCTAAACTAACTGTTGAAGAAGCTGATGAAAAGATCAAAAAGGTTATGATGGAAGTTGCAGACGCAAAAGCAAAAGAAGCAAAGGCTGAAGGGGAAAACTTCCTTGCTGAGAACTTAAAATCTGACGGTATTCAGGTAACTGATAGCGGCCTACAGTACATACACGAGACAGAAGGCGAAGGAGACGCTCCTACAGCTGAGGACACAGTGACTGTACACTACAGCGGAACTCTTATAGATGGCACTGTATTCGATTCTAGCTACAAGAGAGGTGAGCCTATTTCTTTCCCATTAAATGGTGTGATTCCAGGATGGACAGAAGGCTTACAGCTTATGAAAGTTGGTGGAAAGACTAAATTCTTTATCCCTCAAGAGCTTGCATACGGTGAAAGACCTGACCCTAACGGTCCTATCCCTCCCTTTGCAGCCCTTATATTCGAGGTTGAATTAATCGACATTAAAAAGGCATAATCATGTTTCCACTTTCAAGTGACGCATATATTTTTGGGCTGCTTTGCGTAATTCTAGCAGGAATATTTTACGCATCTAACCATCCTAAAACTAAAGGGATATTCACATTTATACCAGCACTTTTACTGTGCTACTTTATCCCCGCAGCATGCACGTCACTTGGAATTATTGATCCTGATTGGATCAGTTCTGAAATGCTTCTATATGGAGGCGAATACTACAAAACTGAAGACTTAACTGGAGATCTGACGCACATTAAAGAAGCTGGAAAATCATCTAGCCTTTACTACGTTGCTTCAAGATTCTTGTTACCTGCGAGTTTAGTCCTTCTTTGTTTAAGCATAGACATAAAGGGGATTTTCAACTTGGGCCCTAAAGCCCTAATTATGTTCTTTGCTGCCACTTTAGGAATCATCATCGGCGGACCACTTGCATTATACTTAGTAGGGCAGTTTAGCCCTGAAGTCTTTGGCGGAGACGCTCCTGACGCAATGTGGAGAGGACTCAGTACGATAGCTGGAAGCTGGATAGGCGGAGGAGCTAACCAAGCAGCGCTAAAGGAGATTTCTATGACTCCTGAGAGTCAGTTCCAAATCATGCTAATTATTGATGTCTTTGTAGCTAACCTATGGATGCCATTCCTTCTGTTTGGAGCAGGGCACTCTAAAGCTATCGACAGTGTTTTAAAAGCAGATAGCACTGCCGTAGACACTCTTAAAAAGAATGTAGAAGACTATCAAGCAAGCATTGCTAGAATACCTTCATTTACTGATTTAATAGTGATAATTGGCATCGCATTTGGCTCTGTAGCCATTGCTCACATAGTTGCTGATTATGCAAGTGTTGGGTTTGCTAGTTACTTTGGAGACATCCTAAGTGAAAACCCTGACAGCCCCGTAAAATTCCTTAGCTCATTAGAAAAGGGATTCTTCTGGCTTGTAGTCGTAGCAACTGCTGCTGGAGTTGGATTAAGCTTCTCTAGGGCTAAAAGCTACGAGGGAGCTGGAGCTAGTAAAATAGGCTCTCTTTTCCTCTATGTGTTAGTTGCTACTATTGGAATGAAGATGAATATTGGTGAGCTAATAGCAAACTGGGGAGCATATAAATCAGCTATTATTATCGGGCTTATTTGGATGCTAGTTCACATTGTAATCTTACTTGCTACAGCATTTATTATCAGAGCTCCATTCTTCTTTGTAGCTGTTGGATCTCAAGCTAATGTCGGTGGAGCAGCATCAGCTCCTATTGTAGCTAGCGCCTTCTCTCCTGCCCTTGCTCCTGTTGGAGTTCTTCTTGCAGTTCTTGGGTATGCAGTAGGAACTATTGGCGCAATAGCGTGCATGGAATGGATGCATGTAATTTCACTTTAAAAGTGGAAAGTCTTACTTAGAAATCTTACTTAGAAATAAAGTGACCTTTAACTAGTCGCTTAGCCTCTATGTACTCTTCGTTTTCAGGTACTACACCTACCTGAAGTGGTACCCTTTCTACTACATCTATATCTTTAATCGAATCAAAAACCCCTACTTTTTCAGGGTTATTTGTAAGAATCTTGATCTTCTTAACCTCAAGATACCTGAGCACTTCTACTGCTGTCTCAAATGACCTAGCATCATCCTTATGACCTAGCTCTACATTAGCTTCATAAGTGTCAAGCCCTTTGTCTTGAAGATTGTAAGCTTTAAGCTTTTCAACTAAACCTATCCCCCTTCCTTCTTGCCTTAGATAGATTAACACGCCACCTTCTTTCTGTAATTTAAAAAGAGAAGTGTCTAACTGAGCTCCACAGTCACATCTTGAAGAACTAAAAACGTCACCAGTCATACACTCGCTGTGCACTCTAACTTCAACAGGACTTGCACTATTAGGGTCAAAATTATCAGACACTAGAACAAGAGTAGGCATCTCGCTCACAATACTTTCAAAAGCGAGAATTCTAAACCCTCCAAACTTTGTTGGCAGCCTCGATTCAACTAGTGGTTTCATTGCTACAAAGATACTCCTAGTAGATAGATATTAGATAAAAAAAAGCGCCAACTCTTATGAATTGGCGCTTTCTTTTAAAATTGTTTTCTATTACAAGTCTGAACAAGCTTGTCCGTATGCAACTAGGAATTCAAGTAGATCGGCAGAACCTATCTCACCGTCACCGTTAGCGTCAAATGGACAGTCGCTTTCTCCAGTACACTCTTCATACACACAAGAGCCATCATCGCTATTAGCGTGAGCTATGTAGTTAAGAGCTGTAGAGTCAGTACAACCTAAGAAGATACATGAACCATCGTCAGAAGTGTTTACTGCGCTATAGTTGGTAGCTCCTGGGTAAGTACAACCTGAAGCAACACAAGAACCATCGTCTTCAGTAGCTTCCTCGTTGTAGTTGTCTGCATCAGGGTTAGTACAACCGTAGATCACACAAGAACCATCATCAACGTTAGCTCCCTCATCGTAGTTGTCAGCTGCTGGGTTTGTACAACCTAGGTATTCACATGAACCATCATCGTCAGTAGCTTCTTCGCTGTAGTTATCCGCTTCTGAATCTGTACATCCAGGAATCTCTAACTCGTCACATATTCCATCACCATCAGTATCATTTAGACAGTTACCGTTACAATTGTAGTAAACCTCAGCATATACACATGAGTTGTCGTCAACTATTGCAGAAGCGTCATAGTTACATGCAGAAGAATCTGTACATCCTGAACATGAGCTGTTATCACCTCCACAAACTCCACATAGGTCATTTTGAAGACAAGAACCATCCTCATCAGTAGCAGCAGAGTTGTAGTTACACGCTGAAGAATCAGTACAACCTGAAACTTCTAATTCATCACATACTCCATCTCCGTCTGTATCGTTGATACATCCATCACAGTTGTAGAACTCCTCTGGGTAAACACATCCACTATCGATAATAGCATCAGCGTCGTAGTTACAAGCAGCTTCATCAGTACAACCTACACCTGGTGCAGGGAATGTTAGAGCCATTCCTTCAGCGTAATAAGATACTTGGTCAGAATCTCTAAACTGCACATTAACTAATGCAGACACAACACCTGTAGTTGTGAACTGACCTAAAAGAACTTTACCATCAACTGGCACACCTTGAGCATTTGCTCCAGGAACAACGAACACAGAGCCTCCAACAAAAGTGTTAACAATAAAGTCTCCACCTGAGTTAAAGTCGTCCAAAGATGTTAATCCTGAATCGAATGCACTGTTAAGTCCATCATCATCACCTGGCTCAGCTCCAATTGTAAACCAGCTATCGTATTCAAGCTCAGGAAATGCAGCAAAGAACATAGGATTAATCGATCCACCGAAGTCAGCTCCTACTGGGTTGTTGTAGAAACCATCATTAGCCGTAGTTAGCATTTCCCAAGGAGCAACTTCTGTACCGTACATAGCAGTAACCTCAACATCATTAGTTGGGAAATTCACATACAGTCTGTATGTAGCTGCTCCCGTACCGATTGCGTCTGAAGCTACCTGTTCGTATGAAAGACCAAGCACCATACCGTCTAAGTACGTACATGACAAGTCATCTTCAGTAGCTCCTGCGTTGTAATTATCAGCTCCTGGGCTCGTACAACCTAGAACTTCTAATTCATCACAAACTCCGTCACCGTCAATATCATTAACACATCCATCACAGTTGTAGAACTCTGCAGGGTACTCACAAGTACCATTGTCAACTATTGCGTCTGAATCGTAGTTACAAGCCGCCTCATCAGTACATCCCTGGCAAGTAGAGTTATCTCCTCCACACTCACCGCATAAATCGTTCTCAAGACATGAACCATCGTCAACTACAGCGTCAGCATCGTAGTTACATGCAACTTCATCAGTACATCCCTGACAAGTAGAGTTATCTCCTCCACACTCACCACAAAGATCATTTTCAAGACATGATCCATCATCAAGTTCAGCAGAAGGGTCGAAGTTACAAGCAGTAGCATCTGTACAACCAGTTGTTGCCTGCGGGAATGTTAGTGTTAAACCTTCAGCGTAAAGCGACTCTTGAGCTGCGTTTCTGTACTGAACATTAACAAGAGCTGAAACAACTCCTGAAGTTGTGAATTGACCAATTAGAACTTTACCATCCACTGGAACACCTTGAGTATTTGCACCAGGAACAACGAATATTGAACCTCCAACGAATGTGTTTACTAAGAAGTCATCACCTGAATTGAAATCTGCCAGTGAAGTAAGAGCTGCATCAAATGCACTATTAAGTCCATCATCATCACCTGGTTCAGCACCAATTGTAAACCAACTGTCGTACTGAAGAGTTGGGAATACAGAGAAGAACATCGGGTTAATTGCTCCACCAAAGTCAGCTCCGAGTGGATCATTGTAGAAGCCGTCAGCTGAAGTTGAAGTCATCTCCCATGGTGTTGTGTCAGTACCGTAAACAGCCGTTACCTCTACATCGTTAGAACCAAAGTCAACATATAGTCTGTATGTGTGCTGACCTGTTCCAATTGGATCAGAAGCAACTAGTTCATAAGAAAGACCTTCTACGAGGTCATATCCAGAAGTCACACACGAACCATCATCGTAATCTGCACCAGAGTCATAGTTGTCAGCTGTAGGATCCATACAACCTCCAGTTCCTACTATGATTGAACCTACCATACCGTTGGCTGCGTGGTTTCCTATTGAGCAGTCGTAGTTATATACTCCAGGAACGTTAAACGTGTAAGTTCCAATACAAACTCCATTATCTCCACCAGACACAGCATCAAGGAAGAATGACTCCGGATTGTTGAAAGACTCACCAGTTTGGGCATTTACATCTCCATTAACATTGTGGAATCCACCATCGTTAGACCAAGCAACAGTGTTACCAACAGGTATATTTAATACGCTAGGTGAATAATAATAGTTACCAGCATTAACTACTTGATCTGCAATAGAACACTCATCATCGTACTCACATGTACCGTCGTCTACAGTAGCTGCAGAATCGTAGTTATTTGCTTCAGGATCTGTACATCCAACAGGAGCTGAACCAGGGAAAGTGATACAGTAACCTTCGTCGTTAAAAGTGTTTGCATCAGCATCATCCCACTGAAAATTCAAACACATTGTAACCTCACCATCAGTAGTGAACTGACCAATTAAAACTTTAAGATCATCACCAGCTTCTGCATCAGATGAAATATTTGGAATAAGGAAAATAGAACCTCCAACAAAAGAGTTAATAGTAAATCCATTACCCGCTTCAAATGCATCAAAGTATGCATCCATTCCGACTTGTTGAATGTCGCTAGTTCCGTTAGAGTTTTCTGAACCTATTGTAAACCAGCTGTCGTATTCAAGGTCTGGGAAAAATGCAAAAAAAGCAGGATTGATTCCTGTTCCAAGAGGTGTTCCAAATGCACTTTGGTAAAAAGAGGTCGAACAAGTGACAGTTAATGGCGCAGTCTCTAGTGCATAAATCGCGACTAGTTCATCAGTTGGGTTATCAAAGGTTGCATAAACTCGATATACTGTTCCGTATTCCGATTCAGTGACAATTTCACTTTCGATTCCCACAAAGTTTGCCGATGCTATACCAGAGGTAAGAGCCGCAATTAAAAAGAGTAGATACTGCTTCATATTAGTATGTTTTAGATGTTCGCGTCTTATAAAAGACGCAAAATCAATTAAGTGGTTGCGCGTGCCTCGCGCAGAGTTTGTTTTCTTTTTTTTTTCAGAGCAGATTAAACTGCGTTTCTATCAACACAGTTTAAGTCCTCAAATGCCTGCTTGAGTCTTTGAACAAATGTTTGTTCTCCTTCTCTAAGCCAAACACGAGGGTCGTAAAATTTCTTATTAGGCTTATCGTCTCCATCCGGGTTTCCAATTTGGGATTGTAGGTAATCTGACTTTTCAGACACATAATCTCTTACTCCTGATAAGAATGCCCATTGCATATCTGTATCAATATTCATTTTGATTACTCCGTAACCAATAGCTTCTCTGATTTCTTCAAGAGAGGATCCGCTACCTCCGTGGAACACGAAATCAACTGGCTTGTCTCCAAGACCATTTTGTTCTGAAATATGCTTCTGACAATTGTCAAGAATTACTGGTCTAAGCTCAACATTACCTGGCTTGTATACTCCGTGAACATTTCCAAAAGCAGCTGCAACAGTGAATTGATCGCTCACTTCCGAAAGTTGGTCAAACGCATACTTCACCTCTTCTGGTTGAGTGTAAAGACGAGAACTATCAATATCTGTATTATCTACTCCATCTTCCTCACCTCCAGTTACTCCTAACTCAATCTCTAGGTACATTCCCATTGGCGCAAGGCGCATTAAGAACTCTTTACAAGTAGCCACGTTTTCCTCAACTGACTCCTCGCTTAAATCTATCATATGAGAACTGTAAAGTGGTCTACCCGTAGCTTTNAANTTCTCTTCACTAGCAGTNACAAGNCCTTCAATCCAAGGGAGAATTTTTCTTGCACAGTGNTCAGTATGAAGAATCACTGGAACTCCATAAGCNTTTGCAAGTGTNTNTACGTGATGAGCTCCAGCAATAGAACCTAGAATTGCNTGTTCTTGATTATCCAGCNTCAGGCCCTTACCAGCGTTAAACAAAGCACCNCCATTNGAGAATTGAATAATTACAGGTGAGTTCACATCTCGAGCTGTTTCAAGTACAGCATTAATAGAGCATGAACCGATAACATTTACAGCAGGAATAGCATATTCTCTTTGCTTGGCATCATCATGCAAAGCTTTTATTTCTTCACCAAATAAAACGCCTGAACGAAAACGATTTGACATAGTAGTCTTTAATAATTTTAAGTAAAAATACTACTGAGAAAAAGGGAGAAGAAACTAAACCTCATGAGGTTTTACACCATTTATCAAGCCTTTTATTCATAACTGCAAAAAACAATGGAGGAACAAGCGAAAGAAGTATCATTCCAGGATATCCAGTAGGAAGCTCAGGGGTACCGCCTGGCGACTCGAGAATTTGAAATGGCTTTGACGGTGTTTCATGATGATCAGAGTGTCTTGTAAGCTCAAACAAAATGGCACGTCCCAGTACATAATTTGCATTCCAACTATGTGTGGGATTCACCTTCTCATATCTGAACTCGCTCACCTTATTTCTAGTAAGACCGTAGTGTTCTATGTAATTTATTGCTTCTAAAATGACAACACTCATAAGTGAGGAAAGCATAAATAAGCCCAGAACTTTTAGACTAATTAAACCACCAATTACCACAAGAATCAACAACTGCAATAACTGCCAAATTAAGACCTCATTTTTAAAAGAAAATGCTGACTTACCTAGTCTATTTAACCTTGTCTTTTCGTACTTAAATGCTCCAATCCATCCAAAGATAATTGAGCGAAAAACGAAAAGGTAGAACCATTCTCCACGACGAGCTGTAGCAGGGTCATCAATAGTCGCAACATTTCTATGGTGACCGTAGTTGTGCTCTTCGTAGAAATGAGAATAAAGAACAGAAGCATAAAGCGCCTTGGAAATGAATTTATTTGACTTGCCAGGCCTATGTCCAATCTCGTGTGCAACATTAATTGCAAGAACGCTTGCCATAGTACCCATGCTGAGGGTCTTACCAATTAGATTTGCGGTAGACAAATCTGACTTTGCTACAACTAGAATAAAATAAAATGTAAAGGCAATTTGGACTGGAAAAACCAAGTATAAGACTAGGTCGTAGAACCAAGAAGCCAGCGCGCTTTGAGCAGCTTGAGGGCTAAGGTTTTGAGTGTTTGGCCTAAAGACGTGATCTAAAATCGGCAAAATGCCAAAAGCATAAATAACAGTTGCCCAACTCCATGCGCCATCATTTGTAAATGCAAATGCAGTAATAAGTGGAAGAGTATAAACTAATAAGTATTTGAGTTTACTCATGTTTCTGTAACCTATTTATAAGTTCTTCTGGAGTTTCTCCTAAAAACTGAAGAGCAATGCTTGCAACTTCTGCCTCATGAGAATCCGGATATAATTCAACTACTTGAAGGTACAACTTTTCAGCCATTTCATCATCATTCAGCTCAGTCTCATAGAGAAAGGCAGTAAGGAAAGCACATGTTGACTTCTTATTAAAGTTGGGGTAACCATCGTGTATGCCCTTAAACTCTTTGATAGCCTGTCTGATTTTCCCTTGGCCACGAAGCACATCAGCTCTACGAAACAAAAACTCTGGTACAAGGGTATCTCCTACGCACTTATTTGCATAGTTAGCATAAGAAACTAAAAGTAATCTAATCTTTTCATCTGGGTAGCCACTCTCAGCTAAGTCATTCTCTAAGGCATAAATATGATCAGCATGATCTTCACAAGACAAACCCATCTCGTTTACCTCAGATTCACAAGAAACTAAAAGAGAAAAATATACAGTACCTAATAGCAGGAATTTCCTCATCTCACCTTTCCTTTTGGAAGTCTCATTCTATAACCAACAGGTATTTTCCCTAGACCTATATCTCTGAGTTTTCCGTTAAGCAGTCTTCTTTTTACGGGACTAATGTGGTCTGGAATCATAACGCCATCAAGGTGATCGTACTCATGTTGAACAATTCTTGCAGCAATTCCATGCAATTCTTCTTCAATAAGATCCCACTTTTCATTGTAATACTCAATCTTAATAGAAACCGGACGTATCACCTTTTCCCTTATTCCAGGAATAGAAAGACAACCTTCTTCCATCACACTAGTTTCTTCTGAAGACTCAAAAATAACAGGATTGATCATAACTCTTTTAAAGTTCAAACAATCCGGATCCCCATCTTCCCCCTCGCCAAACGGGCTACCATCAGCCACAAAAATTCTTATAGACAGCCCTACTTGCGGGGCAGCAAGCCCCACACCATCAGCCTCATACATGGTTTCCCACATATCAGAAATGAGCTTATCAAGACCTTCGTAGTCCTGATCTATCTCTTCAGCTTCCGATTTTAACACCGGATCGCCAAAAGCAACTATAGGTTTTATCATGTAGCAAAAATATGCATGCTATTTTTGTCCCATGTCAATTTTAGATTCTATTCCTGAAGCTATTGAAGAAATTCGCAATGGTGGTGTTATTATCGTTGTAGATGATGAGGACAGAGAGAACGAAGGAGATTTCCTGACAGCAGCAAGAAATGTGACGCCAGACGTCATCAATTTCATGGCTACTCACGGTCGAGGTCTTGTTTGCGCACCACTAATTGAAAGCCGTTGTGATGCATTAGGTCTAGACCTTATGGTCCAAACCAACAACGCAACCTTCGAGACTCCTTTCACAGTTTCAGTTGATTTATTAGGCAACGGTTGCACAACTGGAATTTCAACTTCAGATAGAGCTAAGACAGTTCAAGCCTTAATTGACCCAAATATTGACCCCAACACATTAGGCAGACCAGGTCACATTTTCCCACTTAGAGCTAAAGCTGGCGGAGTGTTAAGAAGAAATGGGCACACAGAAGCTGCCATTGACTTTGCTAGACTTGCAGGGTTTGAGCCAGCAGGTGTAATTGTTGAGATTCTTAATGACGACGGAACGATGGCTCGTCTTCCTGAGCTTAAGAAGATAGCTGATAAGCACAACATGAAGCTCGTTTCGATTGCAGATCTTATTGCATACAGATTAGAGAACGAGACTTTAATTGAAAGGACTTATGAAGTTCAACTCAATACAGCCTACGGTCCGTTCAATGCTATTTCTTACAAGCAACTAACAGACGATACAGAACACCTTGCTCTAGTAAAAGGAACTTGGAATATAGAAGAGGCTGTACCTGTCAGAGTGCACGCATCTAGTATGATTGGCGATGTGTTCCAAGTAAGCGATCTAGGAAAAGGGACACAGCTAAGAGCTGCTATGGCTAAGATTGAAGAAGAAGGAAAAGGTGCTATTGTGTTTATCAATAAACTTCACCAAAGCAGTGGAATTGCTGAAGAGCTAAAGGCTTATTCAGATTTCCACTCTAAGAATAAGGACACTGGAGTTTTCCATCCATTTGATTCTAAAGATTATGGAATTGGAGCCCAAATTATTCGCGACCTAGGAATTAGAAATATCAACATTCTCACTGACACACATAGAAAGTCAGGCAACATTGGCTATGGTCTTGAAATTGTTGGAAACACTCCACTTACCAAGTAAGATCCGCTAAAGTTTATCGCTAAGTTTATTGCATTAAAAAGCCCGGCAAATGCGGGCTTTTTAAATATCCTCAAGGTAAGGTACGATCTTATTCAGCAGCGTCATCTGCAGACTCTTCCTTTG
Source organism: Crocinitomicaceae bacterium (assembly GCA_002693775.1). Taxonomy (GTDB): domain Bacteria; phylum Bacteroidota; class Bacteroidia; order Flavobacteriales_D; family Sanyastnellaceae; genus UBA974. Next base: position 22,178 of record NZRP01000060.1, on the reverse strand, counting down.
CAGGCTCTGCTTGCTTCTTAAAATTTCCGTACTTCTGACGGAACTTATCAATACGTCCAGCCGTATCAACGAACTGTGCCTTACCTGTGTAGAATGGGTGAGACTTAGAGCTGACCTCCACCTTAATAAGTGGGTACTCATTACCGTCTTCCCAAACGATAGTTTCTTTAGTATTCGCTGTAGAGCGACTTAAAAACGCATAGTCGTTAGACATATCCTTAAATACAACTGTGCGGTAGTTCTCTGGGTGTATTCCTTTTTTCATCTCTCAGAATTGGAGTGCAAAGATAGATAAATTCTTCAGAAAGAACAGTATATAAAAAAGTTTGTTTGGTATATAGTTTTATTATTAAGTTTGATATGAATTTAAGTGAGTTTAGCACTGCGCTAAACATCAAGTGATAATTTGGTTAAGTTGGTCCCGTGCTGAAACGTCAGCACGGGATTTTCTTTTGCCCTATTTTTACCATTAAGTAATGCTATGCAAACGGATTGGAAGTCAACATTAAGGGGGTACAAGGATTATTTGGCCTTAGAAAAAGGGCTGAGTGAAAACTCCATCGACGCCTACAAAAGGGACGTAAGACAGTTTGCAGAATTCCTCCTAGACTACTGTGACGACCCCTCTCCTAACAAGATTCAGACTCAGCATGTAGAAAAATTTATTGGTCACATGTATGATTTGGGATTGTCGAGTAATACGCAAGCAAGAATTATCAGTGGAGTGAGGAGCTTTTGCAAATTCATGCGGATTGAAAAGCTGATGGACTACGACCCGCTTGAACTCATTTCAACACCTAAGCTGAAGAGGAAGCTGCCAGATATTCTCACTGTTGATGATATAGAAAGCATCATTTCATCTGTTGACATGAGTAAAAAGGAAGGAGTTAGAAACAGGGCTATTCTAGAGGTTTTGTACAGTTGTGGACTTAGGGTTAGTGAGATTGTTAATTTGCAAGTGTCGAGGGTTGATCTTATCGACAGCATTGTAAGTGTCGTTGGTAAAGGGAATAAGGAAAGAGTTGTACCTATTGGGTCGCAGGCATCGGAAGCTATTTCTGATTATTTGGTGCAATACAGGAGTACTCTTGAAATTAATCAAGGCCATGAGGACATATTGTTTTTAGGCAGATATGGCAGGGGGTTGACAAGACAAATGATTTTCACTGTTTTAAAAAACACTGCCCTTAGAGCAGGTCTTCGCAAGTCAATAAGCCCACACACTTTTAGGCACAGTTTTGCAACTCATTTAGTTGAACACGGGGCTGACCTGAGGGCAGTTCAAGAGATGCTAGGTCACGCTCAGATTACTACTACTGAGATTTACACACACCTAGATAAGAGGTTTTTGCAGGACCAAGTGAAGCAGTTTCACCCAAGGTCTAATCAAGCTTGACTTTTTATATGCCAAACCTTCACCGCCCCTGCCAACAACTTCTCGGGAGTATCCGCCTCAATCCCAGCTAAGCCTAAAAACTCGAAGGCCTTAAGCAGCTGCTCGGGGGCTTCTTCGATTTCAACTGGAACAGCATGATTCACCTTGCTAAGCTTAGTCCCTTCATCGGTTAGGGCGAGCTTAAAATGTGCATACTCTGGCGTAGCGTACCCAAGAGCCTGCTGCAGAAAAATGTGCGACGGCGTTGATTCAAGGAGGTCTTCGCCGCGGACTACTCTAGTGACACCGGCTTCAGCGTCGTCGACCACTACTGCAAGATGGTAGGCGTAATAACCGTCAGCTCTTTTAATGATGAAATCTGAAGCGGATGCTGATGATGCGCGCTGGCCGCCTTTGATAAGATCCTGCCATTGAAGGTTTTCGCGGGGCATTTTAAAACGTACAGACCGGGGCTGAACTCCAGGGGGTGGGACGTTTTTACAAGTGCCAGGATAGATGGCGAGGCCGCCAACTGATTCGAGATCCTTTCTAGTGCAGGCACAGCCGAATGCAAGGTCCTTGCTGAGGAGGTCACCTATGATTTGACGGTAGATATGAGATCTTTCGCTTTGGACTACGACCTCGCCGTCGTGGTGCATACCATACCCTTCGAGCGTTTTAAGTATGTCTGAAGCAGCTCCCGGGACGGTTCTTGAGCCGTCAACGTCTTCAATTCTAACGAGCCACTTACCTGAATTTGCCTTAGCATCGAGATAACTAGCTACGGCTGCTACAAGAGAACCGAAGTGCAGCCTACCCGTTGGGGAAGGTGCAAAACGGCCTATGTATTTTTTATCTAACAAGCTTATCTAACAAGCTTTCTGTACTTGATTCTCTTAGGACCTTCGTCACCTAATCTCTTCTTTCTATTCTCCTCGTATTCTGAGTAGGTTCCTTCAAACCAGTACACTGATGATTCTCCCTCAAAAGCAAGAATGTGAGTACAAATTCTATCTAGGAAGTAACGATCATGAGAAATTACTACAGCACAACCAGCAAATGACATGATACCTTCCTCAAGAGCTCTCAAGGTGTTTACGTCAATGTCGTTTGTAGGCTCATCCAGAAGTAAAACGTTAGCTTCTGTTTTAAGAGTCATCGCAAGGTGAAGCCTGTTGCGCTCTCCGCCAGATAGCACTCCACATTTCTTCTGCTGATCAGGCCCATTGAAATTGAAACGACTAACGTAAGCACGGCTATTTACTAGCTGACCACCGATTTCGATATGCTCATTCTTTCCAGAAACAACCTCCCATACTGACTTTTCAGGATCGATGTCTTTATGGGTTTGGTCTACATATCCAAGCTTAACTGTTTCTCCTAAATCTAGAGTACCCTTCTCAGGCTGCTCCTCTCCCATTATCATCTTGAAGAGAGTCGTTTTACCAGCTCCGTTAGGACCTATTATTCCAACAATTCCTGCAGGAGGAAGCTTGAAAGTGAGATCATCTACAAGAAGCTTATCGCCAAACGATTTCTGCAGTCCCTCTACTTCTAGAACCTTATTTCCAAGACGCGGTCCGTTTGGAATTGGGATCTGTAATCTGCTAGACTTCTCCTTAGTTCCATCTTGAAGCATATTCTCGTAGTTAGAGATACGAGCCTTGTTCTTGGCGCGTCTTCCTTTAGGATTAGTTCTAATCCAATCAAGCTCTCTATCGAGTTCTTTCTTACGCTTAGACTCTTGCTTTTCTTCTTGGGCTAAACGCTTAGTCTTCTGCTCTAACCAACTCTGGTAATTTCCCTCGTAAGGAATACCCTCTCCCCTGTCTAATTCGAGAATCCAGCCTGCAACATTATCTAAGAAGTAACGGTCGTGAGTCACACAAAGAACTGTACCCTTGTACTGTTCAAGGTGTTGCTCAAGCCAGTCAATACTTTCAGCGTCCAAGTGGTTTGTAGGCTCGTCGAGAAGAAGTACATCTGGCTGCTTCAGGAGAAGCCTGCAAAGGGCTACTCTACGACGCTCACCACCACTAAGCTCACTTATCTTCTGATCATCTGGCGGGCATCTCAATGCATCCATTGCAATGCTTAGCTTAGTATCAAGCTCCCATGCATCAAGGGCATCAATCTTATCCTGCACTTGAGCCTGACGAGCTATCAATGCCTCCATCTTATCAGGATTATTCAGGACTTCGTCGTCCATGAATTTGGCATTAATCTCCTCAAACTCGGCAAGAGTATCAACTATCTCCTGCGTGCCCTCTTCAACAATTTCTCTTACAGTTTTATTTGGGTCCAAATCTGGCTCCTGTGGCAAGTAACCTACTGTGTATCCATCAGCCCAAACCACATCGCCTCTATACGCTTCATCTAAGCCTGCAATGATTTTCATCACAGTCGACTTACCTGACCCGTTAACACCTATGATTCCAATCTTAGCTCCATAGAAAAATGACAGATATACATCCTTCAAAATCTGTTTTCCAGCAGGCGTTTCTTTATTCACCTTAACCATAGAAAATATCACCTTCTTATCGTCTGACATATTTAATGTTTTATTGAATTGTTACAAATGCAAAAGTACTTAAGCCTGGGCACCATCAGCATCTTTTTTAAAGCTATATAATGCAAGCATAAACACAAGAGACTGTAGAGCCATTAAAACGTAGTGTAGCAGTATCACTTGCATCTTAGGATTGTCTATTTCAAAGTATTTCTCTACCCCTAAGTAATATAAAAATGAAAGACCTAATCCCACTAAATACCCTACCTGCTTTAAGACATCGATTTTAGACAGTAGGTCTTTATCATTAGCAACTAGCGTTTCAGCTCTTACAAGATACCCTCCAAACACAAAGGTCAGCTGATATCCACAATAGACTAACAATGCTGAAGTGAGGCCATAACCAAGAATAAAGAAGCCGTAGATAACAGCTAGCATAACAAATTCAACTACCATCGTGATCGCAAAAAAGCTGGTTGCATTGAGTAGCTTTTCGTAAAACAAGGCTACTAAAATCATCAAACCTGCTAAAACCATGCCTCCTGCTGAGTACACTATGGGGCTCAGTGGCTCATAAATAGAAAACAGAATCCCTATGGATAACCCTGTAAATGAAGAATTAAGAAGCTTATATGCTAGAAAGTTGTTCTTGACTAACCTCATACCGCAAATGTACTCTTGATTAGGCTGCCTTTAGTAAATTCGTATCGTGTCTAATAAAGCAGATATCCAAGCAAACAAGAATGAAGACAAAATGCGTCTTCTTGTATCAGACCTTAACAGACTTCTGAATAAGGTTAAAAAAGGTGGCGGTGCTAAGAAGATTGAGAAACAGCACGCAAAGGGTAAACTAACAGCAAGAGAAAGACTAGATAAGCTCTTCGATGAAGGATGCGAAAGATTTGAGATTGCAGCTCTTGCCGGAGAAGGTATGTACGAGGATTACGGAGGATGCCCTTCTGGCGGAGTCGTGATAGAAATAGGACGAATCCACGGACACCTTTGCATCGTTGTAGCTAATGACGCAACTGTTAAAGCTGGAGCTTGGTTCCCCATCACAGCTAAAAAAAATTTAAGAGCTCAAGAAATTGCTTTAGAGAATAAACTTCCAATTGTATATCTAGTCGATTCAGCAGGAGTATTCCTTCCTATGCAGGATGAAATCTTCCCAGACAAGGAGCATTTTGGCAGAATATTCAGAAATAACGCTCGCCTTTCAAGCGAGGGTATCCCTCAAATTGCAGCTGTAATGGGATCATGCGTTGCTGGAGGAGCATACCTTCCAATCATGAGTGATGAAAGCCTCATTGTAGAAGGCACTGGATCAATTTTCCTTGCTGGAAGCTATTTAGTGAGAGCTGCAATAGGTGAGGATATAGATAATGAAACTCTTGGAGGGTGTAAAACCCAAACTGAGATTAGTGGAGTCATAGACTACCCCTGTACTGATGATTTTCACGCTCTAAAGACCATTAGAGATTTAGCATCTCATTGGGGAGAAATTTCAACTGACGCTGGTTTCCCTAGACGAGATTCAGCAGAACCATCTGGAAGATCTATCTCTTCCATCCTACCTGAGACTAGAACTCAACCATATGAAACAAGAAACTTGATAAGCTCCCTTGTTGACGATGGCTCATTCATAGAATACAAAAAGACCTACGGTAAAACCATAGTTTGTGGCTGTGCTCGAATAGACGGTTGGAGTGTAGGCATAGTTGCTAACCAACGTAACGCTGTTAAGTCAACTAAGGATGGATTACAGTTTGGTGGAGTTATCTATTCTGACAGCGCTGACAAAGCAGCAAGGTTTGTAATGACTTGCAACCAGAAAAATATCCCGCTTGTATTTCTTCAAGACGTTACAGGCTTCATGGTGGGCTCAAGATCTGAGCATAACGGCATCATTAAAGATGGAGCTAAGCTCGTTAACGCAGTATCAAACAGCGTAGTCCCAAAGTTCACAATCATATGCGGAAACAGCTTTGGAGCAGGCAATTACGCAATGTGCGGAAAGGCCTATGACCCTAGACTCATCGTTGCATGGCCAACTGCTAAAATCGCGGTAATGGGCGGAGACCAAGCAGCCCAGGTCCTACAACAAATAGAAGTAGCCCGTCTAAAAGCTGCTGGCGAACCTATTGACGAAAAGGCACAGGAAGAACTGCTTCAGAAGATTAAGGCACGCTACGAAGAGCAGACGAAACCTGAATACGCGGCATCAAGAATTTGGGTTGACGCTATCATTGACCCAGAAAAAACAAGGGATTGGATTAGCATGGGAATTGAAGCGGCAAACGCTGCTCCAACTGAAAAGCCTTTCAGACCAGGTGTACTTCAGACCTAAGCTCAGAAATCCTAGACTTACTTATCTAGAAGCAATAAAGCTTCCAACATTGTCTGATACATAGCCTTAAGTGTATCATCTTCGCAGGCATCAATTGCTGTCCTTAGATTTAATGTAGCCTCTAATAGAATCCGCTCGTTTTCAACTCCCTCACACAATTCAATTATTGTGAGCCCTTCCATTGCTGCTCTATAATCTCCATTTGTAGCTATTCTAGAAATCACATCTAATTTTTCTGAAGGATCAAATCCAGAACTCCAAATAAACCCAAGAATATCAGCGTGAATAACTTCCGACTCATCATTTTCTAACTCTTCCACAAACACTCTTTCAGCATCACTAATCTTGATACTTGAAAGCATAGTCCTCATTCTATCTCTGATTGAATCCTCTTTCCTAACTCTAAATGCATGCAATAGAGGTTGCACAGTATTTATATCTCCACTTGCATCGGCTTTATCTAAAGCTGCAACAACCTTCTTATCGTCCTGAGAAACTAAATCTTTCATTGTGCAAATTTAATGCATTCTGAAATCTCAGCTAATATCATCGCCGTTGCTCCCCAAACTACATTACCGTCCAACTCAAACCCAGGAACCAATCCTTCCTTCATCTTAAAATCACTCCACAATTCTTCACCACACAATCTATCAACACAAATAAAAAGCACCTCACTCACCTCCTTAGGATCCAACACAAATTGGGGCTTCTTATCAACTACAGCAAAATAAGGTCTCACATAAAATTTACTTGGTTGAATGTATAAAGGTGTTAGTGCTCCCACAACATCTCCCTTATCCAGCTTCACACCCACCTCTTCCCAACACTCTCTCAAGGCACATTCTAAATCTGAACCATCCGCAGCTTCCCTCTCTCCACCTGGGAATCCTATTTGCCCACTATGCACTCCATCATAAGCTGCTCGTTTTATCAATACTCCCTTCCACTCTCCTTTTTCAGGATACATAAGCCAAACCACACTCGCCTGCCTCGCCACTTTAACATCCTCCACAGTAAATGAATTTTTTCTAAAAGACGGAGCGGCCACAAGATGAGCTTTTAGGCCTGGCAATCCAGATTGTAAAACAACTTTCAATCTAGATCTAAATTTTTCTGCATTCATTTTCACGTCCTAAAGGTCGCACGTATCTACCTTCGTTCAATGCAAATACGTCTATTAGATGACGACATAAGCTTTCCTCCAGTTGAGGAAGCTCTCGCAGAAGGTTTACTTGCAGTCGGGGGAGACCTCAGACCAGCTAGATTAATAGCAGCATACGAACATGGTGTGTTCCCTTGGTATAATCCAGGCGAGATGATTATGTGGTGGTCACCTCCAACGAGAGCAATCATTGCACTTGATGAAGTAAGGATTCACAAGAGTATGAGAAATGAGCTCAATAAAAACAGATACAAAATCAAGTATGATAATAATTTCAGCGAGGTAGTAAAAGAGTGTGCTCTAGCTAAAAGAGGAGAAGACGAAGCAGAGACATGGATAAGTAGAGACATGCACCAAGCCTATTGCAACCTACATCACCTTGGACTTGCCCATTCAGTCGAAGCTTGGCAAGATGGTGATTTAGTGGGAGGTCTCTACGGAGTATCAATAGGCTCGATGTTTTTTGGAGAAAGTATGTTCTCAAAAGCCAAAAACGCTTCTAAAGTTGCTCTTATCAACCTGTCTGAAAAATTAAAAAACTGGGGATTTGGACCCATTGATTGTCAAATAATGACTCCCCACCTTAAGTCTCTTGGGGCTAAAGGCATCCCTAGAAGTGAATTCAAAAAGATTCTTGAAAAACATTTAACATCGTCACCCACAAAGAGGGGTCCTTGGACTAATGAAATACTCTAATTCATTTTTAATTTTCAGAAGAAGGCTATCAAAAGTCATATTGAAAATTATGGGGTGGAAATTCCGTGGACAAGATCCACCTGCAAGCAAAAGGCAAATTATTTTTGTCAACACCCTGAGTACCAACAAGAAATGGTGGATGCGTCAGCTCACAGCAACTGAATCACACTTTGTAGACATCAAGGACAAAGATAATTTTTTAGAAAAATTTAATTCACAGGTCACATTACTCGTGATTTGGTCAAAAGATTTAAGTCCAAGTTATCTTAAGAATCTATTTGAAATTGCAACAGAAAAAGAAGCAAAAATTTCAGCATGTGCTTGGGACACAACTCACAAGGCAATAAAATTCCATTCTCAATTCAAACCTTCTCCATACTCTGAAAGAGACATCAGATACCTGGAAAGATTCTTTGTCTTTTTCAAGAAAGTTTGAATACGAAGTGCTGAATTAACATGTTACTAACAATATATGGTAAGACGTTAACAACGCGTTAATATCTGGGTAGTTAACCATGGTAGATGCTTTAAAAGGAAACTTATATTGCAGCATACCTTTAATCTCTATAAACACCAGAACATGCACATGGACAAGTACGACTTCATGATTCTAGAAATCATACAGAACTTTAAACTAGAGAACCAAAATCACATTAGACTAAGTGTACTTGAACGCAACTTCTGGAAGAGAATTGAAGCAGATACTGATCTTCATGTAGGACAAGCTAGAATTGGTGAAAGAATCACTAACCTATACCTAGATGGCTTAATCCAAAATAAGGATGGCTACACTCTAACAAAAAAGGGTCGTGAGCAACTTTCATTTGCTCCTTGGAATCGAGAGGTAGTTTCTTAAACATAAGCATCAACAAATAAGAAAGGGGACGCATTTAAGCGTCCCCTTTCTTATTGCCAAACAATTAGGATTACTTCTTATCCTTTTCGTCTAGTTCTTCCAGAATCTCCAAGTTAGGATATTTTTCTTTCCAGAAATCAAGCTTACTGCGATCCTTTACAGTAATAACTGTTCTACGGTCTAATCTTACTTTAATATTAGGTTGTAGTTCCTTTTCCCTTTTTTTTCGAGCCATTATTTATAATTATTCTACGAATAAATGAATTATAGGACAAAAAAATGATGTTTTATAAGATTTTATCTAATTAAATGTACAACGCCTCTTACTTCTTCAGCGTCAACATCAAATCCTTGAACCTTTAACACCCAATTATACATGCCATCCGGAGCAATATAATCCCCGCCATTTACATTACCCATCCATGGATCATCAAGCGAAATCGATGAGTGAACAATCTCTCCCCACCTATTGTAAACAAATAGTTCAAGAGACTCAACCTGTCTCACTACGATTTCCCAAGCATCATTCTTTCCATCGTTATTAGGTGTGAATGCCGTAGGCACATAAACAATTACATTTCCATAGATATGAACTGTTGCAACATCAGAACATCCATTATCAGTTGTAATCGTAACAAACACATCGTATTCGTCTAAACCATCATATCCGTGGATCAGACTTTTCTCATACCCGAAATTTCCATCGCCAAAGTCCCACACATATGTAAAGGCTCCTGGGTAAGGCTCTTCTGGAGAAGTAATTAAATCAAACTCATATGTATCATCACCAAGCTCATATCTAACAATAGTTGAAGCGATCGTCTCTACATCTACCCTTGTTGTTGCAGATTCCTCATAATTACAATTATCTACTACTGAAACTAAATAGTTGGTTCCAGTTGGAGGTGACACCGTATAAGAGAATTCATTTGTAGAGAAGTTTTCCCATTCAAAAATGTACGGCTCTTCCCCTCCTTCAATTTGCAAATCAAGAGTAGTACTAGCACCATTACAAAGAACAGTATCTGGAGGTAAGGTCACAACAAGATCCTCGTAGGGCACCTCAAATAAAGTCTGCAAATACAGATTCCTATCACAACCATCGTGGATGTATATCTCAAATAAGTGATTAGTAAGAGAAGTATGATTTAGACATTGTTCACTACCGTAATCAATACCATTAATAGTCCAGTTGTAGTCTACAGGCGGATATTGTAATCCTGGATCTTGAATTAGCTCAATGCACACCTCTTCGTACTCATCACATGGCACTGTGACGACTTCTGGAGTTGTGGCTTCAAGAGGTGGCGTGTCGTAGATAAACACACTAAGCAAACTTTCGGTTGTTCCACTTACTATTTTAAGCTTCAGTTCCTCAGTCCCTTCATCAATGAAATCTTGAGGAACATTAAAGTCCAAAGCAATGCTATACTCACCTACAGGAATAGTTGCTGCTGAAGGGAGACCTTCAATATCATCACTAAATGATGCAACAGACTCTGGATCTTCTAGGATTTGGAATTCAAATGGGAACACAGACGGCACTAAACAAGGTCTGCTAATTGTAATAGTTGATGTACCACAATCCTCCCAAGCGCAATATATAACTATATCATCATCCGGATCTGGATCACATTCAGGAGCTGCAGTTGCCTCGTACTCTGTAGGAATAGGTGAACCAAAGCTTCCCTCCTCAAGCACAACAATTGATTCTAACCAGTCATCAGACCCATCAGCAATTGCAAGCTTAATGTGGTAAGTAAGTCCGCAACTCACAGGGTGTGATGCAGTGAATACTTGAGTATAACCATTAATACAAGGTGGCTCAGTAGCTCCGGGATTATCAATGTAAAACTCAGGATTCGTAACGTCGTTTACAGAACTAATCGTAATAGGAAGTGGCGGATCAGACTCGGGAACCTGAGCAATGTTTACTGCTCCGTCAGGAAATCCAGCAGGAGAAGCATATGGTCCAGAAATTCCAGGGCCAGAAAGGAAAAAGGCGAAAATATCGTTATATGCTGAGTTTACCCAAGTTAAATACTCATCAGAACCAAATACATAATTAAACGAAACGAAGTCACCTGAAGGTTGGAAGTCAAATTCTAGAATACAAACGTCATTAACACTAGACACATTAAAACTCTGACCAATCATGGGAGGAACTGAGTTCGCAACTTGCAATAGATCAGGCTCACCACTTACACCTCCTAAACCACCATCATTTGCACATGTTGCTGGATTTGTTGCGTTACCTGAACTTAGAATTAATCCGCTCTCTAGAGAGAAGTCAGTTCCACCACCAGTCATATAACCTAACTGAATATCTAAACCCGTTAGCTGAACATTGGTAGCTGTAACTCCTTCACCTAACAATACATCATTAACGTATTGTGTTGGGGTCATGCCTTGGGTGATGTTGATTTGGGCTGAAACATTTTCAACAAGAGGAAAGCTCAAAGCAATGAAAACAGTAAAAATGTATGTTAACTTCATCATAACGAGTTGTAATATAGTCACAGATTAATCTCAGTACAAAAGGGTATATTCTATTAAGTTTGCTTTATGGTAGAAATCAACTTCTTTTCAGACAAAAAATGCGGTGGAATGTATCCATTGAACTTGGGGCGATGTGAGTCGACTCTTCATTATGGAGGCAGAGCCATTCACGACCAATGGAAAGAGGCGTTAGATAGCGCTCAAAGCAAGCGCATAATATTGAATTCCAGAATTTTACCTACCGTTGATGCAATTGAAATTATAACTTTACTTGAACCTAATCAGCAGTGGATTCACAAGGGGGAATTGATCGCTGAATGCGAGGGAGTAAGCGAGGGGTATGATGCAGGAATTAATCACTCGCCAACAATGCTAGAAACACCTGAGGATCTTTTTGAAAGATGCGGAGAAGGCCTGGCTGAAGATTTGGATAGAATACAGTACTCATGGAGAACTAGAACACTCTCTGAAGATGAAAGAAGCGCTTGGACTGAGGCTGGTGTTTTTGTTCATGGAGAAATGGAAAGAATTCATCTAGCGCCTGGAGCAGTTGTTAGGAACTGCACTCTAAACACTGAAGAAGGTGATATCGTTGTAGGACCAGATGCAGAGTTAATGGAAGGTTGTAGGGTGAGAGGGCCATTTTTAATTGGGCCAATGTCTCAGCTTAAAATGGGAACACTAGTCTATGGACCTACTAGCATTGGGGCGCACTCTAAGGTAGGTGGAGAACTAAGCAATGTTGTAATACACGATTATTCGAATAAAGCTCATGGAGGGTTTTTAGGCAATAGCGTGATAGGATCTTGGTGCAACCTTGGAGCTGAGACTAGCTCTAGCAACTTAAAGAACAATTATTCTGAGATAAGCGTTTTCAATCAGGAGAATAGAACTCAGGATAAAAGAGGTAGGACTTTCTGCGGGTTATTAATGGGAGACCATAGTAAAACGGCAATACACACAGCATTTAATACAGCTACTGTTGTTGGAGCTTTTTGCAATGTCTTTGGATCTGCAACTCCTAAAAAACACATCCCATCTTTTACTTGGGGTGGCGGTGAATCATCTGAGATACACAACTTAGAAAAAGCGATCGAAACAGCAAGAAGAGTGATGTTAAGAAGAGGTGTAGAATTAAGTAAAGATCAAGAAAAAGAGATAGGAGAGTTGTACAAGGCTTCTGCCATTTGGCATAAATAAGTATGACACCCTGTCAGGGCGGGGTGAAAAAACCGATTGGCACACACATTGCTTTTAAGATGAGCACACGAAGAATTGCAGTATGATTGATTTAAACCCCGATTTCCAACTTCTCTCAGATACACAGGATCACGATATAATTCCGCTTATTTCTGAGGAGGATGAAAAAGCTATACACAAGGAGGATCTTCCTGAGACCCTTCCCCTACTCTCTTTAAGGAATACTGTTTTATTCCCAGGAGTTGTTATTCCTATCACTGTAGGGCGAGACAGATCAATCAGATTGATAAAGGAGGCAAATAAAAAGAAATTGTCTATTGGAGTTGTATCCCAAAAAGATGCTGATGTCGAAGTTCCAGTTGGTGACGACTTAAACAAAGTAGGTACGGTAGCACGCATCATGAAGATGCTCAGAATGCCTGATGGAACAAACACGGTAATTCTAAGAGGTGAAAGGAGATTCCAATGGGACAACATTATTGAAGATGATCCATACTTGAAGGCGTCTGTAAGAGCATTTGGCGGGATTGAGGAGGTCCCTAATACTGAATCTACTCAAGCATTAATTGAATCCCTGAAGGAGCTTGCTATTGAAATCATAACAATGAGCCCTGGCATTCCAACAGATGCCGCCGGAGCAATTAAGAACATCAAGCGCCTGGGGTTCTTGGTGAATTTCATAGGGTCCAATATGAATGCTTCTGTAGATGAAAAGCAGGAGCTCTTAAAGATTAAGTCATTAGAAGAGAGAGCAAATAAAGTTCTTGAAATGCTTCACAAAGAGAAGCAGATGCTCGAGCTTAAGAACGATATTCAGAGCAAGGTTAAGAGCGATCTTGATCAGCAACAAAGAGAGTTTTTCCTAAATCAGCAAATGAAGCAGATACAGGAAGAACTTGGAGCTAATCCTCTGAAGGAGGAGATTGAAGAGAAGAAAAAGAAGGCAAGCGAAAAGGTTTGGCCTGAGCAGGCTCAAGAAGCATTTGACAAAGAGATATCAAAGCTTGAGAGGATGAATCCTCAGGCTGCAGAATACAGTATGCAGTCTAGCTATATAGAGTTGTTATTAGACCTTCCTTGGGACCAAAAGTCAGAGGACAACTTTGATTTAAAGAATGCCATCAAGGTATTGAATTCAGACCACTACGGACTTGAAAAAGTAAAGGAGAGAATTGTTGAACACCTCGCTGTACTTAAGATAAAGGGAGATTTAAAAGCTCCAATTATCTGTTTATACGGCCCTCCAGGAGTTGGTAAGACATCACTTGGAAGAAGTATAGCTGAAGCTTTAGGGAGGAAGTATGTTAGAATGAGCTTAGGTGGTCTGAGGGATGAGGCTGAAATCAGAGGGCATAGAAAGACTTACATCGGAGCAATGCCTGGAAGGATTTTGCAAAATCTTAAAAAGGCCGGTACATCTAATCCATTATTTGTTCTTGATGAGATTGACAAGTTGGGGTCTGACCACAGAGGAGATCCATCTTCTGCACTTTTAGAAGTGCTGGATCCTGAGCAGAATAGCACGTTCCACGATAATTATTTGGACTTAGACTACGACCTAAGCAGGGTAATGTTTATCGCTACTTGCAATGACCTTTCTACTATTCAGCCGGCTCTTAGAGACAGGATGGAAATTATTGAGGTGAGTGGCTACACTATTCAAGAGAAGATGCAGATCGCTAAGAAGCATCTTCTTCCTAAGCAGATTTCTGAATCTGGGCTTAATAAGAGAGACATCAGACTTCCTATTGCAACAATTGAAAAGGTTGTTGAACAATACACTAACGAAAGTGGCGTTCGTGGTTTAGAGAAAAAGGTGGCGAAGATTGTTAGAAATAGAGCAAAGGAGATGGCTATGGATGAACCGTATGCCACTGAAATCAGTCCTAATGATTTGAAGGACATTCTAGGCAGGCCAAGAGAAAAGGACAGATATTCAAACAATGATGTGGCAGGAGTTGTGACTGGTCTAGCATGGACCCCAACAGGTGGTGACATCTTATTTATCGAAACATCCCTAACTCCTGGTAAAGGCAAGCTTACTCTAACAGGAAACTTGGGCGACGTGATGAAGGAGAGCGCAATCATCGCTCTTGAGTATCTTAAGGCACATTCATCAGAACTAGGAATAGATCCTGGTTTATTTGAGAAGTGGAATGTCCATGTTCACGTTCCTCAGGGAGCTATCAAAAAGGATGGACCCAGCGCTGGAATTACTATGCTAACTGCTCTAGCTTCAGCCTTCACTCAGAAGAAAGTGAGGAAATATCTAGCTATGAGTGGTGAGATTACTCTAAGAGGCCAAGTACTACCAGTAGGTGGAATTAAGGAGAAGATTCTTGCTGCCAAGCGTGCAGGAATCAAGGAAATCATTCTTTGCGAGAGAAACAGACAGGATATTGAGGAAATCGATGCGCGCTACCTTCGAGGGATGATGTTCACTTATTGCAACAAGATGAATGAGGTTGTGAAAAGAGCATTGCTTTCAGCACAGGTAGAAAACCCTATCGACTTTGAGGCTTGATGAGGATCGTTAGAGCAATATTGATTTTATGTCTCGCAATGAGTGCGAGTTTTTTCGAGGCTAAAGCCCAAACCGTTTGGGGCTCCCCTGCGCTCGACCTTCCAATAGACGCTCGCTCATCTGGTTTGGGATTCAAATTAGCAGCTGACCTTGAATTCAACGGCGAAGCCGGGGCGTACAACCCAGCCCAAGTTGATTCTGTAAATACCAACTCAGTATACATTTCGTACCTGAATTATTATGCTGGTACCAACCTGGGGTCTATTAGCTCAATTGTAAAAGCAACTGACAAGTTCGCCATTCATACAGGAGCACGATTCATCTCATATGGTGAGTTTGACGGGTTTGATGCTTCTGGTGTAGCTACAAGCAATTTCTCTGGTGGAGATTACTTTATTCAAAGCGGAGTTAATTTCAAATTAGACTCTACTGTAAGTGCTGGAGTAACTCTTTGGGGAGGATTTAGAAATCTAGCAATGGAAAACGTCGGATCAATGGGAGTTGATATTGCTATAATGAAAAGGTGGGAAGAAAGGCACATGGCTGTGGGAGTCCTTGTATCTGGCGCAGGCAGGCAATTTGCAGGGACAGGAACGCAACCAGTAGGCTTCACTCCTATCAACGTTAGCGCAGGCTTCACTAAAGGATTCAACAACGCTCCATTTGTCCTGTTTCTCAATATGCAAAACCTTCAGAAGTGGGATTTAGCACCAGAAGGAACTTATGACGACGGATTAGATCCACTTACTGGAGAAGTGCTACCCAATAGCACTTGGGTGTTTGGCGATCAGCTCATAAGACACCTAAACATTGGTGTTGAGCTTAAACTTGGGCCTAACTTCAAAGCTCAGGTTGGGTACGACCACAGGAGAAGAACTGAAATGATAGCGCAGGGAAGACAAGGAACTAATGGGTTCTCTATTGGAGCTGGAATGAAAATGGGTGATCTGAATGTAAATTTTGCTAGGAACACCTACCATTTTTCAGGTTCTTCAACTCACCTAACTATTAGCTTAAACCTTCCTAGTTAGTTACCTCTTGTTTTCTATCTTAGATACATGGCAAAACGTAGAATTACCATAGCAATTGACGGCCATTCCTCAGCGGGGAAAAGCACAATGGCTAAAGCTCTGGCAAGGGAGTTAAACTACGTATACATTGACACTGGAGCTATGTACCGAGCTGTCACTTTGTTTGCCATGAAGGAAAGGCACATCTTAAATGGAGTTGTGGACGAAGAGGGACTAGTGGTGGATTTGGACCGTTTATTTCTAGCCTTCAAATACAATCCCGCGACGGAAACTTCTGAGATGCACCTGAGTGGGATTAATATTGAGAAGGAAATTCGAACTTTAGAGGTGGCGTCAAAGGTTAGTTCGATAGCGAAGATTCCTGCTGTCAGGACCAAACTTGTTGCAATGCAGAAGAGAATGGCTGAGGGTGCCGGAGTGGTGATGGACGGGAGGGACATCGGGACCGTTGTGTTGCCGGATGCTGAGCTTAAGTTCTTCATGACCGCTGATCCTGAGGTTCGAGCATGGAGAAGGCTCCGAGAACTGAAAGAAAAAGGAAAGGCAACTACTTATGATGAGGTATTAGAGAACGTATTGCACAGGGACAAAATCGATTCCGAGCGCGCAGTGGCGCCGCTCAAGCAAGCCGATGATGCTGTGATAATTGATAATAGTAATTTGACAATGGAGGAGCAATTTGAGTTTATGTTGAATGTTGCTGGGAAGAGGATGGAAATATGATTGCTAGATCGATACTCTCTGTATTAACTGTATTTACTTATTTGCTTGGGGGTGCGCAGGGGTGCGCGCATAATGAGGAGGGGCTGGATAAGGTGGTGGTGCCTGAGTTTTTGACCGACGAAGCGGCTGAGGCTTATGCTGATTCCGTGCTTGCTACGTTGAATACCGAACAAAGGATAGCACAGCTATTAATGGTGCCCGTCTATTCGAGGACTGACACCGCAGGATGGAGTGAAGCGGAAATTTGGGTTAGGGACCTTGGACTAGGCGGGGTCATAGTGATGCAAGGTGGACCTGAGCATCAGAGGATAAGGGTTAGGAGAATGCAAGAGCTTGCTGAGGTGCCGCTATTAGTGGCGTCAGATGCCGAATGGGGATTAGGAATGAGGCTAGACTCAACGAGAAGTTTCCCGAGGGCGATGACGTTGGGAGCTACTAGAGATGCTGATCTTGTTAGGGACTTTGGCGAAGTTGTGGGACTGAGTCTGAGACAGACCGGGGTGAATGTGAATTTTGCTCCAGTTGTCGATGTTAACTCTAATCCCAATAACCCAGTAATAGGATCGAGAAGTTTTGGTGAAGAGGTTGATGTCGTAGCTGATTTAGGATGGGCATACGCTGAAGGATTGCAGAATGTAAATGTGATTGCAACAGCGAAGCACTTCCCCGGTCACGGAGATAGCGATTCAGACTCACACAAGACTCTGCCAGTTATAAACCAGACAGCTGAAAGGCTTGATTCAGTTGAGCTAGCACCTTTTAGGCATTTGTTTGACAAAGGGGTTGCAGCTGTAATGGTAGCTCACTTGGACGTACCTGCTTTAGATAGCACTAAGGGTTCGCCCTCTACCCTATCTCCCAATATTGTGGACACACTGCTTAGGCAAGAAATGGGCTTTAAAGGGCTGGCGTTTACTGATGCTCTTTCTATGAAGGGCTTTGCTGACTTTGTCGGTGATAGACCTAGGGCTAGAGACGCATTGATCGCTGGTAATGATATTCTACTGTTTCCTGGAGAACCAGTACAGGTAATTGAAGAGGTTTCTCTCGCTATTGAAAACGGGGAGCTCGATTCTGCATTGGTTGCTGACAAGTGTAAAAGGGTGTTACAGGCTAAGTTTTGGGTTAAAGCGGGAGAAGAAGTGCCTGGAGCTGGAGAGATTTGGGATCCAATTGAAGCTGAAAGAATTCATAGAGACATCATCAGATCATCTCTTACATTACTGACTAACAAGGGGTTCAATTTCAACATCAACGACCCTGGTCTCAAGATCACAATCTTAAACGTTGCAAATAAAAAGAGTTCAGGAGCTCCATTTGTAAAACAGTTTAAGCAAGTTGGCGGGAGAAGCTACACTGTAGAAAATTTCACGATAGGCAAGGGAGCTGAAGGACTGAGCAAATCATCAGTACAGGAAGCAATAAAAAAGAGCGACTACGTAATAGTGAACTTCTTAGAGACTAGTAATAGGCCATCTAAGAAGTATGGGGTAAGCAAGAATGCTATAGGCAGGTTGGTGGAAGAGATGGATAAGCACAACAATGTATGGAATTACAATTTGTTTGGCAATCCATACAGGCTAAATAAGGACTTCAAGGATATTCACCTAAGAGCCACTGCTCTTTTAGTTGCTTATCAAGATGATTTCAGAACCCAAGAAGAAGTTGCTAATGCCATTTTATCTGGGACTGAAGTAAAGGGGAAATTACCCGTGTCTATTGAAGAGGAGTATCTCTACGCTGGTGACGGACTGAGTAAAAGAAATTACGGCAGACTCATATGGGGGCACGATGGCATTTACAATAGCTGGGCTGCTGCTGACAGCATTGATTCTCTTGCGTATAAAGCCATTAGTGATGGCGCAACACCAGGCTGTAGAATTGTAGTAGCTCATAAGGGCGAGGTTGTTCACGACAAATCATATGGCACAACTAACGGAGTGGATTTGGTGACGGATAGTACCATTTATGATTTGGCTTCTATCACTAAAATTGCCTCAACTTCACTGTGCCTGATGCATCTGAATGAGAGCGGTTATTTCGATTTAGATGATCCACTTAAGATGTATATGCCTGAGCTTGACACTCTTGAGCTTGGAGAAAGGACTTTTAAGGAGGTTCTTTCTCATCAGTCTGGTCTGTATCCATGGATTCCTTTTTACAGGGAAACATTGAATGATAGCATCGATCACATGCCTATAGACACTATGTATCAGAGGATTTATGATTGCGAACTGGCACCTGCTGGAAAGTATAGATACAGTGACCTGGGCTATTATCTGATTAACAACATGCTCAATAATTGGTTTGAGAATGAGAGCGCTATTGATTCCATTTCTAATGATTGGTTTTACAGCAAGCTGGGTCTAGAGAGCATGGGCTTCTACCCTACTCGTAAGTTTGATATAGGCCAAACCGCTCCGACAGAACACGACAAAATCTTCCGAGAGTGTGTTGTTCAGGGATCAGTGCACGATCCCGGCGCCCATATGATGGGCGGTTCTTGCTGTCATGCCGGACTATTTAGTGACGCTCACGACCTTGCCCGATTAGGACAATTCTTACTAAACGGCGGTCACCTTCATGGGCGGAAACTAATAAAACCTGAAACTGTTTACGCTTGGACAGCGAGAGCCTACCCAGATACTGAGAATAGGCGCGGTGTAGGATTTGATAAAACGGGGCTAAACCCTGATGAAGGACCAGCAAGCGAGCTTGGTTCTGAAAGCAGTTATGGCCATTCTGGATTTACTGGGACACTTCTATGGGTAGATCCTGAGCATAAGCTTGTTTACGTTTTCCTTAGCAATAGGACTTTCCCTGATGCTAAGAATAATCTACTTATTAAAAACAACGTGCGCACTGAAATACACAGAGTTATCATGGAGCACATTTTAGCTGACAAGTCATGAAGATAGCTATGGTATGCTACCCCACTTTTGGTGGTTCTGGAGTTGTTGCTACAGAACTGGGGAAAGCCCTGGCGAGCCGTGGTCATGAAATTCATTTCATCACCTACAACACTCCAGTAAGGTTGGGTAGCTTCAAGTCTGGCATTTTCTATCATGAAGTGAGAGTAAGTGACTATCCACTATTTGACTACCCTCCGTACGAACTTGTTCTGGCTAGTAAAATGGTCGAGGTTATTAAAGATCACGACATAGATATTCTTCACGTGCACTATGCTATACCTCATGCTAGTGCTGCAATTACAGCAAAGAAAATCCTAGCTGAGGAAGAAAGTGATATTCCTATTGTCACTACTCTTCACGGTACTGACATCACATTGCTGGGAAAGGATGTTAGCTTTGAACCCGTTATCTCTTACGCAATTAATAAGAGTGATACAGTAACGGCTGTTTCTGAAGACTTGAAGAAGGAGACTAATAAATTATTTGGCGTAAACAAGAAGATTGAAGTAGTGCCTAATTTCTTCTGCCCTTCTCATATAGAAATTGAGGCTGACGAGGAATTCAGAAAGTGCATAGCTCCAAATTCAGAGCCAATACTAACTCACATCTCTAATTTCAGACCAGTTAAAAGAGTCAAAGATGTAATTCTTGTATTTGAACAGGTTTTGAAGCAAAAAGAATGCAGATTGCTTCTTGTAGGAGATGGACCAGATAGAGCTTCTGCAGAGCATCTTTGCAGAGAAAAAGGGTTAGAATCGAAGGTGACATTCCTTGGAAAAGTCAAGAATCCTATTGAGCCACTGATGATTAGCGATGTGTTCATTTTGCCGAGTGAGTCTGAGAGCTTTGGACTCGCTGCCCTTGAAGCAATGGCTGTGGGCGTTCCGGTTATTGCAACCAATGCTGGAGGCTTGCCTGAAGTGGTAATCGAAGGGAAATCTGGTTTTTTAAGTGATATAGGAGACATTAATTCTATGGCTTATGGAGTCCAAACCATACTTAAAGATGACCACACATTTAGTGAGTTCAAATCCTCTACCCTAGAATGCGCCCAAAGATTTAGAATTGATAGCGTCCTTCCCAAGTATCTAAATATTTACAATCAACTAACCTCAGAAAAATGAGTTCTAAGTCCATAGGTAAGCGTATTACAATTTCTGAACACGCTGATGCTATTACTATTGTCATTAGTCAAAAGATTTCATTTGCTCAGCAGATTGCACTAGAAATGTGGTTTGGCGCTTGGATAGGACTTGGAGGACTAATTGGATATGGTGTTTACAACTTCGTGGACGAGAGATATGTATACCTTATTTGCATGACCTTTTGGGGCTTCTTCTTTGTGAGAATAGGAAAAGTAATCGCTTGGAGAAGAATTGGAAATGAGGTGATAAGGATCAATAAAAATGAAATGCTCCTTAAAAACGCTTTTAAAAAAAGAGGTAAAGACAGATTTTACAGATTAAGCGAGCTAGGGAACTTTCAAGCAGTTAAAAAGAACATCAAGTCTTTTATGGGTTCACTTGATAATAGCTTCTGGATTATTGGTGGCGATACTATTCACTTTAAGTACAAGGGGAAAACCCATGTACTGGGCAAGCAACTTCCTGAAAGTGATTCAAAACAGCTTGCTACCTATCTAAATAAATCAGTCCAAAGGTTTTCTAAGAAGAAATAACCGACGGATTTCAAATTAAATATTCAATTGCTACTGAATATCCTTTAAATCCAAGACCAGATATTACCGCAATACAAGCTCCTCCTGTAATAGTATTTTGTCTAAACTCTTCTCTTGAATGTATATTCGATATATGTACTTCAATTACAGGAGCTTTTATAGATGAAATAGCATCTCGTATTGCTACTGAAGTATGTGAATAGCCTCCTGGGTTTATCACAACTCCATCACAATCCATCCCCAGTTTTTGAATTGCAGTTATTAATTCACCTTCATTGTTAGATTGGTAATCATATATTTCCAATTGTGGATATTGCTTTTTCAAGCTATTTATCAGACTTGTCAAATTCTCATAACCATACACCCCTGGCTCACGTATGCCAAGCATATTTAGGTTGGGTCCATTGATTACTGCAATCTTCATTACTTGATTATTTTAGCTTCATTTGAATGAACAAACATAGTCTCACCTAACCCATGATATCTCTCGAATAGACTACCGTGATCATCAGATTTAGAAGCATCTAAGAATCCTAAAATCACTAGATCTGCTCCACCAGATTTATTAATGATTTTCTTAGTCACTTGAGCCTCTGTCTTTGTTTGGATGAATTCAATATTTTGCTCTGCAATTGGGATTCTTCCTTCAAGAATTTGATCTCTAAT
>NZRP01000059.1 GCA_002693775.1 Crocinitomicaceae bacterium | reverse complement strand
AATTTGAATGCGTCGTAGATATGGAAAAGTCTATTCCAAGACGGATGACTTAAGCTTTCCATAATTGCATCCTTATCCTTTAGTTCTCTACCATCTGCTCCTAATCCGTTTCTACCAATCTCTAATGATTGACAAGCCTTTTGTAACGCTTCTTGGAAAGAACGACCAATGGCCATTACCTCACCTACTGACTTCATCTGAAGTCCTAGCTGACGATCTGCACCCTTAAACTTATCAAAGTTCCAACGAGGTACTTTAACTACAACGTAGTCGAGTGTTGGCTCGAACATAGCAGATGTAGTGCCTGTGATTGTATTCTTTAGCTCATCAAGGTGGTAACCAATTGCAAGCTTAGCTGCGATTTTAGCAATTGGATACCCAGTTGCTTTAGATGCTAGTGCTGATGAACGGCTAACACGAGGGTTAATCTCAATTGCGATGATTTCTTCCTTCTCATCAGGAGAAACCGCAAACTGTACGTTACATCCTCCAGCAAAGTCACCGATGCTGCGCATCATGTGTATAGCCATGTCACGCATCTTTTGGAAAGTCGTGTCACTAAGAGTCATTGCTGGAGCAACAGTGATAGAGTCTCCAGTGTGGATTCCCATAGGATCCATGTTCTCAATAGAACAAACGATAGTTACATTACCGTTAGAATCTCTTAAAAGCTCAAGCTCATACTCCTTCCACCCTAGAAGTGCCTTGTCAATCATCACCTCGTGAATTGGTGAGATATGTAGTCCGTCGGTTAATTTCTTTTCGAATTCTTCTTGGTCAAAAACTACTGCAGCTCCTGTTCCACCTAAAGTGTAGCTAGCTCTAACACAAAGCGGGAACCCAAATCTTTGGGCTACCTCCTTACCCTCAAGAAAACTTTTAGCAGCAGCCTGTGGAGCCATTGGAACTCCAATGTCACCCATTAAAAGTCTGAACGCTTCTCTATTCTCAGTGATATCAATTGCATCGATATTTACACCAATCATCTTCACATTATTTCTCTCCCAAATCCCAAGCTCATCACATTTGATAGCAAGGTTTAAAGCAGTCTGACCTCCCATAGTTGGAAGAACAGAATCAATATTAGGATGCTTCTGAAGAATCTTTTCAATAGAATCTGGCTCAAGTGGCTCTAAGTAAACATTGTCCGCCATAACTGGATCAGTCATGATGGTTGCTGGGTTAGAGTTTATGAGGGTAACTTCAACACCTTCTTCGCGAAGACTTTTTGAAGCTTGAGATCCACTGTAATCAAATTCACATGCTTGGCCTATCACGATGGGGCCACTGCCGATTATTAGTACCGACTTAATGCTCGAATCTTTGGGCATTTTTTTTTTATCCGGCAACTTCCTTACGAAAAATTTCGCTCAAATGTCGACAGTTACGAATGCAATTAACCTGCGCAAAGTTAGTGTATCCTTTAGCCTTTTTCGCCAACTATTTAATTCAGTTTTTCCACACTTTATCACAATTGACGACCTTAGCGTTATGAGCACGGGAAAGAAAGTGATTTGGGACAGTTCCTCATGGAGGTTTGAAGGGTGGGTAGTACCAGCAAAATCAAGAATTACCTATAGTGTCACAATTGCTTTTCATGGCTTCGACAGGGACGCATGTGAAATGGAAAACTTTATGCCATTTTACGATGACAATACTGCAATGTTGTCAATAAATCTATTACATCACGGCAAATCTGCTCCTCTAGACCCATTACCCATACATTCAGCGCTTGGCCCCTTGGAACTTTTAAGTGCAATTGAACAGAAGGTGAAAGAGGAATTTCCAGAAGCTAAAACTCTTGAATTATTAGGCTATTCTATGGGAGCAAGGATAACTTTTAAACTTGTTAAAGAGTTCCCAGGTAAGTTTAACAGATTAATTGCTCTAGCACCTGATGGACTAAAGATGACTAATCTGTACAAGTTCGTAGTACACACTAAACTAGGTAAGTTGTGCTGGAGCTTAATAGATAGGTTCCCTAAAACAAATAAACGAATAATAGATGCTCTTTATAAAGCCGGAGCCATTTCCAGTCATAAGCACCATTTTGGGCGATATCATACGGACAACTCTAAAATAAGAAGAAGAGTAGCATATGGGTGGGAGGGGCATAAAAAGTTTTGGGCTAAACCTGAAGCATTAGCTCATGCCTTTTCACAAATTGACACAACTTTAGTCTTTGGTGATAGAGATAAAATCATCCCAGAAAAATGGGCGGATGAATTAAAGAGAGAGCTTGGTAAAATTTCTTGCTCCTCAGTGAAATTCATTAAAATAGAAAGTGGCCACGTGATGCGTCACGCGGCCACTGTCGAGCAAATCAAAGATCTGTTAAAGTCATAAAACCTCTTAGAAACGTACGCTAACACTAGCAAATCCGTTTCTTCCAGCTTGTGGGTAAACGTAGTTTACGTTTGTTAGATCCCAGTCCTGAGCATTTTCAGGCTCATTATTCAAGTAGCTGTATGACCAGCCATTTGCACTGTACATTTCGTTAAACACGTTGTTTACAAATAGGTTAAGAGAAACTTCGTTTTCTCCAAACATAGTTGAGGTTCTTAGAACCACATCGTGAACTAAATATGCGTCTAGCATTTTGTCTTCGTTTGAAGTATTATCTAAGTATTGTGAACCCACGTACTTACTAGCAAACTCAACATCTAGATCAAGTGCTTCATCAGAGAACATACTCTTTCCATCCCAAACATCAATAGTAAAAATGCTTGCTCCAATCATGTTAGGAGAGAAAGCGATATCAGATTCCTCAATAATTCTGTGGTGAGATCCTTGAACTTCAACGTAATCCTGGATTTTGTTTTTAGAGTAAGTGAAGTTAGTCTCCCATCTAACATTATCTAGAATCTGGAAGCCTGCCTGAAGTTCAATACCCTTACGGTATGAGTTTTCTACGTTTTCCTTGATAACAGCACCAACATCGCTGATTGAGCCTGTAGGAATAAGCTGATTGTTGTAAGCCATATGGTATGCACCAACTTCAAACGCCCAATTTTCCTTACCTACTTTGAATCCTAATTCCAGATCCATTAACTCTTCCGGCAATACTGCAGAAGGATCAGCAGCATCTAAATAGTTGCTTCTAGATGGCTCTCTGTTTGCGATTGCCATAGAAGCGTAAATTCTTGAATTAGTAGAGGGTAAGTAGTCTAAACCAAACTTAGGGTTGAAAAATGTAAGTGTGTCTCCAATCGAAAATTCTGAAAGACCTTCATAATCATCATAATTTAACCCTTCAGAAGAGTATTGTACATGTCTAATTTGGGCTTCAGCCTGAATTCTAAGCTTATTATCAAATCCATACATTGTTGCTCTTGCGTAAGAACTCGCATCATTCTTATATCCCATCGACTCGTAGAATCTAGAGCCATTAGCAACAGTATCAACATTTGCTGAAATGATCTTTCCAAAGTGATCTCCTTGATACTGAGAGTACATTCCTCCAAAGTCAAGATCAACCCCTCCAACTTTCACACTTCCGTTTAATAATCCTCCTCTTAGAGTGTTATCAAGCCATCTTCTTCTAATGATATCTGAAGAAGTAATTGTATCTCCTGCTTCATCAACTAAGCCCTCAATTCCGTAATTAGAATAAGCATCATCTGCTTTGAACTGCTCGTAATAACCTGCTCCTAAAGTTTGGAATAATGCCGCACCTATTTGAGTCTTTCCAAGATTTGTTTCGAAGTGAAGTTGGTGATGAGTTTGCTTATAGTCATCAACCTCATTTTCATAGTTATAGTAGTTGTGTTGACGGCCGTTTGCTACTAGATCATTAACCCTAGCTGTGTCTTCACCATAGGTTGCTTCAGCCAATTCAAGAAATTGTTGATCTGTTAACGTGTCAGATGTTGCAAATTCAGGCACACCATACCATGCTTGGTAAGTTCTTTCCTCACCGTCCATCATTGTAAGAGTCACCTTGCTGTTTTCAAAGCTCTTTGAAAGAGATCCATACATAGAAATAAGCTCAGAAGTAGCTCTGTCAACATACCCATCAGATGAGATGTTTGAGTATCTACCTTCGAAAGCCCAGCCATCTCCAATAATTCCAGAATTCCAGCTTGCAGTTGCTCTTCTTGAATTAAAAGAACCGTAGCCCATAGTTGCATTCAAGCTCTCAACCTTCTTTTTACCAAAAGTATTGATTGCAATTGATCCGCCAAAGGCACTTGGTCCGTTGGTGCTAGTTCCAACACCACGGTGAATTTGCAGGTCGCTTACACTTGAAGCAAGGTCTGGAAGGTCTACCCACCATACACCCATAGACTCTGCGTCATTAAGTGGAACTCCGTTGATAGTAACATTGATTCTAGTTGCGTCTGTACCTCTAAGACGAAGATTTGTGTAACCTATGCCGTTACCAGCATCAGAAGTTACAACCATAGATGGAGTAAACCTAAGCAAGAAAGGCATGTCTTGAGCTGCGTCCCTCTTCTGAATGTCCTCCTCGGTCATTTCACTGTAAGTAAATGGTGACCTATCTTCAGATGTCACAGCCTTAACAGCCGCAGGTTTAAGGAGATTGATAGAATCGATTTGGGCTTGAATAAAAGCCGGTGCTAAAAGAAGCGAGAATAATATTATGCGTCGCATTTTAAAATAAATTAATTACATGACGCGGGATTGAAGCCTTCGAGGTACACTTTATGACAACTTCCTTTCCCCATCTGGGAACAGGTTCAAAGGGTGTAATCTCAGCCTTGCGGCACCCCTGCATCGAGACAAAGGTAGTTATATTAGTCGAATGATAACGTCAGAATTTCTAGAAGAATGCGCTAAAAAAGCTGTAGAGGCTGCGAGTGCTGCGTCTAGAGAACTTCTAAGCGTTATAGCTGCTTCAGATGAAGATCTTGATATTGAGTCAAAGAAAGATGGATCGCTAGTTTCTAATGCTGATTATGCATCCCAAACCGTCATTGCATCCATCCTTTCCCACCTAGCAATTCCTATTATAAGCGAAGAGGCAAGCATTCCTGATTACGAAGAAAGGCGAAGCTGGGAATATTACTTTTTAGTAGATCCTTTAGATGGCACTGAAAGCTTCCTTGAAAACAGATCTGGCTTTGCAGTCAATATTGCCCTTTGCGATAAAACAGGACCCATACTTGGGGTTATAGCAGACCCACTTACCAATACCATTTACAGCGGAGTTATGGGTAAGGGGTTTTCGATTAGCCAGCTTAATGGCGCCAACTCTAGAACAATTAAACAGAACTCTAGCACTGGGGTTCACAAACCATTTACACTGGTAACGTCGTGGATGGAATCAGCTTCCGTTAATGTACTGTGTCCGCCTTGGGTAAATGCAAAAGACGTAGTAACTAGACCTGTGAGCGGATCACTGAAGTTTTGTGAAATAGCTATGGGAAAGGCTGAAATCCATGCGCGTACAGGCTCATATATGGAGTGGGACTGCGCGGCAGGTGATGCTATTTTAAGGTCGGTGGGAATAGATGTGTTTGACCTACACACTCACAAGAGAATAAAGTACAACTCGAAAGATTTAAGAGTTAACGGCCTTTATACATCAAGGGTCTAATCTCTTGTTATCTGTATGGTCCTTCTTCAAATGTATCATACATCTCCAAGTAATTTCTATACCTCTCCTCACTCACATCACCAGTCTCAACAGCCTTCTTAACAGCGCACCCTGGCTCACCCACATGAACACAGTTATTAAACTTACAACCCTCTAGCTTATTAAATATTTCTGGAAAATGATGGTTTAAAGTTTCCTTCTCCAGAGTAGTTAAACCGAACCCTTTTATGCCAGGCGTATCAATTATAAATCCACCTCCAGGAACTTCAAACATCTCTGCAAAAGTCGTTGTATGCCTTCCTTTAGAATGATAATCACTAACCCCTGCTGTCTTCAAGTCTAACCCTGGAACAATCTTATTTATAATCGTACTCTTCCCCACACCACTATGTCCTGAAAGCAAGTTAATGCCCTTATTAAGAGATAATCTCAACTCATCAATTCCCTTTCCAGTTTCCGCACTCACCTTTAAAATTTCATATCCGGCACAAGAATATACTCTTTCAAGTTCTTTCTGCCTCCTACTCGCCTCCTCGTCTTCAACTAGAAGGTCAACCTTATTAAAAACTATTGTCGTAGGTATTCCATACGCCTCAGCTGTCACTAAAAACCTATCGATAAATCCTGAACTTGTCCTTGGTGAAGCAATGGTTACTATAAGAAACGCCCTGTCCAAATTCGACGCCACAATATGACTTTCCTTACTGAGATTGACAGACTTCCTAGCTATAAAATTCTTCCTCTCCTCAATCTTCTCAATTGATCCTTGCCCATTATCAGATCTTTCGAAAACAACTTTATCTCCCACGGCGATGGGATTGGTGGACCTTAGACCTTGAAGCCTAATCTTACCCTTAAGATTGCACTTAAAAGTCTCGTCACTTTGTGTTTTAACATCGTACCAAGATCCAGTAGATCTAAAGACAACTCCTCTCTCTTTTCCAGACTTACTCAAGACGTAAGAGTTTTAAAGGCACCCTCTAATCCTCCACTATCGTTTACAAAAGCCTCTAGCTTATCATCAGCTACAATCTTGCCCTGCTTAATCATCACAACCCTATCACACATCGCTTCCACCTCTTGCATAATGTGAGTGGAAAGCATAACTGTCCTCTTTTCGCCAATCGACTTAATTAGTGCTCTAATCTCGACTAATTGATTTGGATCAAGTCCCGATGTAGGCTCGTCTAAAATCAACACGTCTGGCTCGTGAATAATGGCTGCAGCAAGGCCAACTCTCTGCCTATACCCCTTTGACAACTCACCAATTTTCTTGTGAACTTCCGGGCCTAGCGCCACCTTCTTAATAACTGATTCGACCTTCTGCTTCGCGTCGGGCAACTTATAAAGGCCAGCCACAAACTTCAGATACTCTCTGATGTACATATGGTCCGGTAACGGATTACTCTCCGGCAAGTAACCTATCCTCGCCTTAGTCTCCAGCGGCTCCTCATCAACGTTAAATCCGCAAACATTAATGCTACCTTCATTAGGCGGGATGTATCCGCAAATCAACTTCATTAGCGTCGACTTGCCAGCACCGTTTGGCCCCAACAGTCCCAACACGCTTCCATAAGGAACATCTAAGCTAACACAGTCCAAAGCAAGTTGCTCTGAATACTTTTTAGTTACCCGGTTAACTTCAATAGACATACGCCTAAATTACATCATGCCTCCCATTCCACCAGGCATTGCCGGTGGAGCAGAAGCTCCTTCTTCTTCGATGTCTGAAATCACACACTCTGTAGTAAGCATCATTCCAGAAATTGAAATAGCGTTCTCAAGTGCAACACGGCTAACCTTCGTTGGGTCAATTACTCCGGCCTCAAGAAGATTCTCGAAAACCTCAGTTCTTGCGTTGTACCCAAAGTCGCCTTTTCCATCACGAACAGAATTTACTACTACCGCACCTTCGCCGCCGGCGTTAGAGACGATTTGGCGTAAAGGCTCTTCAACAGCTCTAAGAACGATTTTAATTCCAGTAGTCTCGTCGTTATTATCTCCTTCAAGGCTTGATAAAACCTCGGCCGCTCTGATGTAGGCAGTACCTCCACCAGGAACAATTCCCTCTTCAACAGCTGCACGCGTTGCATGAAGTGCATCATCAACTCTATCCTTTTTCTCCTTCATCTCAACCTCAGTTGCTGCACCAACATATAGCACAGCAACGCCACCTGAAAGCTTAGCTAAACGCTCTTGTAACTTTTCCTTATCGTAGTCAGATGTAGTTGATTCGATTTGGGCTTTAATCTGTCCCACTCTTGACGCAATAGCAGCAGACTTNCCTGCTCCATTTACTACAGTTGTGTTATCCTTATCGATAGTGATNTTCTCCGCAGAACCCAAATCCGCTTGAGAAGCATTCTCCAACTTCAATCCTGTCTCTTCAGAAATCACCTGACCTCCNGTTAGAATCGCGATGTCTTGAAGCATAGCNTTACGTCTGTCGCCAAANCCTGGAGCTTTCACTGCCGCAATCTTCAGAGANCCTCTAATNTTATTTACAACTAGTGTCGCTAGAGCTTCACCATCAACGTCTTCAGCGATGATAAGAAGAGGNCGTCCGCTTTGGGCTGTCTGTTCAAGCACAGGAAGTAGNTCCTTCATATTGCTAATCTTCTTATCGTGAATAAGGATGAATGGGTTTTCTAGTTCAGCCTCCATCTTCTCAGGGTTAGTCACGAAGTACGGGCTCAAGTATCCTCTATCGAACTGCATTCCTTCAACAGTAGTTACAGTAGTATCCATACCCTTCGCCTCCTCAACAGTGATAACGCCTTCATTACCTACTGTCTTCATCGCTTCAGCAATCAACGAACCAATTGTGTTATCGTTATTTGCTGATATAGTTGCTACCTGCTCAATTTTAGAGTTATCAGAACCAACCTCCTTGCTCATTCGCTTTAGCTCAGAAACAATAGCACTTGCAGCCTTATCCATTCCTCGCTTTAAGTCCATAGGATTTGCACCAGAGGCAACATTGCGCATCCCCTCAGTAATTAGAGCCTGAGCTAGAACTGTAGCAGTCGTAGTACCGTCACCTGCTACATCAGCAGTCTTACTAGCAACCTCTTTGACCATTTGAGCTCCCATGTTCTCCACAGCATCCTTCAGCTCAATCTCTTTAGCCACAGAAACACCATCCTTCGTTACAGAGGGAGCGCCAAACTTTTTATCAATTACCACATTACGCCCCTTTGGACCTAGAGTAACCTTCACTGCATTTGCAAGCTGATCAACTCCTGCTTTCAGAGCTGCCCTTGCCTCGCTATCAAATTGAATATTCTTCGCCATGTCTTATACTATTGCTAAAATGTCTGCTTCACGCATGATTAAATAATCCTTACCCTTAAGGTTTAATTCAGTTCCTGAAAACTTTCCATATAAAACTGAATCTCCGACTTTGACTGTTGTAGGATCATCCTTCTTACCAGGCCCAACAGCTACAACAGTTCCTCTTTGAGGCTTCTCTTGAGCTGTTCCCGGAATAATGATTCCACTAGCTGTAGTCTCTTCTGCAGCAGCTGGCTCAACTAGAACTCTATCTGCTAAAGGTTTAATGTTTACTGACATTTTATAATGTTAATTATAATGTTAATTTTGTTGGTGCATAGTCCATTTTTATGCCAAACAATTCAGTACGACAAAATGTCATGTTACTAAGCACAAAGATATTTATCTAATTTAATAAACAGTTATTATTCAATCACCTCAACTGGCGCAGAGTCAGAAGTAGAAAGATTTTCATTAAGCTCTATTTGAGTATTTCTCATATCTAGTGGATTAACACCTGTATCAGTCTTTGTGTTCTTTTGCATACCTGCAATGATGCAAGTCACAAAAAGAGCAACAACTAAATACCAAGTACTTTTCTCAAGAAAATCCGTAGTTCTCTGAACGCCACCCATTTGAGCACCGCCAGTGAAGCCAGCAGCGAGGCCGCCTCCTTTAGGATTTTGTACAAGAATAACAGCTCCTAGTAAGAAGCTAATGATTAAAATAACAACGATTAAAAACGTGTCTAAAAATTCCATGGTATAATTTATTTTTTGCTAAGCTTTTTAAGCTGGGCTGCAAAATAAACACTTTTATCAGGGTATTTCAAGGCTAAAAGCTTAAAAGCTTTCCTAGCCCTACCAATTTGACCTTGTTTAGCATACAATTTCGCCATCGTTTCAGTGACTAAACTAGGGTCTTCTTCGAGTCCTTTATTTGCCCATTCTAACACTGGCGAATCCACTTCTCTGGGCTTTCCAATCTTTGGATTATCCTTAGCAAGGAAAGCATCAATAATTACCGAAGAACCTCGTTCTACACGAGATTCAGACCTTCCACTATCTCCAAATTTTGTAACAATCGCCCTCTTAGATAGCCACTTCCCAAACAGAGAATTAGCGCTACCCCCAGTCCTAATCTCAAGCTCATTATCATCCCACAAATCAACCTCATTTTCACCCACAAGATTTTTTTCTAAAATTTCTTCAGATTTTTTTTCTAGCGAATAAGATATCGCTTCAACAACATCCTCTCTTTTTTGTTGTTCCTCAGCATCAATTACTTCATCTATCTCTCCAGCTGTATGCCAAACAAGCCCTTCAAACTCCTCCTCACTTACCGCATCCAATAGATCAATCTCTTCATGAATCTCCCTTGCCTGTTGAGCCAGAGATTCTGAAAACATTACATCAAATAATGCTTTTCTCGAAGAGCAATGAGCAGCTGCAGCAAGTAGATCCTTTTTCATGTCGAGGTGACCAGCTTCTTTAGAAGCCTTTGCCAGCAACATCCTGAATGGAGCACTATAGGGATATTCCTTAACTAAATCCGCAATTTCATCTCTTAGCTCACCGAGCTCTGAACCTGAAAGAGCGTGTAATTTATTTAGCTTTTCTACATTCATACTACCAATTACCTAAGCTAGCATTAAAAATATCTTGAGAAAGTAGTGCAGCAATTTCTTGAACTACTAAATCCTGATTTGAGTGCAGATCTGAACTACTGGGAAGATCATAAAACCTGCTGAATTTTCTTTGAAAACTAAGCTCCGTGTCAACTGTGTTGGTGTAAATCACGTCTACAGTAACAGTAATCCTGTTTGCCCCAGCTTCCTCATTTCCTTGAACATTGATTGGCTGAACTGTCCATCCTATAACCTTGCCCTCAAATTGCAATTCTCCATTTGAATCAACTAACTGCAGGGTCGACTGTCTTTGGACTCTATCAATTACAGACTCACTAATTGTAATTGAAGTAGATGCAGAGGCCAAAGGGTGTATAGTTTCAAAGTATTTAATTGAGAACGTCGTAGCGCCTGATGTTGCTGCACCATATGGAGAGTAAATCCCGCAAGACACAATCGAAACAGCTACAGCTAAAAAGAAGACTACTTTGTTCATTTCAAATCGTATTCTTTAATTTTTCTGTAGAGTGTCCTCTCAGAAATTCCCAATTCAGCAGCTGCAAATTTTCTTTTATTCTTATGTTTTTCAAGAGCCTTGATTATCAGCTCTCTTTCGGAATCTATTAGCGAAAGACTAGAAACTACTTCAACTGCATCGTGAACAACCGGGGCTGAGTCATCATCAAACATAACGGGCAGGTTTGGCGGATTATCTGTTTCAGAAAACACCTTTGAAACAATGGCTTGATCTTCTTGAGAAATCGTCCCTTTGTTATTCATTAATCCCAGAACAATTCGCTTCAAATCATTTAGCTCGCCCTTCATATCAAAGAGAACTTTATAGAGCATTTTTTTCTCATTTGCCCCAGATTCACCCTCTTCAAACCCATCGCTACCTGTTGTGATTCTTACTGGCAATCTAGTTCTATGAGTTTCTGGCAAATAACCTAGAATAGTATCACCTTCAATTCTTCTTTCAGCCTCAAGCACTGACATTTGCTCAGTCACGTGCTTAAGTTGACGAATATTACCAGGCCAAGTATAGTTTTGGATTACCTCTATAGCTTCAGGTGAAAGAGAAAGTGGAGGCATCCTGTGCATCTCACTAAAATCAGTCGTGAACTTTCTAAAAAGAAGGTGGATATCGTCTGACCTGTGCCTCAGAGGAGGCATATTTATTGGAACTTGATTGAGCCTGTAATACAGATCCTCTCTAAATTTTCCCTTATCAAATGCTTCTTGAAAATCAACATTAGTTGCTGCAACTACTCTTACATCTGTTTTCTGTGGCTGTGAAGAACCCACCTTCATAAACTCACCAGACTCTAGAACTCTCAGAAGCCTCACCTGAGTAGTCATTGGAAGCTCCGCCACCTCATCTAAAAAAATAGTTCCCCCATCAGCCTCCTCGAAATAACCCTTTCTAGACTCAGTTGCCCCGGTAAAGGCTCCCTTTAAGTGCCCAAACAATTCTGAATCAATTGTCCCTTCTGGAATAGCACCACAGTTAACTGCGATATATTTGGCGTGCTTTCTAGAGCTGAACTGATGCACAATCTTAGGCATTGTTTCCTTACCAGTTCCGCTTTCTCCCAGAATTAGAACTGATAAATCAGTAGGCGCCACTTGAGCAGCAACAAATATGGCCCTGTCTAATTGAGGGCTATTACCAATTATTCCAAATCGTTGCTTTAAGGCTGCTGTATTCATGCGTCGGCTTTTTCAGATGTTATTGTGCCAAACAGAGTGATAGACGTACAATCAGTAGTCTTGACGTTTACATACTTCCCAACCTCAGCATCCCCCTTCGGGAAAATTACCATGGTGTTGTGGGTTGTTCTACCGCAGTACTCCTCTGGATTTTTCTTACTAGGCCCTTCGACTAGCACCTTGTATGTCCTACCTACTAGACCCGAAGTTCTTTTTAGAGCTTCTACTCGCTGTACTTTGATAATTTCAGCAAGCCTTTCGCTTTTAACCTCTTCTGGAATATCATCTTCAAACTTACGCTCAGCTAGTGTCCGAGGTCGCTCGCTGTACTTGAAGTGATAAGCCATTATAAATCCTACTTTCTTCAATAGACTCAGGGTTTCATTATGCTCCTCCTCAGTCTCACCACAGAATCCTGCGATAATATCTGTAGACAATTCGCAATCAGGAATGATTCGTTTGATTGCTGCAATTCTATCCATGTACCATTCACGAGTATACCCTCTGTTCATACGCTTGAGCATAGTGCTTGCTCCGGACTGAACAGGAAGGTGGATGTATTTACATAGATTCTCGTACTTTGCAATAGCATGCAGTACGTCGTCAGTCATATCCTTAGGGTGGCTAGTCGAGAATCTCACCCTTAAATCTGGGTGTACCTTCGCTACCATTTCAAGAAGCTCTGCAAATCGAACAACTGGCTTTTCAGGATCTTTAATTACACCCTTATTGTCGATGTTCCACTTGTAAGAGTCAACGTTTTGGCCTAAAAGAGTTACCTCTCTGTATCCTTTATCGTAAAGATCTTGGGCTTCAGCTATAATGCTATGCGGGTCTCTACTGCGTTCGCGCCCTCTTGTAAACGGAACAACGCAGAATGAGCACATGTTATCGCATCCTCTCATAATACTAATGAATGCAGTAACTCCTTTGTTATCTAGTCGGACAGGGTTAATCTCAGCGTATGTCTCTTCTCGAGAGAGGAGTACGTTGACTGATTTTTGGCCTCCTTCTACTTTTTCAATAAGACTTGGAAGATCTCTGTAAGCATCTGGGCCGACAACTAGGTCAACTAGCTTTTCCTCCTCCAAGAGTTTATCCTTGAGCCTTTCAGCCATGCAACCCAGCATACCAACTACTAAGCTTCGGTTGTTACTTTTATAACGCTTGAAGGTCTTGAGTCTGTTTCTCACTCTCTCTTCAGCCTTCTCCCTAATTGAGCATGTGTTTACAAGAATTAAATCAGCGTCGCGCTCCTCATTAGTCGTAGAATAACCTTCTTTAGCAAGGATAGAAGCAATGATTTCAGAATCTGAAAAATTCATTGCGCATCCATAGCTCTCGAGGAAAAGTTTCTTCCCGCCCTTTTTAGAATCTAAAACTAGGGCCTCACCCTGTCTTGACTCATCAATTGTTTTATTTCCTAAACTCATAATAATCTCTGCAAATGTAACATCATTGTTTAGAGCTGACAAATTGTCACCCCTAAAGGGGTACCCCTCGAAGAAGAAAAAGTTCTTTGAAATATGGTTTCGAACGTATTGAGATTTTACTTTCTTTGCCGACGAAATTTCAGAATCATGCCGAAGAATCTTGTTATAGTCGAGTCGCCAGCTAAGGCGAAAACAATTGAAGGATACCTTGGAAGAGACTTTGTTGTGAAGTCGAGTTTTGGACACATCCGCGACCTACCAAAGGGGAATGGGGCTATAGACATTGAAAACGGATTCACTCCTAAGTATGAGATTAGCGAGGATAAAAAGAAGGTTATAATTGACCTGAAGAGAAGTGTGAAGGAGACTGAAGTAGTTTGGCTTGCGACGGATGAGGACCGAGAGGGAGAGGCTATTTCATGGCACCTTGTTGAGGTGTTAAATCTGAAGCCTGAAAACACCAAAAGAATCGTATTTCACGAGATCACTAAGAGCGCGATCCTTAAAGCAATTGAGAATCCTAGAAGCGTAAACAAAAATCTTGTAGATGCTCAACAAGCAAGAAGAGTACTCGATAGATTAGTAGGGTTTGAACTAAGCCCCGTTCTTTGGAAAAAAGTTAAACCAAAGCTTAGCGCAGGAAGAGTTCAAAGTGTGGGCGTAAGAATTATTGTTGATAGAGAGCGTGAGATTGAGTCACACAAAACTTCTTCTAAGTATAGAGTTGTTGGTGAATTCACAACTAAGGGAGCGAAGATTGTTAAGGCTGAGTGTAAAAAGCGCTTTGATACTGAAGAGGATGCTCACAATTTTCTTGCTGATTGCTCTGGGAGCAATCATTCCGTAAAAGCTTTAGAAACTAAACCTGCTAAAAAGAAGCCTACAGCTCCTTTTACTACATCTACACTTCAGCAGGAAGCTTCAAGAAAACTTGGCTTTTCTGTTTCACGTACAATGTCCGTTGCTCAGAAATTATATGAAGCTGGACGTATCACATACATGCGTACCGATTCTGTAACATTAAGCGAACAGGCTCTAGAGGGAGCAAGGAATGCCATTGCAAACGGCTACGGTGAGGAATATTGCGAGACAAGGATTTTTAAAAATAAAAACACAGGAGCACAGGAGGCTCACGAGGCAATCAGACCAACTGATTTTAGCCGAAACAAGCACTCTGGTACTGCTGATGAGGAGAAACTGTACGGACTTATTTGGCGTAGAGCTATTGCATCACAAATGGCAGATGCAAAACTTGAAAAAACTACTGTAACAATTGACGTAAGTGGGTCTGAAGAATTATTTGTTGCTAAGGGAGAGGTAATCACTTTCGAGGGTTTCTTAAAAGTATACTTGGAAGGAACAGACGACGAAAATGAAGATGAAGATACGGGGCTTCTTCCAGCGATGAAAAACGGTGAAGCTATGGGCAGAAACACAATTACTGCTACTCAGAGATTCTCAAATCACCCTCCAAGATACACTGAGGCTAGCCTTGTGAAAAGGTTAGAAGAATTAGGCATTGGAAGACCGTCTACATATGCATCAACCATTAGCGTAATGCAGAAAAGAGGTTACGTAAACATGCCAGACAGAGAGGGAACTAAAAGAGACTACAGAGTACTTACACTGACAGGAGACACTCTAGATTCTATCACGAAGACTGAAACAACAGGGGCTGAAAAGAACAAGCTTGCTCCTACAGATATTGGAATAGTTGTAAATGACTTCCTCATTAAACATTTTGGTGATATCCTAGAATACAATTTCACGGCTGACGTAGAAAAGAAATTCGATGTAATTGCTCGTGGAAATGACAACTGGCAGGATATGATTAAGGATTTCTACAGCCCATTTAAAGTGCAAGTAGAAAACACTCTTGAAACTGCTGAGCGCGCCTCTGGCGAAAGAATCCTAGGTGTTGATCCTGAAAGCGGAAAGCAAGTACTTGTTCGTATTGGAAGGTTTGGACCTATGGCTCAGCTTGGAAAAGCAGACGATGATAATAAGCGGTTTTCTTCACTTAGAAGAGGCCAAACCCTAGAATCTGTCACTCTTGAAGATGCTCTTCTTTTATTTAAACTACCCAGAGATTTAGGCCAATTTGAAGATAAGAAGGTAGTGACTGATATAGGGAGGTTTGGCCCATATGTAAGACATGATGGGAAATTTATCAGCATTAAGAAAGACAATGATGATGATCCATACACATTAGATCTTGAAAAGGCTATTGAACTGATTAAAGCTAAGCGTGAGGCAGATGCAAAGGCATTGCTTAAGGTTTTTGTTGAGGACGAAGATGTAAGAATCATTGAAGGACGTTGGGGCCCGTATATAAAAGCTGGCAAGATCAATGTGAAAATACCTAAGGGGGAAGATTACAATACTATTGATTGGGCAAGGGCTCAAGAGCTGATAGATGAACACTCGAAACACCCGTCTAAAAAGGGAAGCAGGGCGAAAGCAAAGAAGAAATAACAATTCAGTGTGGACTGTATTTTAGATTGCTCGTAAAAAGTGTGGCATACAGAGCGTTATTGTGCTCATCTGTATAAATACCAAGCATGAGCAGCAAATTATACGAGCTTTTACAACCAGTTGACACTTTTTTCTTTAGCAACCCAGAGGGTTCAGTAAGAATAGCGGACAAAATCGACATTCATCGATTCGACTATAAACCGTCGATTGAAGGCTGTCGTGTTGCCATTTTAGGTGTAAATGACGGGAGAAATAGTGGAGATAATGCGGGGTGTTCCGCAGGGCCAGATGCTATAAGAAATTACCTCTATAAGCTAACACCTCACTCTAGATGGGCTCCTGTAGCAGATATTGGAGATATAAGAAATAGTTTTGCTGAAGATGATACTGAGATAGCATTAATCGCGATTGTTTCAGAGCTGGTCCAAATGGGTATCATCCCTATAGTGCTCGGAGGCGGTCAGGATTTAACTTATGCAATGTATTCTGCCTTAGAAAGCATAGGACGCCCGATGAATGTTGTGACTGTAGACCAAAGGCTTGATTTTGGCGGCGATCCACAGGTGGTAACTTCAAGGAATTTCATGAATAGAATCGTGCTGCATGAGCCTAATTATTTATTTGATTATGTAAATGTTGGACATCAAGGATATTTAAGTGACCCTGACACACTGGATCTACTAGAGAGATTGCAATTTGAAGCAATTCGTTTAGGTCAAGTTCATACTGACCCTAAGCTCTTAGAACCAACATTTAGAAATGCAGATTTGATTTCCATAGACATGGGAGCAATTAGGGCTGCTGACCACCCTGCATCAGTTCACGCTGGGCCTAATGGAATTACTGCATCTCAAATTTGTCAAATCGCCCGCTATGCTGGACTTAGCGACAGAATGTTAGCACTGGGTATTTTTGAACACAACCCAGATTTAGACGACAGAGGAAGGGGAGCACATTTAAGCGCACAAGTTGTTTGGCATATGCTAGATGGCATCTTCTATCAAACTGGTGATCATCCTAAGTGTAGCTCAGAAGAATACACTAAATATGTAGTCGATTTGCCAGGAAATGATCATGAAGTTGCATTCTTTAAATCATCTCGAAGTGACAGATGGTGGATGGATGTTCCGATACCGACTTCAAAGCAAAATAATAAAGATCACCACCACCTAGTTCCATGTTCATATGAGGATTATGAGGAGGCTGCAAGTGGACAATTACCTGACAGATGGTGGAGGACATATCAAAAATTAGCTTGATGGTATCGAAAAATTCCGTATCTTGCCATTTTTCGGATAGTGCCGAAACCTGTGAAACCCTTGAAATCAACGAGTTAAGATGATTCGTAGTTACATATTATCATTAGCATTCGTGCTGGTAGCCTCATTTGTGAGCGCTCAGCAAGATCCACAATTCACTCAGTGGTATATGGATCCAGTTACGTCAAACATTGCCGCAGCTGGACAATCTTCACTTACAAATGTAAATGCATTTTATAGAAATCAGTGGTTAGGATTGGAGAGAGCTCCCGTTACCACACTTTTAAACATTGACAGCAAACTTGGCTTTATGCCAGGTGGGTTTGGCCTACAATTTTATCAAGATGAGCTTGGAAACGAGAGCAACACTATGGTGAAGCTTGGATATTCTTATTCACTTAATCCTTTTAGATCTGGAACTATTTTAAGTTTTGGTACTTCAGTGAGCTATTTCAATAAAACTCTAGGCAACAACTACGATTGGATTGCTCTAGAGGAGAATGATTCTGCTATTCCTGATGAAGGAACTTCAGATGCTACTGTTGATTTAGACTTTGGCATTTACCTGCACAAGCCTAAAAAGTTCTTCGTTGGACTTTCTTCAACTCACCTTCTTCAGAACGACTTCAGAAACATCAGCATTGAGCCCAAGCGCCATTACTACTTGATGGGTGGCTATAACTTTAATCTTGATGGAGACTTCCTTGTACTTAGAACTAACTTTTTAACTAAGACTGACATTGCTGCTCTAGCAGTTGATTTCAATGTAAATCTTCTGATGAATGACATGCTATGGGCTGGTGTTAGCGCAAGACCTGGAGATGCTATAGCTCCTGTTCTTGGTTTCCAGCACAGAATAACTAAGAAAGAGCAAATTAGCTACAGTGAGCAATTCTTCAGAGTGGGTTATTCTTACGACATTACTACATCAGAATTGCAGAATTTCTCTTCTGGTTCTCATGAAGTTTTCCTTTCTTACAGCTTTAAGTTCGAATCAACTCCGATTCAAAATAAATATGCTAATCCGCGTTTCTTATAATATCCTATTATTTTAGAACGTATATTATATACCACCTGCAAACGAATTAAAACCATTCAATATGAATAAGTTCCTTCTGTTCTTGATGACACCAGTACTGCTTGCTGGATGTTACATGGGGCCCCAGGGTGAGCTCGTTGGGGTTCAACCTCGTGAATACTGGGATCAGCCAAATCCATATGGGATGAACTACTTACACTTTGGTTCATTCACAATGGGACCAAGTGATCAAGACGTTCCTTACGCTCTTAACACTAAGTCTAAGACTGTTACTATCCCTGCGTTCTACATGGACGTTCATGAGATTTCAAATAACGAATACCGTCAGTTCGTTTACTATGTTCGAGATTCACTGTTCCTCAACACATTAGCCGAAAATGATGATGACAGATACTTCTATGCTGAAAACGCAGCTGGACAAGAACTAGACAGATTCATTGACAAGGGTTACATCCTAAATTGGGAAGAGCCTATCGATTGGACTGATGAAGATATTTTCGATCTTTTATACGACGAATACTACCTCCAAGGATCTGATAGATTCTACAATAGGAAAGAAATTGACACTCGTAAACTAAACTACCGTTATTACTGGTTTAATCTTGAGCAGGCTTCTAGTAAGAATGCAAGAGATGAGGAGTACGGTGAGGTAAACGAATTGAATCAATTACATTCTGTTCGCCGTTACTCAGACAGATCTCAGTTTGTTGTAGAAGAAACAATTAATGTTTACCCAGACACTTTAGTTTGGATCCATGATTATGCATATGCATACAATGAGCCACTTGCAGAGAACTACTTTTGGCATCCAGCTTACGACAACTACCCAGTAGTTGGTGTAACATGGGGTCAAGCTGTTGCCTTCAACGCGTGGAGAACTCAAATCATGAACGAGTGGAAGGAAAAAGAAGGATCTACTTACATTCAGAAATTCCGTCTACCATCTGAAGCAGAGTGGGAATACGCTGCTCGTGGTGGAAGGGACCTTGCTCCTTACCCATGGGGTGGACCGTATATTAGAAACGAACAAGGTTGTGTACTTGCAAACTTTAAACCAATGCGTGGTGATTACGTAGAAGATGCAAACGCTTACACAGCTCCCATCGATGCATACAGTCCCAATGATTATGGACTATACAATATGGCTGGAAACGTAGCTGAGTGGACTAATACTGCCTTTGATGAGACAGTATATGACTTCGCATTCGATATGGCTCCTGACTATGTTTACCATGCTAAAGTTGATGATCCACCTGCACTTCATAGAAAGGTTATCCGTGGAGGCTCATGGAAAGATATCGGATATTATTGTCAAACTGGTACTCGTTCTTATGAGTACAGTGACACTGCAAAAGCATACATTGGATTCAGATCTGTAATGTCTTACCTAGGTCGTGGTAAGTCAGGCCCATCAGAGGAATGGAACTAATCTGATTATCAAACAAGAAATCATATTACCTGAAAATCCTAAAGCTAAGCTGTAGGTATTAATTGAAACAAACTCTAAGAAAATGAAACCAGGAAGCAAAAGTTGGAAGAACCTAATGTCAAAGCTCTACGGAATTGGAGCATCTATCGTAATTATCGGTGCATTATTTAAGATTCAGCACTGGGAAGGAGCATCTGAGATGCTTATCCTTGGGCTGGGTACTGAAGCCGTAATTTTCTTTTTCTCTGCCTTCGAACCTCTACCTCACGATGATCCAGATTGGACATTAGTTTACCCACAACTTGCAACTGGTGAAGACGCGAAGACTGCTGTTCAGCAACTAGATAATTTACTTGAGGATGCTAACATCGATTCAAAACTTATAAAGAATCTTGGTGATGGGATGAAAAACCTTGGAGATCAAGCTAACAAAATGAGTGAAATGGCTGATGCCGCTGGTGCTACTCAAGAGTTTAGTGATTCTCTTGTAAAAGCGTCTAACAGAGTTAATCAAATGGCTGATACTTATGAAGGTGTTTCGACATCTCTTACTGGCCTAGTTGGTTCTAAAGATGCTAGTACAAATGCAGGTGACAATCTTCAGAGAATGAATGCTAATCTTGACTCTCTAAACAGCATGTACGAAATGCAATTAGAGCAGCTCAAAGAAAACAAAGCCCTATACGCTGGCATGGGAGAGCTTGTTAAGACTCTAAATGATAGTGTTGAAGACACAAGAGCTTATAAAGAGCATATTGCAGAGTTAGCTCAAAATCTTGCTACATTAAATACTGTTTACGGTAACATGCTTAACGCTATGGGCGGAAGCCGTAGCTAAACCAAAGACTTTAATTAAGTTAAGAAGTCATGGCAGGAGCTAAACAAACACCGAGGCAAAAGATGATTGGGATGATGTATCTCGTCCTAACGGCTCTTCTTGCCTTAAACATATCGAAAGAAGTCCTTAATGGATTTGTGAAGGTTGAAAACAGCCTTATTTCGACTCAGCAAACTATTGCTGACAAAGTCGATGAAACCTACACTGCACTTAATGCAAAGTATAATAGTAACCAAGAAAAAGTTGGTCCATTCTTTGAAAAAGGAGAAGATATTTCAAAGGATGCTAAAGAGCTAGTTACAT
This sequence comes from Crocinitomicaceae bacterium, assembly GCA_002693775.1. GTDB lineage: Bacteria > Bacteroidota > Bacteroidia > Flavobacteriales_D > Sanyastnellaceae > UBA974. Next base: position 578 of record NZRP01000059.1, on the reverse strand, counting down.
ACATATCACAACTTAAAGCTCGATGTATGGCTACTTCAGAAGGGAAGTATGAGCAGCAAGATGAAGTGAACTTTGAAGACTACTACGGCATAGATAAGTATGGTAGAGATACAGTGTTAAACCTTAAGCATATCCAAAAAAAGGATGAGTACCAAGCTCTAACAACATTTATGGTAGGTTCCGAACCCGCAGCACCTATTGAAGGTAAATGGACTGCTCAAGGATTAAGGATTGCTCTTGAAAAGTACAGAGATGATTTATTAAATATTTCTGTAATTGACAATGAAGGAAATGAAAGAATACTTCCTGAGTCTATTAAAAAATCTTTACAAGAAAGATTCTCATTTGAAGATGAATACGAGAATGACGTATTAGTTAACTGGGAAGCTGCTAATTTCTACGACGTACCTCTTGCAGCTGTAATGCCGTTAATGTCTAAAATGATTATTGATGTTCAGGATTCTGAAGCTGAAATTATGAATTGGCTACTGAGTGGAATTGAAGCTAAAAGCTTAAAGTTCTCTGAAGTAAAACCTTTAATCATTCCTCAGTCAAATTACGTTATTAAAGGTGACACT
>NZRP01000058.1 GCA_002693775.1 Crocinitomicaceae bacterium | reverse complement strand
TGCGAAAATAGCTCAGTTGGTAGAGCACAACCTTGCCAAGGTTGGGGTCGCGAGTTCGAGTCTCGTTTTTCGCTCCACTTAGAAAGCTTCCTGTAAGGAGGCTTTCTTGCTTTCAGGGCAAGGGTTCCCGAAGATCTGGAACATGAAGCTCTGTTTGATTAAAAATTTATTTGTTTTAAATCAATTTAACTTAAATCTCATGCCAGTGTTATTCATACTAAAAGTTATCAGGTAAAATAATTCTATGTAACCGGAAGATTTTAATATAGAGATTAGAATCCACTAAATTTGTAGTGTAAAATATTTTAAAATGCATGCAATTATTACAACAGACAAGGGACCTTTGAAGGTCGAGTTTTATGAGAAGGATGCGCCTAACACTGTGGCGAATTTTGTGAAACTAGCTAAGGAAGGATTTTATGAGGGACTGACTTTTCACAGGGTGATACCTGACTTTGTTGTTCAAGGTGGATGCCCCATGGGAACTGGTGTTGGCGGACCTGGATACGAGATTGATTGCGAGTTAAGCGGTGATAATCAATTCCACGACAAGGGTGTTCTTTCTATGGCTCACGCCGGAAGAAACACTGGAGGATCTCAGTTTTTTATTGTTTTATCGAGATCACACACAGCACATTTAGATGGTAATCACACTTGTTTTGGTAAGGTGGCAGAAGGGTTAGATACAATTGATGATTTGAGACAGGGTGATATGTTCAGCGTTGAAATCGTCGACTAATACTAAGGTCGAAGGTTATATAGAAAAAGCCAACACCAACATACTTACTATCCAAGCCATCACTCACCAAGTAAACCATCTAATAGAGGCCTAATCTCATCAGAAGAAGGACGAGGAGCATCCAAGTTTGCAACCTTTCCTTCCTTATCAAACAACATGAATCTAGGGATACTTGTGATTGCGTAGTCATTAGTGATTTGACATGTCCACCCTCCTGTAATTAGCTGTTGACCAGCCATATTTTTCTCTTCCATCATATCTAGCCAAGTTTGTTTGTCTTCAAGCACGTCTAGACTCACACCAATAAAAGTCACATCCTTTTCTTCATACTCGTTTTCTAGCTCAACAAGGTGAGGTATTTCAATTCTACAAGGCCCACACCAAGTAGCCCAAACATCCACATAAACCACATTCCCCACAAAGTCACTAAGGTTTACAATAGTAGAATCCTTATCAGGATATGAAATCTCAAATGCATCTTCACCTGGCTTAGGTAGAGCTAGCATAGACGTCCTTTTCTGTCTAAAATAGTTCTCCAGACCATCAAAATCATTGGACACAGATGCATAAAAATCAGGATCACTTTCTTTAAAATCCTCTAACTTTTCCTTTCTAGTTGCGAAGTATTCTTCAAATGCAGGGTCTAGTTCCTCATCTGATAAATCCATAATACTAGGGAAATCTTGATTTTCTTCCTCCAGGTACATCCATGCAAGTGCGCTACTAGTCTCACTTCCTGAGTATGTTATTGACTCATCGAATTCAGCTGTGTTTAATGAAAGTGTGATATTGTCATTTGGTTTGACATGCATCCTTGTACTCTCTTCCCCGTGGAAGAAATTGAAGAATGTTGCAGAGTCCAAATCAAAGTTAATTGAAAATATCCTTGTTACTGAATCCAGCGCCGCTATGTAAGTAGTATCTGCCCCATAAAACTTCACAGTGTCGCCAATATTATTATGAATGACACCTTGAATATTCACTCCCGTTCTTTTAACTCCCTCGTCTTCATTCAATAGCTTTGAAGGCTCTCCGTAAAATATTGCTACAAGAAAAGCCACTGTAAGCAGAACCCATATAATTGATTTTTTATCCATGATTTGAAATTAGGAATTAAAACAACTCAATCCCAAATTACACAGGCTTTATCATCTCAGAAGAATTAACAAAGCTTCTAAATGATTGTCTATCGTTTGAGATTTAAGGGCTAGGTTGAAGTAAGCCAAACCTACTCCAGATCCTCAGTTAAAATAATCGGCCGCATTTTTTGGTGAAAAGAAAAAAGCTGTTTATGCGGATTTTATGGTCATACTCTTCACAAACAGAAAGTTCAAAAGACATAAAACATAAAGAAGTTAACTAATGTTTGAAATTGTTTTTTCTAAAATCTCAAAAGCAGTTTCTGCCATTTTATTTCCTTGATCATCTAGGGTTGGATTTACTTCGGTAATTTCAAAACAACATATCTTTTCATCATCAAAAAGATATGTTAATATATTTTTTATTTCTGAAATTGTAAAACCATTAGACACAGGAGTTCCTGTTCCTTTAGATATAGAAGGATCTAAACTATCTACATCAAATGATACATAAATTAGCTCACAGTCTTTCAATATTTCAAGTGATTCAAAAACACACGTTTGAATTCCTTTACTCCTAATTTCTTCGATTGAATAGTTTCTCAAATTTAAGCGACTCATCATTTCATCTTCTTGTTTTTCCGTGTCTCGAACACCGAAAAAAATCAAATTTTCAGGAAGTATTTTTTTTTCTTTTCCAGTTAAAATTTCCCATTTTTCAAGAATACTGTCTTCAACAATATTAATTTTTGATTGTGAATTATCATCATTTAATGAGATAGACAATGGCATTCCATGCATATTTCCAGAAGGTGTTGTTAAAGGAGAATGTAGATCGGCATGTGCATCAATCCATATTACACCAAGTTTTTTAGTTGGATGAGAAGCTTTTATACCTGCAATTGTTCCAGCAGCTGAGGAATGATCTCCAGAAATTACAATTGGAAAATTATTATTAGTACAAATAGATTTTATCTTTCTAGAGAGTCTTGCATAAATTTTTATTATTCCATCGATGTTTTTTGCAAAAGAATTTTTATCGTAATTAAATAAATAATGATTTTCATTTTCAATCTCCTCGACAGGGTATTTATTGAAGAAATCACTTTTTAATTTTAAAGATGCTGTTAAGAGAGCGGGAAATGCCAAACTTGAACCTCTTGTTCCAGCTCCTAATTCAGACATAACACTAATTATTTTTATATTTTTCATGAAATTTTCAGGATTTAGTATAGCAAAAATAATAAGTCAAAAAAAAAATAAACTTTCGTTTATATTTCTGAATTATTGATGAAATTAAAATGCAAAACATTAAACCGAAGTTAAATAAAATATGATTTTATTTAAGAATATCAGTTTGTTAGAGTGTATAAAAACAAACGGAAGAGAATCTATCGATAATCTTCCGTTTTGTACCCGGAGCGGGACTTGAACCCGCACGACCGTGTGGTCATCAGATTTTAAGTCTGACGTGTCTACCAATTCCACCATCCGGGCATGGGCGGGCAAAGTTATGAAGGACTTTAATAGTTACGGTAAGTAAGAGACAATTTTTATTGCACAACCTTTTTGAGAGGTAAGCCAAGTGCTTTTAACAGGTTCTGAATCAATAGCTTTCCAAACAATGCTTGCTAGTTGATTTGATTCATTTACAACAGTTAAGACACCTTCTTCTTGAAGTTTGAGGGCTTCGCGGAAGCGGCCGATGTTGGGGCCGGTGATGACAGGAATACCGTGAACTGCTGGTTCGAGGATGTTATGGATTCCGTCTTTGAAACCTCCGCCAACGATTGCAAGGTCAGCCAGAGGGTAGATTGAGGTGAGAATACCCATACTATCGATGATAAGGATGGGAGCTGATGGATTGAAGTTGCTTAGAGTGGATGCAGAGAGCGTAGACGATGTGGAATTGAAACGGGTAAGAATTTCAGATATGTGATCTAGAGAGATGTCGTGGGGGGCGACGATAAGCTTTTTAGTGGCTGACCAAGGGAGGGTGGCGAGGGCTATTTCTTCAGAGTACCACGAACTTCCTGCTACGGTTATGTGGGCGCCACGTGCCCAAGACAAAATGGGGGCGGGAGGAGTTAAGCTAGTGGCAAGGGAGATAACGCGATCGACACGGGGGTCTCCCATGGGGATTGAATCGATTTTATATTGGGCGAGGATGTTGGTGGTTGATGAGCTTTGGGTTAGTATGCCTGTAAGATTGGACCATGACCAGCGGAGGTAACTACCTACGAGTGTGTGGCGAGTTAGAGGTGATGAAGCAGGGATGTGGGCCGCGAAAACGTAGGTGGGTATGGGTGTGGGCACTGAGCTTAAGGTGTAGAGTAATTCAGGCCAAACCTCATATTTACAAGAGGCGAAGAATTTTACGCGGTACTCGAGCGAAGAAAGGAAGGTGCGTACTTTTCGAGGGGTGTCTAGGGGAAGTGAGGTTATGAAGTCTTGAGGGCGAAGCCAAGAGGGAGGAGAGGATTTGAGGGGAAGTAGTCCTGATGGCGAGAAGAAAGTGAGGAGTATGGGGGTTGTGGGGTTAGAGGCTATGTAGGCCTCGATTACTGGGTGAGCTTGTTCGTATTCGCCTAGGGATGCGCAGTGGAACCAGGCGTATTTGGTTGATGGTGGTGGTGGCGGGGGAAGGTGATCGGGGGTGCGGATAGCAAAGAGGGCGCGGAGTTTTTTATTGCCAAGGATGGCAAGGAGGCACAAAACAGGGATGGATGCGCTTGTGAAGGTTCTGTATATGAAGTGTAGGAACTTCATTTAGTACCAGTATTCTTTAGGAGTGCGCTTGTAGATGTGTAGTACCCAGCCAAGTTCAATGCCTACACCCATATCAAAGCGGGGTTCTGTATCTGGGATGTTAGTGTCGTAGTTGTAATTACGCATTGGGTAGGTGCGTGAGGCGAAGGAGTAGAATCCGGCGTAGTAGTTTATTCTACGAGCGTCGTCCATGTGCCAGTATCCAATAAAGTTGGAAATATAGAAGCCAGCAGCAAGTCTGTCGTAGCCTTGTACGTATGGGTCCTCGAGTTGGGTGATTCTGTTTTCAGTGAAGTCGAATCTTATTTTATGGTGGATGTATCCTATTCCGCCACGGACAAGGATGCCCGAGTTGGGGTTTGAGGATGGAAGTGAAATGATATTGTTGAAGACTTTGCCGGCGTGTAAGCCTATGATTGCTCCTCTGCCTGAAACTCTGTACCATGCCACATCGCCCTCGTTGTCTATGATTTCATTGTCTTCAGTAAGGAGGTTGCTGAGTAGGCCTTCTTGATGGCAACGAGCGCCAGAGAGAGAGGTTGCACGAAATCCCCAGTACCCATTGTTTTCTGTTTTCACGCCAAACGACGCTCCCACCGTTGCAAATGCTCCGTATCTGTCGTTCAGATCGCCCATGGGAATGAAACCGCCTGCTGTGAATGAAATATGTGGGGAGTGGATTGGTTCGGCGTTGATGTTGCGAGGGGTTTGGGCTACAAGAGCTGAAGTCGCTAGAAAAAAGCCTAGAAAAAGCGCAAAAACTGTGAGCACAAATTGGGTTAATTTCATGGTAGCGAAGTTAGGCAGTGTATCTTCGCTTTTGATGAAAAGAATACAAATGGTGGACCTTGAAGGCCAAACCAAACGCATTCGCCCTGAAATCGACGCGGCGATAGCAAGGGTTTTAGATTCTTCAAGGTTTATAGGAGGCGATGAAGTGAGCTCTTTCAGCGATGAGCTTGGGGGCATGTTGGACGGGGCATTTGTTATTCCATGTGCTAACGGAACTGACGCCCTGCAAATTGCCCTGATGGCAATAGGCGTGGGGCCTGGAGACGAGGTGATAGTGCCTGCTTTTACTTTTATTTCCCCTGTCGAAGTCATTGTTCTTCTGGGGGCCAAACCTGTATTAGTAGACGTCTACTCCGACACCTTCAACATAGATTGCGAGGCTGTTGAATCTGCAATTACTGTTAGAACAAAGGCGATTATTCCCGTTCACTTGTTTGGCCAGTGCGCTGATATGGGCAAGCTCCTTAAAATCGCTAAGGAGCATAAGATTCATTTGATTGAGGATACTGCTCAGGCTTTTACTAGTGTGTACTGTGACGGAAACGGGTTGAGTGGAAAGGCTGGGACGTTGGGTACGTGTGGTACTACAAGTTTTTTCCCGAGTAAGAACCTTGGATGTTTTGGCGATGGAGGAGCTATCATAACTCACTCATTAGACTTAGCAGCAGACTTGGGAGTCATCTGTAAGCATGGATCAGATTTTAAATACAAGCACATCGACGTGGGGGTTAATTCAAGATTAGATTCAATACAGGCAGCCATCTTAAGGGTGAAGCTGAAGCATCTGAAGGATTACAATCAGAGGAGAAATGTGGCAGCAAACATCTACGATGAATTACTTGAAGGCGCTGTAGGCATTACTACTCCATTTAGAGATCCTCGATCGTCGCATGTGTTCCATCAATACACAATTCAGATAGATCCATTCTACACTTCTAACAAGAATATTCAGGATGTTCTAAAAAAGGCTGATATTCCTACAGCTATCTACTACCCTATTCCTATTCACCTTCAGGATGGGTACAACTTTCTCGACTACAGAGTGGGAGATTTTCCTGTAAGTGAAAAATTATCTAAAACAGTGCTATCTCTACCGATGCATACGGAACTTAGCAGGGAGGAACAGGAGTATATTGCGCACCACTTAAAAGAAGCAATCAAAAAATGGATATAGTTGTTGTCGGAACTGGTTATGTTGGCATCGTAACAGGCACTTGTCTCGCTGAGTCAGGTAACCGTGTTATATGCGTAGACATTGACGAGGAGAAGATTGCCATGATGGAGAAGGGTAAGGTTCCAATCTATGAACCTCACCTTGAAAGCCTCCTTGTCAGAAACCTTGAGGCGGAGAGAATTTCATTTACAACTGATTTAGAGGCTGCTGTTAAGGCTTCTCCAATTGTATTCCTTGCGCTTCCAACTCCTCCTGGTGAGGATGGTTCGGCTGATTTGCAGTACGTGCTTAAGGTAGCTGAGGACCTAGGTGACATCATTGAAGACTACACAGTAGTTGTGGATAAGAGCACTGTTCCAGTAGGCACAGCTGATAAGATCACTGAGATTATCAAGAGTAAAACTGATGTAGAGTTTGACGTGGTGTCTAACCCTGAATTCCTCAGAGAAGGTTATGCTGTTGATGATTTCATGAAGCCAGATAGAGTTGTTATTGGAACGACTTCTTCTAGAGCTAGAGATTTGATGGAGGAGCTATACAAACCCTTTATGCGCCAAGGAAACCGCATGATCTACATGGATGAAAAGAGTGCTGAGCTTACGAAGTATGCCTCAAACGCCTTCCTCGCTACTAAGATCACTTTCATGAATGAGGTGGCAAACTTTTGTAAAGAAGTAGGAGCTGATGTCGATATGGTGAGGCGTGGAGTTGGAACAGACAACAGAATAGGCCCTCGTTTCCTTTTCCCAGGGATGGGATACGGAGGAAGCTGCTTCCCTAAAGACGTACAAGCTCTGCACAGATCAGGCGCTGAAGCAGGATGCGAATTCAACATCCTTAAAAGCGTAATGGATGTAAACGCTAAGCAAAAGGTGATAATGCATCCGTTGATGAAGAAGCATTTTGGCGGGTCTTTAAAGGCCAAAAAAATCGCAGTATGGGGACTTTCATTCAAGCCTGAAACTGACGACATTCGCCAAGCCCCTGCCCTTGATATCCTAGCAAAACTCATTGAAGACGGCGCAGACATTACTGCCTACGATCCTGAAGCTATGGAAAACATCAAGGGCATCCTGGGTGATAAGATCAAATACGCAAAGCGCTCAATGGAAGCTCTCGAAGGAGCAGACGCTCTTTTAATCTGCACTGAATGGGCCGCCTTCCGCAATCCCAACTTCGAAAAAATGAAAGCCGCCATGGCTTCACCAACGATATTCGACGGCAGAAACCTATACGAAACCAATAAAATGGAATCTCTGGGCTTCACCTACCACAGCGTAGGCCGCCGACCAGTAAACGCCTAACCAGCAACACCTAACCAGCAACACCGACCAGTACAAATGCCTAACCCTCAGTACATACATCCATCAGCAGTAGTTGACGAAGGAGCGATCCTGGGTGAGGGAGTGAAGGTTTGGCATTTCTGTCATGTTATGTCAGGAGCACGGCTCGGTACAGGCACCTCGCTGGGGCAGAACACCTTTGTAGCGTCCGGCGTCACAACAGGCACAAACTGCAAGGTGCAGAATAACGTTAGCCTGTACCAAGGCGTCACCTTGGGCGATGACGTTTTCTTGGGCCCTAGTTGCGTGTTCACCAACGTGATCAATCCGCGAAGCAAGGTCGTGAGGCGTGACGCCTACGCACCTACTGCTATAGGCCACGGGGCGAGTGTGGGCGCGAATGCCACGATACTTTGCGGTGTTACAATAGGCAAGCACGCCTTTGTAGGTGCGGGAGCCGTGGTGCTTAGAAATGTAGCTGATTACGCAATCGTTGTCGGCAATCCGGCAGTGCAGAATGGATGGATGTCGCCACACGGGTGCAGATTAGAATTTTCTGGAGGGAGGGCGGTTTGTCCTGAAAGCGGTGAAGAGTTTGTACTAGTTAAGGACTCATCAGGTAGTGAATTTGTAAAAGCAGGCTAAAGCAAGTTGAATGGGAATCAGTGAGAGAATAAAAGAAGGAAAGGCTAGCATAAGTGTGCTGGGGCTTGGGTATGTGGGACTGCCTATTGCTCTTGCGTTTGCAAAAAAGGCTAAGGTTGTGGGCTTCGACATCAATAGATCGAGGGTGGAGATGATGAAGAGAGGCGAGGACCCTTCAGGGGAGTTGAGCGCCTCTGATTTCGAGGGCTGCAACATCGAGTTCACCTCAAATCCCGAAGATCTTCGATCAGCGGATTTTCATATCGTTGCTGTTCCTACGCCTATCAATCCGTCACAACAACCAGATCTCGCCCCCCTTCTAAGTGCGTCAAAGATTCTCGGCAGGCTGCTTAAAAAAGGGGACTACGTGGTTTACGAGAGCACGGTATATCCCGGCTGTACAGAAGACGACTGCGTTCCAGTTATGGAGGCGGAGAGCGGACTGAAAATGGGCAGGGACTTCAATGTCGGCTACAGTCCAGAAAGAATCAACCCCGGCGACAAGGTAAACACCTTGGATACTATCGTTAAAGTCGTGGGAGCAAATACATCGGAAGCTACTGATGAGGTGGCGGCGGTTTACGATATGGTAGTAAGCGCAGGCACTCACAAGGTGAGTAGCATTAAGGTGGCTGAGGCTTCAAAGATCATTGAGAACACTCAGAGAGACCTGAATATCGCCCTAATTAACGAGCTCAGCATCATCTTCAACAAGGTGGGCATCAATACTTATGAGGTACTAGAAGCTGCTGACACGAAGTGGAATTTCCTGCCGTTTAAACCAGGACTTGTTGGAGGACACTGCATAGGAATCGACCCATATTATTTGACCTGGAAGTCTAATAAATTAGGCTACCACGCTAAGGTGATTAATTCTGCGCGTTATGTAAATGACAGCATGGGATTCTATGTTGGTAAGCAGACCGTAAAGAAGATTCTGGCAAGGGGCGTGAATGCATTGGGCGCAAGGGTTCTTGTGATGGGTCTGACGTTTAAGGAAAATGTAGAGGATATCAGAAACACCAAGGTGGTAGATGTAATCAAGGAACTTGAATCGTTTAACGTGGAGGTCGATGTTGTTGATCCTCACGCTAAAGCTGAAGAAGCACTCGAGGAATACGGCATCACTCTACTGGACTCTCCAGCTAAGGGCAATTACCACGCAGTAATTGTTGCTGTTAATCACGACGAGTATAAAAACTTGGAAGAAAGTGACTTCTCAGAACTGCTTGAAAATGGAGAAGGGGTTTTTGTTGATGTGAAGGGGATTTACAGAGATAGAATTTCTAAACTAGATTACTGGAGTCTTTAATGTTTCTTGAATGAGATCGTTTAAAAACATATTAGTAACTGGTGGAGCTGGATTTATAGGCTCTCATGTGATCAGGCATTTGCTTGAAGTACATGCTGATTTACATATTGTCAATTTAGACGCACTCACTTACGCAGGAAACATTGAGAATCTAAGCGACCTGAGTGATGACTCAGCAAAAAGACACACCTTTATTGAGGGTAATATTTGTGATAGAGAGTTAGTAAATGGGCTGTTTCAAAAACATCAGTTTGACGGTGTTATTCACCTTGCTGCTGAGAGCCATGTCGATAGGAGCATAGAGAATCCTATGACTTTCTTAGAGACGAATATTATGGGTACTGCGGTGTTGTTGGATGCTGCGTTGAAGGTTTGGGCTGGAGAGGAAAAATCCAAACTCTTTTACCACGTTTCAACAGACGAGGTATACGGCTCACTTGGAGAAGAAGGCTTATTCACTGAAACAACAGCCTACGACCCTCGCAGTCCATACAGCGCCTCAAAAGCGTCGAGCGACCACATCGTAAGAGCATACCACCACACCTACGGATTGCCTATTGTGATTAGCAACTGTTCTAACAACTACGGCTCTCACCAATACCCTGAAAAGCTCATCCCTCTGATGATTGAAAAGATCGTTGAGGAGCAGCCACTTCCAATTTATGGAGAGGGAATAAACGTGAGGGACTGGCTATTCGTTGTGGACCATGCTAGAGCTATCGACAGCATTCTACACGAAGGAAAAGTAGGCGAGACTTACAATATTGGTGGGCTCAACGAATGGCGCAACATAGACCTAATGAAGCTGCTTATTAAGCTTGTTGACTCAGAACTCGGAAGAGAAGAAGGGTCATCAGAGAAGCTTATCACCTTTGTAAAGGATAGAGCTGGTCACGATTTGAGATACGCCATCGATGCAACTAAGCTTTGCAGTGAATTTAACTGGAAGCCTTCTGTAACATTTGAAGAAGGATTGCTTCGTACAGTGAAATGGTACCTTAATTAACCTACTGGGGCAAGTTTTACTTCGAGGCCGTCGATTTCCTTAGTCAATTGGATTTGGCATCCTAACCTGCTGTTGTCTTCCACGTGGAATGCTTCGTCGAGCATATCCTCTTCGTCTTCAGATCGCTCGGCCAAATCATGATCACTGGTCACATACATATGACAGCTGGCACACATAGCCATGCCTCCACAAGTTCCTTCTACAGGTAGCTCATAGCTCTTGCAAAGCTCCATCATATTCATGTTCATATCAGTAGGTCCCTCAAGCTCATGGTGCTTTCCTTCCCTATCCTCAACTACAATTTTTATGATATTTGGATCTTTTGACATAGAATTCAAATTACTCGAAAATTTACTCGAAACCGTTTACACCGTTTACAGTAGTGTACTTAAGGACGAGGTTTTTATCAGGGTAAATACGCTTAAAAGCAGACTGAACCATAAGTGTCGCCTCATGGAAACCGCATAGAATCAGCTTAAGCTTACCTGGGTATGTATTGATATCACCAATGGCATAGATACCAGGCACATTAGTCTGATAATCAAAAGTATCAACATCAATCGAGTTCTTGCTGATATTTAAATTCCAATCTGAAATTGGACCCAGCTTAGGGCTTAGCCCAAAAAGTGGAACCCAGTGATCCGCCTCTATCCCCTTTTCCCCATCAGTTTTATGCTTAACAGTAACCTTCTCAAGCTTACCATCTCCATCCACTCCAACAACTTCACAGTTTACAACTAAGTTGATCTTTCCTGCCTCAGCAAGGTCCATGACCTTCTGCACGCTATCAGGATGTCCTCTAAAGCTTGTTCTTCTGTGAACTAGAGTCACTTCATCAGCAACTCCGTCAGCAAGGAATACTGTCCAGTCAAGTGCTGAATCACCACCACCAGAAATCACAACCTTCTTACCGCGGTAAAACTCAGGATCCTTAATGATGTACTCAACTCCCTTATCCTCAAAATCAGAAAGATTCTCAATAGGTGGTTTACGAGGCTCAAAGCAACCAAGTCCAGCAGCAATAGCAATTACTGGAGCTCTATGCTTAGTTCCTCTATTTGTCGTAACGATGAACTGATCTTCATCGTCCTTCTCAATAAACTCTGCCCTCTCTCCTAGCGTAAATCCAGGCTTAAACGGAGCTATCTGCTCCATCAATTTATCCGTTAAATCGCCAGCCAGAATCTCAGGATAAGCAGGAATATCAAAAATGGGCTTCTTAGGATAAATCTCTGAACACTGGCCACCAGGCTGTGCTAGAGAATCTATTAAATGGCACTTAAGCTTTAAAAGTCCAGCTTCGAAAACCGTAAACAAACCGCATGGGCCTGCTCCAATAATTAGGATATCTGTTTGGATCATATGTTGATAGCTTCAATAGCAGTTACCTCAGGAGCTACGTTCTTAATTGCAGACTCAACTCCTCCTTTCATAGTCATATTTATCATCGAACAGTCTACACATGCTCCGTGTAGCTGAACCTTAACCACAAGATCATCCGTGATTTCAACAAGAGAGATATTTCCCGAATCAGCCTCCAAATATGGTCTTAATTCAGAAAGTGCTTCTTGAATCTTTCTAGCTAGCGCTCTGTGCTTGCCAAAATTTTCCGGATTTATGATCTGTGCTTCACTCATCATTCAATGTTTTTTCCTAATTCTCCGAGCAATTTAGCCACTAGAGCTCTAAATGCCGCGGATGCTTCGGAATCTGTTTGCATTACCGCAGGTCTTCCCGCATCTCCAGCCTCTCTAACAGTCTGCATCAAAGGAAGTTCTCCTAGGAACGTAGTATCAAGAGATTCAGCTAACCTCTTCACTCCGTCCCTTCCAAAAATGTGGTACTTCTTCTCCGACGCGTCAGGTGGAGTGAAGTACGCCATATTTTCTATCATTCCCAATACAGGAACGTTTACTGATTCTAATCTAAACATCCCCACGCCCTTTCTCGCATCTGCAAGAGCGACATTCTGGGGCGTACTGACTACTACGGCACCGGTGAGCTGGACGGTTTGGACTAAACTCAAGTGAATATCACCTGTCCCTGGAGGAAGGTCAATTATCATGAAATCAAGGTCACCCCAAGTTGCCTCAGTAAATAGCTGCTTCAGCGCTCTTGAAGCCATAGGTCCCCTCCAAACAATCGCCTGATCCGGATCTGCAAAAAATCCTATCGACAAAATCTTCACCCCGTGCTTCTCAACCGGCTTCATCAACTGCTTCCCATTCACCTCCACAGGCTGGGGTTTTTCATCCTCAACCCCAAACATCGTAGGTACGCTAGGTCCATAAATATCCGCATCGCAGATACCCACCTTGTAACCAAGCTGGGCAAGGGCTACGGCTAAATTCGAACTAACGGTACTCTTACCAACTCCGCCCTTTCCAGAAGCCACAGCAATAATGTTCGTCACCCCCGGCAACACCTTCCTCGTCTCGGTAGTTCTCTCATCAGAGGCAAGCGGCACCACAATTATCTCCACCTCTACATCTGCCCCAAACTTCCTCTCAATGGCAAACTCTACAGCCTCCTGCATCCTTTTTCTAGCGTGCATTGCAGGGTTAGAAGATTTCACTGTGGCAACGACCTTGTTTTCAGTAACCTCGAGGTTTTCAACCAAGTCAAGAGACACAATATCCTTACCCAAATCGGGCTCCATAATTCCGCTCAAGGCTTCTACTACAGCTTTTCTATTTAGCATGAGATTTATTTGGGCTTCAAAGTTCGGTCATAGGGTCCCAAAACACCCTATCAAATTCAACAACTTGTCCATCTTTCACCTTCACTCCCTCATTTTCCAACTGCTCAGACATAGAACAATCTGGTGGAAAGTGCATGGCTCCTGAAAGTATGCCGTTTCTATTCACTACCCTATGCGCAGGAACCTTAGGAATTTCAGTAAAACTGCTATTTAAAGCCCATCCCACTCTCCTACTAGCCCTAGCATCTCCCAAGTACTTAGCAATGGCGCCATAAGCTGTCACTCTCCCATGGGGAATAAGCCTAACTACGTCGTATACGTCCTTATTAAAACTCAAACCTTAAGTTGAATAAAGTGAATCTTCTTCCCCTCAGACAGCCATCTTTTCTCGTAATAAGTCTTTATCTCTAGAGCCTGCCTCAGTTCTTCGCTCACCTCGTGCACTAGTTCTCCATAAACATCCCTCGAATCTATCTGAATATCGTAGCCCTTCTCAACATACCCCTCCTTCGACAAATCGTACAACAGCACTGAATCTGTCTTCACATTTATCAGACTACCAGGCTTCAAAATATTCTTATACCTCTCGATGTATACTGGAGACGTAATGCGCTTAGTTCCCTTCTCATCCTTAGGTTGAGGATCAGAAAACGTAAGCCAAACCTCGCTCACCTCCTCCTTCTCAAAAAATCTCTCAATAAATTCTAGCCTAGTTCTTAGGAAAGCAACATTGGGAATATTCTCCTCTTGAGCAGTCTTAGCACCTCGCCAAAACCTGTGCCCCTTAATATCCACTCCCACAAAATTCCTCTCTGGGTACATCTTCGCTAGCCCCACTGTATACTCGCCTTTCCCACACCCAAACTCAACAGTAATAGGATTGTCATTTTTAAAAACCTCGCTCCACTTACCCTTCATTTCTCCATCCACGCCCTTTACAGCCGCCTGAAGATCCGGTTCGAAAACGTGATTGAAATTCGCGTTCTCTGCCCACTTTTTAAGTTTGTCCTTTCCCATTGAGCATGCAAAATTAGCAAGTTGTCCCTAACATTGCGGTATGGATATCAAGGAAGATGAGAGGTTTATGCGTTTGGCTTTAAAAGAAGCTGAGTTGGCACTAGAAATTGATGAAGTACCTGTAGGCGCAGTTATTGTAGCCGGAGGCCAAATCATTGCCAGAGGCCACAACCTCAGCGAGCGTCTCAACGACTTCACGGCACACGCTGAAATGCAGGCCTTCACCTCTGCATCAGAATTCCTCGGTGGCAAATTCCTGGACAAATGCACCCTTTACGTCACCTTAGAGCCCTGCCCTATGTGTGCTGGAGCGGCGTTTTGGACTAGAATAGGCCGAATCGTCTACGGAGCTTCCGACCCTAAACGTGGCTACGACCGCTGGATGGTAAACCCTGAAAAAGAAGGCCACGGCGGAGCAAATAGCGACAATGGCCTACTCCACCCTAAAACTGAAATCACCAGAGGCATCCTCGCTGACGAGTGCTCAATTCTAATCAAGGACTTCTTTTCTAAGAAAAGGAAGTAATTTTATGAGCGCTATGATAGAGCTCGATAACAAATACCTGGAAAACCTGCACTCTTTAATCGAAGAAGGCAAGGACAGGGTGCTTAGTAAAAAAATAAGCGCCCTTCACGCTACAGATATAGCAAGGGTATTGAACCAGCTCAAGCGCGACGACGTCCACTACACATACAGGCTCCTTTCTGACGAACTCAAGTCTGACGTACTAGTCGATTTGAACGACGACGTAAGAGAAGACCTTCTGAGCACCCTTACTTCTAAGGAAATCGCAGAGGACGTAATCGAGGGCTTAGAATCTGACGATGCTGCGGACGTAGTACAAGACCTTTCTAAGGAAAAACTGGAAGAGGTACTTTCTCTTGTTGAGGATGAGGAGGCCAAATCCGACGTTATGGACCTTCTCACCTACGAAGAAGGAACAGCTGGATCGCTTATGGCTAAAGAGCTCGTAAGCGTTGAAGAGTCAATGACTGTCGCGAAAGCAATCCGCGAAATCCGTGCTCAAGCTGAGAACATGGATCAGCTTTACACTGTCTACGTAGTGAACAAGCGTGGTAAATTAACGGGAAGACTTAGCCTTAAAAACATCCTCCTCAACGCTCCCAGCACAAGAACTCCCATTAAGGAGCTCATGAACTCCAGCGATCTTGTATCTATCGAGGCAACAGAGAGCGACGAAGTAGTAGTGAGCCTTATGGAGAAGTACGACATCGTAGCTCTACCCGTTGTTGACGAGAAAGGCAAACTAGTAGGCCGAATAACCATCGACGACGCCGTAGACGTTATCATTGAAGAAGCTGAAAAAGACTATCAGCTCGCATCAGGTATCTCAGAAGACGTTGAATCAAACGACTCTGTCCTTGCCCTCACTCGCGCCCGCCTCCCATGGCTACTCATAGGTCTTGCCGGCGGTATTGGTGGAGCATACGTCATAGGCGCCTACGACATTAAAAGCAATCCCGAGCTGGCACTATTCATACCACTTATCGCCGCTATGGGCGGAAACGTAGGAGTACAATCTTCAGCCATAGTTGTTCAAGGCCTGGCATCATCCAACCTCAACAACTCAAACATTTTCAGCAAACTAGCTAAAGAACTGGGTGTGGGACTCCTAAACGGCATCATCTGCTCTGCCCTGATTTACGCAATAACTTACACTTTAGACATTGACCCAAGCCTCAGCATCACTGTAAGCCTCAGCCTTCTCTGCGTAATCGTATTTGCAGCCCTGTTTGGCACATTCATTCCCCTCGCCCTTGACAAGCGAGACATAGACCCTGCCCTAGCTACAGGCCCATTCATTACTACAGCAAACGACATCATAGGTCTTATCATCTATTTCAGTGTAAGCTCCCTAGTTTGCTCATTCTTCGCATAATGCAAATGAAAGTTGCATTCCTAGACACCGTCCACCACATCCTAATCGACAGGCTTGACGCCAGCGGTTACTCTTGCGACGAACTCTACGACACATCTCGCGAAGATATCCTGGGCGGCGCCCTAACTGACTACCATGGCGTAGTCCTCCGCTCGCGCCTCACCCTCGACGCCCGACTCCTCGCCGCCCTTCCAAACCTAAAATGGATAGCCCGCTCCGGATCCGGCCTCGAAAACATCGACGTCGAAGAAGCTGAAGCACGAGGCATCACAGTCCACAACTCACCCGAAGGCAACCGCGATGCCGTGGGCGAGCACGCTATAGGCCTGCTTCTTATGTTGCTTCACAAGTTAAGAAGCGGCGACAAGAGCGTGCACGAACGCAAATGGCTCAGAGAAGAACACAGAGGCGAAGAGGTGAGCAATAAAGTGGTGGGAATTATAGGGTACGGATGTATGGGAAGCGCATTTGCAGAGAAGCTCAGAGGATTTGGCTGCAAGGTTATTGCATACGATAAATACAAGGAAGGTTTTAGTAGTGACGTGGTTGAGGAAGTAAGCGAAGATGATTTCTTTGAGTATTCAGAGGTAGTGAGCGTGCATGTTCCGGAGACGGCGGAGACTAGGGGTATGGTTGATGGGGTTTGGCTTAGGAGATTTAAAAACCAAATCATTTTCCTCAACACTTCGAGAGGAGCTGTGGTTAAAACCTCAGATTTGCTGGACGCAATGGATGACGGGATTGTTCGATCTGCTGGCTTGGACGTATTAGAATTTGAGGAAAGCGCCCTAGAGGGATTAGAACTAGACGAAAAGAGTAAGGCTACTCTTGAGAGGCTACTTGCAAACGACCAGATACTAATCACCCCGCACGTGGCGGGGTGGTCAACAGAAAGCTACTATAAACTCAGTAGCTTCTTAGCGGATAAAATTTTAGGCTAAAGATTAACTCTAAAGGGTTATTCCTCAGCGCCTGTTCTAGATCTGCTTGTAGCAGAGTATAGAACCTTTAGAGCTGAAGCTTGACGTAGTTCTTGCTTTACTTTAGATACAATACCCATTTTAGTCTCTGTGTCAACCTTAAGGCTAACCCACATCTTGCTTTGCTCAGCTTCAGCAAGTGTTAATCGTTCTTTAGCAATCCAATCTTGAACCTCATTCACCTCAGAGAACTGGTCGTTAAGTTGAATAACAGGCTCAGTACCACGACGTGTATCCATCGGCACACCAATGTTGATGTATCTGATAAGGTGCTTCTTTTGGACTTTATAAAGCTCAGAAGCTTCAGGCTTAGTCACTTGCACCATCTCCTCTTCTGTTCTAAGTACGGTAGCTACCATGAAGAAGAATAGAAGCATGAATACGATATCAGGAAGAGATGCTGTTGAGATAGCTCCCATAGGTCGCTTACCGTTTTTCTTAAATTTTCCCATATCAGTAGTAGTTAGAGCTTACGTCACGAGGCTCAGCCTCAGAAATACGCTGTGGGTAAACAGCCCTTACAGCAGTGATTTTCTGAAGAGTCTTTTTGTCCTGTTTATTACGACCGTAAATATCCTCTAGCTGACGGTATGACATTCCAAACTTGGCAAGAGCCACCTCATCCCTTAACTCGTTCACAGCTGATTGCAGTTCATTCTGAACCTGAATGTAAGTATCGTAGGTAGTGTTGTTGTCGTTCTGCATAGATATAAGAGCAGAAGCTGGAAGTTCCTTGTAATCTCCACCAAGTAATTGGATAGTCGTGAGTTTTTCATTCCAGCTATCAAGCACTTTTTGGAAAGCGTCCTTATCCTTATCAGCAGCCATTTTAACAATCTGTTCGTACTCCGCTATCTTCTGTTTAACCTCAGATTTTCTAACCCATTCTCTTTCTGGAAATGCTGCATTAGTCTTTCCGTTAGCTCCCGTAATGAATGTAACCTCTCTGTTCTTACTGATAATCTGATTTTCTATTTCATGAACCATGATACCATCACCAGTAGCAATTAAGAAATTCTTCGCTTTATCCTTTAGCTGACCTATCTCTAGAGGTAGCCCTTCTACAAGCAGAGCGTCCAGGAAGTTAACTTTTACATTAAACACGTTCTGCTCTTTAGCCTGTGGAACATCAATATCTGGCGGCACTGGAGGAGGTAGCTGTCGCTTAATTCCTTCATCAGATTCGATGGTAGTAGTTACCAGCCAAAAAATGAGAAGCAAGAACGCGATATCGGCCATAGATCCGGCATTAATTTCTTGTAATTCGCGACGTGCCATTGATTACGAAATTTATTTAATTAATAGACTTCTAATTGTCGAAATTATCCATGAAAGACTTGCAAGACCTCCAAGTATACAAACTAAAAGTATGCTACCACTCGTATAAAGATATTGAACTGGAGTAACCGTCATTCCACTCGCTTCATATGGTTCTAACACTGTTAGGTCAAACGATAATCGATATGATTCTGAAAGCATATAGGCAATCAATTTATAGTAACTAACTAGTCCAAGTACAGCGAAAAGGACAATTCCAATTAACGTGCCTAATTGAGACCTAAAATCAATTATTAGACCAGAAATGAATGAAGCAATCCCAAAAATAAATATAGCTGTAGCACAATAGTACACAGAGTTGATAGTTGTATGAACCGCTAGGTCAAGAAAGTATTGATCTAAAGGTGCATATTGAGTCAAACAAGCCGACAGAATTAAAGGAAAAAGAGCACCTGAAAATATAAGATACTTGGGAACTATACTACCAAATTTTATTGAGACTAATTTACACAGGCCAGCGTTAAGACCAAGAACAACAAGTAACGATAAAACAGTAATAATAATATATATTGTTGACATAATAACTCAGATTATTTTCCTTGAATCTTATGCTTGTATAGTAAATCAACTAAGTCCATACTTGCTTCCTCCATATCAAGAACGATAGAGTCAATCTTGCTTAGGATGTAGTTGTAAAAAACCTGTAAGATAATCGCTACAATAAGTCCAGATACAGTTGTAATAAGTGCAATTTTAATACCACCAGCAACAATAGACGCGTTAATCGTATTAGCCTCTGCGATATCATCGAATGCGCTAATCATACCGATTACAGTACCCATGAAACCAAGCATAGGAGCTAGTGCGATAAATAAGCTTATCCAGCTTAATCCGCGTTCAAGCTTACTCATCTCAACTGAACCGTAGTCCTCAATAGCTTTAGCAACTTCTTGGTAACTACCATCAGAACGTTCAAGTCCCTGGTAAAAAATACTAGCAACTGGTCCAGGTGTGTTTCTGCAAAGATCTCTAGCAGCATCCACACCACCGTTATTAAGGTTTGTCTCGATATTATCTACTAATCTCTTAGTGTTGGTAGTTGCCATATTTAAGTAGATAATCCGTTCAATACAAAGAGCAAGACCAAAGATTAAACAAATAAGTACAAAAGACATAAATGTTGTGCCACCCTCAATAAAGTAACGTTTTACCATTTGATGCAGGTTAAGAACCTCTTTTGTTGGCTCTTCTGAAACAGGAGCTTCAATAACTTCCTCAACAATTTCTTCTTCAACTGCAACAGAAGATGAATCAACAGCAAGGCTATCAGCTTCAACTGCTTCTTGAGTTAAAGAGTCAGACGCCACTTCTTCCAGCATTTCTTCCTGGTAACCATCCTCTAACGCAAAAACCATAGTTGGAGCTGTGGCGAATATGATTCCGGCAATAGCGATAAGTGCAAACAAATTTTTCATTATATTTTTATGTGCTTATGTTTTCTAGTTTTGAGCAGAAAAAAATCCTGCGAACGCAAATATATTAAACTTAGACTTCCTGATTGATCTTAACACTTGTATAAATTTTACACATAAAACATGTTCAGTGTTTACTAATAAATTGGAGATTATTGAGTAGTAAGCTCACCCCTTAAATCACTAGTAAAAGCACTTCTGATTTCAGATTGATCGTCTGTTTTTCCGAGGATCATCATGAGTTTAGTAATGGCTGCTTCATTGGTCATATCACCGCCAGAGATTACTCCGCACTCAGGAAGCATTAGGCTTGTTGCGTATAGCTCTGGCTTTACTCCGCCATGGCCGCATTGAGTAATATTAACTGCAGTAACACCTCTTTCTATTGCTGAGATTAGCATATCTTTTAGCGCCACACTATCTTGGGAATTTCCACTTCCAAATGTGCTTAGAACAACTCCCCTGAGGTTTTCATTTGAAAGGACGTTTTCGAAAACTTCGAAGGTCATTCCAGGGAAAAACGGAAGCCAAGCTATGTTGGAATCAAAGCGCGAGTTAAGGACCAAAGACTCAGAAACAGACCTATAAAGCGCGTGCTCATTTACCTTAAAGTCAACTCCAGCATCAACTAGCGCTGGATAGTTGGGACTAACAATAGCGTCAAAGCTTTCTGCACTTTGCTTATGGGTGCGGTTACCGCGAAGGAGCTTGCTACCGAAGTAGACTGCCACTTCCTGAATGGTGGGGTAGCCAGTTATGTCGCGAAGGGCTGCTAACATCACTGCGCTGAGAAGGTTTTCCCTGCCATCTGTTCGGGGCATGCCTATGGGCAGTTGTGAGCCGGTAAGGATGACTGGTTTTGTGAGCCCCTCGATCATGAAACTTAGAGCTGAAGCTGTGAAGGCCATGGTATCTGTACCGTGGAGAATCACAAAGCCGTCGTACTTGTGATAATGTGATGTAATGAGTGTCGCGATTTTGCGCCAATGAGATGGGTTGACGTTGGAGCTGTCGATGGGTGGATTGAAGGACACCGCATGGGTGGTGATACCTGCTCTGTTGAGCTCAGGAACGTGAGAAGCAATTTGGCTAAAGTCTATGGGAACAAGAGATCCTGTGTGAGGATCTTGCACGCTACCGATGGTTCCACCGGTATAGATAATTAGTATGGGCTTTCTCGCTGACAATCCTACTTCTTTAGATTAAACAAGTTTACAGCATTTTCAGTAGTCTTCTGAGCAACTTCGTCTGTTGTGAGATCTAAAATTGCTGCTACTCTTTCTGCCACATGCTTCACATATGAACTCTCGTTTCTTTTGCCTCTAAAAGGAACTGGAGATAGATATGGACTGTCAGTTTCTAAGACCAAATGCTCCACTCCCACCCCAGGTAACACCTTATCAAGACCGCCGTTTTTATATGTAACAACACCTCCTATCCCAAGTTTAAATCCACCGTATTCAAGAGCACGCTTAGCTTCAGCTTCTCCCCCTGTAAAACAGTGGAAGACTCCCGTGAGGCTAGAGTCGTTAACCTTATCCAGTACCTCGAAAAGTTCCTCCCAAGCGTTTCTTACATGAATCACAATGGGAAGTGAACGCTCTTTTGCCCATGAGCACTGCTCCATGAAAGCTAGCTTTTGCTGTTCGATGTGAGTTTTAGCCCAATAAAGATCTATCCCTATTTCGCCTACAGCTATGAAGTTTTTTCCAGATGGCGGATTGTCTAGGGTTTTTAAAATTGTTTCAAGAGTAGATTCAAAATCTCCATCTACATGGCAGGGATGTAGCCCCATCATTCCAAAGCACATATCTGGCCACTTTTCCATCATAGAAAGTACTCTAGGAATACTTTCTACGTCAATGTTGGGCAGAAGAAGAGTGTCTACTCCTGACTCAAGGCATCTTTCAATACTTTCATGTCTGTCAGAATCAAACTTGGGCTGATACTGATGAGTATGTGTATCGATAAATCGCATCTAGTCTCTAGACTCAACTTTAATGCAAGCTGCTACTTGCTTAGCCCTTTCAACTAGATCGGCTACTGGCTCCTCACCATATGCAAGGCCTAACGCCATGCGCCTGTATGGACGAGTCGATGGCTTTCCGAAGACTTTAAAGTCTGAATTTTGGATTAATGATGCTTGATCGAGGCCTGTGATTAGCGGAAAACCGCTGCCAGAATCTAAGGCAAGGACAACTGCTGAGGCACCATTTTTATTTAGGACTATTTCAGGAACTGGTATTCCAAGGATAGCTCGAGCATGCAGTTCGAATTCAGAAAAATTTTGGGTGCCGGCAAGTGTAGCCATGCCCGTATCGTGGGGCCTAGGAGATAGCTCAGAAAAATAAACTCCATCCTTTCCGACAAAGAATTCTACTCCCCAAATCCCGCTTCCTCCAAGTTCCTTAGTCACCTTACCAGCCATATCTTGGGCTACCTGAAGGTCTTCCTCATTCATTGACATAGGTTGCCAACTTTCTTGATAATCTCCTCTTTCTTGACGGTGACCAATAGGTGGACAGAAGAGCGTATTTCCTGAGTTTTGGGTTAGAGTAAGAAGAGTAATCTCATAGTCGAATGAAATAAATTCTTCTACTATCACTTCCATTAAATCTCCTCTAGAACCTTCCATGGCGTAATTCCAAGCCTTCTGAATATCAGAGTGGGTTTTAATTACGCTTTGGCCTTTTCCTGAAGAACTCATCAAAGGTTTTACAACGCAGGGCATCCCCACATGCTCAACTCCCGCAGTAAGTTCCTCATAGCTAGTAGCATACTTGTACTTAGCAGTCTTCAAGTCCAAATCCACAGCAGCCAAATCCCTTATCGATCTTCTGTTCATCGTGAAATTCGCAGCTTTAGCTGAAGGAATCACAGTATATCCCTGCTCCTCATAAGCATAGAATCTCTCAGTCCTGATACTCTCCACCTCTGGCACAATAAAATCAGGCTTATGCTTCTCAACCAACCCATCAAGCTGATTACCATCTAGCATATTTATCACCTCATAGCCATGTGCCACTTGCATAGCGGGTGCATCCTTGTAAGAATCAACAGCTATTACCTCAGCGCCCAACCTCTGTAACGCTATAACCACCTCTTTTCCCAACTCACCAGACCCTAGTAGAAGTATTTTCTTTCTCATATTAATACAAAGATATCAGGGCTATACCTTTGCAGACGTGCAACACCCAAAATTTATTCTAGCAAGATTTAGCTCTATAGGCGATATCGTCATGGCTGCCCCCGTAGTGCAAGCTCTTCGGGCTCATTATGGAGATGAAGCCCAAATCGATTTCATCACCCTCAATAAATTCAAGGGTGCCACTGAACTGATAGCAGGCATCAACTCAATCTACACTGTAGAAAAAAGCACTGTTGAAGTAACGCCGCAGCTAAAAGAAAACGGCTACGACTACTTAATAGACCTTCACTCAAACGTAAGGTCACGCTCACTTGCAAGGTCATTAAACATCTTGACCTTCAAGATTAATAAGCTTGGAGCAGCAAGACTCTCACTTGTCTTGGGTATTCGCAAAAGACCCGTCGATCACTTCATCGATAGATCCCTAAAACTGCTGAGCCCTTTCTCAATTTCTGAGTGCACAGATAATCCGTGGGGTGAGATTGCATTCTCTAAACCCGAAATGGAGCTGCCTAAGAAGTATTTGGCATTAGCCCCTGGAGCAACACACATTGGAAAAAGGCTTCCCGAGTCCTCAATAGATGCAATCTGCTCTAACTCTGACCTTCCCATTGTAATTGTAGGTGGGTCTGATGACACAGATTTGGCCAAAAGATTCGAGGACCGTTACCCTTCAAAAGTCATTTCAGCAGCGGGCGTATGCTCTCTTAAAGAAACAGCTCACATCATGAAGTATGCTCAAGTTGCCGTAGGCGGAGACACTGGCGCCATGCACATTGCAACAGCAGTAGGTACGGCATTAGTGTCGGTTTGGGGTTGCACCAGACCATCTCTTGGACTGTACCCTTGGCGCACTAATCCCAAATCTATCATCTTACAACCTGAAGGTAGAGACAACAGACCCTGCTCGCGTCATGGAGCAAGATGCAGGTATAAAAAACTCGGTAAACACCTCTGTATAAAAGACGTAACTCCAGAAAGAATTACGTCAGCTATAAGTAGCATACTATAGGACTTACTCGAACAAAGCCTTTAACTCTGTAGCATCGCTAGGCTTCATCTTTCCAGCCAGAATAAGCCTCAACTGACGACGTCTAAGCGCGCCATCAAATCTATCCTTCTCGTCCGCTGACACTGGAACTATTTCAGGCACTCCAATAGGCGCACCTAACTGATCGACTGCCACAAAAGTATACATAGCTTCATTGCACCTAGATCTCTCACCTGTAGCACTGTCTTCAATAAACACTTCCAGGTAAACCTCCATAGAAGAGTTAAAAGACCTAGTAACCTCAGATTCAATGATCACAATATCAGCTAGTCTAATAGGCCTATCAAATGACACATTATTAACTGCAGCAGTAACAACTACCCTTCTACAATGTCTATTTGCAGAGATAGCTGCAGCAACGTCCATCCAGTTTAACAGATTGCCTCCCATTAAGTTACCAAGCGTATTGGTATCGTTAGGCATTACAATCCTTGTCGTAGAGGCAAATGTCTCTTTAGGGTTTCTTGATGTAACCATAGTGCAAAATTCGACAACCCTCATCCCACATCCAAGCTAACCCCCGATAAAAGAAACTTATTTTTTTATACCGTAAACAAAAAGCCTTACATATATTTGCCGCACCCAATCAGGTGCTATAGCTCAGTTGGTAGAGCAAAGGACTGAAAATCCTTGTGTCCCCGGTTCGAATCCTGGTAGCACCACAAAAAGAGTCTTCATATTATAGCATGAAGACTTTTTTTATTAACTCTGTTAATGAGCTCCCGCGAGGTAATCAATTTACTCTTCCTAATAAATGTTCTTATATCTAGTATAATGGCCTAAAATTAGGCCCCCTTTCTCGCAACCTTAGCCCTAGCCTTTGCCGCCTCGTTTCTTTCAATTTTATGACCTGGCCTGTTCCATTTAACGTTACCCTTAGTAGACATGCACTCCTTGTACCTGTCATTACTAACCGGCTGATCTCCGTCAACAAAAGGAGCCTTAGGCTGTAAGCCTAAAATCTTAAACAACTTCTTATCCTCGCTTATATCCGGGTTAGGCGTAGTAAGCAGCTTATCTCCAGCGAAAATTGATGACGCACCAGCCATATAGCATAAAGCTTGACCTTCATCACTCATATCCGTTCTACCTGCAGACAATCTAACAACCGCTTTAGGTATTACAATTCTAGTTGTAGCGACCATCCTAGCCATATCCCAAATCGGCACTGGCTCCTGTTCTTCAAGAGGCGTACCCTCAACAGCTACAAGCGCGTTAATCGGCACTGACTTAGGTTGAGGAGACATATTCGCAAGAATTTCTAGCATACTGCATCTATCTGCATCACTCTCCCCCATTCCAATTATACCACCAGAGCAAACACTGATACCTGCTTTATTCGCGTTATCAATTGTTTTAAGTCTATCGCCGTACTCTCTAGTAGAAATTATCTCCTTATAGTGCTCTTCAGATGAGTCCAAATTGTGATTGTATGCATACAACCCAGCATCAGCTAATCTATTAGCTTGATCTTCCGTCATCATCCCCAACGTACAACACACCTCCATCTCTAGTTCATTTACCGTCTTCACCATCTCAAGCACCTGGTCAAACTCATCATTATTCTGAATATTTCTCCAAGCAGCACCCATACAAAGTCTAGAAGAGCCATTACTCTTTGCCCTTAATGCTTGAGCCTTAACCTGACTCACCGACATCAAATCATTAGTTTCAATATCCGTATGATAACGTGCCGCCTGCGGGCAATATCCGCAATCCTCCGGACATCCTCCAGTTTTAATCGAAAGAAGTGTACTTATCTGTATTTCAAGTGGATTGTGATACTTACGATGAACTGTAGCCGCTTCATAAAGCAACTCCATCAATGGTTTATTGTAAATTTCTAATATCGCTTCCTTAGTCCACTGCTGTTGCATAATCTTCCTTATTAAAAACAAATATACTCTCTAACTTAAGCTTTCTGTAACACCCTTTTGTAACACAATACTAACCGCATTCCCTCCAAACCCAACGGCGTTTACCATTACAGTTTCCGGCTTCAATGCTTTCTGCTGAACGTCGACTGAATACGGAAATGAAACTACCTCGCCCCTGTTGAGCATTTCTACCGCAAGGTCTAAGCTCAGAGCTCCTGAAGCACCGAGTGTGTGTCCGGTATGGTGCTTAGTGCTGATAATGTGAGCTACGCCCTTTCCGAGAACTGCCTCAACAGCCTTCAATTCAGACTTATCTCCCTGATCTGTTCCCGGAGCGTGCATCACAACGACATCAACTTCTGAAATGCCAGCGTCTAAAAGTGCCGCCTTCATACTCTTTTGCATACAATCTGCCTCTGCCGACAGGGATGCATTGTGCTCGATTATTTCAGTAGCGCAACCTATACCTATGATTTTTGCTAGGTGGGTTTGGCCTTTATCCTTTTCAAGAGTAAACACTGAAGCTCCCTCACCTAACACCATTGTATTGGACTTTTTTCCCGTTTCAAGCGGAGAACAAATCCATGGAAAATCCTGCTTACTGTATATGCCTAGGGCTTTCATTTGGGCTATAGTGAAATCTGTTAGAGGCGCCTCAGCTCCCCCAACTATAAACTTATCCGCCATGTCGCTTTTAAGCCAAGCGCAAGCATTCATAACTCCATGCAGCGCAGTGCTACAGGTTATGGAATGAGATAACGTAGCTCCATCCGATCCCAAATCATATGCCACCCAAGACGCAATATTCCCCAGTGTCGTAGTAGGCGACACAAGTGGAGATATCCTCTTTTTAGGAAAGTCAATAAAGTGTTGATGATATTTCTCAAAAAGCTGAGTCGCCCCTCTTGAGGAACCCATATTCACAGCAGTCCTCTCTAAATTTTCCCATCCTGCATTCTTCACAGCTTGCCTACTCGCCCAAAGCGCTAACAACACACTTTTATCCAGCCTTCTATAGCTGACTTTCTCCCTCCTCAAATCCACAATCTTCTTCTCACTCTCAGGCTGCAATTTCCCAACAGGCGTATCCTCACCACCAAAACAGCACATAGTTAGAGCTGATTTTTCGCTTTTATAACTATGCCAAACCTGCTCGCTTTCATGCCCCACAGAGGCAATACTACTCTTAGCCGTTATCAGGATATCTTGCATGTGGCAAAGCTATCAAATTGCAATTCTTTCTAATGCTGAAAGAACGCTTTTATACACCTTATCTAATTCCTCGTCAGTGATACAATACGGAGGTAATATGTAAATAACATTCCCAAGCGGACGAAGTAGCACACCCTGGCTAATAAAGTGAGAGTAAAGGGTGTTTCTAACCTCGCTTGAATAGCCTGATTTGTCGGCCTTTAACTCTATTGCTAAAACAGATCCTTTGAATCTAACATCTTCAAGAAGCCCAGCGAATTTACCTACTCTTAAATCCTCAGCGAACTCCGTATGCCTAGAAGCAATTCTCTTCATCGCATTTATGCACTCATCTGATTCAAGCAGATCAAGACTGGCAATTGCAGATACACATCCCACTGGATTTCCAGTAAATGAGTGACCGTGTAAGAATGCTGTAGTCATATCATCACCTAAAAACGCATCGTACACTTCTTGAGTACAGGTCGTGAGCGATAAAGGCATTGTGCCGCCTGAAAGCCCTTTAGATATGCACATAAAATCTGGCTGAACTGACAATTGATTACAAGCAAAAACAGTTCCTGTTCTTCCAAACCCAGTCATCACCTCATCAGCTATACAAAGTACCCCTTCAGATTGAGCAACAGAAATTAGCTCGCTCAGGTTTTTAGCAGGATACATTCGCATGCCACTTGCTCCTTGAATTAGTGGTTCGAAAATAAAAGCAGCCACGTCGCCTTTTTCTAGTTCTTGTGTAAGAGCATCTATACTTTTTGATGCGTTTGATGGAAAAGGCAAATGCACTACCTCAAACAAATAATCATTGAAGTGAGCAGAGAAAATGCTCCTAGCACCTGCTGACATAGCTCCAAAAGTTTCCCCGTGATAACCTCCATCAAGAGCAAGTATTCGCGTCCTCATTTCACTCTTATTCCTCCAATACTGAATGCTCATCTTAAGAGCAATCTCAATAGCTGAAGACCCATCACCAGAAAAGAAAAACTTTTGTTGATTACTCGGAAGGTGAACCTTTAATCTCTCACATAAATCGGTTGCGGGTTTATGAGTAAATCCTGCAAAGGGGATGTGCTCTAGAACTTGCATTTGGCCCGAAATTTTTGAAGCTAAATAAGGATGAGCATGCCCATGAAGATTTACCCACCATGAAGCTATTGCATCTATGTAGCTATTGCCATCTTCATCAAATAGTAGAGTTCCTTCTCCTCTTACAATAGGTAGAGCATCCTCCGAGGTTTTCATTTGAGTAAATGGATGCCAAACATATCTCTTATCCTTCTCAGATATACTCATAATACAAGCTTGAATTTTTCTGCATACCATCTTACAATCTCCTTTGTAAACGAGTCTTCCAAATCAACTCGACCTAGCAGTTTTAGGCCTGTCATCTCAAGTATAACACTCTCTGTATCCACGTTTTCGACGTCATTAAAAATAATACCCTTGATTTTCAGGCCTCTATTTTTCAGAGCTTCAATACTTAGAAGGGTATGGTTTATGCTCCCCAGATAATTCCTACTAACAAGGACTACTTCTGCATCCAAATTTTCAATTACATCAACAATGCAATTTCTTCTGTTAATAGGAACCATTAAACCGCCTGCTCCTTCAATTACTATGTGGTTAAGTGTTTCTGGTTCGACGAAGTCTTCTAGATTAATTTCCACACCATCTCTTTCAGCTGCAGCGTGTGGGCTCATTGGGTGGTTTAGAGCGTGGGTTGCAGAGTGAAAAACACTCTTAGTATTGCTAACTAAATCCCTAACCTTATCAGTATCACTACAGTCCAAATCACCGGCTTGCACCGGCTTCCAATAATCCGCCTCTAAAGCCTCTGTCAAAATTGCTGAGATAATAGTCTTCCCTACCTCAGTGCCAATCCCAGTAACAAATAACCTCATATTAATTTTTTAAGCTGACCGCAAAGTTGCGCTATTTCTTCTTGAGAATTAAAACTGTGGAGACAAATCCTAATCCTCTCCGAACCCTCTGTAACTGTTGGCGATAAAATTGCCCTCACGTCTAAACCCTCATCTTGAAGATTCGTTGCCATTTCCCTGCATCGAGCATTCCCACCAACTACAACACATTGTATGGGAGAATTGCTCTCTATAAGTTGAGAGCTTTCGAAATTCATTTTAAAAAAATCAATATTCTCTCTCAACTTTATTCTCTCAGCGCAGTTTTCCAAATCTGCATACGCCTGCCTGATTACCTCTACACTATGTGGAGGCAAGGAAGTTGTATAGATAAATGGCCTAGCAAAATTGATCAAATAATCTTTTAGTGTTTTTGTTCCACATATCACAGCCCCATGACAACCTAATGCTTTTCCAAAGGTGTAAACTCTCGCATAAGGCTCTATTTCTTTTTCTCCACACAGTCCTTCTCCCTTTAGACCAAACACACCTGTAGCATGCGCCTCATCCACAACGAGTAATGCCCCATGCTCAGTACACACCTCATCGATTTCAGCTAGACGTGCTAGATCGCCATCCATAGAATAAACACTTTCAACTACTACATAAACTAGACCTTGCGCTTGCTTGAGTTTTAACTTTAAAATATCAATATCATTATGCTTAAAAGAAAAGCTCCTAGCATTACCCAATTTAAGTCCATCCCTAATTGAAGCATGGCAAAGCTGATCGTAAACAACTGTATCACCCTTTTTAGGGACTGTTGAGAAAAAGCTCAAGTTTGCATCATAACCTGAATTAAAAATCAAAGATGCATCAGCATTGTGAAAGAGCGCTATTTCACTTTCAGCTTCTTCGTGAATGTCATGATGTCCACTTATGAGCCTGCTTCCAGTTGAGCCTGTGGCTGCTTTTACATCACGTTGCTTTTTAGAAAATCCTAGATAATCATTTGAGCAAAAATCAATCATATCAGACTGAGGCTTTAGGCTTCTGAGTGAACTTTCATATTGCCTCTTTTCAAGTTCTTTATTTAGGTGCTTATCTAGCATTATGGCAAAGTTAAAATAGCAAGAATTGATACCTAAATGATTTAACCTCAATGTATGTAAACAAAAAAATAATTTGTAGTTTGTTATTTTAACAGTAGTATTGTAGCCTGAAATATTTTAACAAACTAACATTCAGTTGACAAAACTGATTTAAAACTTTAATGATATGAGTGAGCAAAAAGAAGTGCAATCAAAAATGATGATGGCAGTTGTATGCTGGTTTTTGGGTGCATTAGGTATCCATAGAATGATGATGGGCTATGAGAAATGGTGGATTATGCCTATTGTTACAATTTTAACTTGTGGNNTTGGAGGTNTTTGGGCTNTTTACGANNTNATTATGATNNTAACTGGAAAGATGGGTATGGCTGACGGAAGAGAGCTGACATAATANCTTNTNCGGAAATNATTCTNCAAAGGGGGAGCAATCCCCCTTTTTTTATATATTTAAAATCATGAAACCAGATGGCTACAAATACTGCTCAGAATGTGGNGAGCTNATAAGAGAAAAAGCTGAAATATGTCCTCATTGCGGTTGTAGACAATCTTATAACACTCAAAGTGCACCTGCAAAACAAGACAAATGGATGATTAGCCTGCTATTGTGTTTTTTCTTTGGATACCTCGGTGCTCATAGATTTTATTCAGGCCATATCTTAATTGGAATTTTACAATTTATTACAGGTGGTGGATGTGGTATTTGGTTGCTTATAGATTTAATACTAATTCTTTCCGGAAAGTATACTGATTCAGAGGGAAATCCTATTGTTAATACATGATTTTATTTGGTTTTGTGAACCTAGGCTAACAAACATAAGGCATATGATTAAGTTAAGTCAGACTTCATCAATAATCTGGCAAAAGTGAGTTAAGGCTTTGCATCATATTATGGTCTCATCTGAACAACTATCACAAAGTTGCTAAATTGTGTAATGTCAACGTGAATACTATATACATTCAGAAACAAAGATTAAGCTCTAAGTTCTATCTTGAATCTTTATACGAATTAGACTACTTTGTATTCAATCTGTATTCATGAAGTCAGTTTATTCAACCACATGGGAAAAGGGTCTTAAACGATCTATACAAGGAAGAACCAGTGTGTTTATTCTATCTGACTCTAATTTACCTTATAAATACTTAGAGGAAGTAGAAAGGCAATGCGAAGGTGATTTACCTGTTTATAGCTTCAGCTTGGAGGGGGGCGAGAAAATCAAGACTCTTGAGGTGGCTGAAACGATTTACAAAGAACTAATTAATGTTGGAGCTGATAGAAAGACATTGATGGTGTGTCTTGGAGGTGGTACTATTACTGATTTGGGTGGATATGTTGCTTCTACTTTTAAAAGGGGACTAGAACTTGTTCTTCTACCAACCACGCTTTTAGCTATGGTCGACGCAGCTATAGGTGGAAAGAATGGCGTAAATTTAAATATTGAAAAAGGGGGGTTAAAAAACCAAATAGGCACCTTTTTAGAGCCAAAATTCATAGGGCTAAACACAGATTGGCTAGAGTCGCTTCCTGATAGGGAAATAAGATCTGGATGGGCTGAAATGGTAAAGCATAGTTTACTTGATTCTCATAGTGAATTTTCAAAATACTTGTATGTAAATCAAAATATTGAGCTGGGAGATTTAAAGGCCATGATTCCCGAATCTGCTGAGATTAAGCAGAAGATTGTAAATGAGGACCCTCTTGAAACAGGATCGCGTGCCTCATTAAATTTGGGTCATACCATAGCTCATGCCATTGAGGCAATAGCATCAAACGAGTGTGAGGATGTGACTCACGGAGAGGCTGTTGCTTGGGGGTTAGTATTTGCTTTAGAATGTTCGACAGAATTTTTAGGGTTTGAGGAAGAATGGAGGGATAGATATATCGAGATGATAATCGAAGGGATTAATGCTCCTATAACTCTACACTCTGCTGAACAAATGTGGGAAGTGATGTTGACAGACAAGAAAAACCAGTTTAACAACGTTACTGACGTGTTATTACATCCAAGAACCAGCACAAATCCTCCAAAAGTGGATTTTATTTGGAATAAAAACGAATTCACAAAAAAGTGGGATGATTTCCGTAAAAAGCACTCGTAACCTACCTTAAGGGAATATCTTTGTCCTCTCATGGAGAAAACCGCATTAGAATTAGCACAACTACTTGGTGGCACAGTGTCTGGAAATCCAGATGCTGCTGTTTGTGGTTTAGGTAAAATCGAGAGTGCAGGACCTGGAGAAATTACTTTTCTTGCTAATTCCAAATATGAAAAACACATCTATGATTGTGGTGCAGATATTGCTGTAGTAGGCAATGACTTTGAGCCTGGCGGAGAGTTGCCGGAGGGGATGACACTCATCAAAGTGAAGGACCCATATGGTGCGTTTGCGACTTTGCTTCAGGCATTCGAGCAGGTGAATAAAAGGCAGGCCGGGATTCATGCGTCGGCCGTTATTCACGAAACAGCTACAGTGGGGGAAGGATGTTATGTTGGTGCTGGGGTTGTGATTGAAGAGGGTGCTGAAGTGGGTAAGGGAGCGGAGCTTAGGGCTTCGTGCTATGTGGGAAGGAATGCTAAAGTAGGTGAGAGAACGATGTTAGATGTTGGAACTAGGATTCTCGATAGGTGTGTAGTAGGTGATGATTGTATTATTCAGTCGAATACTGTGGTAGGCTCGGAAGGATTTGGGTTTGCTCCTAAGGAGGATGGATCTTATTCAAAAGTACCTCAGACGGGTAATGTTGTGATAGGTAACAAATGTGATATAGGCGCAGGCTGTACGATAGACAGGGCAACGCTTGGATCAACAGAGATACACGATGGCTGTAAGATTGATAATTTGATCCAGATAGCTCATAATGTTGTGATCGGAGAGAAAACTGTCATTGCAGCCCAAACCGGAATAGCAGGCTCCACCATCATTGGAAAGAACTGCCTGATTGGTGGTCAAGTAGGCTTTGTCGGCCACCTGAATATTGCTGACGGAACTAAGATTGCAGCAAAGGCCGGTATTTCTAGAAACATCATAAAGCCTGATACTACCATACAGGGTATTCCTGCAGTAGCAATAAAGCAATATCAGAAAACTCAAATCGCCCTAAGAGGATTAGTGAGGCAGTTTTACGACTCAAAAGACTCAGATAAACAATGATAAACTCTAGCGTTCAACATACACTGAATGAAGAGATAGAATTTTCAGGAGTTGGATTACACACTGGCCAAAATTGCACAATGATTGTTAAGCCAGCTGGTGATGATCACGGTTACAAATTTGAGAGAAGAGACCTTGAGGGAACTCCTATTATTGAGGCATCAACTTCAAATGTTAGCAGTACTCAAAGAAGCACTAAACTTTCTAAAGGTGGCACGGAAGTACATACTACTGAGCATATTCTAGCTGCACTTTATGCAAGCGGAATTGATAGTGCTTTGATTTCTCTTGATGGACCTGAGATCCCAATTATGGACGGGTCGGCTCAGATGTTTTTAGATGAAATCAAAAGAGTTGGAACTAAGGAATTATCTGCGAAAAGAAAGTTTTACAAGTTCAGAAAGAACATTAGCTTCGAGGATGCTGATAAGGAAATAGAGATGATGGTAGTGCCATCAAATGGAGAGGACTTTAAAATTACAGTCATGGTTGACTATAACAGTCCCATACTAGGAACTCAACACGCTAGACTTGATGGTTTGGTTGAGTTTGAATCAGAAATTGCATCGTGTAGAACCTTTGTTTTTATGAAGGAGGTTGCTGAACTTGCTGCTAACGGATTAATCAAGGGTGGAGATGTAGACAACGCTGTTGTCCTTGCTGAACGTCAATACACAGAAGACGAACTTACTAAAATCGGAAAAAATATTGGTAGAGATAAAATCAATATTCTTCCAAATAAAACAGGCGTGGTTAGTTCATCTGCATTAAGATTTCCAAATGAACCAGCCCGCCATAAACTATTAGACATCTTGGGAGATATCGCTTTGACAGGCAGATATTTGCAAGGCCACATTCTTGCGGCCAGACCAGGACACTATTCTAACGTCGAATTCGCAAAACTCATGTCAGATACAATTAAAAAAACAGAAGGTCTTCCAGATCTAAGAACTGATAGAGAACCAATCCTTAACATCAATGATATTTCTAAACTTCTACCGCACAGGTACCCATTCCTTCTTGTGGATTCGGTTTTAGAGATGACTGCAAACAGTATTACTGGTATTAAGAATGTGACTATGAACGAACCGTTCTTCCAAGGTCACTTCCCTGAAAATCCAGTTATGCCAGGAGTACTTCAAGTTGAAGCCATGGCTCAAGTTGGAGGTGTGTTTGCTCTTTCATCAGTAGATAAGCCTGAATACTGGTCTACATACTTCATGAAAATTGATGATGTTAGATTTAAGAAGAAGGTTCTTCCAGGAGATACTATCGTTTTTCATTTGGAATTAATCTCTCCAATTAGAAGAGGTTTAGTTCACATGCAAGGAAAGGGATATGTGAGAGGTAAACTTGTTTCTCAAGCTAACCTACTAGCCCAAATTATTAGAGACAGAGCCCCAGAGGATAAGTAATATGCCATCTCAAATTAGCCCTCAAGCATTTGTGCACGAATCATCCGTAATAGGTGAAGGTGTCGTAGTGGAACCATTTGCGTATATCGGTCCCGATGTAAAAATTGGAGACAGAACATGGATTGGACCCAATGCAAACATTGTGTCAAAAACCACTATTGGTGCAGACTGCAAGATTTTCCCAGGAGCAGTTGTCGGTGCAGAGCCTCAGGATTTAAAATTTGCCGACGAGCCAACTGATGTTGTTATCGGCAACAGGACTGTAATCAGAGAGTGCGTAACAATTCACAGAGCTACAGTAGACAGACATAGAACTTATGTAGGTGACGACTGCCTAATTATGGCTTACGTTCACCTTGCTCATGATGTTTATGTAGGCAACCATGTTATTCTTGCAAACGCTGTAAATATTGCTGGTCATTGCACAATTGAGGATTGGGCTATTATTGAGGGGATGGTGGGCGTACAGCAGTTTGTTCGTATTGGTGCGCACGCATTTATTGCTGGTGGATCACTGGTAAGAAAAAACGTTCCACCATATATTAAAGCAGCAAGAGAGCCGCTTGCTTTTATCGGAGTAAACTCTATTGGACTTAGACGTAGAGGCTTCCTTCAAGACAGGATCCAAAGGATTGAAGACATATATAGAACGCTTTACGTTCAGAACGCAAATATGTCTCAGGCTCTTAAAGTGGCAGATGTTGAATTCCCTAAGTGTGAAGAAAAAGATCTAGTTCTAGACTTCATTAGAGAGTCAGACAAAGGAATTATAAGAGGCCCATTCTAATGTCATTAAAGCCCATAAAAATTAGCTGGTCTGACCTGGGTGTGAGGTTTGGTTTGAAGTGGGTTTTCAAAAAACAAAGTGGAACTATTGATTCTGGATCACATATTGTGGTAAAGGGAGAAAATGGTTCTGGTAAGAGCACCTTTGGGAAGGTGTTAGTTGCAGCAATTGACAGCTCGGATGGAGAAATTTCATGGAGTACAGCAGAGGGTAAAATTGACATAGATGATGTCCCACAGCAAATAGCTTGGTCAGCACCTTTCATGGAGTTTCCGGAAGATATGATGGTTGAGGAAGTACTTGACTTTCATCTTGCTTTCAGAAATGCTTGGGAAGAAGCAGGTCTTCACACACTTTTATCTTCCTCGGGACTCAGTGGACATAGAAAGTCGATAGTTAAAACTCTTAGCTCAGGCCAAAAGCAAAGACTACGACTCATACTAGCAATGGGTACTGAAGCTGGCCTTGTGATATTAGATGAACCCTGCAGTAACCTGGATTCAACCGGAATAACATGGTATGGCGAAGAACTAAAAAAACTAGTATCTAAAACTACAGTCGTAGTGTGTTCAAACAATAGAACTGAAGAGTACTTAAGTAGCGCCGTTGAGATTCTGTTGCCATCTCCAAGCGTCAATTAGAGCCTCTTCTTTAGACCTTAGAGCCTTCCATTTGAGCTCCTTCTCCGCTCTAGAAGGGTCAGCCCAAATCTGCACAATATCACCTTTTCTTCTAGGCCCAATTTCATAAGGCACTTCCATTAATGTTGCCTTTTTAAAGTCAGCGATAATTTCTAAAACAGAAACTCCTTTGCCTGTACCTAAATTATATGGCCTTACTCCAGAAGGGATATTCTTCAGAGCTGCTACGTGAGCATCCGCCAAGTCACAAATGTGCAAATAATCTCTAATACACGAACCATCAGGAGTCGGATAATCATCTCCAAACACAATTAAAGAATCTCTGAGTCCGGATACGGTTTGGGTTAAAAAAGGGACTAAATTATTGGGAATACCCAGTGGAAGCTCACCTATTAACCCAGATGGATGCGCACCGATGGGATTGAAATACCTCAATATTGCTGATCTGAATCCCTCCGAACCATTGGTGTGAGAGCTGTGTTTAGTAATTATTTCTTCGCATGCCTGCTTTGTAAAACCATATGGAGATTCGGCTGGAAGAAATGGCGCACTTTCATCAACGGGAATTGTTTCCGGCTGACCGTACACTGTGCAGCTTGAAGAAAATACCAACTTGCTCACACCATGATGCGCCATTACTTTAAGTAATACCTCAGTACCACCAATGTTATTCTTAATGTATTTCTCTGGAAACTCAACGCTCTCTCCTACAGATTTAAGAGCTGCAAAGTGGATCACTGATTCAATATCTCCTGCATCAGAAAAGACTTTACTCAAGACATTTTCATCGCAAACATTAACTTTGTAAAATCTAACTGACTTACCAGTGATCTGCTCAATTCTATCTAGTATATACCTTTTAGAATTACAGAAATTATCGACAACGACAACCTCAAATCCTGCTTCAATAAGTGCAACAGATGTATGTGAGCCTATATATCCTGCGCCTCCTGTAACTAATACTGCCATGGGTGTTGAGTTAAAGCTCCTTCCTTAAACGAGCAACGGGTATGCTTAATTGCTCTCTGTATTTGGCGACAGTTCTACGGGCAATGTGATAGCCCTTTTTATTTAATATGCCAGCTAGCTTTTCGTCCGTTAAAGGCTTCTTTTTGTCTTCCTCACCTATTGCATCCTGTAAGATTCTCTTTACCTCTCGAGAGCTAACATCTTCTCCACTATCTGTGCTTAAACTTTCAGAGAAAAAGGTCTTGAGAAGGAAAGTTCCATAAGGAGTTTGAACATATTTAGAATTTGCAACTCTTGAAACAGTACTGATGTCCATTTCGATTTTCTCAGCAATATCTTTTAAAATCATAGGATTTATATCAGTCTCATCACCGCTGAGAAAGTATTCATTCTGATGCTCAACAATGGCGTTGATTGTCAGCATAAGAGTAAGCTGTCTCTGTCTAATTGCATCGACAAACCACTTTGCTGCATCTACCTTTTGCTTAACAAAACTCAATGCTTCCTTTTGCTCCTTAGAGGTCTTTGCCCCACTAGAGTATGTATCCATCATCTCCTTATACTGAGGGTTAATTCTTAGCTCAGGCGCATTTCTTTGGTTTAGAGTCACAACAACTTTTTCGTCTCTGATCCTTAAAATAAAATCAGCCACAACGTGTTGGACAGGCCTTCCTGAATCACCGCCAGAACCACCTGGTTTAGGGTTAAGCTTAGTGATCTCCTCAAGAGCAAACTTTAAAACATCCTCATCTATCTCAAGCTTTTGGATAATCTGAGAATAATGCTTTTTGATAAAAGCATCGTAGTGATCTTCAAGAACTATCTTAGCTAGAGTCATTGATGCTTTTCTCAAATCATCCTTCACCTGACCTATCTTTCTACAAATTTGCAGAAGTAGACATTGCCTAAGGTCAACGGCGCCTACACCTGCTGGATCTAACGTTTGAACTTTAGCAAGAGCAATTTCAAGGTCCCTCTTTTCCACCATTATGTTCTGAGTGAATGCCAAATCATTCACAATACTCTCCAAGTCTCGTCTCAAGTAACCTGCATCATCAAGCTGACCAATTAAGTGTTGTCCCAGCATCATTTGATGATCATCAAGTTGATGCAATGCTAGTTGACTCAGAAGTTGCTCCCTAAAAGTTGATCCAGCTCCCAGAGGAATATCATTATCCTCCACATCTGCACCATAATTGCTTATGCTAGTCTTATAATCTGGAGTCTCATCATCGAGGTATTCATCAAAATCGAATTCCTCTAGGGATTCTTCCCTATCATTCTCCTCTCCCTCGTGTAAATCGTCCTGGGTTTCCTCTTCAACCCCTTCCTCAAGTGCTGGATTTGCCTCCAGTTCCTGCTTTATCCTTGCTTCAAGCTCTACAGTAGGCACCTGCAAAAGCTTCATCATCTGAATTTGCTGCGGCGAAAGCCTTTGAAGTTGTTTTTGCTGAAGTGACTGTCTGAGCATTTGTGTTTTTTAGAACTCTGCAGAGAGAGGGGTTCGTGGGAAAGGTATTACGTCGCGTATGTTTGACATTCCAGTCGCGTACATTACTAACCTTTCAAAGCCCATGCCAAAACCACAATGCTTTGCAGAACCAAACTTCCTTGTCTCTAAATACCACCACACGTGGTCTTCTGGAATATTAAAGTCCGCACACTTCTTTTTAAGAATATCAAGTCTCTCTTCTCTTTGTGATCCGCCTATCAACTCACCAATACCTGGTACAAGTACATCCATAGCGGCAACGGTTTTGCCATCATCGTTTTGGCGCATGTAGAATGCCTTAATCTCAGCTGGGTAATCAGTCACAATAACCGGCCCACCTACGTGCTTCTCTACTAGCCATCTTTCGTGTTCACTCTGCAAATCAACTCCCCACTCAACAGGGAATTTAAATTTCTTTTTCTTGTAAGGTTTTGATCTAATAAGAGTATCAATAACCTCTGTGTATGTCATATGAATGAATTCTGAATCAACAACATGCCATAGCTTCTCTCTGAGT
>NZRP01000057.1 GCA_002693775.1 Crocinitomicaceae bacterium | reverse complement strand
AGATAGGAAAAGCAGATGTCCTTAAAAAAGGAACAGACGTTACAATCATTGCTACTGGCCATCTTGTCTGGGAAGCACTGCAATCTGCTAAAACACTTGAAGAAGAGGGTGTAAATGCTGAAGTAATAAACATGCATACAATTAAACCTCTTGACAAGAAGACTATTATTGAAAGTGCTTCTAAAACTAGAAAGGTAGTTACCGCAGAAGAGCACCAACTAATCGGTGGTTTAGGAAGTAGCGTAGCTCAGGTACTATCTGAGAGCCTTCCTACTCCTATGAGAATGGTAGGTGTGAATGACAGTTTTGGCGAAAGCGGGAAGCCAGCTCAATTAATGGAGAAGTACGGACTTACGGCTAACGAAATTGTAACTAAAACCAAGGAATTGCTTTAAGCAATTTCTACATCTAAATCTGCTAGATTAGAGTATTGCCTATCTCTCAACGACTTTGTCGCTGGTACTAAAGGCATTCTTACAGATTTACTACAAAGCCCCATTATATCCATAACTGACTTGATTCCTGTGGGATTACCCTCTGCAAAAATCGAGTCAATAATTGGGCTTAATTTGTGGTGTATATCTCTGGCTTCAATAATTTGCCCAAAAAGCGCCTGATGAACCATTGTGCCAAACCTTTTAGGAAGAGCATTTCCAATAACCGAAATAACCCCATCAGCACCTGAACCTATCATTGCAAGTGTTAGTGAATCATCACCAGAGAAAACACTAAATCCCTCTGGCTTATTCCTAAGAATCTCATCTACCTGGCCTAAATCTCCACTAGCTTCTTTAATCGCTATAATGTTCTTGTGATTAGCTAGTTCAAGCGAAGTCGCAGCTGTCATATTACTACCTGTTCTAGATGGCACATTATATAGAATAACAGGTTTAGGGGACACGTCTGCCACCATGTTGAAGTGCTTAATTATTCCTGCCTGACTTGGCTTATTGTAATTTGGAGACGCACTTAAAATAGCATCAACTCCCTTAAAATCAAACTCAGAAATTCTATCACATAGATCTTTAGTATTATTGCTAGCTAGGCCCACAACAATAGGAAGTCTTTTGTTATTCAGCTCAATTATGAAATCTAACACACTTCTTTGTTCTTTTAATGAAAGAGTTGGAGTCTCAGCTGTTGTGCCTAGAGCAACTAAAAAGTCTACATCTGACTTGATCAAATGCTCTGTATTCCTTTGAAGTGCTGGATAATCTACCGCCCCGTTCTCATTAAATGGTGTCACCATTGCAACACCTAATCCGTTTAGATTAATCATTTATTTAATATTTACTTCTGATATGAATTTAAAAGTTCTTTCTGTTTGCTCTTGCCAAACAAGCATTTGATCAACAACCTCCTCTCCATCCTCAGGATTATGTTCAATTCTACAAATTGTAACATCGTAATCTTGCGTGTCCCACTCCTTTTGCTCTGGACCAACTTTCATGCGAGCCATTGACTTTTTTAAAATGTACTTCAGAGGAAGAATGGGTTCAAGTTCTAAGTCAAACAAAATATCGAATTCCTCTTCTATAAATGAATTTATTTCTTTTACTGGCTTGCCATACCAATTAAGATCTGATTTACAGAAATAGCCGCTATTTAGCTTTTTAACTAAATAGCCTGGAGTTTTTTTTGAGTCAAATGGGACATATGAAAGTATAGCAACAGTTTTTACACCTAATTCTTCGTGCAAATGCTTAGCTATATCCTTTATTTGCCTGTAAAATCTATGGTCTCTGTCAAGATAAATAAGTCCTACACTTTCTGCATTTCGCAAATTGCAGCCCTGCCTCTCTCTTTGGTTATCCTTATATCTCCTAAGGACAAATCTGCTTATGTTCTCCTTCCATTTCACTACTGCAAAGTTACACGGCTAATTTTATATGGCACGGTTACTGCTTATTTTTCGTAAAATTGTATTATGAAATTTTTCTCACTTTCTTTTTTATCAGCATTGCTTCTTTTAATATCTGGCTGTTCCGCTTTAGTTGGGACAAAAGTCAAAGAACCTTTTTCAGGTAAAAAGTACACTTCAAACGCTAAATATTTTAGGTCTACTGGCAATGGCGTTAGCACCCGTGATGCAGTAGCGTCATCTAAAGCTGACATTGAGGCCAAGAAGGATTTGGCTCAACAAGTAACGACAACAATTCAAGTAGTAACAGACGCTTATGCCCAGGATGTGCAAGGTGAACATGTTGATCAAGCTATTGAAAGATTTGAAACTCTTGCAAGAGAGATTACAAACACAACAATTGGAGATCTGAGAAAGTTAGGAGAAAAAAAATTCCTTCTAGATGATGGCAAATACTCTGTATATGTAACCTATGAAATCAAGAAGTCTGCAATGTTCCGTTTCTTAAAGAAGAAGGCAAAACTTGACGACAAAATCAGCCCTATGGCTAGAACACAGATTATAAATATGTGCGATAGTGAAATTGAGAAACTCGAAGCTCTAGATTAGTCCAGAGAACTTCTTTTTCAAATTAGCAATTTTAGGAGCTATTACTGCATTGCAGTATGGCGTCTCTTTGTTTTCAGCAAAGTAGTTGTGATGATAGTCTTCAGCGATAAAGACTTCTCCTAGTGGCTCAACTGTTGTCACAATATCATCTGAGTAATCATCATTAGCTAATTCAATTGCTCGTTTAGCAATCTCAGCTTGAGCATCATCTGAAGTGAAAATCACTGATCTGTATTGAGTGCCAATATCTCCCCCTTGTCTATTTAAAGTTGTAGGATCATGTGTAGCAAAAAACACAGCAAGAAGTACATTTAACTCAATAGTTTTAGGAGAATATTCAATTATCACTATCTCTGCATGACCAGTTCTGCCACTACAAACTTCTCGATAAGTTGGATTTGAGATATTTCCTCCTGAATAACCTGGCTTAATTGACTTTACTCCTTTAAGATTTGAGAATACTGCTTCAACACA
Organism: Crocinitomicaceae bacterium; assembly: GCA_002693775.1. Taxonomy (GTDB): domain Bacteria; phylum Bacteroidota; class Bacteroidia; order Flavobacteriales_D; family Sanyastnellaceae; genus UBA974. Next base: position 7,223 of record NZRP01000057.1, on the reverse strand, counting down.
CCAAAAACAACCTCCACCTAGTACAATAGTCTCCATTTGAAAAGATAAAATTAAACCGGGATATTCCAGCCGTAAGGATCTTCAGAGTAACCTCTTCTTAAATTTTCAAGAGTAGTCTTAATCTGTGGAGCAACAGTCCATGTATCAAAAGATGGTAAATCGAAGTCACAATTTTTAAATCCGATTGTACACATTACAGAAACAGTTGCTGCAGTTCCAAGACCAAAAGCCTCAGTTAATGTTCCTGCTTTAGCAGCTTCTTCTAATTCCAAAACAGATATTGCTCTCTCCTCCACTGTAATTCCAAGATCTTTTGCAAGTTGAATAGCAGATTTTCTAGTCACTCCATCTAGAATCGTATCACTAGTTGCTGGCACTAATAATTTGCCAGCAACAACAAATGCAGCATTCATAGTACCACACTCTTCAATAAATTTATGAGAAGATGCGTCAGTCCAAAGAAGCTGGTCATAGCCTTGTTCTCCAGCTAGTTTAGTTGGGTATAGTGATCCAGCGTAGTTACCTGCAGCTTTAGCAGCTCCAGTTCCTCCCATTGCAGCTCTAGTGTATTCAGTTTCCACCTTCACTCTAACAGCTTTAGAGTAATAAGCTCCAACTGGACAAGTGAAAATCATAAATCTGTAAGAATGACTAGCTCTTACACCAACGTGGCTATCTGTAGCGAACATGAATGGCCTGATGTAAAGCGAAGCATCATCTTTTGAAGGGACCCATTGATTATCTATTCCAACAAGTTCAACTAATGCCTGCATGAAAATGTCAGCAGGAACCTCAGGCATACTCATTCGAACTGCACTTAGGTTAAATCTCTTAATGTTGTCTCCAGGTCTAAACAGACTAGCATTACCGTCTTGCTGGCGATAAGCCTTCATGCCTTCAAAAATTGCTTGGCCATAGTGGAATACCATGCTTGCAGGGCTCATTGACATTGGGCCATAAGGCTCAATACTACCCTTCTGCCACTCACCATCAAGATAATCCATCACGAATACGTGATCAGAGAACACCTTTCCAAATGCAATATTGTTAAAATCAACTTGGTTGATTGCTGAGTTTTCACAAAGCCTAACGTCGAAAGAAGTGTCCATTCTAATCATGCTAATAGGTAGTGTACCAGGGTGCAAAGGTCGTGAATTTCATAGGGTCTTTGCAAATGAAATTTCAAAACAATGCTAAACCTCTTTGAATTGAAGCGTTTATGACGCCTGGAAAAGGAATTTGTTGGGGCTTACAAGACCTGATTTAACAGCATACATGACAATGCCTGCGGTGTTCTTAACACCAAGTTTTATCATGATGTTTTTTCTGTGAGTTGTCACAGTATGAGACGATAAAAACAGAATACTAGCTATTTCCGTATTTGTGTTTCCTTCAGCAATCAAATAAAGCACCTCCTTTTCTCTTTTACTTAACTCAATTGCGTCGCAAGGAATCTCTGATACATTATTCAAATCATCAACTTTGATTGAAGCTTTCCTGATCTCTTCTAAAATTTTACCGCAAAAGAAACTAGTACCCTTAGATGTAGACTTAATTGCGTCAGTTATTTCTTCTAAATCACAACTTTTCTTGATATAGCTATCAACACCAGCTTTCATAGCATGAATAAAGGTGTTACTACTCTGCATAGGAGTTACTGCTAGAATCTTAGTCCTAATAAAATCTCTTTTGATCTTTACTATTACATCAATATCAAAACCTTCACTTAAAAAATCGATAACCACTAAATCTGGTGCTTTATCTTTTATCAGATTTAACAGTTCATGAGAGTTCTCAACCTCTCCTACTACCTCTACATTACTCATTCCACTGATAACTGAATTAAGCCCAATTTTACCGATTGTGCTACTATCTGCTATGATGATTGTTTTAGCTTTCACTATCTGGAATGATTCTAGATAGCAAATTTAGGACAATTACTCTATCAAATAAGTTTTATTTTCCTTTGCAATAGAAGTATTTGTAAATACTTCTGTTGCTTCCAGAAATAGCTGGCTTAAATCTCTGTACCTATTTGAAAAATGACCAATTAGTAATTGATTCACTCCAGCATCTTTTGCTACTCGTGCTGCGTCTGAGGAAGTGCTATGCAGGGTCTTTTTAGCAATATCTAAATCCTTAGTTTCAAATGTAGCCTCATGATAAAGAAGATTACAGCCCTTGACTGCTTCTACTACTTTAGGAGAAAAAGCAGTGTCAGCTGCAAAAGCATATTTTCTACATTTTGGAGGCTTCTCCATGCAAAACATATTTGGTATAACCTCTCCTTTTTTAACTATATCCTCTCCTCTTTTTAGGATTTGGATATCCAAATGACTAAGGTTGTAATCCTTTCTAGCATGACCTTTTAAGCTTAATACTCCCTCCTTTTCTTCAATGACAAACCCACAAGTTGGTACTCTGTGCTTTGTCGGAAAAGAAGTTATCATAAAAGATTCAGAATCGACTACAACATTAGGTCCAATAGAACTATTAACATGAAACTTCACTTCGAAATCCACATGTGTGCCAGTTAAATACCAAGTTCTCCTGACAAACTCTTCAAGCTCCTTAGGGCCCCAAATATTAAGCGAAGTACGTCTTCCTAAAAGGCTCATGGTAGCAATTAACCCTGGTAATCCCATAGTGTGATCTGCATGCATGTGACTGATTAAGATTATGTTGATCTTTTGAAACTTAGCTTTTGTTTGTCTTAATGTTAACTGTGTCCCTTCACCACAATCAATCAGTATAAGCTGACCATGAATATTGACCAGCTGAGATGTTGTCAAAAAATAAGGGGTAGGCGCTGCGGCGCCACACCCCAATATTGTAAGTTCAAACTTCCTCACTTAGCGCTCAATCAGGACTCGTGAAGTTGTTTTACTAACGTCATTAGAAATAGTTATAAAATAAACCCCTTGCTCCCACCCGCTTACATTTAGGTTGTCATTCTTAAGAATTGTTCCTGAATGTACAATTCTACCTCTTACATCTAGCACTTCAATAGATGACTGTAAGTCGTGGTTTAAAGAGATATTTAATGTGTTGTTAGCTGGGTTTGGTGAAAGAGTAATCTGGGATAATTCAACATCATCTATAGTGTTCACTTCTACAAAGATGTTAGAGAATGAAAACTCACAACCATCTTCATCAGTAATATTAACCATAAAGTGACCAGCAGATACATTCAATAGGTCTTCATCTGTACTAACAGGTATACCATCTGCATCAGTCCAAAGGAATGAAGGCGTTCCGTTTGCACCAGTAACAGTCAAATCAACGGATCCTAATGCAACTCCAGGAATCTCATCTGTAACCACGTAAGATGCGCTCAGAGTACAATCAACACTTTCATCAACGATTTCGATATTTTCAAAGTGGCTAGTGCATTCAGATGTCTCTACAAAAACATCGTATACTCCTACCTCTAAGTTATTTACATCTTGATCTGTAGATATTAGTACTCCATCTTCATTGTACCATTCATAGCTAATTACATCAATTCCGTCCAGAGGAGTAATATCAATACTTCCTAGACTTCCTACATCACCATTCACATGGGTAATTGCGGGCTCTTCAATTAAGTTGCAATGGATATTTATTAAAAAGTTTGAAAATGTTAGAGGCACAGCGGTATACTCCCAAATAAAAATATGTCCCTCAATATGAAGATTTAGTTGAAAGACTCCTGAAGTCGTTGGAACTCCTTCGATAGATGCGCAGTATTGTTCGCCACCCAAAAATGTACAGTCATCCTCACTATCACCATTGTTATTACAAACATAATTTAACCCTAAATATTCAAGCGGATATTCTTCCCATGTCACGGTATCTTGAACTGTTATAGAGATTACTGTAAGTGAATCAATTGGAAGTGTTGGGGGGTATATTGGATCAACATCCGAAGCAAACTCAGGTACTAAAACATGAAGAATATCGTAGTAGTTAATACCTACTTCTGCATTGTCAAAAGTTTCGCCAAGTTGTGTGTCTGGACTAACTCCAAATCCAGCGTCACCAAAATCGTAGTTAATGACACACTGACCAAATGAAACACCTCCTAATGCTAGGCAGGTAAGAAATAATGAGTAAAATTTATTCATGTTAATTATTTTTTTACTTAAACAGTTCTCGTTCTTGTTCTTCCAAGAATATCATATCCACGGCTTCATCACGAGTAGGGACAATATTAAAGAAATCCTCACCAAATNCCTCATTTAAAAGGTTAAGCATTTNCTTTTTAACACCACAAAACAAAAGTGACTTNTCTCTCTNGTCTTGTANATATTGAATATTTTTAAGCAATTNAGCACCTTCTANNGANTCAGTTNAAGANAAGTCTATAATTACNTTTTCATGTCCCTCCTTGGGAAAGNCCNGAGATTTAAACAATTCAGAAATTTCTNTGCAACTCAAATCAGCGGGAGTTGTCAAAATTGAAATCGCTTCAAGAAAATCAACTGATAATGCCATTTATCTTCCAGCTAACAAGTACATAATTGACATTCTTGAGGCAACTCCATTCTCCACTTGATCAAGAATTATTGCGTGGTCACTATCTGCAATCTCACTCGAAATCTCCACCCCCCTATTAATTGGACCTGGGTGTAAAATTACAAGCTCTTTATCTAGTCTATTCAATCTCTCTTGTGTTAGGCCAAAGTTCATCGTATACTCCCTAATTGATGGAAAGAACCTAATAGCGTCTTTATCCCCTTGTCTCTCAAGTTGAATCCTTAACATATTTGCAACGTCCGCCCATGCTAATGTTTCGTCTAAATCGTGACTTACTTCAACACCTAAGCTCTCTATATGTTTAGGAATTAGGGTAGCTGGACCACAAACTCTTACTGTTGCACCCTGAAGTTTGAGAGCAAGTATGTTTGATAATGCAACTCTAGAATGTTTAATGTCACCAACAATTGCAACTTTCTTTCCTTCTAGGTCGTTACCCAGCTTTTCTCTAATACTGAAGCTGTCTAAAATAGCTTGAGTTGGATGCTCATGCGTACCATCACCAGCATTAACAATTGTGGTATTCACCTTATTTGCAAGGAAGTGAGGTGCTCCAGGGTGTGGATGTCTCATCACAACCATATCCACCTTCATAGCAATAATGTTACTGACAGTGTCGACAAGGGTTTCTCCTTTCTTAACTGACGAACTTGCAGCAGAGAAATTGACAACGTCTGCTGACAATCTCTTTTGGGCTAGCTCAAAGCTCAGCCTAGTTCTTGTAGAATTCTCAAAGAATAGATTCGCTACAGTTATATCTCTAAGCGATGGCACCTTTTTAATGGGTCTATTCAACACCTCCTTGAATTCAGCAGCAGTACTGAAAATGGTCTCAATATCGTCACGGGTCATGCCCTTGATTCCAAGTAGGTGCTTTATTGAGAGATCGTTCATTCAGGTTTAGAATTAAATAGGATTACTCGGTCTGATGAATTTTCTTCAGCCCACTCAACTACAACGTGTTGGTCTGAAATACTATCGATTTGTGTGCCAATGTAAGTTGGCTCAATAGGTAGTTCTCTTGTAAACCTTCTATCAACTAGAACAGCAAGTTCTACCTTATTGGGTCTCCCGTATGAAAGAAGAGCGTCTAGGCCTGCTCTAATTGTTCTTCCAGTAAACAGAACATCGTCAACTAAAATAACCTTTCTTCCCTCAACTAAGAACTCCATTATGTTCTCTTGAGGTGCAATGGGTTTTTCTCTTCTTCTTAAATCGTCTCTGTGAAAAGTCACATCTAATGCCCCGCATCTTACCTCTTTTCCATCAAGAAGTTGCGATAATCTTTTAGCTAATCTTTCTGCTACACGAGTACCTCTTGGCTGCAATCCAACTAGGTCAGTTTCAGAAAAGTCGTGATGCTCGAGCAGTTGGTGCGCGAGCCTATCAAGTATGAGGGCGAATTGTTCCTCGTTAATTAGGACTTGAGAATCCATAAGTGCAAAGATAGTAACAAGAAAAAGGGAGGCCGAAGCCTCCCTTTTAATTTATTTTTCAAAAGCTAATTATTCTTCAGCTTTATCAGCTTTAGCTTTCTTAGCAGTTGTTTTCTTAGCCGCAGCCTTCTTTGATGGAGCTTTCTTAGCCGCAGTCTTCTTTGATGGCTTCTTTTCAGCCTTTGCCTCTACAACATCTTCAGTAGCAGGAACTTCATTAGCTGGTACTGACTCCATAGATTCTTTAAGCTGTGAAAGAACTCCAAGATCTCCAAGAGTGTTTTTCTCAGTAGACGAATTTATTTCATCCATCATACGATTACTTCCACCTGACTTAGAACCTCCAGCCTTAGGCTTACGCTCTTTCTTCGCTGGTCCCTCCTCGTGAGTACGAAGGTGACTTACAGTGATTCTCTTTGCGTTTCTATTGAATTCAAGGACTACGAAATCAGCTGCTTCGTCAACTTTTAAAGCTTCGCCATCAACCTTATTAAGGTGCTTGGTATGACAGGTACCCTCTAGTCCGTATGGAAGAGCGACAACAGCATTCGATCCTTCAATCTTAACTACTGTAGCGTTGTGAGAAGATCCTACAGCAAATACAGTTTCGAATACCTCCCATGGGTTTTCTTCGATCTGCTTATGACCTAGGCTCATTCTACGGTTCTCCTTATCAAGTTCCATTACTACGACTTCGATTTCATCACCTACGTTGCAGAACTCAGATGGGTGCTTAATCTTCTTAGACCAGCTTAGATCGCTGATGTGTACAAGACCGTCAATACCTTCTTCAAGCTCTACAAATAGACCAAAGTTTGTGAAGTTGCGAACCTTACCCTTCTGCTTAGACTCAAGCGGGTAACGAGCTTCAATATCAGCCCAGGGATCGTTAGTTAGCTGCTTAAGACCAAGTGACATCTTCCTTTCCTCCCTGTCAATGCTAAGAAGAACACATTCGATTTCATCACCAACCTTAAGGAAGTCTTGAGCACTGCGTAGGTGTTGAGACCAAGACATCTCGCTAACGTGTAATAGACCTTCAACACCAGGAGCAATCTCGATGAATGCACCGTAGTCAGCCATAACAACAACTTTACCCTTAACCTTAGAGCCCTCGGCGTACTCTTCAGTAAGTGCATCCCATGGATGAGAAGTAAGCTGCTTCATACCTAGAGCGATACGACGCTTATCATCATCAAAATCAAGGATTACAACGTTAATTTTTTGATCTAGTTCAACTAACTCCTCTGGATGACCTACACGGCCCCA
>NZRP01000056.1 GCA_002693775.1 Crocinitomicaceae bacterium | reverse complement strand
ACAACCTGAAGAATTTGTCTCTTGCACACAAACATAGCCTTCGCCCTGTGTAGACCAAAGAAGCGATATGGCAAATATGTCTGATACTACAAGTGAGTCAGCACCTAAAAATGTCCATTCGTATGTAGAGCCAGTTGTGAACTCGTACTCGTATACAGATGAATCGCCTAACATTACTTCGGTCTCTCCATCTAGATCGCCTTCAATAGGAATTATCGCAGGGGCTATAGTTATGTCATCACTAATTGTGCAACCGTTTTCATCAGTTACGATAACAGTATAGTCTCCAGCCTCAACAGCAAGATTGTCTATGTTTCCGAAGTCAATGTCAAGTTCGCCAGTACCGCCAGCTGCAGTAGCGGTAATTGTGCCAGAGTTAGGTACAGTGCACTCTGGAGGTGTTGACTCAAGACTAAGTTGTAGAGCAGGAGGAGCGTTAATTGTAAATGTTAAGACAGTTGAACATAAGTTGTCATCTGATACGGTTACTTCATAATCACCAGCTGAAAGGTTGTCAGAATCTAAGTTACCCCAATCCACGTCGTAAGGATGAACGCCACCTGAAGTTTCAATTATAACAGATCCATCACTTGAGTTTGAACATGAAGCGCTATTAGTTGATGTAACCTGTGAGAAAAGATCAGTAGTTTCGTTTATCACTTGCACAAATGGAACACTTTCATTTCCGCAGTCGTCGGTAGCAACAAATGTTCTTGTAAGTTCTATTGCTAGAGGGCAAACGCCTGGGCCAATTTCTGAAGTCACGCTAACTGTAGTTCCAGTACAGAGGTCTTCTGCTTGAGGTGTTCCAAAGTCTCCGGTTTCAATCTCGTCAGAGATAATTTGCTCAGGAATTAATTCAGTCCAAACTGGCGCTGTTTCATCAATAACAATGATAGACTGCTCTGCAGTTGCAGTGTTTCCACAAGCATCGGTAGCTGTTACTAGTCTGTATAAAGTGTATTCCCCATCACATGTACCAGGAAGAATTTCTTCTTCACCAATTACAAGGTTAACAGGTTCGCTGCAAGCATCATTAACTAGCGCATTATCAAATGTGGTGAGAAGAGGGCATGTGGTTGTTTGGGCTTCCAAACCTGAAGTGAAAATAGGAGGTGTGTTGTCAAGAACACTTATAACTTGAGAATGCTCACAAGTACGACCCATACAATCAACTCCGGTGTAATGTCTAATTAGTTCGTAATTACCTGGGCAAGACCCTTCTACTAATTCCTCTGTCATTTGAACATCTACAGTCCATATAGTTGCATAACAGTTTCCATCAGGGTTATGATTTTCTTCAAACTCAGAAGCGAATGGAGATATAGTAGCGTAGACAGTAGTGGGGGTAGGTACAGTTGAGCAGCTAACGCTTAAATCGTCAGGAGCATTGTTAAATGTCGGTAGTAGGCTATTTCCACTACAATCTTCGTCTATTTCTGCATAGAAGCAAGATCCGTCATCATCCGTTGCCGTTACTGAGTAGTTACAGGCAAAAAAGTCTGAACAACCTGGAATTTCAAACATATCACAAATGCCATCACCGTCAGCATCAGCTATGCAATTTCCATCACAATCATATCCAAAGTCAGGGTAGATGCAAAGGCTGTTGTCGGAGAATGCAGCGTCTGGATCGTAATTGCAGGCCCATGGGTTTGTACAGCCACCTTGATCACAAATTCCATTGAGTATTATGTCGAGATCGTAGTTGGTGTTGCTCCCAGAAGTCCAGCCGTTTTGGACTGTGAAGTACCAAGTTCCATCTCCACTTAGATAATTATCCGGTAGATACATCGTGTACGTGTAGTATCCGTTGGCTGTTGTAGTCCAGTTAGGAGGGAAGTTGATGTCGTAACAGTTAGATGGAGGGTTAATGTTATAACCCTCACCTCCGATGCAGTTACCATTAGGGGAGTAAATAACAACAATCATATCTGCAGGCCATTCGCCACCAGGCCCGTAAAAGTCTAGTTGGAATGTAACAGATGTTACAGTACCACTTAATTCTTCATTAGAGTTAGTACTCTGGCCACCTGTTAGCCAAGTGTCAAAACTTACAGTCGTGCTACATTGAGAATTCGAAATGCTGATTGTTAGAAATATTACAGCACATGCAAATATGATTCTTGATATAGATTTCATGTTGATATTTACTTATTGTCAATTTATTTGACTAATTGTATCCTTTTAACTACACGTTTGTTGTTAGAGGTAATTACCATTGAATACGATCCAGATTCTAAATGACTTAAGCTAATTGATGGATTTGATGACAGATTTAATAAGTTTAATCTCATTACTTCACGACCAATACTATCTAAAATTGAAATATCTACTATTGCTTCAGAGCCTTCAAATGAAATAGTTATATTGTTAGTTGTTGGATTTGGGTAAACTGAAATATCAGAGTTGAAAATTTCATAGATACTATTCCAGATTACTTCTACAGTTACGTAATTAGTACATCCATTTTCGTCAGTTGCACTAACTTGATAAGTTCCAGCAGCAAGAGCCATAGGGTCAACAGGGTTCATTTGATTATCCATCCATTCTATAGTGACTTCACCTGTGCCTCCTGTTGTTGAAGCTGTTCCAACTCCTAGTCCCAATGCTGATGCTTCTGTAGCTGATGCTGTAAGATATAAGAAGTCCGGTTCAGCAATAATTACATCAATAGTAGATGAACACGCATCAGAATCAATTGAATCAGTCATCATTTCAGCTGTTATAGTATAAATACCAGCCAAAACCTCAAATACACCAGTGTTATTTGATTGCCCTGATTCTAGATAGTATATCAAATCTGCTTCAGGAGAAATCTCTATTGGAAATACGTTGACGGTTCCTAGATCACCATTACACAGAGGAAAATTCGCTTCAGAGTCAATCACTAGATAGCAACATGATTCATCATTATATACTGCATCTGAATCATAATTATTTGCTAAAACATCTGTACATCCATAGCAGCTTTCATATTCACAACTCCCATCATCAAAAATTGCGGTACTACTATAATTACATGCGTTTTGATCAGTACATCCATAATCATTATCTCCTTCATCAATAAATAATGTTATGCCTTCAAAGTCAGCTGGTTGACCAAAAGGAAACCCCAAAACTGTAACCCATCCATTAATCGTGATTGTACAATCATATTGACCAGCTATTGTAGGAGTACCTTCAATTGATGCACAATACTGGTTATTACCTAAGAAGCTACATTCGTTATTCGAATCTCCATTGTTATTACATATTACATCTAGACCAATTTCATTCGGCGAATAAGACATGTTAGTTTCAATATTAGTTAACACAATTCCGAGTAACTCAATGGAATCTAATTCCACTTCAGCAGGAAGCGGTAATGTTGAATCAACTTCTATGGCATATTGAGGAATCAGCATATGAATTACATCATAGTATTCTTCATTAACAACACCATCACTCAAGCTCTCATCACTGGTGAAATCTGGTGAAATCCCAAATGCTTGATCTCCAAAATCAAAATCTGAGATACATTGTGATTGAGCAAGTGTAACTGAAAACAATGCAAGAATAGCAGTAATTATTTGTTTCATATTATAAATTTTATACGTTTTAATTTTATTCGCATAGTGTTCCATAAACAGCTAGGATTTCTAATAAATCTGCTACGCTTACAATATCGTCTCCACTAAGATCTGTGGAGCAATCTTCGGAGCATCCAAATGCAGCAAGAAGAATTAAAAGGTCAGATACAGTAATTGCCCCGTCATTGTTAAAATCGCCAAAGCAATATGCATACAAACAATTTTGATTATTTATTAAAGCTGTCGGGTCATAGTTAGTTGCAAGGGGGTCAGTGCATCCAAGACAACTTTCGAACTCACAACTATCATTTTCAACGTTTGCTTCTGGGTTATAGTTACACGCATCTTCTATCATGCAACCTTCAATTGCGAGTTCTTCATCATCTTCTACAACTTCATTACAATCATTATCTATTCCTAAGAAAGTTCCTATAGCTCCAGGGTAAATACTAGCATCACTATCATTACAGTCCTCACCATTGAATGCTACAGATGATTCGAGAGTTTCATCACATCCATCAACTGGGTAGTTACCATCTCCAAAACCATCTCCATCTAAATCTAAGTAAGCGTCGATATTCCCATATACAACTATAGATTCAGTGTCTTCAAAGATTGCTGCAGTTGTTTCTGTTATTGTAATAATTGCTGTATTTCCACCACCATTGATCATATATTCACCAGGAGCCGAAGCAATAAAGTTTGCTGAACCTAAATAATCATCATTGGTAACCTCATCTTCGTCGAAAAATCCAACAAAGTATTCAGTCCCGTATGCAAGAGGAATGTTTAACCCAGTAAAATTTGGAGTTTCGTTTTCAGCATAAGAGCTAGAAGTAAAGTCTAGATCACCTCCAGAAATATTAAAATATGGATCTGGGTTTCCCCAAAAAAGCTCTTCAACATCACCACTCCATCCTCCACTAAGAGACGTTATGTTTAGCCCAGTCATTACTAGTTGAGTTACAGTTGTAGTTAACCCTACTTGATAAACTCCAGGGGTGTCAAAAATGACAGAAGGATTTGAGGAGGTTGGAGTACATCCACTTGGTTGGTCAAAATAAATGCAGAAAGCATGTTCAGCATGAGCTCCAAAGTTTCCACCAGGTGTAATTTCAGCTAATGTATTACCCTGTGAATCAGTTAATATATAATTCCCTATAACATCACCATATTGCATACCGTCCCCATAGCTGTCGTATACATTTAAAGTATAGCAACCATTTCCAACACAAGCGTTAGCGGTGTAGTTGTTTTGGGCATTGCTATATGGTCCACCACCTGCTACTAAAGTTCCATTTTCATCAATAATGCTCCAAGTTGTCTCAGTCCCATAATTGTCTGTAGTTAAACTCATATTTAGTTCCATTCCAGTACCATATCCACCTAAATCCCAAACATATGTAGTACCAGGTCCAGTAATTGTGTTTTCTAGTTGGACCTCTAATGGTACGCAACCGGATAGGGCAGAAGAAGAGAAGGATCCATTTGTTTGTTCACCTTGTGTAACAGTAAATGGAAGTGAAAAACTCTCATTAACTGTTTGTTCAAATCCAAAAGCAGACACAAGTACCGCAACAGTTAATTCAACGGAATACTCACCAGCGACTAATGGTGTCCCACAAATTGTAACACATCCATATTCCTCTCCACTAGATGGATAATAAACCCCGTCTGGATTGTCTGGAACAATTTCAAGGCCTAATGGAACTCCAGTTAAGCTAGCAAGTGTCACTGATATTAAAGATGCTTCTATACCAGTACCAGCATCAATGAGGCTTTGCGGCATAAAAAATGTTGCAGTATTTGAGTAGTAAATGCCAGTAGTAGCATCAGGCAATTGCTCTGGACATAGAACAGGCATTCCATCAGGTGAAGAGCAGTTTGTGTCCGGTATACAGTTATCACACTGAGCAACAGAGAATTGTGTTGCTAAAAAAAAGGTTATGACAAAAGTAAAAAGTGAATAAAATTTACTCATAAGCTTCAATTAGACTGAAAAGATAATGAATTCTAAAAGAAGAATTTGTAAATTGTAAAGTGATTCGATTTAAGCCTGATCAATCCACGCTCTTTCTAAGAGCTCTTTTCAAGAGCTCTGTTTTATCTTGTTTGTTATTTTGTTGTGTTGAAAGTTCATTTTCACAACTAGTTGATGTAAGTAACTCTATGAGCCTGGTTACCAATCATATAGGAGGGTTTCTTGGGTCTGGAGTCAGTTTTGCTGACTTTAATGATGATGGGTTTGACGATTTGTCATTTGGTCATCATACAGGCGAGCTGAAATTCTTCATTGGTAATGGTGAAGGTTTTGAAGAAATAGATTTAGGTATTAGCAATGGAGAGGCTGAATCAAAGGGGATAGTTTGGCTTGATATTGACAACGACCATGATTTGGACTTAATTGTCACAAATAGATTAAGCTCAAATAGAATGTGGGAAAATGTAAATGGAGTTATGGTTGACATTTCTAATTCTTGTGGAATAAGTTTGAGTATGTCTACCAGATCTTATGGTATATCTGTAGGTGATTACAATAACGATGGGTTTGTGGATCTGTACATCTGTAATTATCACACTTGGATAGACGCTGTTGAGAACGAGCTATATATGAATAATGGAGATGGAACTTTCACAGAAACAACTGCTATTGCTGGAGTTGGAAATAATTTCCAGCAAAGTTTCCAATCTACTTTTATTGATATAAATCATGACGGATGGTTAGATTTACACGTTATTAATGACAGAGTAGAGATGTACAATGCCTTTTACATTAATAATGGCGATGGAACTTTTACTGATATGGCTCAATCATTAGGTTTAGATTTGGGGCTATATGCAATGAGTTCTTCGTTTGGTGATATGGATGGAGATGGTGATATGGACCTTTATGTTACAAATGGTTATGATGGAAATGTACTTCTCGAAAACCATCTGTTTGACCCTATGGAGGCTTTCTCAGATGTGACAATGAGTTATGGGGTTGGTGAATATGAATTGTGTTGGGCTGCTGATTGGATTGATTACGACAATGATTCTGAAAACGATTTATATGTAGCCTCTGGTATTACTGTTTATTCAGACTATCCAGCTATCAATGAGACTTTTCCTCAGGTGACCAATTCACTTTATGTGAATGATGGAATATCGCCTTTTAGTAACGGATATGAAGATGTGCCAGACTGGCCTCAGCACACCTTTGCTGTAGCTCAAGGTGATTACAATAATGATGGTTCGCCTGATTTGGTTTCTCATAGGTTAGGCATTTATGCTTCTATGTTGAGGGGAACGCCTACAAATAACAAGTGGGCTAAGATTAAGCTGGAGGGTACGGAGACTAACAGCATGGGGATTGGAGCTAGAATTGAGGTTAGTTACTCTGATAATTTTGGAACTTCTAAAGAGAAGGTTGATCATGTGATAGCAGGTGAGAATTATTTAGGCCAAAACTCCTTCTGGCAACATTTTGGCTTAGAAAACGCTAGCCACATTGAATCAATTACTGTTCATTGGATAGGTGGCGAAACAGAGGTTTTTGATGGTCCATATGAGGTGAATCAACATATCACATTAACTGAGGGTGATTCTTCTGGTGGATCTAATTCAAATTCGGTTGTTGAGGGATGTACGTATCCTGGAGCGTGTAACTACGATGCTGAAGCTACATATGATATTGGTTCATGTGACTTTGAATGTCTTTGTGGGGAGGGTACGATTTGGGATGTAGACTCTGGAACTTGTGTGGGATCTGACGATTGTCCCACTGACCTAAATAACAACGGCGCCACAGAAGTTGGAGATTTGTTAATGATTCTGTCATTTCACGGTTCGAGCTGTTCAGAATAATTACGATATTCGCGTCAATTACGATTAACCATGGGAAGAGCATTTGAATTTAGAAAGGCTAGGAAAATGAAGCGTTGGTCGGCAATGTCTAAGATTTTCACGCGCTTAAACAAGGATATAATTGTAGCAATTAGAGATGGCGGTAATGCAGACCCTGAGTCTAACTCTAGATTAAGAGCTGTATTGCAAAATTGTAAAGCGGCCAATATGCCTAAGGATAACATCGCAAGAGCTATCAAAAAGGCAACTGATAAAGACACTTCTGATTATAAGGAGGTTACTTTTGAAGGTTATGGTCCACATGGAATTGCGGTGTTTGTTGAAACTACAACTGATAACAACAATAGAACAGTAGCGAGCATTAGGAGTGACTTCTCTCACAATGGTGGGAACCTGGGAACTACTGGAAATGTTGAGTTCTTATTTAATCGAGTGTGTTTCTTTAATATTAAAGGAGAAGGAATCAATCCAGAGGAGCTTGAATTAGAGTTAATTGATTTTGGGGCGGAGGAGATTGAGGCAGATGAAGACCAAATCATTATCACAGCTTCTTTTGAGTCGTTTGGCTCGCTTCAAAAGCATCTAGAGTCATCAGGTCATGAGATACTTGAGTCTGGGTTCGATAGAGTTCCTACAACTACTTCTGAACTTAATGAAGCCCAAACCTTAGAAGTTGAGAAGCTCATAGAAAAATTGGAGGAAAATGAAGACGTTCAAAACGTCTATCATACCATGTCCTCTTCTAGTGATTAATCGTACCTTGGCGGCATGGAAGGATTTGAGGTTCAAAATGCCGGTTCACTCGTTGATGCCTTAACAGCTCAAGGTGGTTATTCTACACGTACTAAAGCTAGAAAAGCTATTAAAAATGGTGCGGTTAAGGTAGATGGCAATGTTGTTAAAATTCCTTCTACTCCTGTTGAGCCTGGAATGGAAGTGAAGCATGATAGAGGAAGAAAAACTGTCAAGAAGGCGCCCGAAAGCTATCACAATAAATCATCATTCAAGCATTCTGAAAAGTCGCCATTTGAGATTGTTTTTGAGGACGATAACTTCCTTGCATACGTGAAGCCAGCAGGGTGGGTAACAGCTTCTCCTAAGCCTCAAATGAGTACGACTTATTCGAGAATGAAGGTTTGGCTTGAAGCCCAATCAGCACGAAACAGGGACTTGCACTTTGTCAATAAAATTGAAAAAGACGTAAGCGGGATCTGTCTTATTGCGAAAAACAGGAAGTGGAGAAAATACTTGCAAGAAGAGTGGACTGAATTTAGGCAAGGGATATACATTCTTGTTGAAGGCCATTTGCCACCTGATGACTTCTTGCAGTGTAGGGAAGAATATGGAGAAAAGGTTGACGTAGCATATAGAACTATGAGAGCAACTCAGCAACATACTCTTTTAAAAGTTGATGCACCTTATGAGGCTGTTCATCTAGTTATGCCATCACTAAGAAGAGAGGGGTGTATAATAATTGGTAAGGGTAAAACTGCTCCAGATCCACTAAAGCGAGAAGGTATACACTTGTTTGCTCTAGAAGTAATAGGTATGCAGGGCGAAGAAATTATGATTAAGTCTAGGGTTCCAAGGGAATTTTTAAACTTAATGAAGGGAGGTGAATCTCCCAAACCTGGTAAGAGAAGGGGTGGAAACTTGAGGTTTGGCGATGCTTCTCGAGGAAAAAGACCTTCAAAAACAAAGAAATAGAAATCAAAACAAAGATTAATAATGGCAACAAACGTTTACATAGTTTCAGCTACTAGAACTCCTATGGGGAGTTTCTTAGGATCACTTTCCACAGTTCCTGCAACAGTATTAGGCTCGGCAGCAATCAAAGGAGCTCTAGAGCAATCTGGAGTTAACCCCAACGATATTGATGAAGTGTTTATGGGAAATGTATTGCAAGCAGGTGAAGGCCAAGCTCCAGCAAGACAGGCAGCTATCGGTGCTGGCATATCTGAAAACGTTCCAGCTACAACGGTGAATAAAGTTTGCGCATCTGGAATGAAGGCTATACACCTTGGAAGAAATGCAATTGCAGTAGGTGAAGCAGATTTAGTTGTTGCTGGTGGTATGGAGAACATGTCTCTTGTACCTCATTATTTAGACGGTAGACGTGGAAGTAAGTTTGGTGATATCAGAGTTAAGGACGGAATGCTAGTAGACGGACTTACTGATGTGTACAATAAGGTTCACATGGGTAACTGTGCTGAACTTTGCGCTAAGGAGAAGGGAATCACAAGAGAGGACCAAGACGCTTTTGCTATCACTTCATATGAAAGAGCAGCTGCAGCATGGGATGCAGGTGCTTTTGATAATGAAGTTGTGCCTGTTGAGATTCCTCAAAGAAGAGGTGATTATATTGTATTCTCTAAAGATGAAGAGTACTCAAAAGTGAAGATAGAGAAGATTCCTGCTTTACGCCCTGCTTTTGATAAAGAAGGTACTGTTACAGCTGCAAATGCATCTACTTTAAACGATGGTGCAAGTGCTGTTATTCTTGCTTCAGAAGCTGCAGTTGAGAAATACGGATTAACTCCTATAGCTAAGATTTTAGGCGCTTCTGACGCAGCTCAAGCACCTGAATGGTTTACTACTGCTCCAGCAAAAGCTCTTCCAATTGCTCTAGATAGAGCTGGGGTTAGCAAGGGTGATGTAGACTTATGGGAGCTAAATGAGGCCTTCTCTGTAGTTGGTCTAGCAAACAATATGGAATTAGGCTTAGACGCATCAAAGGTTAATGTAAACGGCGGAGCTGTTGCACTAGGGCACCCTCTGGGTTCTAGCGGTAGTAGAATTGTTGTAACACTTGCTCACGCTCTAAAAGCAAGAGGAGGAAAGATTGGTGCTGCGGGCATTTGCAATGGAGGTGGAGGAGCTTCTGCAATTGTTATTGAGGCAGTATAATCATTCTAAATGAGCGATAGTAATTTAAATATTTTAGTTTGTGCTCTGTCCCAAGTTCCACTCAGAGCAGAGCCTAACGATCGTTCAGAACAAGTTTCTCAAATACTTGCAGGAGAACTAATCACAGAGATCCCTTCTGATAAGGAAGCAAAGGGAAACTGGATCTATGTCAAATCATTAGATGATGGCTACAAGGGATATGTAGATCCAAGACATTTCAGACCTTATGTATGGAATGCAGGCTTCACTAGAACTATTCTCATTCCTACTATATCAACTTGGAAATGTGGTGACAAAGAAGTACTTCTACCTGCTGGGGCTTACATAGATTCATCATTCAATGTGGAACGACTTGCTGACATTGAAATAGTTGATGTTTCAGATGAAGTGTTAAACACAGAAACTCCATATTCTATTTCTGAAGCTGCTATGGCTTTCTTAGGTGCGCCATATCAATGGGGTGGGAAGACTGTTCACGGAATTGATTGCTCAGGTTTAACCCAAATCTCTGCTAGGCTCACTGGGAATTCACTCCATAGAGATGCTTTTGATCAAGCAGTGCAAGGTGTTAAAGTGGAGTGGGGTAATAGATCAGTAAATGATTTGGCCTTTTTTAAAAATAACGAGGGTAAAATCACCCATGTTGGCATATTAATGTCTCGCGATAAAATCATTCACGCTTCTGGTGAAGTGAGAATTGATAGACTAGAAGAAAGAGGTATTGTTCACTCTGAAAGTGGTGAATTAACTCATGTATTCAGCCATCTTTCAAGGCTGTAGTTAGCTTCTGAACTTCTTTCCAGATCTTGCCATTTCCCTTAAAATAGGACTTACTCTATATCTTGAATCTCCGTAGTGTTGCTTTAGAGAGTCAATGATGTTGATGACTTTAGTTACACCCCATTCGTCAGCCCATTGAAGTAATCCCTTGGGGTAATTAACACCCTTAGTCATAGCAGTGTCTATATCTTCAACAGATGCAATATTCCAAAACACTGCGTCCGCTGCCTCATTAATAAGCATTGCAATAATTCTCTCAGCAATAGAATACTGTATATCGTTCTCTGATTCCACCTTGAAATATGATTTAGAACCATCCTCTTCGTACTTGTAGAAGCCTCTGCCTGACTTTCTTCCAAGCCAATCAGCCTCTACTAGCTTTAATTGCGTGATGCTGGGCTTAAAACGGGGGTCGTAGTAAAACGATTTAAATACTGAGGCGGTTACAGCATAATTCACATCGTGTCCAATTAAGTCCATTAACTCGAACGGCCCCATTCTAAAGCCTTTTTCCTTCAGGGATTCGTCAATAGTGTTAACGTCAGCTAATCCTTCGTCAAGTATGCGTAATGCCTCACTATAAAAAGGCCTTGCAACTCTATTTACAATAAAGCCAGGAGTATCCTTTGCAATCACTGGAGCCTTGCCCCAGTCCTTCATTAGTTTAAGAAGAGTAGCAGGTATTTCATCCTTTGTTTGTAATGCTGGAATAATTTCAACTAATGGCATAAGAGGAGCAGGGTTAAAAAAGTGAAGCCCCACAACTCTTTCGCTTACTCTACAAGATTTGGATATAGAAGTAATAGAAAGGGAAGAAGTGTTAGAAGCTAAAATCGCATCATCGCTAACAATATTCTCAAGTTGAGAGAAAACAGCATTTTTTACTTCCATGCTTTCAACTACAGCTTCAACTACTAGCCCACAATCAGCGAGAGAGTTTATGTCGGTAGTTCTGGTTATCCTGCTTTGGATTTGGTCAGCTTGGTCAGATGTGAACTTTTCTTTCTCAACTAACCTAGTCATAACCTTAGAAAGCTTGTTTTTACTGCTTTCTAGTACTTCGTTGTGTAAGTCACACAAAATCACTTCGTGTCCAGCTTGTGATGCTACTTGAGCAATTCCTGAGCCCATTGCGCCAGCTCCTATTATTCCAATAATCATGATGCAAATTAACGTCTATAAACTCAGACACCACCTCAATAAATCACTCATTTTGAATCCCTTGTAGATGGATGACTAGAAATCATGTGTTATGAAGAAGGTTATGTCTTGGAAGCAGACGTGTTTAAGCTATTTCCTACGGCGTCTACTGTCACCTGATTTGCCTGATTCCTTTCTCTTCTTTTCGTGGAATGCTCCCTTGTAATTAGGATCAGCTTTACGTTTTTGGTAATCAATATCCTTAGCCATTTGCTTAGCTTCCCAAGGTGGTGTTTCCTCAATAGGAATGCTATCTGGCATTGGAGAGTCGATGATTTCGTTTTTACTTGGAAGATGTGATTCAATAGCACTTAGGTACATCTTTTCACTTGGGTCGTAAAGCGTGTGAGCAACACCCTCCCTGAATGCTCTACCAGTCCTACCAATTCTGTGAACATAGTCAGCTGAGTTAGTTGGGACTGTGCAGTTGATAACAACCTTGGTTTCTGGCACATCAATTCCTCTGCTGGCTACATCAGTGCTAACAAGAACTCTAATTGCTCCCTCTCTAAATAGCGACATTGAGTGAAGTCTTGTGTTTTGGGCCTTATTGCTGTGCATTCCTCTAACTCCACCAGAAATAGTACGTTCCAGATACTTAGAAATTTGTTCTGCCTGTTCCTTAGTTCTCACAAATACTAACGCTCTGTCTTCTTTGTAGACTTCTTCAAGTAAATATGATACAAAGTGGAGTTTAGTTCTGATGTTAGGTACAGGTGTTTTTAATTGCTTTACAGATGCCACTGGAGTAGCCTGAGGGCTGACTTCAATTTTAGTAGGCCACAATAAAAATTCTTCTGACAACCTTTCAACTCTTTCAGGGAATGTTGCGCTGAATAAAAGGTTTTGTCGCTTTGTTGGGATTACTTCAAGAATGTTTCTTAGCTGAGGCATGAATCCCATGTCCATCATTCTGTCACATTCATCAAGTACCATAGTCTTGATTTTCTTAGTCACAATGCCGCCTCTGAGATAGAGATCTAAGAATCTTCCTGGTGTGCCAATAATAATATCTACACCATTACTAAGTTTCTCAAGTTGAGTTTTAGGACCCACACCACCATAAAGAGCAATGCACCTTATGTCAGTGTATTTAGCTAGAGTAATGAATACTTCATATACCTGCATTGCAAGCTCTTTAGTAGGCACAAGTACTAACGCTCTAGGCGGTAGATCTTGAGCATACTTGACTTTTTGAAGCACAGGAAGTGCGAATGCAGCAGTTTTACCTGTTCCTGTTTGGGCAATACCAATAACGTCTTGTCCAGCTGAAATTCTAGGAATTGCTTTTTCCTGAATTGGGCTAGGAGCAGAGTAACCGCAATCATCAATTGCGTTCAAAAATTGCCTTGTTATTTTTAGTTCTTCAAAAGTCATAATTGAGTACAAAGGTAGTCGTGCTATCTTGCCCCACGGATGTCAAATTTAGACTTCGAACATATTAGGCCATATAAAGATGCCGAAGTTGCTGAAATATCAGCAAAACTTGCAGGTGTGATGGATTGGGTTTCAATGTTGTCGCCACTAATCGGCGCGGATAATGCCGAAGAAATTACTGAAGCAATGCCTTTTATTGAAACGATATCTGAATTCCAAGACGACCTCACTTTCCCCTTTTTAGAGGCCTTAATTGAAGGAACCACATCTGGAGTTACAGTTAGTTTTGACTCAAACAACTTAGAGGAATTCTTCTCTAAACCACTCCTGCATTTAACTAATCACAGAGATATTATTCTCGATCCGTCTTTAGTAAATTTAGCCAGAATGGGTAATGGATTTCCATCTACAGAAGTAGGGATAGGTGATAATTTGCTTAGCAGATCCTGGGTGGAGGACTTGGTTAGGATTAATCGTTGCTTTGTTGTCCCAAGAGGAGGTTCATCTAGAGATAAATGGACTAGTAGTTTGCTCGTTGCTTCATATATCAGACATGCAATCACAAATGGTAAGTCTGTTTGGCTTGCACAAAAAGAAGGAAGAGCTAAAGATGGAAAAGATTTAACCTCTCCAGCATTGATTCGAATGTTGACTTCTGAGGGAGGTAAAGAGTCTTGGGATAAATTAAATGTTTGCCCTGTTAGCTTATCATATGAATGGGATCCGTGTGATGCATTTAAGGTACGTGAGCTCTTGGTAACAGAAAGGGACGGGGCTTATGAAAAGGCTGAAGGTGAGGATGAGGCTAGTATGGCTCTAGGTTTAACGGGTTCTAAAGGCAGAGTGCATTTGCACTTTTGCAAAAAAGTTGAATGGAAAACAACAGAGGGTGAAAGAGATGAAAGAGTCGTTGCTTCTATAGTTGATAAGGCTATTTATGGCGGTTATCACGTTTATCCAAACCAAGTGTTGTCAGCAAAATACCTTGGAATAGATGTGGAAGTAGAAGTGGAAATATCTGATTCAGACATTGAAGCCTTTAACAAAAGGTTAGATGACGTTGTCAGCTTTGTTGGTGGCGGATTCAGCAAAGAAGAAATTGAAAAGAAATGGTGCGAAATCACTGTTCAACCTTTTTTGTCAAAGCTTAACGGTTAAGATTCCTCCATCTTCTCGAAATCTCAGAAGAGAGGATAGATCCAGCAATTGCAGCGTTTAAGGACTCTGCATTTCCTGACCCAGGGATGGCTAATACGATGTCACAAATATTTTTTAAGCCTTCTGACAAACCCTGAGATTCAGATCCAACAACTACTGCATTAGGGATGTCTGAATTTGTGTATATGTCCTCACCTCCAGCATCTAAAGCTGCGCAACTTAAGTTGTTGTTTGAGATGAATTCCCCTAAGTCTTGAACCAATATAGGAAGTCTAAACAAAGACCCCATAGATGATTGTATTGCTTTTGTGTTCCAAACATCCGCTGTCCTAGGCGAACAAACTACGCCAGCAAGTCCAAACCAATCAGCCGTTCTAATCAAAGCCCCAACATTTCCAGGGTCAACCAAGTCGTCTAGCAGTAAAAGGGTAGGCACAACACCATCGCAAGGCGTTTTCACTCTTAATATCAGATTTTCCTCAGTAGAATATGAGATTTCACCAACAGCTAATACTCCTGGAGCTTTTTTTAAGCTAGACATGATATCCATGTCCTTTGAGCTAACCGTGGAAACTTCAATTCCAGAATCTGAAGCAACTCTTGTTAATTCTGGATACTTACTGCCTGTTGTAACGTAAATTCGTTTTGTGACTAATGAACTTCTAAGCAATTCAAGGACGCCTTTAACTCCCTCTACGACCATGAGTCCATCGTTTTGGCGATTTTTCTTAATTCGTAAAGCTTTTATAGAGTTTCGTTCGTTTTTAGTCAACATGTCGGCAAGTTACGCNGTGAAACTTACAGCTCTACTTTTTCTGTTACTAAACACNTTNGAGCCANCTGTAGCCCAAACTAAATTACTCGATCAAAAACTCATTATTCCAAAAGAGTGTCAAGGCGAGATTGAAAGAAGTCTAACAAAAGTTTTTGTGAACCCAAGGCCTGGAAAGTTTAGAAAACTGTTCCATTTGCAAAAGGAGGTTTGGGATGAGGAAAGTTTGAGAAGAACAACTCTCAGGATAGATCACGAGTTAAAGCAAATGGGGTTTTTAAATTCCTCTGTCATGCTAGTTTGTGACTCGTCACATAAATCTGGTTACATAGCTGAATATCATGTAAAATCAGGTAAAAGATGGAAACTTGGGAGTATAGAATGGGATGCTGATCTATCAGGTTTACCCATTGATGCCCTGCAAAAGAATACTTTGATTAATTCAAATGACCACCTTGTAGTTTCAATTCTAGAGCAAGAACGACACAGAATCGCTGAAGAGGCAAATCACATGGGGTTTGCTACTTTAAATGAGGGATTTATTCATTTTGAAGTCGATACATCTAGAAAAAGTGGTTATGCTGATTTACTACTTCAAATCAGAGGTCAAAGAACTGGAGGGACTTCACAGCTAATACCACATAAGAAGATTAAAATTGGAAATATCTTCTATGACCAAAGTGGCATGAAAAACCCAATTAGTTCAGATGAATTAAATTATTTGATAATGCTAAATGAGGGTGACAACTTCGACCCTTATTTATTCGAATCTACATACAGGAGACTAAGTGCTGTTTCTTCAATTGGTTCAGTTGAATTAGCTAAGGATTATCCATTAAACACAAACAGCAATCTTGGAACAGTCGATGTTACAGTAGCCTTAAAAAGTTCAAGTAGGTATAACATAGCGTTTGAATTGGATATGACCAGGGCAGATACTAGGTTTGGCCCATTGTCTAAAGTGACTTGGAAGAACAAAAATTTAAGGGGAAAGGGTGATGTGTTGTCATGGACTACTACTGCATCTTATGCATCTACTCAATTGTTTTCTCAGTCGGAGGTGAATCTTATCCCAAACACCGGAGAGCTTGGGTTTCAATGTTCATATCGGACAATTGGGTTGCCTGGTGTTGGTATTGAAAAACTGCCTAAGTCTACATATGCACATTCAGAGTTAATAGTTAATGCAGCAAGTGAGACGAGGCCAGAGTACCATAGGTCATTTGTAAATATGCTATACAGGTTAGATTGGACTGAAAATCCTGAACGAAATAGCAAGATCGCTTTAAATCCATTGATGGTAAGTTATGTTAGAATTGAAGCTGATGATGACTTTCAACAGTGGTTGATTGACTCGGACGATCCTTTGTTACAATATCGATTTAGTGATTATTCAATATTGGGAAGTATGATTACTTGGACTCAAAATTCAAATGGTAATAATGTTTCATCAGTTATTACTACCTCCGGGGAGTGGTCTGGATTGCTGACAAAGAAGTTGTCACCCTATTTATTCCACGATGTTCCTCTTATTCAGTATTTAAGGCTTGATGGTTCTCTTGTTCTAAAGGGAGATGTTAGGGGTGGTAAGACGTGGGCAACTAGATTTAGAGCTGGAAGTGCTTGGATTGGATCGGAAACTGAGGCATTGCCATATGATAGATGTTTTTTTGGCGGAGGTGCTAATGGAGTAAGAGGTTGGCCAGTAAGAGAGTTGGGTCCTACTGGTGCATTGCAAGGAGTTGGTGATATGCGAGTAGATGCATCTTTTGAGGTTAGAAATAAAATCACAGATGCCTTTATAATTGCTATGTTTTCAGATGTTGGTAATGTTTGGTTGCACGATTCTAGTGATAAAATCAAGGATATAGCTCTGAGTTTAGGTGTTAGTTTCAGATATGATTTTGACTTCTTCCTCGTAAGAATTGATTCTGCTGTTAGATTACATGATCCAACTCAAAACCAGGGAGAAAGATGGTTGACTCACAGACCACTTAAAGGAGGAGTTCACTTTGGCTTAGGACATCCATTTTAATAAGCCTAACTTAGTGCCCTGATTAAAAGAGAAAAATATGGGTTGGTTCCAGCGTAATACAGAGGGGATTAAGACTAAGTCTGACGAGAAGAAGGAAATGCCAGAGGGCGCTTGGTATAAGTGTCCAAGTTGTAAGACAGTAGTTTCGTCACAGGAGCATGAAAATTCTCATTGGGTATGTAGCCATTGTGGTCATCATGAGAGAATTGGTTCGGCTAAATATTTCAGCATTTTATTTGATGGAGGAAAGTATAGAGAGATTGCTCCTAAATTGATATCACAAGACCCCCTTAAGTTCAAGGATACTAAATCATATTCTGCTAGACTTGAAGCCGCCAAAAAGAAAACTGGATTGAATGATGCACTTGCGGTAGCGTCAGGAGAAATGTGTGGTTCACAAGTTGTAATTGCTTGCATGGATTTTTCTTTTATTGGAGGTTCTATGGGTTCTGTAGTAGGAGAGAAGATTGCAAGAGGCATTGATCATGCGATTAAAAAAGGAGTTCCTTTTATCTGCATTTCAAAATCTGGGGGTGCAAGAATGATGGAGGCTGGGTTGAGTTTGATGCAAATGGCGAAGACATCAGCAAAGTTGTCAATGTTAGCTAAAGCCGGATTGCCTTATATAAGTCTACTAACTGACCCAACAACTGGTGGAGTTACTGCTTCATTTGCAATGCTTGGGGATTTAAATATCGCTGAGCCTAATGCACTAATAGGTTTTGCTGGTCCTAGGGTTGTAAAAGAAACAATTGGTAAAGACTTGCCAGAGGGTTTCCAGAGATCTGAATTTGTTCTAGAACACGGTTTTCTAGACATGATTGTTGAAAGGAAGGATTTAAAAGAGAAACTAGGTTTTTCTCTTAAAATGCTTCATACTTCTAACTAACAATTGTCTTTTAACTATTCATGTACGAATAGCTGGGATTTAACGTATCTTTGCGCCTCATTTTATTTTTAGCATCACGAACATCTAAAGATTTCGAACTATGTACTATTTAGACTCAGAGAAGAAGAAAGAGTTCTTCGCAAAGCACGGTAAAGGAGCAACAGACACAGGATCTCCTGAAGCTCAAGTAGCAATGTACTCATACCGTATTGCTCACCTTACAGAGCACTTAAAGCAAAATCGTAAGGATTTCAACACACAGAGAGCGCTAGTTAATCTAGTAGGTAAGCGTCGTAAAGCCCTTGATTACTTAATGAACAAGGATATTACTCGTTACCGTGCTATCGTTAAGGAATTAGGCCTACGTCGCTAAATTTCTTTTTCCGATTATCTAATCGGACACATTACATATTGGTATTGTTTTTGCTACAAAAACAGCAGTTTCATTCTGCTCTTGCTTTAGGATTAACAAAGAAGATGAAAAGAAGATGAAAAGAAGATAAATTAGATGAATTACACGGTACACAACCAAACAATCGATCTCGGCAACGGGCGTGAGATCTCACTTGAAACTGGAAAGCTTGCTAAGCAGGCTGATGGTTCAGTTGTTCTAAAGTCAGGCAACACAATGCTGCTAGCTACAATTGTTAGTAGCAAAGAAGCAAGAGACGAGGTAGACTTTTTACCTCTTACAGTAGATTACAGAGAAAAGTATGCGTCAGCTGGAAGATTCCCTGGAGGATTCTTCAAGAGAGAGGCAAGACCATCAGATTCTGAAGTTCTTGTTATGCGTTTAGTAGACAGAGCTCTTCGTCCAATGTTCCCAAAGGATTACCATGCAGGAACTCAGGTGATGGTTCAACTTATGTCTGCAGATGAAGAAGTAATGCCAGATAGCCTTGTAGGGTTAGCTGCAAGTGCATGTATCGCAGTAAGCGATATACCATTTAATGGTCCTATCTCAGAAGTTAGAGTAGCTAGGGTGAATGGTGAGTTCATTATTAACCCTCTTCGCTCTGAGTTAGAGGAAGCTGACATTGATCTTATGGTAGCAGGTACTGTTGATAGTATCGTTATGGTAGAAGGCGAAATGTCCGAGGTAAGCGAGGCTGAAATGGTTGATGCAATCGTTAAAGCTGGTGAAGCAATTAAGGAGCAATGTGAAGCTCAAATTGAACTAGCTAAGAAAGTAGGTACACATTGTGTAAGCCGTGAATACTGTCACGAAACTCACTGTGAGGATTTACGCTCAAGAGTAAACGAAGGATTATACTCTAAAATGTATGAGGCTGCTCAAAAGGGAGCGTCAAAAGCTGAAAGAAAGGAGTCGTTTAAAGCAATCACAAACGAATTTGTTGAGTCGCTTTCTGAAGAAGAGAGAACAGAAAAGGCGTTTATGCTTAGAGCATATCTTCACGATGTACAGAAAAAAGCCATTCGTGATTTAGTACTAAATGATGGTGTTCGTCTTGATGGAAGAGCTACTACTGATATTAGACCTATTTGGGGAGAAGTAGATTACCTACCTGGTTGTCACGGATCTGCAATATTCACAAGAGGTGAGACTCAATCATTAACTACACTTACTCTTGGTACTAAGCAAGATGAGCAACTTATTGATGGAGCATTAGAGAAGAAGACTGAGAAATTCCTTCTACACTATAATTTTCCACCATTCTCTACGGGAGAAGAGAGACCATTGAGAGGCACTAGCCGTAGAGAAGTTGGTCATGGTAACCTTGCTTTAAGAGCACTTAAGGAAGTACTTCCTCCTGTTGAAGAATGCCCATATACTATTCGTTTAGTGTCTGAGATTCTTGAGTCAAACGGTTCATCATCTATGGCTACTGTATGTGCAGGCACTCTTGCACTTATGGATGGAGGTATTAAGATCAAGGCTCCAGTATCAGGTATCGCTATGGGTCTTATTACAGATAAAGAGTCAGGAAAGTACGCTGTACTATCTGACATCTTAGGAGATGAAGATCACCTTGGTGATATGGACTTTAAGGTAACAGGTACTGAAAAAGGTATTACTGCTTGCCAAATGGACATGAAGATACAGGGTATCAGCATGGACGTATTAAGAGAAGCATTAGAACAAGCTTGTGAAGGACGTCACCACATCCGCAAGGAAATGATGAAGGTTATTTCTAAGCCAAACGATGACTTTAAGCCTCACGCTCCTAGAATAGTATCATTCAGTGTTCCTGGAGACACAATTGGTGCAATCATTGGCCCTGGAGGTAAAATCATTCAAGAGCTACAAGCTGAGACTAACACTAATATCAGTATTGAAGATGTTGATGGAGAGGGTAGAGTTGAAGTTGCAGCATCTGATAAAGCAGCTATTGATGAAGCAGTTAAGAGAGTTAAAGCAATTGCTTTCCCTCCAACTGTAGAGATAGGTGAAGTGTATGAAGGAAAGGTTAAGACTATTATGCCTTACGGAGCATTTGTTGAGGTTCTTCCTGGTATTGATGGTCTTCTTCATGTTAGCGAGCTAGAGTGGAGAAGAGTTGAAAATGTAGAAGACATATTAAATGAAGGTGAAAGCGTTAAGTTTAAGGTTGTTGGCAGAGATCCTAAAACTGGAAAAATTAAGCTTAGCCGTAAAGTTCTTCTAGAAAAACCTGAAGGTTATGTTGAGCCTTCTGAACGTCCAAGACGTGGAGACAGGGGAGATAGAAGAGAAAGAGGCGACAGAAGAGGAAGAAGAAACGAGGGAAGTGAGACTAAGTCAAACTAAATCTACTTTATTTGACGTTTTAAATTTGATTAGAAAAACCTATTAACACATGAGGCAGCTAAAAATTACGAAACAGGTAACCAACAGGGAAACCGCATCGCTAGATAAATACCTTCAGGAAATTGGTCGTGTAGACCTTATTACTGCTGAGGAAGAGGTTGAACTAGCACGTAAGATTAAAGCTGGTGATAAGGTTGCTTTAGAAAAGTTAACTAAAGCAAACCTTAGATTTGTTGTCAGTGTTTCTAAGCAATATCAAAATCAAGGATTAAGTCTTCCCGACCTTATAAATGAAGGGAACCTGGGTCTGATTAAAGCTGCTCAGAGATTTGATGAAACTCGTGGTTTCAAATTCATTTCTTATGCCGTTTGGTGGATTCGTCAAAGTATTCTACAAGCACTAGCTGAGCAGAGCCGTATTGTTCGTTTACCACTTAATAAGATTGGTTCAATTAATAAAATCAATAAGGCATTTGCTAAACTTGAGCAAGAATTCGAAAGAACTCCAACTGCTGTAGAGCTGGCTGAAAGTCTTGATATGACTATCGATGAGGTCAAGCAAAGCCTTAAAAATGCTGGCCGTCACGTTAGTATGGATGCTCCACTTAAACAAGGTGATGAGAGCTCTTCAACTATGTACGATGTACTTAGAACAGGAGAAAGCCCTGCCCCAGATGATCAGTTAATGACTGAAAGCCTTAGAAGAGAGATTGAACGTTCATTAAAGACATTAACTCCTCGTGAAGCAGATGTGATTCGACTTTATTTTGGTCTAAATGGTGAGCATCCCATGACTCTTGAAGAGATAGGTGAAAGATTTGATCTAACTCGTGAGCGTGTTAGACAAATTAAAGAAAAAGCAATTCGTCGATTAAAGCATACTAGCAGAAGTAGAATTCTCAAAGGATACCTAGGATAATTTTATTCTAAGCTCTTCCACAAGTGTAAACTTGCTAGAGTTCTGAAAGGTCTCCATTTTTCAGCTCTTTCAGACCATAATTTATCTGAGCCTTCCATGGGATAACCATATAGAATGCTCATTGCTTTTTTAAGGCCTAGGTCACCTGGTGCAAACACATCTTTTCTCTGAAGTTGGAACATAAGAAACATTTGTGCGCTCCAAACCCCAATGCCCTTTATTTCGGTAAGTATTTTAATGACTTCATCATTACTCATTTTATGCATGTCAATGAAATTGATACAATCAGGTCCAGCTGCTTCTGCAACAGCCCTCATATATTTTACTTTAGAGTTACTTAATCCTAATTCTCTTAGTTCTGGGTCTGTGCAATTGAGAACGTCTTGAGGTGAGTAACCCTTGCCTAAATGAAATTCTACTCTTGAATAAATTGTTTCAGCAGATTTTAAACTAAGTTGTTGTCCAGCAATTATTCTAACAAGGTGTCTAAATGGATTGTCAGTAGTAGGCAATATTATAACTCCATTTTCGATTACTACTTTATGTAAAACAGGATCAGTTGATGAAAGATGTAAAAGGA
>NZRP01000055.1 GCA_002693775.1 Crocinitomicaceae bacterium | reverse complement strand
AACTGAACTGCCTGTAGTTGTTATAGCCATAAGCGATAGCCATAAAGTAGTATGTACGGTGATTTACTAATCTGTTATCACCCTGGGCAAACGCATCAGTGGTAATTCTAAAGCTGTGCTGGATTCCTTCATTAGATCCAATAACCATAGGTGTAGCTTGAACTACAGATTGTACATCTGGATTTTCGATATAATTAACAATTACATCTATATCATCTTCTACGTCACATTGGAAAATTTCACGAGCCTTTTCGACATTATCAAGTTCAGCGGGCGACACTGTCCCATCAACTAATTGATAAATTTTATATCCTTGGAACGTGTATGAACGTGATAAGCTGTCGTATGCTTCTCCATCAATACTAAACTTTGGAATACCTGGGTCAAACATAACGTACTCTTCGTTAAAATTGTTTGAAAGGGGGTTGTCATTCGTTAGGTAAAGAATAAGCTCATTTTCAAGCTCTTGAATCGTAACATCAGGTGCATCTGGCCCACTAACAATTTCAAAGCAATTGTCAAATAATGCTTGAGCTTTATCGTCTGCTCTACGCATTAACTGAACGCTTTGCTCTGGGAAACCTGCAGAAGTTGTCTGCGCCCAAACAATACCCATTGTTATATTATTATAATCACCAGGCTCAAGAGTAAATGGTCCAGCAGACTGTATAAATCTTCTGTCAGCAGGTTGGTTGCCAGCAGTCACCTCAGTCCATGGTTCTGTCACTATACCTTGAGTACCCCAATTATATGGGTCTGTGTCTCCGGGGAACATGTAATCAGCAGGAATTTCTAGGTTTGCTCCAGAAGCTGGGCTAACACCGTCTCCTCCATAAGCCATTTTTTGACCGTTCTTCCAAATACCATTCATATAATTGTAGTAGTGGAGGGGAGTAGAAGGCTCACCATTAATGGCACCCCCACCATTGTTGTAGTATACAAATCGACGCATACCAAATCTTTCATTATCTATAACACCATCACCATATCCAATCCCAATACCTCCATATGGAATGCCTAAGGAGTCAACAGCATCTGAAAACACAGTAGTTAGAGGATTATCAATTGAATCAGCATCTTGGTATGGACCCTCGAAAAAATCAACACCTACAGCAGGTGGGAACTCATGATAACCAGGCTGACCTTGAGTGTCATCATATGCATCACCGTTGTATGCATATCCAAGACCTCGTTGAACGTCACATCCTACGTAGTCATCCGTTGCATTACCAACGTCAGCATCTACCCATACACCAAAGTATGTGTCAGACAAGGTTTGAGTACCTTGGTTAATAAGTACATAGTTGTGGAAAGTCATGTTATTGACCTCGTCATTTGTGGCAAATTGGAAAACTTGCGCTCTAATCTCCATACCAATAGGTTCTCCATTAGATTCTGAGTGAACGTTTCCCTTGTCGTTGAATATCCAGTAGAAGTTCCTATCTCCGTAAAGAGGTACGATATCCTCTCGACGGCGCTCTTTACAATCGATTTCTGATAAGAAATCATACCATGGATAATCACCTCCATCTCTCGGATTGTAATATCCGTCGCCATCGTAATCCAAAAATGGTCCTAGATAATAATCTTGATTATTAGCTGGGTTACCATGAGCTGGGAAATCATCAAAGTACGCAGGCATCACGTATCCGTCAGGGAACTCCTCCTCAACTGTGCCAGCTGCCATAGCGTCATGATACGCTCTGTGTAACTGAGCGTCCGCTCTAGTTGACACAAAGAACTTGTCGTATGCTTGGCAAGTGGCTTCATCTACCTCAGCACCACCGGTATTTGTAAGAGGACCTGTCCAGAAGTCGTTTCCATTTGCACGGAAAGTAATTGCAGCTAGCTTTAACTGTTGGTCAGGAGAGATACCACCCATCCAAAGTGCTCCGGCATATAGTGAGCTTACGCCACCATCTTTTGGAACAAAATATGATGCTTGTGAATTAGCTCTGTCTTGCCATAGGGATCCCCCAGTTTCAATAAGTGCTTTTACGTTATTCCACTCAATGTCTCTAAGAGCGGTAGCAGGGGCACATGCTGAAGCACGTAACTCAGGCATTGCTTCTGTTGTATTGTCGCTACTGTCAGTTTCACCAGGGCCTGAAGTAGGGATATACTTATAGGCCAAAGCTGGTTGAGCTACGATAAGTGCTACAACGATGAATGTATAAATGCGTTTCATAAGATTATCTTGCATAAATAGTTACTCAATCAAAAGTCAAATTTCAACCCTAGACGAAGTGTACGAGGCACACCTAGGTTGAATGGATTATCTACATACATAGAGTAGTAATTTCTAAAAGCGTCAGGACTATTCTGACTGTTGATTAGAGGTTGGTATTGCGCTGCTGCTAAGTAGCCATCGTCGTTACTCACACCAGTGTATCTGTAGACAGAATTGATGTTCTGAGTATTTAGAAGGTTACCTACCCACAGGTATAGGTTCATATTAATTTCTTTGGCTTTATCTCCCTCACCGCCACGCTTGATAGTGAAATTTTTATCAAGGTTTAGGTCCATGTTAAACTGCCATGGTAAACGAGAACCGTTAATAGAACCTTCAGTAGCAGGGCTGATTTCTCCAGTAATAGGTGTCGCAATAGTTGATGCCGTGTATGGAGTCCCTGATCCAAGGTTTGCAATTAAATTAAGACCCATATCAGCAAACATCTGTCGTTCCTTACCTCCAAAGTTTAGAACTGGTCCGTCATATTGATCACCTGAACCATATCGGTAGTCTACGTTTGCAACTATTCTGTGACGTTGGTCGTAGTTAAGTGGCGTGATAGATCGAAGGTTTGGAAGTCCTGCGTTAATAAGTGCAAGAGCAGTTGAAGTTGTAGAACCAGTACCATCAGCAAACTGCAGTGTATAGTTAGCATTCATTCTAACATTCCCTGTTCTACGAAGGTCGTATCCAACAGTAAATCCTTTTACTGTTCCAAAGTCAAGGTTTCCAAACGCTCTATACGGTCTAGGGTAAGCCCCAGTAAAGTTTCTTACCTGAATCATATCACGCATCTCTTTATAGTATGCTGCGATTTTCAAGCTTGATGTTTTAGTAAGAACTTGCTGAAAACCTAACTCGTAATCTATAGTTTTCTCTGGTCTTAGATTAGGATTGGAGATAAGCTCATTACGGCTTTCAATAAACAAATAATCGATTGGGGAAAACCTGTTGCTTGAAGTAGGTCTCTGAGTTAGAACGTCGTAGTGTGCAAAGAAAACAGCCTCATCACTAATATTAAATGAGAATGAAATTCTAGGCATTATGTTAATCGCTGGAGTGTAGTCTTTAAATGCATTAGAATTAAGCTCAGCGTCAGAGCCATTTAAAAGATATGGCGCTGGGTAAGGCTCATTAACAGCAAGAATATCTGGATCATTAATTTCTGTTCCAACAGAGTTGTACCATGTATCACCTGAACGGTAACCAACAATAGAGCTAGGATTGTCTAGAGCGTCAACATATACTACGTAGTCATTTCCAATGTTGTCAGGAATTATTATATCTCCTTCTAACTCATCTTGTAAGTCAGGGCTATCAAGCACGTCACCAACTGAGTAAGCTTCTCCAATTACATAAGGATCCTTAAGCACCATTTGGTTTGCGTCAAATCTATCTACACGAACACCTACGTTAAAAATGATATCGTCAAATGTAAATTTATCCATAACATAACCTGATACATAAATAGGCTCATATGCTCCAATAGGTCGTGACTTATCTCCAAAAGAAGTAGTGTCGTTGAAGAAGTCTTCAATTGAAGGTCTTCCAGATTCCTTTTCTCCCCATGGATTGAATCCTGAGTAGTTTACTAAATTATTACCCTGGTTTAAAAGGTCGTCAGCTCCAAACATATCGATACTTAGAGAGTCAGCATCAATACCATCAACATTTAAGAAATCAGTGCCATCTGGATCTAAGCCTAATGATAGTCTAAGGTTTCTGTCAAATGCGAATTGATTGTCTCCGAGCAGTCTGCCGTAAGTCACGTAGTACTCAGTGCCAATGTTTGTTACAACCGAATCGGTAAGATCAAGCTCTTTAATATGAGAGTTAGTCGTTAGTCGAGCTAAAGTCCACAGACCTTGAGGAGCAAGAGAGAAGAATGCATCTCTACGCTGCTCATACTCAAATCCCATCTGTAAAGCATGGTCTCCGATGTCTGCAGAACCTGCAGCACTTACACGGAATTGACTGTTGTTAGAAATAGAGAATGTGTTTCCTTGTGTTCCGACATAGCTCCAAAGACCGTAAGTAGATGAAGGAGCAGCACCGTTTAAAAGTGCGTTACCGTTCTGAACAGCTAGTAAGCTTTCGTATGGTCCGTCAACGAACGGATTGTAAGGCTCTTGTTCAAATAGTTCAAAATATTGATTGTTTATTGAAGCAAGCTCTGGGTTGTGTTCAGATTCGGTAAATACCACAAGCGTGTCCTCCCAACCATTATGTACGAATCTACCTGTATTGTAGTTGTATGCGTATGAATTGCGGTTGTAAATATCGAATTTACCTACGTGACCATAGCGGAAGAAGTTATCCTTATGGGTAGCGTCTTGAACATTGCTGTAAGTCTGGCTGTAGTCAACCATGATTTGGTAGAACACGTTCTTAAGAGAGCTTGAATTATCTTCTCCATCATCGATGAAACGCTGGCTGAATTTAGCGTAAGCTCTCCAGTCAAAGTTAGTTACCTGATTGTTGTTCTCCCAGTTCATTAGGGCGTTG
Source organism: Crocinitomicaceae bacterium (assembly GCA_002693775.1). GTDB lineage: Bacteria > Bacteroidota > Bacteroidia > Flavobacteriales_D > Sanyastnellaceae > UBA974. Next base: position 23,952 of record NZRP01000055.1, on the reverse strand, counting down.
CTGTAACTAAATGCATTGTAACGACCGCCAGACGCTGTACCTCCGAATGTAAGACTTGTAGTTTCGTTAGTGTTTACATCAATTTTAGCTACTATGTTAGCGCTAGAAGAACCAGAATTCATTCTAGTTGGAACTCTTGTGAAGTCATTAGGAGAAAGGAAATCAGTATTGTATAGTGCACCGTTGATTTCACCTGTTGAACTAATGTTTTGACGAAGAGGTTCTTCTAGCATGGTATTACGAACCGTTGTATCCATAACGTAAATCCCACCAAATGTTGGACGAGGGTCCTTTTGGTATGTAGCATTTCCTGAAAGGAATAAACCTAATAGTGGCTCAGTCTTTTCACCATTTTCATCCTTACGGAAAAGAATAGGTCCTGAAGCGACACCCTCAGCTAGGTTATAGCCAAACTTGTCTAAACCAACTGCTCTTTCACCAATTGGCACACCAGAAGAAATAATCTCACCACCTCCAAACCAAGATCTACTTGAGTTACGAAGTGAGATGTTAATTACACCACCTGTTGCGTCACCAATATTTGCTGGGATACCACCTGTAACAACTTGTACTTCCTCAATTGCAGATTTAGGAAGGGCAGATGATCCTCTTACTTTAATACCGTCGATGTAAACCCAAGTAGAAGAGCTACGAGCACCACGAATAGAAATCCCGCCACCTGTTCCAGCAGTACTTGCACCAGCTACAGTTGTTGCAATAGAAGTTGCAGAACGACCTGGTAGTTTGTCGATGTCTTCACGGCTAACAGTACCACCTGAAGCACCACCATCTTTATCGATAAGCGGTACAGAGTACTCAACAACCTCAGCTTCTTGAACCATGACACCTGCACTTAGTTCGGCATCTACGAATTGAATCTTATTCGCTGTGATTTTTACTCCAGTGATTTTCTTTGCTTGGTATCCTACGAACGAAATAAGTACGTCGTATGTACCAGGTGCAATAGGCTTAATCGTGTACTTACCATCGAAGTCTGTGTTTGTTCCAGATACTTGGTTGCCGTTAAGGAAAACAACTACACTGGCAAAAGGAAGTGGATCCTTAAGCTCAAAGTCAGTTACAGTTCCTTTTAGTGTTCCAGAACCCACTTGGGTTAATCCAGTACTTGTTAGTAGAAGTACTGCTGCAAAAAATGATATAAAACCTTTCATTAACAGGAGTTTTTCAGGCGTTTCTATAGAAGGCGTAAATATAAGGGATTTATCCCCTTTGTGAAAGAGTGTGAAATTCACTCTAAACCTCACGTTATAAGCGGTTTCTCATGCGGTTCCACCAAGAGTGTGTCCTACCGTTTACTTGTCGGCGGGCTTGTTTCTGCCCATTGCGCATCATTGTCCTCGTTTGCTCGTCTTGCATCATGTAATGATTGTGCTGACGTTCTTTGTAATTGCGCTCAAGTTCTTTGTAGTGAGCTTTAGCTCTTTTTTTGGCTTGTCTTTTAGCTCTTTTTTGGCGGAATTTCTCGATGAGATTAGGTTCATCCGAGGTCTGAGCTTCAGCTGGATAAAAAGCACATAGCAACCCTAAAAATAATATGTATTTAATTAGCTTCAATGCTTCAAATTTAGTTGTTTCCTAACTTCTTCAATCGTTTGGAACGGGAGTTTGCAGGCGCCCTCATTGCAGACGAAGAATTGGAGCCCTTTTTTAGTGGGAGATTGTGGCGCTTTTACTTGTAGCCACTTTGGAACAACTGTTTTGTGACCTCCGCCGGCTAGGAGGGTTTGGGGATTGTAGTTTAAGTCTAATTCGAAACGGGCTGAGGCGAGTTCACTGGGTGAATTTGAGGTGATTGCGATTTCGTTGAATGGCTGGGTGCGGTAGAGGAGTGCGATGCCCCAATTTGAGGAGGTTACAATGTTGTGCGAGTCTGCCCAAGCTGCAAATAACATTCTGTCTGAGCGTTCTACCCATTCCGGTCGGGCGAAGTATCTGCCTAGTTTAAAGAGGTTAATCGCCATCGTGGAATTTGAGGAAGGGATGACGCTGTCGTGGTTTTCCTGTTTTCTGACGAATAACTCTTTTTCATCTGATGCTGTAAACCAAAACGTGCCCAACCTAGGGTCGTAAAATTTGTCGAAACTGATGTTTAATAGGTCGCGGGCTTCAGTGAGGTAGCGCTCATCGAAGGTGGCTTCGTAGAGGTCTAAGCAGGCCTTGATGGTAAAAGCGTAATCTTCAAGAAATCCTGGGATGGAGTGGCCGGTTTCTGGGTGGTATTTGTGGTAGAGGCCACAATCCTCGAGGCGGCATTTTTCGAGAATAAAATTTAGTGCATTTTGGGCTTGAGCTAGGTGCTGAGGTTTTTGGAAAACTCTATAGGTGGTAGCAAGACCTGAAACGGTTAGAGCAGTCCATGATGTAAGTACCTTGTCGTCTAGGCCAGGTTTTATGCGAGAGGATCTTTGCTCGAAAAGTTTACTGTTAATAGCTGCGATAGCTTTAGTGTAGTCTTTCAGACTAAGCCCTAGATCGTATGCAAGGACTGAGTCTGATTGCCACTTCATTAAGACGTTGTTGCCGTGTTCCCAATATGATTTTCCATCGATCTCGTATGTAGTGAATGCGATTGAGCACTCATCTGGAGTTAGAATTTCCTGGAGTTCAGCTTTAGACCAAACATAGTATTTCCCTTCCACGCCTTCGGAGTCAGCGTCGAGGGAGGACCTAAAACCACCCAGTGGGTCGCAGAATTCGGTATAGATGAAGTCCGCTGTTGAAAGTGCGACGTTTTTAAAAGTTGGGTCTTTAAAGGTTGAGTAAGCGTGGGAGAAAGTTGTGAGGAGCTGTGCGTTGTCGTATAGCATTTTTTCAAAGTGTGGGACCTTCCACTCATCGTCTATGCTATAGCGAGCGAAGCCGCCACTAAGGTGGTCGTAAATGCCGCCTCGGGCCATGGATTGAAGGGTGATGCGTACTTGGGAGAGGGAATCCTGGTCGTTTCTGGCTAGACCGTAGTGAAGTGCGAAATCGATGTTTGTGGGAAGGGGGAATTTGGGCGTACCTGTTGTGAGGCCCATTTTTCTGTCCCAGATAGTTTTCCACTCATCTACCCGAGAGTTCAAGCTCTCTTTGAGAGTTGATTTATTTGAAGAGTGCCAGGGGTCGCCCTGAGGGGCTGAGATAAGGTCTGATTCAGCGACGCCTTGAGCGAGATTACTGGCGTACTCTTCAACTTTCTCAGGGTCAGTCGATTTAAGGGTGATTATGCTTTGAAGGCGCTTTAAAAAGGGCTGAGTGCGGAAGTAAGTACCGCCAAAAATGGGACGACCATCCGGTAATGCTATACAGTTCAGGGGCCAACCACCTCTGCCTGTCATGATTTGGACTGCATGCATATAAACAGCATCTACATCCGGTCGTTCCTCTCTATCCACCTTAATTGATATAAAATGCTCATTTATAAAAGCTGCCGCTTCCTTATTTTCGAAAGTTTCATACTCCATAACATGGCACCAGTGGCAGGCGCTATAACCTATGCTTATAAATAGGAGTTTGTTTTCAGTTTCAGCTTTATCAAAAGCTTCTTTACACCACGGCATCCAATCAACTGGATTATGAGCGTGTTGCTTCAAGTATGGACTCGAAGATCCTGCTAAATCATTAGTGTATTTGTATGTTGAATCTGGCATATTGTTACAGCCCAAATTAAGTCAGCACAAGCATAAAATTAAGGCCGCAAGAATCATATATTTGATGACCACAATTTACAATCAATGCCTTTAAACATGAACGACTCTCAAATAGCCGATCTCATTGAAAAAGAGCACAAGCGTCAACTCGAAGGAGCTGAGCTTATTGCCTCTGAAAATTTCACTTCTGAAGCAGTAATGCAAGCTCAAGGTTCTATCCTAACTAATAAGTATGCTGAAGGACTCCCTGGAAGGAGGTATTACGGAGGATGTCAGTTCGTGGATGAAGTAGAGCAACTAGCTATTGATAGGCTATGTGAATTGTTTGGCGCAACATGGGCTAACGTTCAGCCTCACTCAGGTGCATCTGCTAACTCAGCAGTAATGTTAGCGTGCCTCAAGCCAGGAGATAAAATCTTAGGGTTTGACTTGAGCCACGGAGGCCACCTTACTCATGGATCGTCAGTAAACTACTCTGGTAAATTGTACAATCCAGTTTTCTATGGAGTAGAAGAAGAGACTGGAATGGTGGATATGGATAAGGTAGCAGAGATCGCTGAGAGAGAAACCCCCCAAATGATTATTTGTGGAGCATCTGCCTACGCAAGAGATTGGGACTACGCTGGATTCAGAGAGATTGCAGATTCAGTAGGAGCAGTTTTACTAGCTGATGTAAGTCACCCTGCGGGACTTATTGCTGCAAAGCTTCTTCGCGATCCACTTCCTCACTGCCACGTTGTAACAACAACTACTCATAAAACACTTCGCGGACCACGTGGGGGTGTTATTATGGTTGGAAAGGACTTTGAAAATCCTTGGGGTATCAAAACAATTAAGGGAGCAGTTAGATCTTTCACATCAATTCTTGATAGTGGAGTTTTCCCTGGCATGCAGGGCGGTCCACTTGAGCATGTGATTGCTGGAAAGGCTGTGGCGTTTGGCGAAGCCCTGAAGCCGGCTTACAAAAAATACTGTAAGCAAATCATAAGCAATGCTCAGTCGATGGCTTCAGCATTTGTTGACAAAGGATACAACCTTATTTCTGGAGGAACGGATAATCACCTGATGCTTATCGACCTTAGAAATAAGGACATCACTGGTAAGGACGCAGAAATTGCTCTCGGCAAGGCGGATATCACAGTTAATAAGAACATGGTTCCGTTCGATACTCGATCACCTTTTATTACTTCTGGAATGCGTGTAGGGACTCCAGCTGTAACTACAAGAGGCTTGGTTGAAGCAGATATGGTTCAGCTTGTTGAGTGGATGGATGAAGCGATTGTGAATCACTCTGATAAAGCCACTCTGGAGAGAATTGGAAAAGCGGTTCAAGCTCACATGAGTCAGTTCCCACTACACTAGTCTAGTTTTTCTACGCTGCCTTCTGGAGAGTTGTGCAGTGTGATTGTTTGCAGTTCGCGGTTGGTAAAGGCCATTTTTATGTTGGAGCAGGTTGCCTTGTTTATGCTTATGCTGTTTGCATCGTCAATGGTGTAATAAAGGATGTTGCCATTGCCTTTGATGTCAACCGTTTCTATGTCGCCGCCCACAAAACATGCGTCTAGGGTTTTCCCTCTCATCTCATTTTGTAAGGTGTCGTTTGTGTAGCTTAAAACTTTTGCATTGCCTATCAAAGAAAGGATTGAGGGCTTGTTATCAATTACAGTCATTCGTACACTGTCGCCTGTTAATTCTTCCTCATCAGAACTTACAATAGGGTCTCCTAAAAGCCAAACCTCATCGTCCTTCAACGCCCAACTCAGCGAATCCCCATCTCCTGAAAATGCACCTTGGTTAAATTCTACATCACCCACAGCAAATAGCCAATCGTCATTTTTTTTAAGCAAATCAGCACCTAAAATCAAGGTGTCTCCGTCCTCTATATTGGTGGCTAAGGCTGGACTGATTGAGTCTCCGTAGATTATTTCAGTGCCATTGTTTCTGCTGGCGTAAGCTCCAGTNACAGTCAATGTTTTTGATGANTCTNGTACAGTGACNTTACCCCAAGCNGAGCCAAGGTTATCCTCTTTGCTTACTTCTATGCTGTCTCCAGCTAGGTAGCCATAGTTGTCGTAAATACTTGCATTGCCAGCAAACCAACCCTCTTCTTTTTCTCCATCAAATTCTCCTCGCAAGCAGTTAATAAGTGTTCCCCCAATGTCCATGTGTGTTCTTTGAAAAATGTAGAGCATCTCATCAGACCTGTCTATAGCAAGAGAATCAGAAGCGATAAAATCCATCCCTTCTTCCATAATAACATTACCTCCAGCGTATAGACGTCCGGAGTTGGAGCTGTATGTTCCTCTGTTGCTTTTAAGTGTTTTAGCGCCGTCGATAAATTTAGATCTGTTGTAGTAGCTGACGTTCTTAGAGTTAATATTGTAGATCAACTCTGGACATTCTAGCGTGGTTTCGTCATGTGAAAACGTGACGTTTTTCTTTACTGTAATCGTCCCTTTTTCAGGATTCAGAATGGCATACTCTGCAAGTAGAGTAGTCAATGGTTCACTAACAACTTTAACCCCACTAAAAACTTCAAACCTGCCGTTGTCAAACCTATAAGCACTATCACAATATAGTATTGCATCATTGAAGCCCAGTTTCACATTTCCAATAAGTCTACTAGCATCAGAAATGTCTGGGTCGCGTTCAATGGTGTTTGCGCCAAGGATGTCGATTTGCTCCGGTGAAGTTGAAGAGTTTTGGGCTAGAATATTAGATAAAAAGGGAGCAATGCCATAAAAGGCAAGCGTTAGGAAGAAAGAGTATCTAGTGCTTTTTATCATCCAATAACCCCGGCAGCTACTGTTGCATGCGTGCTCGGGTCCACTAAGATAAACGCTCCAGTGGTACGATTAGTGCGGTAAGGGTCAGCAAGAATCGGTGAAGCGGTTTTAATCTTCACTCTAGCGATATCATTCATGCCTATTTCTCGGCACTCCTCATCTCTATGTAGAGTGTTAATATTGATGCGGTAAAGCACTTCAGAAATCTTAGCCTGTACTTCCTGAGAGAGATGTCTAACAATCAATCTTGATGAAGGATTTAGAGACCTTGAATCAAGCCAGCAAATCTTAGCGTCAAGCTCAGTTGTCATCTTTGGTTGATTGTTTTTTCTGACTAGCATTTCGCCTCGACTAAGGTCGATGTCATCCTGTAATGTCATAACAACACTCAATGGAGGGAAGGCTATTTCCATTTCTTCTTCTCCTAACAAGATGCTTTCAATTACTGTTTCTCTTCCGCTTGGAAGAGCTACTACAGCATCACCCTTTTTAAATACGCCAGAAGCAATTCTTCCTGCATACCCTCTAAAGTCTCGATTTTCATTAGTTTGAGGACGTATCACATATTGAACTGGGAATCTGCAATCCTGCATGTTTCTGTCAGCTCCTACGTGTACGTTTTCAAGATGGTGAAGTAGGCTAGAACCTCCGAACCAAGGGAGGTTTTTAGATGACTCAACAACGTTGTCTCCTTTAAGTGCACTAATAGGAATAAAGGTGATATCCTTAATGTCAAGCCTAGAACTGAAGCTCTTAAATTGAGAAACGATCTCATGAAATGTGGCTTCATTATAATCAACCAAATCCATCTTGTTTACACATACAACAAGGTGGTTAAGGCCTAATAATGAAGCTATGAAACTGTGTCTGTGAGTTTGCTCAACAAGTCCATTTCTAGCATCAATTAAGATGATGGCAAGATCTGCAGTTGATGCACCAGTTACCATATTCCTCGTGTACTGTATGTGGCCTGGAGTATCTGCGATTATAAATTTCCTTTTAGGAGTAGCAAAGTATCTATATGCTACATCAATTGTAATTCCTTGTTCTCTTTCAGCACGAAGTCCGTCAGTGAGTAAGCTCAAATCAGCAACCTCAAGCCCCTTGTGTTTTGAAGCTTCTTCAACTGCTTCAAGTTGGTCTTCAAATATGCTTTTAGAGTCGTAAAGTAGTCTACCAATTAGAGTGCTCTTACCATCATCTACGCTTCCAGCAGTTGTGAAACGTAATAAACCGTTGTGATGTGTAGATGATGTGCCCATTAAAAATATCCTTCTTTTTTTCTATCCTCCATAGCGCTATAACCTCTCTTGTCATCCATTCTACCGCCTCTTTCTGTGATTCTCGTTGTAGCTACTTCGTCGATAATTGATTCGATAGTGTCTGCGTCAGATTCAAAGGCTCCAGTGATAGTTAAATCACCAAGAGTTCTAAATCTCACCTTCATCATCTCAGGTGTTTCCTCTTCTCTTAAGTTGAGATATGTTGAGTTTGCAAGGATTTGTCCATCCCTTCTAACACACTCTCTTTTGTGAGCGTAGTATAGACTTGGAAGTTGAATATTTTCTCTTAAAATGTAATTCCAAACGTCCAATTCAGTCCAGTTGTTCAATGGGAAAACTCTAAAGTGCTCCTCTGGTGCATGCATTCCATTGAATAGATTCCAAAGTTCTGGGCGTTGATTTTTAGGATCCCATTGGCTGAAATCATCTCTATGAGAAAAGAATCTCTCTTTAGCTCTAGCCTTTTCCTCATCTCTTCTAGCCCCTCCTATACATGCGTCAAACTTATTCTCATCAATTGTATCGATAAGAGTTGTTGTTTGAAGTTTGTTTCTACTAGCATTGTGTCCAGTTTCCTCTCTAACCTTTCCGTCGTCAATGGTCTTTTGAACTGAACCTACAATTAGATTAGCACCCAGTCTATTAACTAGTCCATCTCTGAACTCGAGAGTCTCAGGGAAATTGTGGCCTGTATCAATATGCACTAGTGGCATTGGGATTTTAGCAGGCGCAAATGCTTTTGCAGCTATGTGTGTAACTACGATACTGTCCTTACCTCCACTGAAAAGTATGACTGGTCTATCGAATTGAGCTGCTACCTCTCTAATAACGTAAATAGATTCTGCCTCTAGTTCAGCTAAGTGATCCAGATTATAAGTGTCGTTATTAATCATCCCTTCCTAATCTTCCGTATTTAAACCATGCTCGTTCATGCAGGTAGTAAAACAACATTTTTAGGAAAAACCCTACAAGTACTATTGTTGTTGCAGTTTTCATAGGGACAGCAAAAATCAATGTTAATGCTAGCGTTGTCCCTGACGCAATAATTCTCCAAGTAATGGTTTTTGCAACGTGCCTAATTCGAGATTTTTTGTTGTCCACCTGTAAATTAAATTAAGGGTTTTTTAAATCCTAGTATTATTGTGTGAATTTAGGATGTTTTGCTAGTTGTTCCTCTACTTTTCCCCAGTTTGTGAAGTGAAAACCTCTATCATCCAAATACACAGTTGCTGCGAATTTAGAATTGCTAACAGTGTCGAATAAGTCAGACATTTCATATTTATCTAGCCACTCCTCAATAACAAGTGCAGGACGTGAGCTCATAATCTTTAAGACGTACCCCTTATCCTTAAGTCTTTGTAGGACTTCTCTTGCACCTTCCATAGGAGGGTCATATGCATTATCCAGACCTTGAAATCCTTTGCTGTACTTGTGAATTACACCATCGAAATCAACAGCAAGAGTTTTTCTTTTATCAAGAGTTTTAATCTCCTTTGAAGGAACTGGACTTTTTTCTAAAATAATTTTTAAACAATCATTAACAGATAGTTCTCCAGTGTTTAAATCTATGAAATCAGTTTGCGGTGCCTCGTAATTTTCTACATGATTTCCCTCTCTTCCTCTTACCTCACTTGTGTGTACGAAGATCTCAGTTGCACCCGTAGAGCTCTTTAATTCCTCTCTCATTTCTCTGTTAGGAGCAATTAACGATACAACTACTACCTCGTTGTTTGAGTGTAGGTAGCGAGCTATGCTTTGAGCATTTCTCACATTATTAACTCTTCCTTCTTTAGAGTAATCCTTGTTGTAAGTGATGTCTCTCAGATCGTCTCCATCAATATGGTGTGGAGTGTAACCAAGCCTTCTTAGTTGAGCAATAAGCCCTAACGCAAGTGTCGTTTTTCCGTGGCCAGGTTGACCTGTGAACCAATAAATCATCCTAGGTCAGAATTGAGGATAAGAGTTTGTTCTCTGTCAGGTCCTACGCTAAGGATAGCCACATTCACACCTACCTCTTTCTCAATCATCTTAACATAAGCGACTAGTGAAGCAGGAATGTTTTCTTCCTTTCTTAGGCCCGTTAAATCACCTGGCCATCCTTCAAATGTTTTGTAAACAGGCTCTACCTCATCTGGGTTGATACCGTATGGTAGGTAGTCGATTTTCTCGCCATTGTGCATATAGTGAGTACAAATTTTGATTTCATCAAACTCTCCAAGAACATCAGCTTTCATCATGCAAAGCTGAGTTACACCATTTACCATAATAGCGTACTTAAGTTGAGGAAGGTCTAACCATCCACAACGTCTAGGCCTTCCAGTTGTAGCGCCAAATTCCATCCCAGCAGTTCTAAGCTTTTCTCCCGTCTCGTCCAACAACTCCGTAGGGAAAGGACCAGAACCTACTCTTGTGCAGTAAGCCTTAAAAATTCCAAAGACTTCGCCAATCTTATTTGGAGGAACTCCTAAACCGGTACAAGCACCTGCTGTAATTGTGTTTGATGATGTAACAAAAGGATATGTGCCAAAGTCTATATCAAGCATAGTCCCCTGAGCTCCTTCTGCTAGTATTCCTTGATTCTCGTTAAGAGCTTTGTTTAGTATGTGCTCAGAATCAATTAGCTTAAAATTCTTTAGTTGTTGAACAGCGTCAAGCCAAGCCCCTTCACGCTGACTAAGGTCGTATGAGTATTCTGGGTATTGCGTAAGCATTCTGATGTGCTTCTTTTTTAAAGCTTCGTAGCGAGTTTGGAAATGTGGTGATTCTAAGTCGCCAACTCTTAAGCCGTTTCTGCCAGTCTTATCCATGTAAGTCGGTCCAATCCCTTTAAGAGTTGATCCGATTTTCGCCTTGCCTTTAGCTTGCTCAGAAGCAGCATCAAGTAAACCATGTGTAGGCATTATTAAATGTGCTTTCCTAGAAATCACTAAAGAATCAGTAGGGTCAATACCTCTTTCTACAAGAGCGTCAATTTCCTTCTTGAAGATAATCGGGTCGATAACTACGCCGTTTCCAACTACGTTAAGAGTGTCCTTTCTAAATATCCCGCTTGGAATAGTGTGAAGTACGTGCTTCTTACCGTCAAAAATCAAAGTATGACCAGCATTAGGGCCTCCCTGAAATCTTGCAATTATGTTGTACTTAGGTGTAAGTACGTCTACAATTTTTCCCTTTCCCTCGTCTCCCCATTGGAGTCCTAACAATACATCAGCTTTCATGCAGATATTTATTTCTTACGCTTTTTAGCGTAAATGTTTAATGAGTGATGGAGTACTTCAATATCGAAAATCTCCTCTAAAGTTGCTTTAATCTGTTGAATCCTTGGGTCGCAAAACTCAAGTACTTCTCCCGTATCAGCGATGATTACATGGTCGTGTTGCCCCACTCGATAGCACTTTTCATACTGAGCATTCTTATTGTCAAACTGATGTTTTCTTACCAGATTACAATCAAGAAGTAGATCTAAAGTGTTGTAAAGTGTTGCCTTAGATACTCTGAATTCTCCAGCTTTCATAGTTGAGTAAAGTGTGTCTACGTCAAAGTGTCCTGCATATTTATAGATTTCTTGCAGAATGGCAAAGCGCTCTGGCGTTTTGCGGTGACCGTTCTGTTCGAGGTAAATCTCGAACATATCTCTAGCTTGACTAAATATTTCGTCGTTAAACATTGCGTAATACGGTAAGACAAAGATAGGTTATGACTCGGCTTTAACACGTTCAACTGAGTGAACTCCTGAGACATTTTTTAGTTTAGTTATCAAATCTTCAAGGTGGTTCTTGTTCATGATTATCACATCTACAGATCCGCGGAATAATCCATCATTAGTTTCCATACTAATTGCACGCATATTTACCTCCATATCCTCAGAGATAACTTGTGTGATTTGATTCACTAATCCCAAGTCGTCAATTCCCGAGAACACTAGTTTTACAGCAAATTGCTTAGCAGCACTACTCGACCATCTTGCCTTCATAATTCTGTAGGCATACTTTGACAGCATATTAGTTGCATTTGTACAATTTTGCCTGTGAATTTTAATACCACCACTCACTGTAATAAACCCAAATACATCATCACCCGGTATGGGATTACAACATGGCGCTAGCTTGTAATCAATTTTCTGCATATTTTCACCTATGAGAAGAGTATCCTCCTTCTTTGGTTTGATGAATTTTTTAGCAACAGCAGTCTTTGGAGATGTTCCAGGTTTAGGCCCTTTAGGCCAAACAAATGTGCCTTGTTTTAGTTTAAACTTTACAGTTTGTTCTAGCTTGATAATTCCTAATGCAACTTCATGGAAGAGATCTTGTTTAGAATGAAGTTTAAGTCTTCTGTAAAGTGCTTCAATATTTTCCGGGGAATTATGCGCTCCAATTTTCTTAAACCACTTATCTACTTGGAGTTTACCGATATCAGATTGCTTTCTCTTTTCTTCTTTTAGAGCGTGGCGAATCTTTTGTCTTGCATGAGATGTGATTACAAATCCAAGCCAATCCTCTTTAGGTTTTTGTCTTTTGATTGTAAGAATTTCAATTTGGTCTCCACTTTGTAGCTTATAACTAAGCGGAACTAATTTGTGGTTAACCTTCCCCCCTATACATTTTTCTCCAACCTTGGTGTGAACTTTAAAGGCAAAATCAAGAGTGGTAGCACCTTGAGGAAGAGTGATCATGTCTCCATTAGGAGTAAAAACGAAAATGTCGCTTGACTGGAGGTCCATTGCAAGCTCATCGATAAATTCAATAGCATCTTCATTGTCAGTTTCAAGAACATCTCTGATTTGTGTAAGCCACTTGTCGATTTGGTCCCCACCAACAGTACTCTCGCCACCTTCTTTATATCTCCAGTGCGCTGCGAATCCCTTCTCAGCGACATGGTCCATTCTTTCTGATCGGATTTGGATTTCAACCCATTTCCCTGAAGGTGACATCACTGTAGTATGAAGACTTTCATAGCCATTTCCCTTAGGTAAGCTTATCCAATCCCTTAATCTATCTGGATTTGGTTGGTAGTAATCTGTAACAATAGAATATGTTCTCCAAATCTCACTTTTCTCCAAATGCCTATCAGTTTCGATGACAATTCTCACGGCAAAAACATCGTAAACTTCTTCAAAGCTCACCCGTTGCTTTTGCATCTTATTCCAAATGCTATAAATACTCTTGGGTCTGCCTTTGATAGAATACTTAATACCAGCTTCGTCTAATGATCTCTTTATGGGAGCACAAAAGCTGCGAATAAATCTTGCTCTTACATCCTTTGTTTTTCTAAGTCTTGAATTTATCAGCTCATAATCCTCTGATTCTTTATACTTCAGAGATAAATCTTCTAACTCTGTCTTGATTGCATACAATCCTAGTCTGTGAGCAAGAGGAGCATACATGTACAGGGTCTCTGAAGCAATCTTCTGTTGCTTATCTGGCCTCATGAACTCAAGAGTACGCATGTTGTCCAGTCTATCAGCTAGTTTGATTAGAATTACCCTAACATCGTTGCTCAGAGTTAAAAGCATTTTGCGAAAATTCTCTGCTTGCGCACTTGTCCCAGGTTCGAAGACTCCACTCATCTTAGTTAGGCCGTCTACAATATTTCTCTCTTTTATGCCAAACAATCTCTCGACATCATCAAGGGTTAATGATGTATCCTCAACTGTGTCATGAAGTAATGCGCAAACGATGGAAGTTGTGTCAAGCCCCAACTCGCCAGCAACAATTTTCGCAACTGAAATAGGATGGTAAATATAAGGTTCTCCACTATTCCTTCTCTGTTCTGAGTGAAGTTCTAACGCAAGGTCAAATGCCTTTCTGAGCTTTTTTCTATCCTCTCGTGACTTGCTGTTTTTAGCCGCGCGCAACAACCCTCGATACCTTCGAAGGATTTCTTTCTTCTCTTCTTCTAAGTCAATTTCCATCTTCTTGTAAAGCTACCCTTTGTTGCGGTAATTTCGCAACATGATTGAAGCAAATAATATGAACCTTAAATCTTGGGTAAATGTGCCCGAGGCAAATGACTTTCCAATTCAGAATCTCCCATTTGGTATTTTCTCTACAAATACTCTTTCACTACGAGTGGGAGTAGCTATTGGCGAGTGTATACTTGACCTTCAAAGTCTTGAGGAATTAGGCTTTCTTAAAGGACTTGGTTTTTCTTCAGAAGATTTTGCTTCAAGCAAATTGAATGGAATTATCAATAGGGGNAAGGCTTCAGCATCAGCTTTAAGAAACAGAATTAGTGAGCTNCTAAGAAGCGATTCANCTGAGCTNNAAGATTCANANCACGCATCTTCNTGTTTAGTTGAAATGTCNGAAGCTACCATGCATATGCCAGTTGAGGTTGGTGATTACACTGATTGCTACTCATCNGAAGACCACGCAAGAAACGTGGGTAAGATGTTTAGAGATCCGGAAAATGCTCTTCTTCCAAATTGGAAACATATGCCAGTAGCATATCACGGAAGAGCTAGTTCTATTGTTGTTAGTGGTACACCAGTTAAACGTCCTCATGGTCAGTTAAAGACCGCAGAAGATCAGCCACCAGTATACGGTCCATCGCGTCTTTTGGACTTTGAGTTAGAAATGGCTTTTATCACACATCCTGGAAAACCTCTAGGTGAGCCCATTTCTACTGCGGAGGCAGAGGATTATATTTTTGGAATGGTAATTTTTAATGATTGGTCAGCTAGAGACATTCAAAAGTGGGAATACGTTCCGCTAGGTCCGTTCCTTGGTAAAAACTTCGCTTCCAGTATTTCTCCTTGGGTCGTTACTCTTGATGCTCTTGAACCATATAAAGTGCCTGGGCCAGTTCAAGATCCACAAGTACTTCCATACCTCAAGTATGAGGGTGATTCCCACTATGATTTAGAATTAGAAGTGGAGATAGTTCCGCCTAACGGTCAGGGTAAGGTTGTTTGTCGTTCTAACTTCAAGCATATGTATTGGAATATGCGCCAACAGCTTGCTCATCACACGGTAAACGGTTGCAACATCCGTGGAGGTGATATGATTGCTTCAGGAACAATTTCAGGCCCAGACACAGGATCATTTGGTTCTATGCTTGAGATTTCTTGGAGAGGGACGAAGCCCATACAAATGCCTGACGGAACTGAGCGTAAGTTCATTGCTGACGGTGATACCGTAGTTATGAGAGCATCGAAGGGGTTAATAGGATTTGGTGAAGTAAGTGGTGAGTTATTATCGGCTTAATCTTTATTTACTTCCATTTTTTTTTCAAGTAGGTTGAGAATTTTATCGTAAGTCCAAATTAGATTCTTGTCAACATGTCCCAATTTACTTAACAGACTCATTTTAAAGTAGACTCGAGATAATTTTCTCCACCGTCATACCGTCAGCTTCAGCCT
This sequence comes from Crocinitomicaceae bacterium, assembly GCA_002693775.1. Classification (GTDB taxonomy): domain Bacteria; phylum Bacteroidota; class Bacteroidia; order Flavobacteriales_D; family Sanyastnellaceae; genus UBA974. The sequence goes on along the minus strand of NZRP01000055.1, from coordinate 8,870 downwards.
TATAATTGCGAACAATTCTATGTCTTAAAATAGGAGTAGTTATAGCTTTAACGTCTTCGATGTCTGGACTGTATTTTCCGTTAAGAGCGGCATTAACTTTTGCTCCAACGATTAGGAATTGAGATGCCCTTGGGCCTGCTCCCCAGCTAAGGTATTTGTTTACATGATCAGTTGCCTTTTCCCTGCCTGGACGTGTTTTACTACTTAGACTTACAGCATATTCAAGAACGTTATCTGCTACAGGCATCTTTCTAATCAATGCTTGAGCTGCGATAATATCTTCACCGGATAAAACAGGCTTCACATCTACTGAGCTTGCTCCTGTAGTTTGCCTCACTACACTAAGCTCTTCTTCAAATGTTGGGTAATCTACCCACGTGTTGAACATGAATCTATCTAGCTGAGCTTCCGGAAGAGGATATGTGCCTTCCTGCTCAATTGGATTCTGAGTAGCAAGTACAAAAAATGGCTTAGGCAAATCGTATGCTTGACCGTTTACAGTAACGTTTCTCTCCTGCATTGCTTCAAGCAAGGCTGCTTGAGTTTTAGGAGGAGTACGGTTAATCTCATCAGCTAAAACGATGTTTGCAAAAAGTGGTCCCGGTACAAATTCGAATTTCCTGCTCTCATTAAGCACCTCAGAACCTATGATATCAGAAGGCATTAAATCAGGAGTAAATTGAATTCTGTTGAATGATAAGCCCAAAGCTTTTGCAACTGTATTTACAAGAAGAGTTTTTGCTAGACCTGGAACACCTACAAGAAGGCAGTGACCGCCAGCTAAAATTGCCATTGTTACCTCACGTACTACAGCTTCTTGCCCTACAATTACTTTACTTACCTCTGCAAGCAAATCTTCGTGTTGACTTCTCAGTCTATCTAATGCTTCTTTATCGCTCATTATTTCTTTTCTGAAGACCAAATATACTCATCCCAATTCATGTTGAATTCGCAACCATTGAATTGATTGTCAAGTCTTACATAAGTTTGAACTATGTGTTTTTCAACCCACTTATTCATCACGTCTAATCTCAAATCATTTTCAACCTGAGATTGGAAAAGTGCGTAATCTTCATTTGGGTTAGCTCTGTGAGCTTCGTATCTTGCGTCAAGTCTTAAGATTGTCCAATATCCATTTCCATCCTCATCAATAAGTTGCATAGGAGCGCTAACCCCACCTATTTCAAGAGGGTCAAGCATGAAGTAAATATTAGGATCTAATTCATCAACGCCAAACTTTGTTCCTCCATCTCGTGGATTAACAACTTGTCCTCTTTGATTAGCTGAACTTGCCTTTGTAGAATATTCAAGAACAGCAGAGTCAAACGTAGTCTTACCAGTTAGTAAGCTGGTGTAAACTGAATCGATTTTATAACCGTTCCTTTCAAGTTCTAAAACATTAATCTTAGGCTTCATCAGAACGTGACAAGCTGAATATTGCTCACCTCTTTTATCGGTAACCTTCAAAAAGTGAAACCCAAAGTCAGTTTCAAACACATCAGAATATCCACCTACTTGAGTGTCAAAAACGGCAGCTTCAAATTCAGGCACAAATTGTCCTCTTCTTACATCTTTATAACAACCACCCTTATATTTAGAGCCTGGATCTTCAGAAAACCTAGTTGCAGCAAGTGTCATTGACAGCTTGCCCTCTGCAACTAGATTTCTAATTGAATCGAGTGTGTTTTTAAGTTTTTGTTTTTCTGATTCTAGAATTTGTGGCTGAATTACAAGCTCACTGAAACTGATTTCTTCTGGGATTAGAGGTAGGCTGTCTTTAGGAGTGTTTTCGTAGTATTCGATTACTTCAGCTGGAGTTGATCTAACGCTCTGATTGATTTGGCCCTGCATCTTTTGGGCTAAAAGTTGCGACCTAATAGGCTTTCCAAAATCGTCCTTCCACTGGGTAACTGTCTTGCCATATTCCGCTTCAAAAGCTTCAACTGAACCAAGCATACTGATGTAGTATGCGAGTCTTCTATCAACTTCATCCATAACCTCTGCGTCAGTAATTTCAAGACTGTCAATTTTAGCGTGGTGCAGTAAGAGTTTCTCAAAAAGCATATCTTCAAATAATAGACACTCATCATCTTCTGTTATGAATTTGCCTTGAATCTTTTCCTGGAAGATTCTTTCTTCTAGTTCGCTGTGCAAAATGATTTCATCACCTACAACGCCTATAATCCCGTCTAAAAGTTGGAATGAATCTGGTTGGGCAATAGATGTCGAGCCTAACAAGATTAAAGAAAGTAAAGCTGTAACACTGCTTGTGAATTGCATGAATGCTAAGGTAATTCTAATGTTGTATACTATCTCTGCTAATAAGTCCTAAAGACCAAGCTTCTTTTACAAGGTCGTCTCTTAATTCGTCAAGTAGATTTTTCCTTCTGTTTTGGATTATTATCTCTTCAATCCTTTCACTCGCAATCTCAAGGGGAGAAGGTAAATCTTTGAGTCTGTGGTCAAGTACATGTAGTAAGTATGTTCGCTTATCTGAAGTGAACTCAACTACTTTCCTGTTTTTAAGCATGTCTTCGACTCTATAAACCTGTAGAGGAACTTGGTCAAATAAATCACTCAGAAACCACCAATACTCAGAGTCAAGTCCAAAAGTCGCATTCCTCTCAATACACCATTTCTCTAGTCTAGGTATTGATGAGGAGTCAGCTTCTTGAAGCCAAATCTTAGCAGAGTCCAGGTCATTTTCCTCTTCTGGAAGATGTATAAATACAGCTCTAACTACATGCTCAGGAAGCTTAAAAAGCTCCGGATTCATTTTGTGAAAAGCAGAGATTTCATCTTCAGTTACATTTCTGTTGAGTCTAGAATTCACATACTGGTTTTCATATTCGCTCACCAGGAGAGCATTTCTGTAATTCTCAATTTTTTGCTCAAACTTTAACTCTGCCCATTGGAGACTTTTTTCAGCTTGTGCTAGTAGAACTTGCTCTCTTATCCAACCGTCTACAATTCTGTCAGCTAAAACTAGGCTGTCATCATAGCTAAGGTTGTCTGGAATCCTTGATGAGATAGAGTCTAGAATAAGAACCTTGTTAAAAGCTTCAATTACTACTTGCTCATTTAGGGTGTTCGAGTTTGTGCATGCTTGGATGCAACAAACCACAGGGATTATCAAAGCCGCTGCTGTCTTAGTCGATAAGCTCGTAAAGAACTTCCTCATAAACAGTTACAGTGTATTTCCCTTTTAGAGTATTTACCCATTCTTCCTCTAAATGATCTTGATAGCTGGCAATTACTTGCCCTCTAGCCTCTTCTAGAGTTTTAGGTGTTGGCTCAACAAAACCTCTTACATCCATCACAACAAAACCTCCTTCTCCTATTGGAAGAGTAATAGCAGTTGGTTTGTTTTTATCAATCACAAGAGAGTTATTATCTCGTTTAGTAAAGAGAGAGTCCGCCCAATCATTAGTTCCTTTAGGGAATAATCCCTTCTCAATTCTGATTGCTAATGGTCTTTCAGGTAGGAGGCTTTCTCTGTATTCATCAACAGATTTACCCTCTAAAATAGCTTTCTTAACTTCTCCAGCGACCTCTTCGTTTTCACATATGTATGCACTAAGGTCAGCCCTCTCATCCCACATAAACTTTTCAGCGTTTTTTGTGTGGTAATCCTCTAATCCTGTTGAATCTTTCACGGCCTTGCTCCAAACCATTTGATCTGTAAGTTCAAACAGCAAAATTCCATCGTGATACTCTTTGATAAGAAGCCTAAAATCATTGTGCTTAGCTTCAAGCCTTTTATCCTCGTGAGCTAGAATTTTCTCTGCCGCTAATTCATTAATTAAAGATCGAAGGACAACTTCAGGATGCCTTTGTAAATCCTTAACCTTTATTGATGAAGTGTAATCTATAAAGTCTCTCACAGTTGTAGTCTTACCTGCTACACTGAAAAGAGACCGATTTAACTCAAGCGGACTAAGACCGCTAATAGGATGATTTCTATAGAACACGCTATCAGTCCTATTTACGCCTCTCACAAGAGCTGATACACTCATACCAATCTCATAGTAGTTGTACTCTTTCTTAAGCTTATTTATAAATGATGTCTTTGTCACCTCAGCTCTAACATCCCTGCTTACTTTTTTTCTCAAAGCCTTTTCAGCCTCTTCAAAAGATTGTGGCTCTTTATAACCCAAACGCTTTACGATATGCCAACCGTAATCCGTCAGAAATGGTTCAGAAATGTCTCCGTCGTTTTCAAGCCCAAATGCAGCATCCTCGAATTCTTCAATCATTTTACCCGAGCCAAACCAATTCAGCACACCACCCTTGCTAGCTGAAGACTCATCTTCGCTGTACTTTAAAGCGAGTGATTCAAATGCTTCACCAGCCTTCAGTCGAGAATCAACAAAGTCGATTGCAGTCTTTCCCTTCTCAACAAACATTTTGTTCTTAGAATCTGCAACCCTAACCATGATGTGCGCTACGTGAACTTCACCCCTAGCTGGTCGCTTTCCGGTTACCTCTAAAAAGTGGTAGCCAAACCTGGTTCTAACTATCTCGCTCAATTCCCCCTCTGGTGTTGAGTAAGCCGCCTGCTCAAACGGATACACCATTGAAAAAGCAGAGAACCAACCTAAATCGCCACCATTCTGAATTGCCGACGGATCATCTGATCCGTTCTTCGACTTTGCAACTTTTTCGAAATTCTCACCATTCACAATGCGGTCTCTAAGCCCATTACACCTGTTCCAAGCTCGGAGAGTATCAGCAGGCTCAGCATTCAATCCCACTGTCACTAATATGTGACGAGCCCTAACATCTATTTGTGTCCTCTCATACGCCTCCATAACAATCTCGTCAAGAAGGTCCGTGTCAATCAAGTATGGTCTAGCAAGTTGTTTTCTGTAACCAGCTAATTCACGAGTAAAATCACTAACGGTATCCATCCCAAGTGCTTCAGCCTCCTTAACTTTCAGTTTGAACTTGATAAATAAGTCCATGTACTCATCAAGAGCCTCCTTAGTTACTACACTGTCTTTATTGTTCTTGTTGTATATGTGCTGAAAGTCAGACAGCGAAACACCTTCATCACCAACGAAGATAACAGTTTTTTCGGAAGAGGATTGGGCTAAAGAGGTAGTGGCAATAAGTGCAACTACTGCCAGGGTAAAATATCTTGGTAATTTCATTTATCTAATACTATAATTTGGTGCTTCTCTTGAAATCATCACGTCGTGTGGGTGAGATTCCTTCATTCCTGCATTTGTAATTCTAACAAATTGTGAGTCTTTCTGAAGAGTTGGGATATCTGGTGCTCCACAGTATCCCATTCCTGCTCTAAGGCCACCTGCAATTTGGTACATCACTTCTTGAACAGTCCCTTTGTAAGGAACTCTTCCAGTAATACCTTCAGGGACAAGTTTTTTAAGATCGTCTTCTGCGTCTTGGAAATATCTGTCCTTTGATCCTTTTTGCATTGCTTCTATTGACCCCATTCCACGGTATCCTTTAAAACGACGGCCTTCGTAGATTATTGTCTCACCTGGACTTTCGCTAGTTCCAGCAAGCATAGAGCCTATCATAACTGTGTCTCCTCCACCTGAAATAGCTTTTACAATATCTCCAGTATATCTAACGCCTCCATCAGCGATAACAGGTACTCCCGTTCCTTCTAATGCTTTTGCAACATTCATTACTGCGCTTAATTGTGGCATTCCCACACCTGCAATAATTCTAGTTGTACAAATAGATCCAGGTCCTATTCCCACTTTTACAGCATCAGCTCCAGCTTTAACTAGAGCAAGTGCTCCATCTCCAGTTGCTACGTTTCCACATACTATGTCTATTTGAGGGAAGTTGTCTTTGACCTTCTTAACGACATCAATTACTCCCTTACTGTGGCCATGAGCTGTGTCAACAATCACAGCATCTGCTCCAGCATCAACTAATGCTTGAACCCTGTGCATTGTATCATGTGTTACTCCAACAGCCGCAGCAACTCTAAGCCTTCCGTAGCTGTCTTTGCAAGACATTGGGAACTCGGTTAGCTTGATAATATCTCTGTAAGTAATTAGACCAACTAGCTTGCCCGAATCGTCAACTACTGGTAGCTTTTCAATCCTGTGCTCGCGAAGCTTCTGCTCTGCAGTTTTAAAATCCGACCCGTCTTTAGTGACTATCAGATTTTCATTTGTCATCACCTCGGCAACTGGTCTTGATCTTTTCTTCTCAAACCTTAAATCTCTATTGGTAACGATTCCAATTAGAATGTCAGTATTGTCAACTACTGGGATTCCACCGATTTTATGCTCACGCATAATATCCAGCGCATCACCTGCAGTAGCATTGCCCTTAAGAGTAACAGGATCATGAATCATCCCGTTTTCAGATCTCTTAACTTTGCGAACCTCATTAGCTTGAGCTTCGATGGACATGTTTTTATGCACAACACCAATACCTCCTTGTCGAGCTATTGCAATTGCCATTGCACTTTCTGTAACTGTATCCATCGCAGCAGAAACAATTGGCACTTTAAGCTCAATGTTTCTGGAAAATTTTGCTGTGAGTTTAGTGTCTCTTGGTAAAACTTCCGAATAAGCCGGAACGAGCAGAACATCGTCATAGGTTAAACCTTCGCCGAAGAACTTAGCATCTGAAATTGGCATGATTTACTGATTGAATCGTATTTCTCGCTTCCCTGCCTTCGGTCCACGATTCGTGCAAATATACTCATTATATGCTATCTATTCTATTTACTGGGGCCTGTGTAATTGCACAGATTGAGTAATGACGTGCCACTTACCAGATCCGTCTAACACCTTGACAATTGCAGTGTAAGCGCCGTCTGGAACATTATTGCCATTAGATGATGTCCCGTTCCAACAATCGTTTACATCATTACTCTCAAAGATAGTGTCTCCCCACCTTGAAATCACAGTTAATTCAAAGACAGAACCACTACTTGGAATGCTGTCGCTAACAAACCCAAGGTTATCATTACCAGGAGTCCATGGGAACATGTCGTTCAAGTCATCACCGTTTGGCGTAAAAGCCGTAGGAATCCAAATCAGAGGATTTTCCGTAAGACAAATCCTATTAGATTTGGATCCGTTTACTCCATCAATAGCTCCATTCTCAATTGCAACTATGGTGTAACAGAAGTCTCCTGGCTCTTCTAGCAAATCACCAACATAGTCCTCAGCGTAAGTTTCAAACCATGGGAGAGAATTTAGTGGCTCAGCCATAGAGTGCCTCGAGCTTGATCTTAGCAATTCGTAAGAGCTAACTCCAAGTGGAAATTCTTCGTACTCTGACCAAAGCAGGTTATTCATAAACACCTCAGGATCTTCTGATCTCCAACCTTGAAGTAAAATTGTTTTACCAATGTTAGATGTGGCTACCACAGCACCACATTCATTTGTAACAACACATCTGTAAGTGTAAGACTTTGAATCTGTATCTGCAGATGAGTCAACGAACGATAGAGGAATGCCTAATGAGCTTAGTTGAGGCTCAAGAATAGGTACCCATGAATTGTCGAACTCAAACAGTCTTTCAAGCTGATAAGAACAGATTTCAGTCGAAGTAGGATCAGTTTCAACAACTATTTCTACGGACTTATCTGCCATAACAGAAGCCCTTGATAATACAGGGTCAGCAGGAGCATCTGGATAAGTAAATGTCAATTCATAAGAATTAGATCTTGCGACATACCCAGATGTTGACTGAGCTAAAATCCTATATCTATATGTAGAATTCACATCAGCTCCTTCATGGACATATGAGCCAAATCCGTCCGTCAACACCTCTAGTTCCATCCACGAACTCCACAAACCTGTAGGTGTGTCGAAGATGCTGTACTCAACGGTATATGTTTCGACTCCTCCTTGCATGCCGAAGGGTTCATTCCAATTTACTTGGGCTCTATCAGTGCAAGGAATTTGAGAGACAGTTGCATAAATAGAGCTAGTACATTCGCCGGCAGCATTAGGGTTAGGAGTTCCATCATCATTAATGCAATCAAATGCTGCTACCCTGTAACTCTCTGATATGGTCGATGCGAGAGATGTGGAAATTGACGCGCTTGTAGCATTTGGATCACCCAATTGCAGTACCTCAGCAGATCCTCCATTACTTACACACTTGTAGATAATATATCCAAGAGTTTCATCACTTACTGGATAATCAAAATGTACAACAGCTAAACCAGTTCCTGGATCAACATCTACATGTGTCGTAACTGGAATATCATAATTTCCAGATCCAGTAACAAGGTCTGTAGAGTTAGACACGTGTATATCAACTCCGTTTGTAGCAGTTTGTCTTATTCTATATATGTGTATACTTGCGCAAGGTCCAGGATTATCTATATAGCTACCTCCAAGAACATTGTCTGGAACTACAGCTATAGTATCCCAAACTGCAGTCACCTCATTTAGCTTTTCTAGATAAAAATCTCCACCTGCAGCATCTCCGCTTAGAGCGTAAGGGCTATTCCACTCAATATCGATTTGACCTGGAGTTACGCTTTCCACTGCGTTCACATAAATAGAGCAAAGAGCAGGAGAAGTAGGAGAGGCGTCAACAGTAGCTCCGCCATCCAAAGTTGTTATCTGTTCTGCTGCGTAGCAATGGGCAAAATTGTTAGCGTTATATAGGAAGTTTGGCATAACCCAACCGGTTGGAAGCACTCCTGTATCGGTGTTGGGACCTACTATGTGAGGTTGAGGGCTAAGTATATTCCAGTTCGTATCAAACACCTTTATTTCGTTGTGAACAAATTCCTCTCCAGCTTGAGAAACAAACACTTCCCAATGAAGCGTGGCATTACCCGCAGCATTCACGCTATTTACGTGAGTAAGTGTAGGCTGAGCAATACCAATTGTTCCAACACAAATAAAAAGTAT
>NZRP01000054.1 GCA_002693775.1 Crocinitomicaceae bacterium | reverse complement strand
ATCTTCATAGCTTCAACTATGAAATCTTCTGAAGGAACCATCACACCTGCTTCACCTTGGATGGGCTCAACAAGGAATCCTGCTACGTTTGGATCTTTCACAGCCTCGCGCAATGCATCAAGGTCATTGTAGGGAATCATTTCAAATCCAGGAGTGTAAGGGCCAAAACCGCCAGTAGCGTCTCCATCATTTGAGAAACTCACAATTGTCGTAGTACGACCGTGGAAGTTGTCTTTGCAGGTGATGATTTTAGCTGCATTTTCTTGAACGCCCTTCACATCGTAAGCCCATTTACGTGCGATTTTAATTGCTGTTTCAACGGCTTCAGCGCCTGTGTTCATTGGAAGCACCTTGTCGTAATCGAAGTATTCTGTGACGAATTTTTCGTACTTACCTAGGTTGCTGTTGTAGAAGGCGCGAGATGTAAGAGTGAGCTTAGAGCTTTGGTCCTTCATCGCTGCCACAATCTTGGGATGGCAGTGTCCTTGGTTAACAGCGCTGTATGCACTTAAAAAATCGAAGTACTTATTCCCCTCGATATCCCACACGAAAACACCCTCGCCTCTGTCTAAAACCACTGGTAATGGGTGGTAATTATGAGCTCCGTGCTGATTCTCCATCGCCATTGCTTCCTGAGAAGTCTGAGGCTCTTGTACAGTTATGTCCTTCAATTCCATGCTATAAAGATAATGTGTAGTATTTTTGCACCCCCAAACAAATTTAAAACCATGGCGACTAACCGCACATTTACTATGATTAAGCCAGATGCAACGGCAGCTGGAAACACAGGAAAAATTATTGACCGCATTATCGGAGCAGGATTTACTATCAAAGCTATGAAGTGGACACAACTTTCCAAGGCTGATGCTGAAGCATTTTACGCTGTACACGCTGAGCGTCCATTCTACGGTGAATTAGTTGAATATATGTCATCTGCACCTATCGTTGCGGCAATTCTTGAAAAGGATAACGCTGTAGCTGATTTCAGAGAGCTTATTGGAGCAACTAATCCTGCTGAAGCTGCACCTGGGACTATCCGTGCAGAATTCGCTGAGAGCATTGCTGCTAATGCTGTACACGGATCTGATTCTGATGAAAACGCTGCTATCGAGGGAGCGTTCTACTTCAACACTCGTGAGCTAGCTTAAGAGGCCATGGAGAAGATTAAAGTAAATAACCCAGTTGTTGAAATTGATGGTGATGAAATGACTCGCATCATTTGGCAATTTATTAAGGATAAGCTTATCCTTCCTTACTTGGATATTGAGCTACTTTACTACGATTTGAGTGTGCAGAAGCGTGATGAGACTGAAGACCAAATCACTATTGATGCTGCTCACGCAATCAAGAAACACAGTGTAGGAATTAAGTGTGCTACTATCACTCCTGATGAGGGACGCGTAGAGGAGTTCGATCTCAAAAAGATGTGGCGCTCACCTAACGGTACTCTTCGTAACATTATCGGAGGTACTGTATTCCGTGAGCCTATAATCATGAAGAATGTTCCTCGTTTAGTACCAGGATGGACTCAGCCTATTTGCATTGGACGTCACGCATTTGGTGATCAGTACAAGGCTACTGATACAGTAATTAAAGGAAAAGGAAAGCTTGCTATGACTTTCGTTCCTGAAGATGGTTCAGAGCATATTGAGTGGGAAGTGTTTAACTTCGAAAGAGCAGGTGGTGTTGCTATGAGTATGTACAATACTGATGAAAGTATTTACGGTTTTGCTCGTAGCTGTATGAACCAAGCTCTTTCAAAGGGATGGCCACTTTACCTAAGCACTAAGAACACTATTCTAAAGGCTTACGACGGAAGATTCAAGGATATCTTCCAAGAAGTGTTTGAAAACGAATTCTCTGAGAAGTTTACAACTGCAGGCATCACTTACGAGCACCGTCTTATCGATGATATGGTGGCAGCAGCTCTTAAGTGGAATGGAGGATTTGTTTGGGCTTGTAAGAATTACGACGGAGACGTACAGTCTGACACAGTAGCTCAAGGATTTGGATCTCTTGGTCTAATGACTTCAACTCTTGTTACTCCTGATGGAAAAACAATGGAGTCTGAGGCAGCACACGGAACAGTGACTCGTCACTACCGCGAGCACCAAAAGGGAAACAAGACTTCAACAAACCCTATCGCTTCAATCTTTGCTTGGACTAGAGGTCTAAACTTTAGAGGTAAGCTAGATGGAAACGACGCTCTTAGAAACTTCGCAGATACACTTGAGCAAGTTTGTATCGACGTAGTTGAAGGAGGAAGAATGACTAAGGACCTTGCTCTGTTAATCCACGGCAAGGACATGACTTCAGAGCACTGGCTAACAACTGAGGAATTCCTCGAGGCTATTGATGCTGAATTAAAGTCAAGAATGGCATAAGCCCTTCTTAAATAGATTATAGAAAACCCGCTTCGGCGGGTTTTTTTTTATTGAAAGAAATTCTTGTTAAAATTTAGTAGGTGTAATTCTTTTACAGCCCTAGTAAATCCTGTGTATAGCCACCTAAGCCATTCCCTGTCCATCATTTCTTCAGTCAGATAACCTTGGTCTAAAATTATCGCTGGCCACTGCCCACCCTGAGCTTTATGACAAGTGAGAGAATATGCAAACTTTACATGTAAAGCTTGATAACATTGATCCCTTATTACTGCTGAGTGAATTTTTGACTTACTACCTAGGTCCAAATAATCATCAGCAATCTTTTTGTAAAGATCTTTATTCTCATTCATTGATAGAGAAGGTCTATTGTCATTTAGTAGGGTAGTCATAACAGTCAGACTTAAATGAGGGGAATTTTCTAGATCAAATAAAATTACATCTACCTCTGCGTACTTATGGCCGTATCTCTCAAACCTATCCAGGATTCTTACTACCTCAACAATATCGCCATTAGCAATAAGCTCATCACTAACCTCATCGTAATCCCTTAGCCAATAGTAATTATTCTTGACCACCATCAGCCTGTCGCCAATGTTGATATCGTCCTCTTGCCACAAAATCCTATTTCTTATCTGCTGATTAAACAGTACCGCTCTTTTATTTGACCTTGTCACCACAACCACCCCATCCTGCCCATATTTATTGTGAAGATCCTCGATGGTTTCTTGCAAATCTTCACCTTTTAGTTTTACAACATCTGGCCCAGCATGTAGGTCAAACACGGGCGTGCTCACTCTACTCCCCGCTTTCGACCCATCAATGCCTAGCCTCAATTTATGCGCATTTAGTAAGATTGAGCTATTTAACTCCTGGCGTACTACTTCTGTTAGTTCTATTTCAGCAACAGTTAAACCGTAGTCCATTTTCAGAGTAGAAAGATTCAATGCCGGGCTGGTGTTACACCCAACAGGTGGAAGCTGAGCTCCATCTCCGACAAGCATTAACCTGCAGTTTTTTCCTGAAAAAACATACTGAATTAAATCGTCAAGTAGTCCAGATCCGAGTCCTATCATTGAAGCTTCATCGACTATAAAAACAGCGTTCTTAAATTTGTTTTTTGCAATTGTATAGCCTCTATCTCCGTCTTTATCTGTCTTTCCACGGTATATGAACCTATGAATTGTATGAGCGCTTATACCGCTGTAAGCTGCCATTACTTTTGCTGCCCTTCCTGTTGGGGCTAGCATCACAAAGGTTTTTCGGATTTCTAAAAGAGTTCTAACTATGGCTCCAATTGATGTGGTTTTTCCCGTGCCAGCATACCCCTTTAGAATTAGTGCACATTTCGGTTTTTCGGAAACAACAAACCTCGAAAAAGCTTCAATTAACCTTTGTTGCCCGTTAGTTGGAACTTGATGAAATTGACTTCTTAATCTATCAGAAATTTCTTTTTGGTAATTACTAGGCATACAATTGATAAAGGTAAGCGTGTTAAGACAATGATTTTTGTATTTTCGTTGCTCGAAAAGAAATTAAAATGAAACACAGCATTTCTAAATACATCATCTCGATTCTTCTAATTATTATCGGGTTTTTTGCAATCTCATCATTTGTTGGTGGTTGGATAGATGGTCTAGAAAGTCAGCCAGTTGGAATGTTTGTAGCGGGTTTTGCTCTAATTGCAGTTGGCATTATTGCAATTCCTAATGTTCTTGATAAACTGAATGGTATAGGGGCATCTAAATCTCTTTTATACATAGGAAGTGTAGTAGCTCTAGGGCTCGGATATGCTGTTGTGAACTCGGTTACTACTGAAATCGATTTCCAGAACACTAAAGAGATGGTTGAAAAGCAAACCATCCAAAGACTTAAAGATATAAGAGACATTCAAATTGCTCACAGAACTTTTAAAGGCTCATATGCTTATGACTTCGAATCATTAGGTGCTTTCATTCATGATACAACTGTTGTGCCTGTGACGTTTAACATGGGGTCATTCCACGATACATTATCTGCAGAAAACAGTAATGAACAGGGATATATCATTAAAAAAACTGATTTAGATTCTATTTCAAATCTGTTAGAAATGACTTATGACTCTCTTTATTCTTTGATTGAGGATGATAATAGTCCATACAAGATTAGAGATACATCATTCACTAGTTTTTATGCTGAGAATTTCACTGATGAAATTAGAATGAAGCGTAAACTTCCTCTATTCAATATTGACTCTTTATCAAAGAATCCACTAACAAGTGAAACATTTATAATGAAGATTTCAGCTGTTGAAGTAGGAAGAGTATGGCAGCCAACGATTTTAGTACAAGATCCAACTCCATTTGGTAGAGATAAGGTGAAAAAAGATACATTGAGGTTTGGATCTCTAACTGAAGTTCACACTGATGGTAACTGGCGCAACTAATCCTTTACAGCTTTTGCTGAGATGGGATGGGAGTGAAGTGCAGTGGGGAACTATGTATCTGGGTGAAGACTCAGAGTATGTATGGGAATTTGGTTCAAGAGAAATAAGAAAGAAGTCTATGCTTTCGGAAGTAGTTAGATTTCTTTACACACGATTCAAGAATGTTGACAGGGTTGGATTTACTAAAAGGTATTCTGAGACTACTGTTTTACCTTCTGTGATTGTTGAAGGTGGAAGCGGAGCAGTAGACCAGTGGTTTGATCTTCATAATTCTCCACAAGAAGAAATTAAGACAAGGGTTTATCACTTGGATTCAGTTTCTACAGATCCTGTAGTAATTGAGGCAATTGATGTTTCCTGGGAGGAAGCAGTACTTGATTCATTCCCCCAATCCAGTAGTGTAGTTCTAGCTGGAGCTATGCTAAAGGGAGCTGTTAGCCTTTCTAGAAAAACACCAGGCAAGTGGGTAGTTTATGTTGATTCTGGTGAGAAAGGAGCGGATATAGTAGCCGCGAAGGATGGTGTGCCTAGATATACTGGTACAACCCCATCAGGGTTAACAGATAGTATGCTGTACAACATTGTTAATGCTATGCATAGAGATGGATTGATGCCTGATGATGTTTGCGTTAGGATTTTTGGTGATAGGTGCGAGGATTTGTCGAAGTCTATGAAGAGGTTTTTTAGAGATGTAGAGGTGATAGGGGGTGAGGATTGTAAGTGGTTTGGGCTAAAAGCAATAAGTGAGTGAGGATAACAGGAGGAGATTGGAGGGGGAGAAGGTTGAAACCCATGAAGAACTTCAAGGGGAGACCTACCACAGATTTTGCACGAGAGAGTTTATTCAATTTGTTGAGGTCTAGAGTAGATCTTGAGGGAGCAAGGGTGTTAGACTTGTTTGCAGGTACAGGTATGGTAGGTATAGAATGCGCAAGTAGGGGAGCTGAGTCAGTTACAGCAGTTGAAATGCAGAGGAGTGCATGCGTATACATTAAGGAGAGTTACTCTACTTTAGGATATGATAAGGCGGTAGTTATTAATTCAGATGTGTTTTCTTTTATAAAAAAGGGTTTTGTGAAGTACGATTTTGTTTTCGCAGATCCCCCTTATGACTTGAAAAATTTAGATAAATTTCCAGGGCATGTTAGAGAGTCTGGTCTGCTATCTCAAGAAGGATTATTCTGCCTAGAGCATGGAGAATCAAACTCATTTGATGGGGTAGAAGGTTTTCTTGAGAAAAGAAAATATGGTCATGTCCACTTTAGTTTCTTTACCTTCGAATCATGAGAATAGCAGTATTTCCAGGGTCATTTGACCCCATAACTCTGGGACATGAGGATATTGTTAAGCGTGCTTTGCCTCTTTTTGATGAGATTATCGTTGCTGTAGGGGTTAATTCTACTAAGAAAAGTAGGTTTTCGCTTGAGCAGAAGGTGAAGATGCTCAATGCAGTTTTTAGCGATTTTCCGAAGGTAAGCGTGCAATCTTTTGAGGGTCTTACAGCTGACTTTTGTGCTAAAGAGGATGCGGGATTTCTTCTAAGAGGAGTTAGGAATTCTTCAGACTTCGAGTATGAGAGTACTATAGCACAAATGACTAAAAAGCTTTATTCTTCTCTTGAGACAGTAATACTATTTACAAAGGAAGAATACTCTTCTATTTCTTCAACTGTGGTCAGAGAAATCCTAGTAAATAATGGAGACGTAAGTGCCTTTGTCCCTAATGCAGTACTAGACCACATCAAGTAGGAGTAAATGAATTTCAAAAGATTCGCCCAAGCCCTTTGTGCTAGCCTACTCTTATCTCATGTTGCTATAGCTCAAACCGAAGGTATCATGTCTGGCTGGCATTTAGATTCACCCCAATTTCTATATCTCTACCTCGAGCATGAAGCATTAACTGGAAAGAAATCTCTAGTTGATATGATTCCAGTAGGCGATAACGGTGAGTTCACATTACCTTACTTTACTGAAGATACAGAGAGTGTTGTGGAGCTCGAGTCTCCCCCATTTAAATGGACAGTGATTGTATCTAAAGCTATTAATGACACACTCATTTTACACAAACCAGCTAACGGCCCCACAAAGCTTAAGGGTGTGCCTGCTAAGTATTCACTTTCTTCTGCTGAATCACCTCTGAGTGAATTCGAAAACTTCAAAAAGAGAACAGCAGAACTTGATTATTTGTCAGCTTACGATAGGATGGCCCAGTCAGGTGCTGTTGGTGGAGCAAAAGGCTTAGTGGATAACAAATATCTTGATTCTTTGGACGCAGTTTTTCACGCGGAATACTCAAGCGTAATTGAACGTGATCTAATATCTAAATCTCAGTATTATACTGACCTTGTTATAGCCTCAGGCTGGAGGTGGAGAAGAGAGGCCGGTGAAAAGAGTGATGTCCTAAGAAGTGATTGGCGCGAATTAGATGGCCATTCAAATGGAAGGACATTAGCTGAAAAAATCAAATCACCAGGATGGGTGCAGGCATGGGCAGAGGTGCATTACGATTGGTTCGAAGCCGATAAACAACTTCTAAATTCATATGTTTTAAAAGGAGATCTGGATTCTATAGCCTACTTTTTAGGTAGCACAGAGGAGGAAGCTCTTCTTGCTATGTGGTGGTGGGATTTAAACAACCCTAGCCAAATGACTTCTGGTTGGTGGGCTAGATATAGCAATACAAAATTAGGCCAAATGAGATTATCTTCTCTCAAAAACGAAGATCTCTTTACTTCGAAAACATTCCAGGGTATGAGGTGGACGACACCTTCGACTGATGTTGAATACGTAGACGAACTCTATGGTCTATGGACTGCAATCATAATAGTTAAATCTGAAAGCATAGCAAGTTTAAGAGAGTGGGGTGCTTTTAGAGGAATCAGCGAAAGTATTAGAGTTAAAAGGAATGATGTCAGATTTGTCGCTCTATGTATTGATGGAGACGAGAAGAAATGGAGTAACATTTTAAAAATGCGTAACTCAACTTCAGAAATTGTCAGATGGGTAGGGGCAGATGCACGCTGGCTTAATGGTCTAGATGTTCAAAGTGTCCCACAGGTTGTAATAGTATCTCCTAGTCTTGAAATTCATAGCTATTCAGCGCCTTTGCCAAGTTTGGGCTTACGGAAATACTTAGAAAATCTACCTAGGTAAGAACCTATTTCACTAGATCTGAAAAAGCATTAAGTACAATTTTAATGCTCCCAAATGATTTCGCCATAACCTCTTTTTCCACCGGCAACTTCATCCACCTCACTTCAGTAATACCCTCTATCTTCTGAGGTACTCCCTTAGTGTCGCCCATACTGTGCTTCATTTTATACCAAAATGTAGTTTTTAAGTACACTACTGAATCTATCTCGTAAGTGTGATAAGTTGTGGTTAGAAAATCAGTAATCTCAATGTTGCTAATTCCAGTTTCCTCTTCGACTTCTCTCAATGCAGCTTCCTTTAATTTCTCTCCCATTTCAACCTTGCCTTTAGGTAGGTCCCAATGTCCATTCCGCAATATCCAGAGAATGTTACCCCTTTGATTTTCAACAACCCCGCCAGCACTAACTATCTCAAAGTAGTTCATGCAGTAGTTCATCCACGTCTTTTCAATGTTGTCGCTGTGTATCTCGACTTCCCTAATTAGCGGGTTCGCTTTCAGTAGTTTAGTTAACCCTTTCAGTGTTTTTGAATCCGGCTTCCAGTATGTTAATACCCCACCTTCTAACGGCTTAGATTCGACCTCCATTTCGTGGAAACTTACTCTGCGGTTGAGCATAAATACGATGTACCTTTGTTCCATGTCTAATAGTGGTGAGAATCAACGTAAGGTAGCAGAATTTCTTCTACGAATCAAAGCAATTCAACTATCTCCTGACAAGCCTTTTATATGGGCAAGCGGTAGAAAGTCCCCTATATACTGTGATAACAGGCGAATTTTAAGCCATCCAGAGATTAGAACTTTTGTTCGTCAAATTGCTACCGAGCAAATCGAACAAAGATTCGGACGCCCTGAAGCAATTGCAGGAGTAGCTACTGGAGGTATCGCATTAGGTGCGCTTATTGCTCAAGAATTAGGATTGCCATTTATCTATGTAAGAGCTTCTGCTAAGTCTCACGGAACTGGCCAAAGAATTGAAGGGGATTTCAGCGGTTTCTCATCAGTATTTGTAATTGAAGATCTGATTTCAACGGGAAAGAGCAGTCTTTCAGCAGTTGCTGCTCTAAGAGCGTCTGGACTTGAAGTAAAAGGCTTGCTAGCATTTTTCACTTATGGCTTCCGTGACGCTGTTGAAAGATTTAAGGCAAGCGATTGCCAGTACTTTACTCTAACAGATTACCCAACTATGCTTGAAGAAGCCTCAAGTTCAGGTTATATAACAGAATTTCAAAAGGAAGATCTAGATTCTTGGTCTGCAGATCCAGTTGCTTGGAGTAAGCAGCGAAGCTAAAAATAACAGAAAATGGTTGATTTTGAAGGACCTAAAGTTGAACTTGGAGTAGGACTTGATCAACTTTCAGTTGATTTAAACAACCTTGATAATTTAGGCACACTTCTTCCAGAAGGAACTGTCAAAGATTTTACTTCTGAGGGGAATAAATGTTCTTTCAAAGTAACAGGAGGAGTCTCTATTTACCTTGAATTAGATAAAAACCCAACCGGAAATGTGATTCTTAAAATGAACGCTGTATCACCTACGCCCGTTAAATTTTCATTAGAAGTTTATGCTGAATCTTCAGATTTAGGATGTATTTGCAAGCTCCAAGCACAAGCGGATATTAACCCATTTACTAGAATGATGGTTGAGCCAGCTATAAAAGGACTAGTTAAAGAGATTTCAATGGGGATGATTGCTAAATACCCACGTAACTTCTGATGAGTGTAATCTGGTATTAGGTGAGCTATGCTCTCCTTCTTTCTTCCACTCAAACACCCCCATACCGTCAAAGCTTATTTCTTTAAGCACTCCCTGGTGCTCATTTCCTGCTACTTGGAAAGTTCTGCATTCATCCTTGCCTAGTAGTTCGCGATTAAACTCTCGCGCAACTAATTCTCCACCGTTCTTCCCACTCAAAATCTTTATATAGCTTAGTAATTGATTAATAATAGGTTTAATAAATCTGTTGGGATTAAATTCTTTGCTTAGCACTTCTGAAATGCTAATGGCATTATATGATCTGGACAATCTCCTTGATCCAACATTGATTCCTATTCCCACAACTGAGGCTGTCCAAGTTCCTCCCCTCCAGCTATTTTCAACAAGTATACCTGATACTTTTCTATAGCTTCCATTAGACCAAACCATAACATCATTAGGCCATTTTACTTTTACTTGAACATCAGCAACATCCTTTATCCCATTAGCCGTTGCTAGCGATGCAGCCATATTGAATAATGTTGCTTCCACTTTAGGAGGCTCTTTCACAACCCAACTCATAGTTAGATCTTGTCCTGGAGATGAAGACCAATATTTATCGCGTTGTCCGCGCCCTGAGGTTTGGTCTTTAGCAGTAACTAGAAATCCCTTTTCACCATTAAAATCACTCTTATTATTTCGGAGCATTTTTATAGCATAACTATTAGTGCTTTCGACCACTTCAAGATGTAAGTGTGGCACAGTTCCAAGAGGTGTTTCTATTTCACTAAGATTGTGACTCATGATGTCTATCAAAAGTAGTAACTTCGCATTCAAATCTGTGAATGAAAAAATTGTCTGTCACTCCGCAAGAAGCCATGCTTGATTCAGTAATCAAGGGGCTAGATGATGTAAAGGGTCATGAGATTACTGTAATTGATCTTACTAAAGTGGTCCATTCTATCTCATCTTACTTTGTTATTGCTCACGGTACGAGTCATACTCAAGTTGAAGCATTGGCAAGGTCTGTTGAACAAGTTTGTTTCGAAGCTTTGGGTGAAAAACCTTCTTCTGTTCAAGGTTTAAGAAATGGTGAGTGGGCAATTGTAGACTATTTTGATGTCGTTGTTCACGTGTTTCACGAAGAAGCAAGAAGTAGATATGCCCTAGAAGAGCTTTGGGGAGATGCAGAAATTAGAAAAATTGAAACTGAAGAAGTATGAGTGAGGCAAAGAAAAAACCAGCTGGAAGTAAGGCTAAGAAGTCGACAAAAAAAACGACGGGGCGATCTCCAAGAAAATCGCCACCTAAAAAGGGGACGTCTTTCAACTTCTATTGGATATACGGAATAGTAGGATTTCTACTTCTAGCTTCGATTTTATATAACTCTGGAGGTTCTGGAGGAAAGATCAGTTACAAGGAATTCAAGGAATTCGTTGAAATGCAGTATGTTGATAAGGTTATATCAAGAGGAATTGTATGTGAGGTTTACTTTAATGAGGATGGAAAAAATTCTGCAAGTGATGGAGAAGTAAATAATCCACCTGGATTTATATCAGAATCATTATTTAGATCACCAGACAAATGGTTTAATATTCCATCAGGTGAAATTTATAGAGAGGAAATAAAAAATCTGTCTGACGTATCTAATTTTGATTATGAGGAAGAGCCTGTAAATACTTGGGGTAAAGAAATGTTTTCTTGGATTTTCTTCCTTGTTATTATGGTTGTTGTTTGGATGTTCATAATGAGGAGAATGAGCGGTGGTGCTACAGGTGGAAATCAAATCTTTAACATTGGCAAGTCACGTGCTAAGGTTATGGAAAAGGGCGAATCGACTAATGTTACTTTTGAAGACGTAGCTGGTGTAGACGAGGCAAAAGAAGAGCTAGAAGAAATTGTAGATTTTCTGATGAATCCTGGGAAGTACACGAAGCTTGGGGCTAAAATCCCAACTGGAGCTCTACTTGTTGGCCCTCCTGGAACGGGTAAAACCCTTCTTGCAAAAGCGGTTGCTGGCGAGGCAAATGTTCCCTTCTTCAGCCTAAGCGGATCAGATTTCGTTGAAATGTTTGTGGGTGTTGGTGCGTCAAGAGTGCGCGACCTATTTAAGCAAGCAAAGGAAAAATCTCCTGCTATCATCTTCATCGATGAAATCGACGCAATTGGAAGGGCAAGAGGAAAGAATGCCAACTTCAGCTCCAACGACGAACGTGAAAACACATTAAATCAACTCTTGACAGAGATGGATGGGTTTGGCACAAACTCTGGAGTAATTATTCTAGCTGCAACAAACAGAGCAGATGTACTTGATAAAGCTCTTATGCGTGCAGGTAGATTCGATAGGCAAATCATAGTAGATATGCCAGATGTGAATGAGCGTAAGGCAATTTTCAAGGTTCACCTTCATTCTTTAAAACTTGATAAAACTGTTGATGTTGAAAAGCTTTCAAACCAAACTCCTGGTTTCAGCGGTGCTGATATTGCAAACGTTTGTAATGAGGCTGCTCTATTCGCTGCGCGAAGCAATAAGAAGACAGTTAGTCACAAGGACTTTGACGAAGCCATTGATAGAATTGTTGGTGGTCTAGAGAAGCGCTCGAAGGTTATCACTCCAGAGGAGAAGAAAACCATTGCTTTTCATGAAGCTGGTCATGCTATTGTTAGTTGGTTGCTTGAATTTGCATCCCCACTTGTAAAGGTAAGTATTGTTCCAAGAGGCCAAAGTTTAGGAGCAGCATGGTACATGCCACACGAACGAAAAATAACAACGGCAGAGCAAATCTTCCACGAGATGTGCGCAGCACTTGGAGGAAGAGCTGCTGAGCAAGTAGTGTTTGGGAAAATCTCAACAGGTGCACTAAGTGATTTGGAAAAAGTGACGCGTCAAGCTTCTGCTATGGTTACTGTTTACGGTCTAAACGAAAAGATTGGAAATATCAGCTATTACGACAGCAGTGGTAATAGCAATTTCACCAAGCCTTATTCTGAAGCAACAGCTAAAATCATTGATGAAGAGGTTAGCGCAGTAATTGAAAAGGCATATAATACTGCTAAGGATATTCTAAATAGTAATAGGGATAAACTTGATGCTCTTGCTTCTGAACTTCTAAAACATGAGGTAATTTACAAGGAAGATGTAGAGAAGATTTTAGGCCCTAGGCCTGGAGCTGCATCGGATGCTGACTCAGAGCACGCTCCAAATCCAGAATCTGAATGAGAGATTGGGTAGACGTTTATAGTAGATCTATTTTAGCAGGAGTAGAGTTAATAAAATCTATTCTTGATAAGAATGGTATTCACTTTGTTGTAATGGATAAGTATTGTAGTAGTTATGCTAGAATAGGATTTGCAACTATTGAAATTAGAGTTCCATCTAAATACGCTGATAAGGCAATACGACTAATGCCTCATGAGTGAGATACTTACCAGAGGAATTACAGGGTCAGTTATAGTACTACTTCTTATTGCTATGTCATATTTGAGTATCTACTCTGCAATTGCTTTTTGGGCTCTAATTTCTATTCTAGCTATAGTTGAGCTTATAAAAAACAAAATGGGAGGCATCCTATCTGCTATTTACCTACTGGTAGTTTGTTGCTCCATAATACTGCTCGGGTTTTTTAGCTACGATACAGGATCTTTCTCCTATAATAACCCATCGTTAGACACTTATAATGGGTTAAACTTGGTGGTATTTATGTCTGTTGTTTGGGCTAACGATACTTTTGCATACATAGGAGGGAGGTTGCTTGGAAAAAGAGTTATTAAAGTGGGTCTAGCGCCAAATATTTCACCCAATAAGAGCTGGGAGGGAGCGGTTGTTGGATCGTTGTCAGCTGCGTTAGTAGGTTATTTGTTTTTAGGAATTGTAGGTGCAGGAATTGCTTTTATTACAAGTACAGCCGCAACTCTTTCAGATCTAGTTGAAAGCAAGGCAAAGAGAAAAGTAGGTATAAAGGATAGTGGGAATTTACTACCGGGTCACGGTGGAATACTTGATAGATTTGACGCTCTTTTATTGTCGGCACCCTTTACTTTTATCGCTGTATATATTTTATGTCAATGAAATTACACAGAGAAGGTTTTTCTATTCTATTCAGCCTGTTCATTGCCTCGCTAGGTATACTTGGGCTGTTGAGTATTCTTGAAGTTTTAAATTTAGTTATGTGGATAGTAGGGGGAGCGCTTTTAATTCTGTTTTTCCTCTTTGCCCAATTTTTCAGAGTGCCAAAACGAAGTATAAATGAAGTAGAGGGAGAAGTAATGTGCCCAAGTGATGGAAAGGTGGTGGTAATTGAAAAGGTATTTGAGCCAGAATATTTTAAGGATGATAGAATTCAGGTTAGCATTTTTATGAGCCCCTTAAATGTTCATGTTCAATGGACACCAATTGCTGGATTAGTTAAATATGCAGTTTATCATGCAGGTAAATATTTAGTTGCTTGGCATCCTAAGAGCAGTACTAAAAATGAAAGAACCACTCTTGTAGTTGAAAGTTCTAAGGGTGATGTTTTATTCCGTCAAATCGCAGGTGCAGTTGCTAGACGTATCAGATATTATGTGAAACCTGGAGATTTGATTATGGCTGGAGAAGAGGTGGGATTTATAAAATTTGGATCTAGAATAGATGTGTTCCTTCCCTTAGATGCAGATATTCATGTTAAGCTCGAGGAAAAGGTGAAGGGAAGGGAGACTCTACTTGCCACTTTAAAGGGAATTAGTTAGTTTAGTCAGGTTATTACCGATTAAAGTGACTTTCTATGAAAAAGCAATTACTTATTGTTGGGTCTTTGTTGTTTGTGGGTTTGGGCTCATTTGCTCAACAAGTTGAAACAAAGGCTTCTTTTCTCTCATTAGAGGATGTTCCTCAAATTCCTGTATCCCAAAGGATAGCAATACCTATGCCTAATAAGGCTAATGATGGTTTTAATGAGGTTCCTAAAAATCCAATAAATACAGTCATTGAAGGGGGGGTGCAATACACTCAACTACGTGAGCTTGTAGTAGAAAGAGAGGTTATAGGATTAACTCAGTACGATCTTCAGACTAACGCAGCAATTGACGATAGAATGGCAGGAGGAGGTGATGCTATTTCCGCAGGATGGATTATGAGCTTGGAGGTAACTCCATTTTCTGATAGAGGTACTGGCTACAACTTCAATAACGGTGATGGTTGGGAAGATCAGCCGTATGAAAGAATTGAAAGCGTAAAAGTTGGATGGCCTTCGATTGTGCATACTGGTTCAGGTTACGAGGTTAGCATTACTCACCCTGGTATTGATACGCCACTTTGGATGGCTAAGAGAGAAATTGGAAGTGGATCATGGGCAGAGTCTGAGATTCCATCTGAGGGACCTTTTGGAAATCTTTGGCCTAGAGCTGCAGTAGGTGGTCCTGATAACAATACAATCCACGTTATTTGCGTGAGTACTCCTGTGGGAAACGGCGGTACGATCTTTCAAGGCCAAGACGGAGCTCTTCTGTACTACAGATCTTTAGATGCAGGTGAAACTTGGGAGATGCAAACATTTGCTGAACTTGATTCAACGCATTTTACTGGTTTTGCTGGAGATACTTATGCAATCCACGCAAGAGACGGTGTGGTGGCTTTCACAGTCTTCAATGATTTGCTGGACACATTTGTGATGATTTCTGATGATAACGGAGATAACTGGGAGTATACAGCTGTAGCTGATTTCCCAGTTGATAACTATGTAATTGACTCAGGTCTTCCTGAGGATGAGGGATACGATTACAACGAAGATGGTATTTTCCAAGAGTACTTGAATTCAGATGGTTCAGGTGATATTCACGTTGATCAGTTTGGTCAGGTTCATATGGTTTTTGGAGCTATGTACTACATGGATTCTGATACAACAGACGATAATTTTAGCTTCTTTCCAGGAACAAATGGCCTTCAGTACTGGAATGAAAGCTATGGGATTGATAGTTCTTTAACTATTGCATACGCTTACGATATCGATGAGAGCGGAACTCTAGATATTGAGGATGAGATTGCTGCTTATTACGTTAACCTTGCTGGTATTCCTAGCATGGCTTCCAATGAGGACGGCGACTTATTTGTGTCTTATTCTGCAATAAGAGAGGATTACACTACAGGAACCCAAAACTACCGTCACCTATATGTTGTTCACTCAACTGATAATGGCGGTTCTTGGAATACTGATTACGCTTGTAATCTTACGCCAGATTTAGACTACGATGGATATGAATCGGTATTTGGATCTATTGCTCCAGATGTTGAGGATCATTTAGAGATTATTTTCCAAAGAGATTTCGAGCCAGGTCTTCACGTTAGAGGAGATGAGGACCCTGTGGATATTAATGAGATTGTACACCTAAGAGTGCCAGTTGATGGCCTTGCAGAGTGTGTTGACATTCAGTTTACAGATGGTATCGATGAGATGTTTGAGGAGGGAAATGTTGCTATCTACCCTAATCCAGCTTCTACAAATGTTCAAGTTGTTATTGACCGTTCAGGATCACATACCATTAGTCTTATGGATTTAGGAGGAAGAGTTCTTAGAAGCTTTGAGACAAGCAATATGGTGATTGATATGAACGTAAATGAACTTGCATCTGGTGTTTATCTAGTTGAGGTTACACAAGCTGGAGCTTCGACAGTTGTTCGTTTAGCAATCGATTAATCGTAAAAAGCTGGATCAACTTGTAAATAAAGGACTGACAGTAGCTACTGCTGAGAGTTTTACCTCTGGAGCAGTGGCTGCTTCTATTACTACCACTCCTGGAGCTAGTAGGTATTTCGTCGGAGGCATAGTTGCTTATTCTAACAAGATTAAGACTTCAGTACTGGGTGTTAGTGATAATGTGATAGCCCTAAATGGCGTTGTAAGCGAAAATGTGGCATTAGAAATGGCTCGAGGGGCTCAAAAGGTGCTAGGTAGCGATTGCGCGATAGCAACAACTGGTGTGGCTGGACCTGATGGTGGAACGGATGAAACTCCAGTTGGAACCGTGTGTTTAGCGGTAGTGGGACCAGAGTTTGAAGAGGTTTGGACTTCAACACTAAATGGATCAAGAGAAGAGGTGGTTAGAAAATCTATAAAAGAAGTACTTGAGAGATTCATTTTTTTGTTGGATTAAGCAAGAAATAGTTGTTTATTTGCACTCCTAAATTTTGAGTCATGAGCCGTATTTGTCAGATTACAGGAAAGAAAGTGATGGTTGGAAACAACGTGAGTCACTCAAACGTAAAGACTAAGCGTCGTTTTTATCCTAACCTACAACGTAAGCGTTTTTACATCGCTGAAGAGGATAGATGGGTGACTCTACGTGTGTCTGTTGCTGCTATGCGTACTATCAATAAGATTGGTGTGCTTAAAGCAATGGAACGCGCAAAGGAAGCGGGGATCTTAATTGAGAAAGCATAAGATTTAGTTTTTATCAAATTGCTTTTACAACAAACTAAAAGGTCAGCTTTGGAATCGTCCAATAACTGACCTTTTTTTATCCACTAATAGTTTTAGGTTTTATGGTGTGCGATTTTAATCTCCAAGAATCAATGGGAGACCGTTTTCGCCAGCTCCAATTACAACAACCTTAGAGTTGGGGCTATGGCTTAGCTCAGTTGTAGCTTCAATACCTTTCCATTGAAGAAGGTCATCATTAATGCTTTGAGATACGATGTTCTGGAAATCACGGATTCCTTCAGCTTCAATTCTCTTACGGTCAGCTTCTTTAGTCGCCTTTTCAATACGGAACTCGTATTCTAGAGACTCTTGCTCTTGTTGAAGCTTGCGTTCAATAGCTTGTTCAAGCGTGTTAGGTAACTTTATGTTACGGATAAGAACATCGTTTAACTGAATGTAGTTGTCAGCAAGCTTATTAGCTAGACGAGTTTCAATCTCAGTTTGGATTTCTTCTCTCTTAGTTGTGTTAAACTCCTCGGGAAGATATTTAGCAATAACTTCTCTAGCTACAGATCTCATCGCTGGCTGAATAACCTTTGACTCATAACGCCTACCTCTTTCAACCTCAAGATAGCCAAGCTTATCATAAGTAGGTTGGTAGAAAACAGTCATATCCATAGATATCTTCAATAGATTTGAAGAGAGTACTTCTAGTGGCTCAAAGAGCTCTTGTTGACGAATTTCGTATTGGTAAACTTCGTCCCAAGGAGCCTTGAAGTGGAAGCCACTTGTTAGAGGTTCAGCTTCAGGATTAACTCCATTGCCAAACGTATGGAAAGTCAATCCAGCGTGACCTGAATCAACCGTAACTGTTAGTGAACTCCATAGTAGTACTACAGGAAGAATAGTAATAATTGAAATTGCTATAAGCTTAAGACGGGTTTTTTCTTTTTGAGTGGGTGTATGCATGTTTTATAATTTAAAATCCTCCAGATCTGCGCCTAATCACCCATTCAAGAGTAAGTAGGCCCAGAATTAGCCAAAGTATAAAATTAAAGTTAATAAGTTCTAACCTTTCTGTAAACTCGTGAATTAAATCTCTCTTATTAACCTTTTCTTTCACTTTATTGGCAAATTCTGCTCCCATTTCGTGAGAATACGTTATTCCAACTTCACCTAAGAAATCACCGTCAGTATTATTGCTTATTCTTCGAAGCAAGTTGTGATTTGCAGCTTGTACAAGTAATTCTGCTTTTACCTCGGAGATAACTAGATCTCCTTTAAGACTCTCGAGATTTTCGTCTAAAATTGTGCTAGCTTCCCAGGTGTATTGCCCATTTGAGAGTCTTCCGCAATCGAGTTTGTAGGAACCGTTTTCTATTGAAAAATCGTAATTAAACACCTCGCCGTTAGAATTAGTTAAAGCCAAACCTACATCAACTGTCGTAGTTGGGTTCAGCGCAGCATCATAGACTTGTGCTGAGAAACTTAACCTCATGTCTTCATCAAGTCTTTTAGGTGCAATGACTCTAAACCTTCTAACATCATCTCTACTGTCTAAATACTTTATGCAATTATTCAACAGCTGGTCAAACACTTCAGAGTTCCCGTTTTTAATAGCGCTCTCTATCCTCCATCTCCAAATTCCCTCTCCTAAAAATATTCCACTACGTCTCCCTGTAGCATCATTATTAAATGCAAGAAGGGGCATTTCAGTTTCTAATGAACCTAGTCTACTGCTAATTAGAGTATTCAGGCTATTAACTCCGTCAATTCTGCCCATAGGAGCAATAACTGGAGGTAAATACTTAAGTTCATTTTCTAATTGGTCAGGAGTTTCAAATAAACTAAAGCTCTCTTCCAGCGATCCGCTAATTTCCTGAGTACCTTTTCCTTTAATAAAATTTATTCCTGATCTTTCAACTGGCAGGTGTTTTAGATCTAAACCAGCCCCACCCACAAATAAGATAGGGGTTGATGAATTCATCAAAGAAAAAACAGCCTTAGGAGTTGTTTTAATCAGGTTAGGGATGTTATGAAAAATGGCAACATTACAATCGCTAATGGCAGTTTTGTTTTCTAATTTATTGATCTCAGAAACAAACACAACGTTGACCTCTTGGTGTAGATTTTCCTCCATAGCATTTTTCAATGCCCTTACATCAGGGTGAGGTGCACTTGCAACAATTGCTATTTTACGTTTGCTATCTAAGACATTAACATATGCTGTAGCTGAATTGTTTTCCTTCCTAACCTCTCCTTCAATCGGAATTACCACAGCTCTAATTTTTTTCACGCCCGCAGTCAAAGCTTTAAAGTTGTATTTGAATTTGTAAAATCCTCTTTCATCAGAGATGTNGATNTTTTCGCTTTTAACTAACTCTTCATCTAGATACACTTTAAGCCTTGCTNTTTTTCCTATAAAGCCAAACGAGCTCAGNCTTATCTCNACTGGGAATTCGTTGTTTAAGTNNGTTACTTGGTTTGAAAGTAGCTTNGACAGCTCGACGTCTTTAAAAGAGGTTGTGTCGCCAGTGCCTATAAAAAAGTGAGGGACGTCAAGAAGTTGAGTGTTGTATTCGGGGTCGCGGCCGGTGTTACATAGGCCGTCAGTAGAGACTATTACCGCACATATATTTCTGTTATCGAATTTGTTTTTTACTCCCTCAAGGGCGGACGAAATATCGGTACGTGTGCCATTTAAGGAAGGGGCAGTTGATGCGTTAGCCCTGGGTATAAGGTTGTTGCTGAAATCGAAAAGAGCAACCTCAAAGCCCACTTCATCGAAGTGTAAATGTGTTTCTGTGAGTAAGTCGTTTAAGGCTTCTTTTCGTGAAGCCGAATCAGGTCCCATCCATTGAGAAGTTGAAATGTCGTGAAGTACTACAACAGTCGAAGGTTCGATTTCAGAAGTAGTAGAGCGCAGAAGTGGTTCAAGAAGTAGAAAAGACAGAGTAGATAGGGCGGAAAGCCTTAAAAAGCTAAGTAGCCATTTTTTCTTCTTGTAATACCGTAAAAGAGTAAGCCCTAATGTAACCGCTAGAGCTAGTCCCCACTTCCATGCGGGTACGTCGACAATAATGTCGCTGATTTCCATCTAACCTATGGGTTTGCTATGAGGCTGTAATCATGCCACCACAAACGTTGATGGTTTGGCCTGTAACATATGAACTCATGTCAGAAGCTAAGAAAACGCAAGTGTTTGCTACATCTTCAGGGGAACCTCCACGCTTGAGAGGAATAGTGTCGCGCCATCCCTGAACAACCTCTGCGTCCAGCTTTTCAGTCATTTCAGTCTCAATGAAGCCTGGGGCGATGGCGTTACAACGGATGTTTCTAGAGCCAAGCTCCAAGGCAACAGATTTAGTGAAGCCAAGGATTCCGGCTTTAGAGGCTGAGTAGTTTGCTTGTCCTACATTGCCTTGAACACCTACAACAGAACTGATGTTGATGATAGATCCAGAGCGCGCCTTCAGCATAGTCCGTAGAACAGCTTTCGTTAGGTTGAAGCAGCTCTTCATGTTTACGTCGACTACTCTGTCCCACTGCTCCTCACTCATTCTCATTAATAGAGTGTCATCAGTGATTCCAGCGTTATTTACTACGATATCAACTGTTCCGAAGGCTTCCAATACCTCCTTTACAAGGTTTTCAGCATCAGTATACTTGGAAGCGTCAGACTTAAAGCCTTTAGCTGTTCCATTATTTGCAGTTAATTCCTTTTCAAGAGCTAGAGCTTGTTCTTCAGAACTTCTGTAAGTGAATGCTACAGTAGCGCCTTGTTCGATAAACGTTCGAGCGATTGATTTACCAATACCTCTTGAGGCACCAGTTACGATTGCGATTTTTCCTTGTAAAAGCATGTTAATCTATAATATCTGTTGCTGTAGCTATCATCTCTGCAATATCCTGCACGTCTACAGTTCCTTCTTTTTCTGAATTCTTTACTCCGTCAGTCATCATTGTATTGCAAAACGGGCAGCCGGTTGCAATTGTTTTAGCCTTTGTTTCAATGGCGTCATCTGTGCGTTCGAAGTTTACTTCCTTGTTGCCCCTTTCAGCTTCTTTAAACATCTGTGCCCCACCAGCTCCGCAACAAAGTCCGCGTTGCTTACAGCGCTTCATCTCAACTAATTCAGCATCGAGAGCTTCAATTACTGATCGTGGAGCTACGTACTCTCCATTACCTCTACCTAGGTAGCAAGGATCGTGGAATGTTATTCTGCGCCCTTTAAATGGATGGTCATCTTTAAGAGTTAGTTTGCCTTCAGCAATAAGAGTTGCGATGAATTGACTGTGGTGTTGCACGTCGTATTCACCTCCAAGCTCAGGGTATTCGTTTTTCATTACGTTGAAGCAGTGTGGGCAACCAGTAACGATTTTCTTTATTCCGTAGCCGTTTAGGACTGCTATGTTTTGGGCAGCCTGCATTTGGAATAGAAATTCGTTTCCTGCTCTTTTAGCTGGATCACCTGTGCAGCTTTCCTCAGATCCCAGAACAGCAAACTTTACTCCAGCGTAATTAAGGATCTTAGCAATAGCCTTAGTTATGCGCTTAGCTCTATCGTCGAAGCTTCCAGCGCACCCAACCCAAAACAACACTTCAGGACTTTCACCTAAAGCGAGCATCTCACCCATAGTCGGTACTTTAAAATCTGCCATTACACATTGTTGATCCAGTCACCTCTAGTGGCGGCAGGGAATGCCCAAGGTGCTCCGTTGTTTTCAATATTGTTAAACATAGAGGTGATAGGTTCAGGCGACTTACTTTCCTCCATAATTAATGATCTTCTCATATCTAAAATGATACCCATAGGGCTGATATTGATAGGGCAAGCTTCAACACACGCTTGACAAGATGTGCAAGCCCAAAGCTCCTCTTCAGTAATGTAGCTACCAACAAGAGATTTTCCATCAGGCTTAAATTCTCCACCGTTTGCATCTATATTCTTTCCTATCTCCTCAATTCTATCTCTAGAATCCATCATAATTTTCCTAGGCGAAAGAAGCTTACCAGTCGTGTTAGCCGGGCACTCAGAAGTACATCTTCCACACTCAGTGCACGAATAAGCCTCCATAAGCTGCTTCCAGCTTAAATCGTTGGCATCCTTTACACCAAACCTTGGAGGTTCTTCAGATTCTCCTTCAGCTGTTGCAGTATACGGATCAACATTTGGATCCATCATCAAATCAACCTCCTTCTTCACTGAAGCCATATTGTCTAGTCTTCCTTTTTCTTCTAGGTTAGAGTAGTAGGTGTTAGGGAATGCAAGGAAAATGTGGAAGTGCTTAGAGTATGGAACGTATACAAGGAAGCTTAGTACTCCAGCAATATGGAACCACCAACAAAATCTTTCAATAAGAACGATGTTGGAATCTGACACTCCATCTAATAGCCCCGCAATAATTGAACTGATAGGGAAGGCAGATTCGCTAACTACTATGCCTTCATAGTGATCTAGGTTCTCCGCCATTGCAATAGCGTCTGCTGCATTCATAGTAAGGAATGCGCTCATCAAAAGAATCTCTGCAACCAAAATGATAGTGGCATCCAATGATGGCCACCCACCCATTTCAGGAGACTTAAATCTAGCAATTGCAATCACATGTCTTCTTACAAGGAAAATGGCGCAAGCAACAAGAACTAAAAGCGCAAGAACTTCAAATGAAGCAATAAGAACAGTGTATAAACTACCAAGCCCTGCAAATGCTCTATGAGAACCAGTAAGACCGTCAATCACAATTTCCAGCATCTCAATATTGATGATTATGAATCCTAGATAAACAAGAATGTGTAGTATGCCGGCTACGGGGCGTGCTACCATCTTGCTTTGGCCTAAAGCAACAAGCGCCATAGTCATCCACCTCTCAGATTTTCTATCTGATCTATCCTCATCTTTACCCAGTAAAATATTGCGCTTAATGAAAAGAATCCGCTTAGTGAAGAGGAAACCAGCCACAAGTAAAAGGGCACCAAATATCATCTTATCAACCATTATTCTTCACTCCCAGCTTCCAGTTCTTCCCTAATCATCTTCCTCATCTGTTTAAGCTCACTTTTAGAAAGCTTAGTCTTATTCTTTCCGCCAAATATGCTGATTTTCACGTATTTCCAAGGATTAAGTTGGAGATCATTAAGGAGCAATTCAAGTTCTTGGTTTGTTGCAACAAGTCCGTTGTACAGAGAGTCGCTAACCATAAGCTTGCCTAAAGTTCCTTCGCCATTCTTAGCTTTTTCTGTTATTTCAGCTATGCCTTCAAGGGCTGAATCAGCTTTTTTGATAGTAGAGGCGAAATCAGCTGCAGCGAGTGAGTCACTTACCTCTGAGAAATTATCAATTATGTTTGCAATGTCGTCGCTATGCTTGTTGAGGTTAGAAGCAATCCCATCAACGTTTTTCATGATGTTAGTGAATACTGCCCTGTTTTCAACAACTAACGAGTCTAACTGAACAGCAGTGTTTTCTAAGGTTACTACAGTTCGCTGCAGATTCTTAAAGGCTGCTGGTAGACCTTGGGTAGCTTCATCCTCGAATACCGCATTCACATTCGTCAGAATCTCATCAACAGTTTTAACCAGCTGGTCTGTTTTCTTTCTAAGAGGCTCAAGCTCTTTTCTCACAGCCTCAGTAATATCTTCCTGATTTGAAGCAATTAAAGTGTCTAGGTTTGAGACATATCCAGAGCTATCTCCTCTTAAGATTTGGATTGCTTTAGAGCCAAAAAGGTCAGATGAGAAAATCTGTGCTTCAGAGTTAGCTGGGATTTTCAGTTCGCTTTGGTCTACAGTAAACTCAACCAATAGTTTTCCATCTCCAGTTTTATGAAACTCAACTCTTGTAACCTGTCCAACTTTAAATCCATTTACTAGAACTGGATTAGATACAGAAAGACCTTCTACCTTGTCGTACACTGCGTAGAAGTGATCCTGATTAGCAAGAGGGTTAAACCCCTTTAGATAATTTACGCCAATGAACAGCATCACAGCCCCTAAAATCATAAGGGCTCCTATCTTAAATTCTTGTGATATGCGTTTCAATTATTGCAGTTATTTCTTAGGTACTTCAGACATTAGAATCCGCTTTCCGTCTTTGAAAGCTACAACAAAGGCGCCTGTAAATCCACTTGCCCTTAATGCTCGCTTATATTCATGTGCTGCCTCAGCTGTCTTGTAGTTTCCTATCGTGTATTTGTATTGTCCATTGCTAATATACACGTCTACACTCTGATGCCCTCTAAAAATTGGATCGGAATTTTCCAGTTCTACAGGAGAACTTGCAACCTGAACTTTGAATTCTATTAATGACTTAGTGGTATTTTGCTCTGTTTCAGATATTTCAGATGCTTGCGTAGGATTAGGTTCTGATTCTGATTCTGATTCTGGCGTCGGCGTCGGCGTTTGCGTTTCCTCTGGATTCTTTGGTTTAGCATCAGTAGGTACTTGATCTTCTTTGTAATTTCTTAAAGCTCTGAAAATTGCTGAGGCCATGTAGCTCTTTCCCTCCTCGCTTATAAGAAAATCCTCTTCCTTAGGATTGGTTAAAAAGCCAAGCTCTACTAGCACGCTGGGCATAGAAGTGTATGAAATAACATAGTATCCAGCCTGTTTAACTCCTCTGTCTTTTCTTCCCACTCGATCTCGAAACTGAGATTGAATCATAGAACCAAGCTCAAGGCTTTTATCAAGATAAACATTTTGCCTAAGAGCAAGAGCAATGTAGGTATCAGGATCCTTAGGGTCGAAGCCTTCATAAGTATTTTTGTAGTCGTCTTCCTTGTAAATACTAGCATTTTCCTGCATAGCTACCCTTAAACTCTCTTCTGTTTTATGCATTCCCATCACATAGGTGCCGCACCCCCATGCTTTAGCCGAACTAAAGGCATCACAATGAATTGAAATAAATAAATCTGCAGAGGCTTCGTTGGCAATTTTTACGCGAGTATTGAGTTTAGGAAATGAATCATCTTTTCTAGTTAGAATGACTTCAACGTCTGGCATATTTTCTTCGATATAACTAGCTAACTTGTTAGCAACATCTAGAGTAACGTCCTTTTCAGTCACTTTGTATCTACCAGTACCTAAATTCCCAGGATCCTTGCCACCGTGCCCCGCGTCTATAACCACCACCATTGTTGGTTCAAGTGGTGTGAATGCTGCTGTTGCAAAAACAAAAAGTATGGCTAGTGCAAGCACTCCATGTTTTGCTAGCTTTGGGCGTAGTAGAAAAGACTTCATGTTATCTATCAAAAATAATCTTGCATCGCACTTCTTTGTTAAGGGGTATTATTTCCTTTTCCTATTGATTGTGTTGAAAAGCGGGGTTGTTTTAGCCCAAGCTTATGAAGGCGAATACAAGGGTGTAAACTACTATGCTAGAGATAGTATAGTGATGCAGGTTCAATCTGAGTTAGTGACTTTTCACGGAGATGTACAACTCACTAGCGCTGATATCAAGCTTACAGCAGATATGGTTGTGTACAACACAAAAAAGAGTGAATTATGTGCATATGGAACGAAAGATTCGCTGGGAAATTGGATAGGTAGACCGGTTTTTACGCAGAATGGCTCAAGTTTCACCCAAGACGAGGTCTGCTACAACTTAAGAAGTTCAAAGGGATTCAGTAGACACGCTGTAACACAAGAAGGAGAGCTGGTTTTTCACGCTGGCCAGTCTAAACGTCACCCTTCTAACGAGCTGCATATCACTAACGGTAAATTCACTACGTGTGACGCGGATAATCCGCACTATCATTTCCATTTGAAAAAGGCAATCATGATGCCTTACGACAAGGTGGTAAGTGGCCCGCTCTATATGAAGTTTAGGAAAATACCTACTCCACTAGCTCTTCCTTTTGCGTGGTTTCCCATTAAAAGAGATACTCGATCTCACGGAATTCTGTTGCCCAGTTATGGTGATGGAGGAAGGCTGGGATTTTTCCTGAAGGACTTTGGTTATTACGTGCCACTAGGTGATCATTGGGATACTAGAGTGATGGTCGACCTGTATTCAGGTGGTAGTTGGGCTGTAAAAAATATAAGTCAGTACAACTACAGATATAAATCTTCTGGAAACTTCACTCTTAGCTACAATAGACAGATGAATAGTTTTGAAGGGCTCCCAGATTACAGCTTGTTGAACAACTTCTTTGTTAGATGGGATCACTTGCAAGATCCAAAGGCAAAGCCAAACCAAACCTTCAGCGCGAGCTTAAACTTTGGCTCAACAGGAAACTTCCAAAACAATCTTAACTCATCTCTGGAAGATTACCTAACTAACACTTTCCAGAGTAGCGTTCAGTGGAGTTATAATTCTCCTCGCTCTCCATATTCTATTACTACCTCAGCGCTACACTCGCAGAATTCATTAACAGGCCTGGTGAGTATGACCCTTCCTTCGATTACTATCAATATGAGCAGAAGATCAGTGAGCGATATGGTAGGTTTAGATAGAGGTCGATTTAAACTACTTGATGACATTAGTGTCAGCTATAATACTAGGTTTGAAAACCTATGGGAAATTTCTGATACAGCTCTTTCAGCTCTTGATTTGAGCAAGCTTGATATTGAAAATGGGTTTAAGCACTCAGTATCTACATCTTTAAGTAGAAGTTTTGGATTTATCACAGTTGCTCCATCTTTTCAGTACAGTGAATTCACAGGCTTTAGCCAAATTGAAAAGAACTGGTACTACGACCCAGAAGGATTGTTAGTTGAAGAATCAGATACCCTTGGAGGGTTTTATGCAGATAGAGATTGGAATGCATCGATTAGCGCTAACACTAGGATTTATGGGATGTTCTCCTTCAAGGAGAAGAGAAGGGTAAAGGCTATTAGACACGTATTGATGCCCTCTATCTCTGCTAGCTATACTCCAGAAAGAAGTAGATTCAGAGTTCAGGAGCTTGGAGGAGAGGAGTTTGAATGGAACCCTTGGGAGGTAAATAGGTTTACGCCCATTGATGTTAGAGAGTCAGGGTCTGTAAACTATTCTTTAAACCAAAACCTTGAAGCTAAAGTCACTGATAAGGTCACTGGGAAAGTGAAAAAGGTTAAGATCATTGAGTCTATTACGACTTCTTCAGGATATAATTTCCTAGCCGACTCTCTTCAAATGGCTGACATAACCACAAAGGGTTTTACCAACTTATTCAATAAGGTTAACCTTAACGTAAACATGACTCAGTCAGCTTATGCAAGGAATGAAAGTGGAGAGGAGATAAGTCAATATTTAGTTTCTCAAGGAGAGGGACTACTTAGACTTAAAAGAGCAACTGCAGCTGTGGGTACTTCCTTTAATGGAGGTAAGGATGCTGGAATGCCATGGAACGCTAAGCTCGATTACACTATGAACTTGGGAAGGATTTGGAATACAGATTTACTACGTGATACAACAGCTATTACTCATGGTGTCGCAGTAAATGGAGGTGTCAATCTGTTTAAAAAGTGGAAGATTGACGTGCAAACAGGTTACGACCTTGTGCTAAGGGAGTTCACGCCCACTCAGCTAAATGTTCATTGGGATCTGCACTGCTGGGAGCTTTCCTTTAATTGGATTCCTGTGGGGGTGCGTCAAAGTTTTGCCCTTAAGCTCAACATCAAATCTCCACTTCTAAAGGATATTAAAATCGAAGCTAGAGGCTCCGATGGCCAGTTCCTATTCTAGCGATTGTAGTTAGCGCGCTTTTGCAATTACGCTTATCTCAACTCTTGAATCCTTAGGAAGGCCTTTCACAAAAATTGCTTCTCTAGCAGGGTAGGGCTGTGGCATAATCTCAGCGTACTTATTGTTCATGCCAGCGTAATCTTCTGAATCAATCATGAATACTGAAGCCTTAACAATGTCTTCAAGATCTAAGCCTGCGCTTATAAGGACATTCTTGACGTTTGCTAGGCTCTGGGCCGTTGCGCTTTCTATAGTGTCTGAAACAAGCTCCCCAGTTTCTGGGTTGAGGGGTATGCATCCACTTACAAAAACTAATTCTCCTGCTCTTACAGCTTGAGTGTATGCTGCAACAGGTTTAGCAGCTTCGTCGGAATGTATATGCTTAGACATTGTTCTAAAGATTTGAGTAAATACCTTTGATGCCCTAAAAGTAATTCACTGTGCGCATTCTTCTATTCGACAATCACGATTCATTTACTTGGAATCTCGCTCATGAAATTGAGAGGGTGGATTCGGGTGCAGATGTGGTTGTTATGAGAGCTGAAGAAATGCCTGAAGTGGATGCAATTTCTGAGTTTATTTCTGGTTTTGATGCTGTGGTGCTGTCACCAGGTCCTGGCATGCCTGCTGAAGCCCCTCTGTTGATGGAAGTTCTGGATATTGCAATTGAATGCTCGAAGCCAGTACTAGGGGTTTGCCTAGGCTTGCAGGCTATAGTTGAACACTTTGGCGGAGAGCTAGATAATTTGGAAGATGTTCTTCACGGAAGAACTACCATGATGAATTGGGTAGGAGAAGGAAAACCGTCGGGAGTATTTGCTGGCATTGAGTTTCCATGTCAGGTTGGGCATTACCACAGCTGGGTAGCTTCAGAGGATGGATTCCCAGAGGCGTTAATAGTAGAAGCCCAAAACGATCAGGGCCTTATCATGGCAATTCGCCACTCTTCCCTTCCCGTGTTGGGCTTCCAATTTCATCCAGAGTCTATACTAACACCGGATGGAAGAAATATGTTGCAAGCTTGGCTTACTTACGCTTGTTCATCTCCTCTTCAAACGTCTGCTTGAAGTTTTCGTAGTTGTACTCAGCCATGATGCGCTCGTCTTGCGATAGGCGCTCGTTATATGCTTGTGCAATCTGCTCTCCGCTAAGTTCGATAGCGATGTAGCTAACAAATGAACCGTCTGGCTTCTGAGTTAGTCTTTCGCAGATGATGATTGCTCCTCTTAACTCTTGGCTTACAGTAGTTCTAGCCATGTTGTTAAATGTCTCAGTCACCTCCTCCTTGTTGTTGAATTTAGTGCTGTTTACGTAGTTGTCAGTAACAACCTCTAGAGTAGCTTCAATTGAACGAGCAAGTCTGTCTTCAGCGTTTGAACGAGACATCTTCTTTGCAGTTTCTCTGCTCAATGATTCACCTGTTGCAGTAGCTCTAAAGTGATCCTTGTCAGTATTAAATTCACTACCTGTACAGTATTCTACAATTTCAACTTCTCCTTGCTGAGCTGGAGTAATCTGTTGTGAGCCTTTACATCCTACAAGCATAAATGCTGAAGCTGCTACGGCGATGGCTAGGGTATTTAATTTTTTCATTTTACCTAAATTTTCTGTTTCCTGGTTTAGTTACTCGATTCTAAGATAAGCAGAGACTGTGCCAAACTTATACTTATCACTTTAAAGTTTACTCATAAAGTGATTCCACAAAGAGTTCTATAAATCTATTTTTAATCTGTTTACTTGCTTTTTTATACGCCTCTTCTCCGGCTCTTTTTCTTTCAGTTTGGACTCCTTTAACGTTGTCGAGAGTCTTCTGCATAACTAGAGTTCCGTTAGAGTCTTTCAACGACAAGGTTGCGTTCAAGTACGCAGTGTAAAAACCCCTGCCTTCACCGCCAATGCGTGTGTCTGCCTGTACTCTGAGGGTAAGGGCGTCAGGGTGGGAGCCGTCAACGACTTCGACGCCGGACTCGATAAGGGCTGCCTTGATAGCCGGAATTAAAGTCTTATTTCTAGCTTTCTTGCCAAACAATTTCTCGTTGCCCGTTACTCTGATTTTAGGCGCCTCCAGTTCTATTGGGAGAATGAGAGGTGTAGCGTTGAGATGTTCTACGAGGGGCTTAAGCGGACTTAGTGGTTTTAGGACCTTAAGTAGGCTGAGGACGTCGACTTCAACGGTGATTTCAGAGTGAACTGTGCCCGGGTCGAAGTCCTTGATAACAATGTTTGCTGCCCCATCGCCAGAGGAACTAGTTGTTCCACTGATAGGGATGATTCCCCTTGAGTATTTGTATGATAGAGGAACGCCGCCTACGAGTTCGCCGTTGTAGCGCACGAAGACCTTTACCGTTTCAGCATAGCGGTTTTCGAGCAAGACGTTTACTACTTCGAGATCAGATGAGATTTCTAGTTTAGCAATGCCGTCGCTTATGCCGTTTAATAGTGCTCTGTCGAGTTTGAATTCTACGCCGTCCTCGCCAGTGTACGGATTTTCTTCACCGAGATAATGGCTCATGGCGTCGAGGCCCATGAGGTAGCGTTCTATTGCTCGAGGAATGGAGCCCTCAGAAAGGAATCTGCCAGCGTCGAGGTAGTGTCCGTAGGCGTGGCCTAGGGCAACTCGCTTGCGCTCAGCAATGATGGAAGCGTATGTGGCTTTTGATAGTTTGTAGTAAACGTGTACTTCAGACTCTGTTTCGAAAGAGTCAGCTAGGGTGTAGCCCTCGAGATCTTCAGCGACAGTTGAGGTTATGGTGGAAGCGAAGTTTTCATCGATCCAGTGGTTCACTTGCAAGGTGGAAAGTACTGAGGTTGATGAGACTTGGACTCTGATTTCTCGCGCTAATGAGTTGAGGGCGTTTTCCCTTGCAACGTCCATCGCGTTGTACGGGTATTCAAACTTCGAAACGGTTGCAATTCCAATGTAGTATGAAGGGTTGATGGGTCTTTCTGTAACCCAAACCGGAACCTGCACTGCATCCTTCGAACTCGAGCACGAGCTTAATAGAAGAAGTGTAGATGCAACAACTAATGGAAGGACAAATCGCGCGAGTCTGATCATATTATTTTACCGTTTGTAGAAGTATAGCTTCTACCTCTGACTGCACTTTTGATGCCAAACCTTTTGTAGCCTCCTCAATCATCACAGAAGAGTTCTTTAAATCCCTGCGAGAACCTATGAGCGATACTAGTTCGTTGTGAGCTGTTATTGAGCTGTTTACGTTGCCACTTATGCTCGCTGGGTATAGGTTGTTTTTATTTCCAGAGTAATGAGCGTAGTGAACGTTGTCTGACATTGTCGTTGTTACAGTTTTAGAACTCAATACTGTTCCTGATTCCATAGAAACCAGCTTCAGGTTAAAGGTCATTGTAACCGTTCCACTTTGGAAGTACTCACGGTATCCCGCCGGTCTGTACTTTGTTTCATAGTATTTTTTGCCCTCGCTGTTGACCTTTTCGACTCTGTACTTTTCGAATCCACTCTTATTCTCAGTTCTAAGAGATGTCTGAGAGTGAGAACAAGACATTACAGTCCCCTTAAGAATTGCCTTTGCTCCAAGTAGCGAACCGATTTCAAGTTCAGTCCCCGACGTAAGTCCGCTAAGTTCAAGGTGCTGCTCCTGGAGTATCATTTCCAGGCTCTCGCGATCAACAATTGTCAGAAATGGGTCATGAGATCCCATTAGGTTTTGCTCTACGTATGCACTAAGCTTTGTATGAACGTTCCTTACGTTTGAGCCGTTTTCAAACTTAAGAAGTGCGATTGTATAGCGGCCAGTTTCTAAGGCCTCTGCCTTTCGCTTAACGGCATCTTCAAAGTCCGAATCGCGCTCAACGATTTCGCTAAACAGGTTGTAGGATGTCCTATATAATTCGCTGTCGTGTGCTTCCTTACCTTTGTCGTAGCGGGGCTTACAATAGCTGTAGTCCCCCAGTTTCTTAGCGTCTTTATATCCTGGTACGAGCTCTTCGATACGCTCGAAAATTTCGAGTGCTTCTTCGTAGCGCGCTTTCTCTAAGTGGGCTGATCCCTCCACATAGATTTCTTCTACGTGAGCATTTTTCACAGACTCAAATTGATTACGCTTTACTATGGGAAATTCTACGCTTACGTTGACAGCCTGTAGTTTATTGTAGTAATTATCTGCTTTTTGGAATGAGCTGATTGCAGATTCCCTGTCTCCGCGAAGTACTGACTCGTCAAAGTCTGCGAGTTGGCGTGAAAGGACGATTTGGCCTGTGCGCTTTAAACCTACTAATGCATCAATATTCTGAGGTTTCTTAATTAAAGCAGTGTAGTAGTGAGCTGCCGCTTGGTTTATAATGCCAGCTTCCTCCATTTTCTTACCTTTCTTCACATAAGCCTTTGCTCCATTGCAGCTTGAAACGCTCATCGAGAGCGTGAGAGATGACATCAGGAAGACGGCTATTTTTACAAATGATTTCATAGAAGTCTGGTTCTCAAATAAAAATTTAGGTTAGCAAGTTAATCAACCTTCAGTCAAATGTAAATTGCATGCATGAAGACAATTCTTGTTTTAGGAGCTGGACGGTCAAGTAGTTCTCTTATAAAAAGATTACTTGATAGAGGTAAAGACTGTGGTTGGAGGGTAGTAGTTGGTGATATTGATCTGTCGGTGGCGGAGCAAAAGGTTGGAGGACATCCTCAGGGCGAGGCCTTCAAATTGAGCACAGAAAATAACCATGAAAGAGATAGACGAATTGCTGAAAGTGATTTAGTAATATCCATGGTACCTGCTTTTTTACATGTGAGTGTTGCCAAAGAAGCAATTGCAAATGGAGTATCAGTTATTACACCTAGCTATGTGAACGATGAGATGCAGGCCCTCAACAAAAAAGCTAAAGAAGCAGGGGTGCTTGTATTAAACGAGATAGGACTTGACCCGGGGATTGATCACATGAGCGCGATGAAGGTGATAAATGAGATCAAGGCTGATGGTGGAGAGTTAAAGGGTTTTGAATCGTACTGCGGTGGATTAGTTGCTCCAGATTCGGATGATAATCCTTGGAAATACAAGATTAGCTGGAATCCTAGGAATGTTGTACTTGCAGGCCAAGGTGGATCTGCAACCTTTTTGGATGATGGCGTTCTTAAAGTGGAGCCACCTCA
This sequence comes from Crocinitomicaceae bacterium, assembly GCA_002693775.1. GTDB lineage: Bacteria > Bacteroidota > Bacteroidia > Flavobacteriales_D > Sanyastnellaceae > UBA974. The sequence goes on along the minus strand of NZRP01000054.1, from coordinate 16,487 downwards.
CAGAGTGTTTAAAAAGCTTAGGCCTGTAGAAGTAGATGGAAGGATGTACATGGGGTATCCTAACAGGGATTCGCTGTCTTACCTTCAGACTTATGGAATTGATGGGGTTGATACTTTAATTAGAGGGACTCTGAGGGGTGAGGGGTATTGCGAATCTTGGGATGCGCTAGTGCAGTTAGGTATGGTTAGGGATGATGTAAAGCTTACTTGGAAAAATGGGATTTCTTGGGCTGATTGGACAAGGACATTTGTGCCAGCTGGAGTCGAGGATGATAGTTTGAAGGGTGCTATTTCTCAGCTTACTGGAGCAAGTGATGATGAGCTATCTAGGCTAGAGTGGTTGGGACTTTTTAGTGAAGAGGAAGGCCCAAAAAACACTAATGGTACGCCTGCTGAGATTGTCCAAACCTTAATTGAGCACAAATGGCAACTTCAAGAGGGAGATAGAGATCTCATCGTGATGTGGCATAGGTTCGAGTATGTGAAAGACGGGAAGAAGATGGAGATTACATCTGAGCTTGCTCTCGAGGGAAAGGACGAAGTTTATACGGGAATGTCTAATACAGTGGGGCTTCCAATGGCTCTTGCAGCAGAACATATGCTTTATGGACCTGGATTTAATGAGGTAGGAGTGAAAGTTCCAGTAACTGAAGTATTTTATTTGCCTCTTTTAAAACAATTAGAAGATCTAGGTATCAAATTTATAGAAAAGCACAGGTATGTTTAATCCGTGGTGGTGTTTTGCTTGCCTTCTCTGTGGAGGAGCTCCTGATTGGCCTCAAGATGGTGTGGCTAATAGGGAGTGGGTAGTAGATGCCATAGAGTGGCGCCTTCAAAGGGGTCCTGACGGTTGCACAGATCAAACGCCGGCTATAGATGCATGGACTTTAGAGTGGATAGCGAATTCGCCAGAAGTGAGGGTGGATATTGTTACTGAGGATTGGCCGGTTTTTACAGAAAAACAAAGATTGCAGGGTACGCTGATTCAGATAATGGCATTAGAACAGTTGAATGGTGTTGAGCACAATCCTAAGAGATGTCTAAAGACTTTAAATAAATACGCGAAGAGGTCAGGTAAGGTTTGGGATAAAGAATTGGAAAAAGCGTTTGAACTAAATAAAGAGATAATAAAAAAAAACCTTATTCTAAAATAATGCGCAGTTTCGATATACCTCTTCACTTTCGCAGCCCGATAATTTCTAGGGTTAAGGCTAGGCGCAAGGAGCTTGATAGGCGCAAGGTGGATTTCACCCCTACGACTCTTGATTTTGGGACTGTGAAGATTCAGCTTGCTAGGCATTTTGGGTTCTGTTTTGGTGTGGAGAATGCAATCGAAATTTCTTATAAGGCCATAGCGGAGAACCCTGATAAGCGCATTTTCCTATTAAGCCAAATGATTCACAACCCCGAGGTAAACGAGGACCTTGAAAGTAGGGGAGTTCAGTTTTTACAAGATACTATAGGTAATGAGATTACACCGATATCTGAGATAGGGCCTGAGGATGTAGTAATTATTCCAGCATTTGGGGCGACACTCGAGATTCAAGAGGAGCTGGAAAAAAGAGGTGTGGACGTGCAGAAGTACAATACCACTTGCCCGTTTGTTGAAAAGGTGTGGAAACGCTCGAGCAAGTTGGGCTCTGAGGATTACACCGTTGTGATTCATGGTAAGCCTGATCACGAAGAGACGAGGGCCACTTTTTCTCATGCGGCATCGACAGGTAAGGCGATGATTATTACTGATATCTCTGAGGCGGAAACTTTAGCTGGACTGATTGAGAGGCGCAAGAGAGGCGAATCAATAGCTAAGGATTTTAATGCAAATTTTGCTGGTAGAACTTCTGATGCGTTTGATGCAGACAAAGATTTTGAAAAGGTAGGAGTTGTAAACCAAACCACCATGATCGCTGCTGAAACAACTGAAATAGCTGAAATAATAAAACGTGCAGTTGGAGATGAAGGTTCAGCAAACACTAGGGATACATTGTGTTACGCTACGAATGATAATCAAAGGGCTACATATGGGGCATTGGAGGATGCCGAAGCTGATTTGGCCTTGGTTGTTGGAGGCTATAATAGTTCTAACACAACTCATATTGTGGAACTTTGTGAAAAGAAAATGCCTACATATTTCGTGAGAAATGAGCTAGAATGGGATGAAAATGGATATGTGAATCATTTTAATATTCATACCGAGCAGATGGAGCAATCAAGCGATTTTCTTCCTCAAAACGCTACAATTCTGATTACTTCTGGGGCCTCATGCCCTGATGCTTCTCTTGAAAGAGTTTTATTAAAAGTTCTTGCCCATTACTCTGGAAGAGATGTTGAAGATGTGTTGAAGACTTGGGAGGAGTCGAATATGCCTTAAAACGTGGTAAATCGTACATTCGTTGTATGAAAGCTCCCAAGCTTAAAAGTATTTTTAGAAATGTTAGAACTGAGCCTAAAAAATTCAAGTTCAAATCTCGTCATTTGCCTGATGTAAGGGATGATTGGGAGGAGAGAAAACGGAGGATAGAGTATGGCTTGCCTAGTTCGTTTTCTTTTAGTAAAAGACGCAAAAGTGCAAAAAAGGTAAGAAGAAGGGCTCTTTTAAGGACTATGCTTATTGGAGCGTTGTTTGTTTATTTGGCGTATCAATTAATACTTTGGGCTGAGACCACAGAGTGGGGAAAATATTTAGAATTTATTAGAGAGAATGGGTGATTGTATAGTACAGCTATCTGAGCATGTCTCAAATCAAATTGCCGCTGGCGAAGTTGTAGGTAGACCAGCTTCTGTTGTTAAGGAATTGATTGAAAATTCCGTTGACGCTGGAGCTACAGAGATTACTGTAGTTGTTGTTGATGCTGGAAGAACCTTGATGCAGGTAGTAGATAACGGTAAAGGTATGAGCGAAGAAGACGCACAGATGTGCTTTAAAAGACACGCAACTTCTAAGATAAATTCTGCAGACGATCTACGATCACTAGTAACTATGGGGTTCAGAGGAGAAGCACTTGCTTCTATTTCTGCCGTATCTTATATAGAACTTAAGACTAGAGAGACGGGGGCTGAAATGGGCACAAAAGTCACTTTAAGCGGATCCGACACAGGAGATTCTGAACCAGTTGCTTGTCCTAAAGGGACTCAGTTTGCAATTAAGAATCTTTTCTTCAATGTGCCTGCTCGTAGAAATTTCTTAAAGTCTGATCAGGTAGAACTAAGACATATTATTGATGAGGTTCAAAGATTAGCGATGGCTCATCCAGGACTTAGTTTTAGACTGCAGAGCAACGGAAGCGACTTGTTGAATCTTAGGCCTGGAACATTGAGGCAAAGGATTGTTGCGATTTTTGGATCCAAGCACGACGAGAGGTTAGTTCCTGTAGATGAAACTACAGACGTAGTGAAAATAACAGGTTTCGTTGGGAAACCATCTTTTGCTAGAAAATCTAGAGGTGAGCAATTCCTTTTTGTCAATGGAAGATTCATCAAGCACCCACTCATGCACAAAGCAATTTTGAGTGCTTACGATGGAGTTCTTTCTCCTCGACATTTTCCGTTTTATACAGTGTTTTTGGAAGTAGACCCAAATAGGTTGGATGTAAATATTCACCCAACAAAGGTTGAAGCAAAATTCGAGGAGGACCAGGCAATTTTTGCCATTTTAAGGTCAACAGTAAAAAGGGGGTTAGGTAAACATAATGTAGCTCCTTCACTTGATTTCGATACAGAGCTTTCTATTTCCATAGCCCCACTACCCTCAACTAAAATTGTTAGTGCTCCTCAGGTATCAATTAACCCAGATTACAACCCTTTTAAAAGCACAAGTAGAGCAGCTAGTACAAGTGGATTACGAAAAGAGCCTAAGCCCATTGAATTTGGTGGCACACTGGAACAAGAATTAATAGAGACTTCTACTTATGAAATTCCTTTAGAAGTTCTAGAGTCCACTGAAGCGCCTAAGTACTTTCAAATTCTTAATAGATACATTGTTGCTTCTAGAGAAGGAAATCTAGTGATGATAGATGCGAGGAGGGCGCACACACGAATTCTATTTGAACAATATTTAGAGGACGGAAAGGGTTTTGGAGATACTACTTCTCAAAAGTTACTATTCCCAGAACCGATGGACCTATCTCAAGCTGATACCATTCTACTTGTTGAAGCATCAGATATTCTCTCTAAGAATGGACTTGTTCTAGAAAGAGTTGAATGTGGAGTAGAGATAGTTTCTGTTCCAACAGGAGTAGCTGGAAATATCCAAGACTGCATTGATTCAGTGCTTGAAGTACTTAGAGATGGAACTTGGAGTGATGAAGAAGGTAGGAGGGAAAAGCTTGCGAAGGTTTGGGCTAAATCTGGAGCGATTCCTAAAACTAAAAAGTTATCAGACGAGGAAATGTCCGCCATGATAGGCAGACTATTTTCATGCGAATCTCCAGCTACTGACCCTTGGGGAAGAAGCGTATTTGCTACCTTCGATGCTCAATCAATTGATGATATATTCGGATAATGCTAAATCAGATCACACCCGTAGTAAAGAACTTGGTGATTATCAATGTTCTAGTTTTCCTTACTCAGATTTCACTGATAAATGGGATAACTGATAGTGGTGAAAACATTTTTGTTGGACATACTCCCCTGGCGAGTGATATGTTCAAACCCTGGCAAGTCATAACACATATGTTCATGCATGGAGGTATAGGTCATCTATTCTTTAACATGTTTGCACTTGTGGTTTTTGGAAGTGCATTAGAAAGGGTTTGGGGCGCTAAAAAATTCCTACAATACTATATATTATGCGGTATTGGAGCATTTGTGATATTTCAACTCATAGCTGGCGGTCCATATGTAACAGTAATTGGAGCTAGTGGAGCTGTGTATGGTTTGCTTTTAGGTTTTGGGATGTTATTTCCAAACACTGAAATCATGCTTCTGATTCCACCTATTCCGATCAAGGCTAAATACTTTGTAGTAATCTATGGTCTTTTAGAATTGTTCTCAGCAATTAGTAATAACTCTGATGGTGTAGCTCACGTTGCCCACTTGGGTGGAATGCTGATAGGATACATTCTTATCAAAAGGTGGCAGAAATCTAGAAACAATTTCTACTAAAAATGTGGGATGAAGTTAAGAGGAGTTTAACTCATGGAAGCATGCTGTATAAGCTGATTTGGCTTAATGTAGGGGTGTTTCTTGTAGTGTTCTTTGGTGGTCATTTATTATTTAGTTTTGATTTAATCGAAAGTCAAGAGGATTTGTTATGGCTTGCGAGTCACTCTGACATTGAAAAACTCGCTGAAAGACCATGGACAGTATTCACATCCATGTTTACTCATAATGACCCAGGTCACTTGATAATTAACATGCTTATGCTTTGGTGGCTTGGAAGGATGTATCAGGCTGAATTAGGAACCAGAAAACTCTTAAGCACGTATTTTATAGGTGGGTTTGTAGGCGTGTTGTTTATTGTTCTTCTGACGAACTACACATCCATTTTCTCAGATGCAACACCAGATTTTATATATGGGGCGTCAGCCTCAGTTTTTGCCATTATAACTGCTATGGCCACCTATCAGCCAGATAGGAAGGTGCCATTTATTTTGTTTGGCATGGTGAGGCTTCAGCATTTGATAATAGCCTTTATTGTGATTGATTATTTCATCAAGTGGAAAGAACATCCAGAGGTGTTTGTGGGCCACTTCAGTGGTGCTTTAACTGGTTTCATTCTTATAAGCCAAACCAAGAAAGGTCGCAACCTTGCGCTCCCCATAGAATGGTTGTTTGATAAAATAGCAACTCTCATTCCTCGAACAGGAAGCTACACTAAGTTCAGAGCAAAGAAAAATCGCGGCACCAACTCTACTAATAAAAGGCCCAAATCAGACGATCAATTTAATTCTGACAGAAGAGATGATCAAATTAAAGTCGATGCCATCTTAGATAAGATTTCACGACACGGTTACGACCACTTAACTAAGGAAGAAAAGGAGTTTTTATTCAAGCAATCGAAAAAGTAACAAGCTCTACGGCTTACTTTTTTAACTTCACTCTTTCAAAGCAAATTTTAAACCACTCAGTGTAATTGCTAGGATTTTCCTTTAAGTTCTTATCAATTTCATCTAAGGGCATGTAGAGATATTCATCAACCTCTTCAGGGTTGATTACAGGTTCAACGTCAGAAAGGCCTATGAGTACATGGTCTAACTCCCATTCAGTCATCCCTGAGTCAAGATCGGCTTTGTACTCAAAACTAAATAACTCAACAAGCTTACACTCCATTCCCATTTCTTCTCTAAGTCTTCTATTGCCTGCTTCTATTACCGTTTCTCCTGGCCTTGGGTGGCTACAGCAAGTGTTAGTTAGTAATCCGCCACTGTGGTACTTGTGATGAGCTCTTCGTTGCAATAGTAATTCTCCCTTAGTATTAAACACAAATACAGAAAATGCTCGGTGTAGTGTCCCGCCATTTCTGTGGGCTTCCATTTTTTCCATGGTGCCCAGCTCTACGTCGTTAGAATCTACAAGAATAACTTCTTCCATTAAATTGCAAAGATAGGTGCGTAAATTCGCAGTATGAATACTGAGTTTGACGTTTTAATTTTTGGATCTCATCCTGACGATGTAGAGCTTGGGTGTGGAGGCACTGTAGCTAAAATGGTTGCAGGTGGAGCAAGAGTTGCAATAGTCGATTTAACTCGCGGTGAACTTGGTACTCGTGGGTCAGCAGAATTGAGATCTGAAGAATCAACTAAAGCTGCTGAAATACTAGGTGTTGAGACTAGAATCAACCTAGGCCTCAAAGACGGATTATTCCAAATTAATGACGATAGCCTCCTCTCAGTAGTAAAACTTCTTAGAAAGCATAGACCTCGCATTGTATTAGCAAACGCACTACACGACCGACATCCTGATCATGGAAAAGGAGCAGATCTAGTTTCTCAGGCTTGCTTTCTTGCAGGGCTTATTAAAATTGATCCGGATTCTGGCCTTAAACCTCACCGACCAGATGCTGTATACCATTACATTCAAGATTACGAAAGGATTGCTGACGTGGTAATTGATACTTCTGATTTTGTGGAAACTAAGATGAAGGCTATTCTAGCCTACAAATCTCAGTTTTACGATCCCAACTCTGAAGAGCCAGATACGCCCATCTCTACTCAAGCATTTCTTGATCACGTAAAAGGCAGAGACCTTGCTATGGGAAGACCTTGTGGGTTTGACGCTGGTGAAGGATTCGAAATCATGAGGCCAGTAGGAGTTAATTCGCTTTTAGACCTTCTTTAGTCCTATAATAAGGCCTAGAGCTTGAGCTGAATATGCGCACGATGCCGCTATTGCAGCCCCGCATACTTTGTAATCTTCAATTAGGTAGTAACCCACGCTAATTAGTACTATTAATCCCAATCCAGAGGTGTATGCATTCCATTTATGCATTCCTATTCCGCTTAGATGATGTGCAATTATAATAGAAACAGCACCTGCAACTATTCCTGGAGCTAAAAGCCGTAATGGACAGCTAACACCATCGATGCTAAAAATCAATAAATAAACACTTTCAGGAACAAGGCATGCTACTATTACAAGTGGAATTGTAAATAGAAGAGTATGTTTCAGATATTCCTTAGTAATTTTCATAGCTTCCTCTTGTGAGTCTGACTTTGCTACCTCGCTATTTACCATTGGTGCTAAAGCTCGTGCTACTGACCAAATGGCCTCAGCACCATAGTATACCACAGCATACAAACCAGCTCCAGCTGACCCTGCGTAGTTATCCAGTAAACTAAGATTTGATCTGTTTGTAAGTAACTGTAGAATAGATCCAGTTGATCCTAGAGTTCCGTGTGTTAGTAATTTCTTTCGGGCATCGGACCTCATGCAATTACCATCTTCTAATGTAGGCTTGTCCCTCCAAGAACCCCTGAGCATAAAAAATGAAACCAGGGTGGTGATACTAAGTGCTTCCCCAAGAGCTTTTGCAAAGCCCAAAGCCGAGTCGTTGTCAAAAAATATAAATTCAACAAACACAGCAACCAATAGCAACGAAACTTGAATTAATTGAAGGTTATTGTTTGTTTTGATTTTTCCTGAAGCAATTAGTAGTTGAGAGTGAAAAATCACAATGCTTTGGAGAAGTCCTAAAACAGCAGCATGGTAAAGCCAAACCTTTGGTATAGCATCCAGTGCTACACCTACAGAAGAGGCTACAAATGCTGAAACCCCACACCATCCATAAGCAAACCAACGAATATCCTTAGGTGAGTTTGTTCTTCTAACGTAAACAACAGCACTTGCAGCGACAAAACCAGCTAGCCCTGTCACGAGCAATAATCCAAACTGCAATAACGCAACCTCACCCATCCCTTCTGCATGAAGATAGTGGGTGTTTAATAGCACCGTTGCAAGGGTGATGAATAACAACCCTAATCTAGAGGCAATGGAATGCTTTGAAGTGTTATTCAATTGAATCGAGCGCAATGTTGTATGCTTTAGTATAAGCTTTAGCTACTGCCTCAACGCTGAAATGGTCCTCAGCGTATTTTCTTATAGCTTTTTTATCCCAAACCCTTTTTAAACTCAATATCGCCTCCGCAAGAGCTTTCTCATCTCCTGAATCAACTAAAATTCCCTTTTCATTATCCATATGTTCTGCAATACCACCGACATCAGTAGTAATAACGGGGATCCCTGTTGCCCAAGCTTCAGCTATTACGCAAGGGAAATTCTCCTTTCTGCTAAACAACAAAACTGCATCTGACTCTCTCATCTTTGAAGCTACTTCATCGCTGCTCAATGATCCCGTGAACTTTACACACGGAGACGATAAATTCATGGTAGCTGCATATCTTCCCACCTTGCTAAGCCTTTCCGGGTCTGCTCCGCCAACTATAGTTAGGCTGAACTTGAATTCCGGGGAAGTTCTTCTAATGTGCGCAATTGTATTGAGTATGCCTGTGATGTTTTTTTGTGCTTCTTCTAGAGAGCTAACATGAAGGATTTTAATCTCACCTTCCGACTTAGACATTGATGGAGTGAATTTTTCTGTGTCTACAACATTTGGTACAACTACATACTCCTCTGAGCCCATGTGATTTTTCATTTTAAACTCCCTCATCTTTTCAGCAAGTTGCTCTGTTACAGGGCAGAATACGCTAGTAGATGCTGCAGTTCTTCTCATGGCAATTCTTCTCCAAAGAGGTATGTGTTGAGAATCGTGATAAGCTGTCCAATGTTCTGTTATAACAAGAGGAATGTTCCACTTTTCAGCTAAAATCCGAGCAGCTCTTCCTGCAGGAAAAGCAACGTGAAGGTGTATCAGATCAGGCATAGCAATTTCTTCGCCTGGAGAGAGTTTTAAAAGAGATCTTGTGACAGCTCTAACACCTGGCTTAGTAGCTCTAGGGTAGGTGATGCGCTCAATAAAGCCATCGCCATCTATAACTTCACTAGTACCCATAAGTGGGTTTTCATTAGAAACTGGAGAGACATGCCAAAGTTCACACTTGTGTTCAGTTGAAATTGCTTTGACATGTCTTTTTATGAAATTTCCAAGCGAATCGTGCACCTTACTTGGGTACCAACTTGCAATATGTAGAACCCTCAATCTCTCCTTCTTTTCCATTATTCCAAATCTAAAAAGAAAAACACCACGGCAACCCAATCTTCTTTAAGTGAAGTAGGCGCATATCCAAGGGTTTTATAACTTCTATCTACAACTCTTCCGTCAGACTTGATATATCCCAGTGTTCTATATGATCCGTCTACAACTCGACCACCATCTTTTACATATCCAAAAGTCTTGTAACTGCTGTCTTGAATTTTCCCGTTTTTCACGTATCCAATTGTCCTATAGCTTTCATCTTGGATGCGTTCGCCATTTATTCGAGCAACTGTTCTGTAAGATCCATCCTTAATTAATCCGTTGTCATCAATTAGGAACATTGTGCTGTAATTGCTTGATTTTATTACAGCTTGAGCCTGAATATTTGCTGAGTAAATCGCTCCAAAAAAAGCAATTATCAGAAACATTAAAATATTGCGTAGTGATTTCACGTTTTAATAATATGAAAAAGTTACCTGCAATACTAATTAGTCTTTTCTCTTTAACGGCTATAGCCCAAGACACAACATGTGTAATGTTAACCCTAGACGAAGTATTAATCTTCGATTACTCAACTTCAGAAGTCCTTAATAGATTTGACCACACTGGCGAATATTCCATCGATGTAGCGGAAGGAGAAATCCTATGTCTTCACCTTTACGACGATAAGAAGCGTTTCAGAGAAGTGACTACGATTTGGAAAGACGGAGATCATGTTCACGACACTTTCAAGAGCAAGGACAACGTTCTCTACACAAATCTTTCAGACGAAAGCTTTATTGTTGAAGTTAGCCCACCTCGCAAACGTAAGAGGTAGAGTTCTATAATAGACCTAAGTAATTTGTTATCTATGATGATGGCATCTACCGGAAGAGTGTGTAGTTTTATTTCTACACCTTCTTCCGGTTGATTTTGCTACTCTTTATACAATATCAGTAACTCTAAACTCGTCTTTATAGTAAGAACCTTGAAACCTTACTATTATGAAAAAAATTATTTTAGCGTTGTGTGCTATTGCCACAGTCAATATGGGTTTTGTGCATGATACTGCTCAAGCCCAAACAAGAGAAGCAGTTAAAAATTACAACCTAGGAGTGCAAGCCTCTGAAAGAGGTGATCACAAACTTGCAGCGACCCTATACTCAATAGCCTTGGGTCATGATATCAACTTTTCTCATGCATTTTACAATAGGGGGATGGCGAATTACTATTTGGGTTACAAGGGAAAGGCTATAAAGGATTTTACTTCAACAATAAGAATAGATGAAAGCTACGCGCTTGCTTACAATAATAGGGGGATGTGTTATGACGATTTAGAAGAGTTTGAATTGGCACTTGAAGATTACGAAAAGTCAATTGAACTGAACCCAACAGATCACAGGTCTTACTTCAATATGGGACTAACATATATGTCTCTTGGGAAGTTTAGAGCGTCGATTAAGTGCTTCGATTTAAGCCTTCAACTTGAGCCATTTGATGCTGATGCCTATAAGAATAGAGGGTTATTAAAGGAGTTGTTAAATATTGATTTCTGTGATGATTTTAAATCAGCATGCTTGTTTGGTTTAGAAGAATGTTGTGAGTGGGAATCAGAAAAGTGTAATCAATGAGAACTACGTTAAATTCATCGTGGTAAATATCAATGGAATTTAAGTTCAAGACACATTCGTTAGATCTGACGTTGAATGTTTAGGGCACGAGTTTGACGGAGTTGTGATGGTTAGGTAATTTCTTGCTCCGATGTTATATAAAGTCTAACTTTATTAAATAAATGAGACTTTATATTACAACATTATCTTTTTTGATTTCAAGTTGTGTTTTAAGTCAAGATTTTAACTTCCTCAATGTTTATGTTGAAGATCAAATAGTTGAATATGCAGTTGATGGCCTTGAATTTGATAATCAATTGTCAAGCATATTTAGTCACGATGTGAGGATGTACAAGGCATTATATGAAATGCCGTTTTTAGATGATGTAATCCAAGTATCTGGTGCTGTTTTTGTGCCGGTGAGTGGTGATTATGAAGATGAATATCCAATTGTAGTTTTTAATCATGGGACAACATTTGTACGGACAAGTACTCCTTCATTTAACGAGGACATAAGTAACCTGGGTTACTTTTTGTCTTCATTAGGTTTCGTTGTGTTAATGCCTGATTATGTTGGGCTGGGTGAGAGTCAAATCATGCATCCATACTGTCATGCACAAAGTGAGAGTGACTGTGGATGGAGCTTTGTTAGGGCAGTAGTTGAATCATCTGATGAATTAGATATTAACTTAAATGGTAAACTATTTATTTCAGGTTACTCACAAGGTGGACACGTTGCCATGGCGATGGCGATGAACGACCCACCTGTTTCTATTCAAGATGATATTGAGTTAACGGCTGTTGCTCCGTTAAGTGGTCCTTATGATTTAAGTGGTATTCAATTACCTATGACATTTCAAGAAATATCATATAGTAACCCTGCATACCTGTTTTATATACTCAAGGGTTGGAATTCTGTTTATGGAAATATTTATTCTTCATTCTCAGAAGTGTGTAATGAGCCTTATGCATCGATTATAGAATCTATGCTTGATGGTACTCATTCAGCTGATGAGATAAATGCAGTGTGCCCTGAGGAGTTGACTGATTTGTTCTCTGAAGACTTGATTCAAGAAGTGATTGACTCTGAGGATCACATTATTATGCAATTAGCGGAAGAAAACAATGTTTATCAATGGGTGCCTGAAATCCCTGTACACATGAGATATTGCACACAAGATGAAGAGGTGTTCTATCAGAATGCATTATCAGCTGAATCTTGGATGAATGAAAATGGAGCAACTGATGTTATTGCATATAATGTAGGCGATGTAAATCATAATGATTGCGCGCTATCTGCTATTACAAATAGTATGTTGTGGTTTTATTCGCTAAACAATAATGGGACGTCAATAATTCATGAATACAGCCTCAATAACAACTCAGTATGTACTGTGTACGATTTGTATGGAAGAGTAATATACCAGGGAAGTGTTGATTTAATTCCAAGTTTGTACGGGCTGTATATAATTGATTATGGAACTGAAGTCCATAAGTTATTTGTTAACAGATGAGGTTAGTTCTGCTAATATTATTATTTAGTATAACTAGCTCGATTGGTTTATCTCAAAACACTTTTTCTGTAAGTGGTAAAGTTATGACAACTAATAATGAGAGTATTCAAAATGCTATAATAAATACCACTACTCAAGTTCACTTTACAAATGAGAAGGGAGAGTTTAAACTAGATCATAAAGGTTTATTATTACTAAAAATATCTCATTTAGGATACGAGGATGTCTTCGATACTCTTTATGTCTCCGAAAATATTGTGGTGAATTTCATAATGACTGAGATTAGTCATGATTTACATCAAGTAGTAATTGAAGAAGAGAGTCAAATTCATGAGAATGTAAAAACTATCAATACAATAGAACCTCAAGAAATTAAATTGATACCCTCAGCTTCTGGTGTTTCTGATATTTTTTCAGCTCTTAAAACTCAGCCAGGAGTTCAGTCTAATACTGAAGGCCAAAAAGGATTAATTGTACGTGGTGGTAACTATGATCAAATCACTACATATGTTGACGGAATTCCAGTAGTAGGATCGAGTCATTTGTTTGGCCTTTTGTCAATGTTTCAAACTGATTGCATAGAAAGCGTAAAACTATATAATGGATATAAACCTGTTAAGTATGGCTCAGCATTAGGTCCGGCTATTGAAATAAATTTAATGGAAGCGTACAGTTCTTCTAAAAAAAATACAGGTAGTCTAAAATCTTCATTTATCTCAACTCAATTTCAATTTCAACTCAAAGACGAAAATTTTTATTTCCAACTTGGTATGAGAAAGTCAAATCTATTTTTAATTCAGGATTTGATAAATCAAGCGGCAAACAACAATCGCTCAAGAGAAATAACTCCTATTTATGATTTCAGCGATGTTTCTTTTAAAGCAACTTATTTGTTAGAAAAGCAAAAGGTGCAGTTCGTATATCTTAATAGTATAGATGGCTTAGACTATAACATTGATTTTGTTGGTGAAGAGCGGAAATATTTGAATACCATGTCATGGGGAAATGAAGCTGCGTCTGTAAAATGGAATTACTATGCTAATGGTGGTCCAATTGTTAATGCTGAGGTAATTACCAATTCATATAATGCGTTACTGTATTCTAATAATAGAATAACATTTTTTGATACAGATTTAAATGATCAGATTTGGAGAAATTCGATTTCTGAGTTTAATAATTCGATTAGAAATATTAAGACTACGATATCTCTTGAAAAGGATCTAAAAAACAGTAGTCATTTTGAAGTGGGACTAGAATACAAACACAGTAAAGTCAATCCAAATTCATTTGAATATTGGGAAGACTCACCTCTTTTAGATGAAGAAGAATTTAATGGGAATACAATAGTTAATACATATTCGTTTTACAATGAATTTTCAGGGTCATTAGGAGTAAACATTAACTACATTTTAGGTTTAAGGACAAGTATGTTTCAATACGAGGAAGAAAATGAAATTCATTTTAATCCTAGAATCTTAGTCACAAGTATTTTGAATGAAAAAATTAAATTTGATTTCTATTCTGGGATGTCTTCTCAAGAAATTCATTTAGTTACCTTGAATTCATTTGGATTTATTCCTGAGTTGTGGATTGCTCCCTCAGAATCTAACCCAGTTGAAAAATCTTGGTCTACTGGATGTAAACTCAATTATACTGGTGAGTCAACATCGTTTTTTATAGATACATACGTTCGAGGTATGTCTAATTTACTTGAATTCTCAAACAATGTTGATTTTAATCAAAGCACTTCTGAAATAATAGAAAATGGCATAACATCAAATGGACAAGGTGCAGTTGTTGGCTTAGAGATTTCGCTAAAGAGTGGTTATAATAAGTTTAATTACAATGTATCCTATGCATATGGTAGGAGCTCTAGACTATTTGATGATTTAAACCAAGGCCAAGCTTTTCCATTCACATTTGATATAAGGAATGATGTAAGTATGGTATTAGGTTATGAGATAAATGATAGACTAAGTATCTCATCTTTATATACTCACTCCTCTGGAAGGATGCTTAATGTTAGTAATCTAGTAGTGCCCGTTGGATTTACTACGCCACTTGGTGGAGCGTATAGTCAATGGGTTACATTTAATCAGCCTGTTAATAGAAATAGTTACAGGCTTGGAAACTTCAATAGACTTGATTTGAGTATTTCGTGGACAAAGAAGGTCAAATATGGCGAGTATAGTTTTCAACTTGGAGCATACAATGTTACAAATAGATTAAATCCATATACAGCTATTATTGGTAATGATGAAGAAGGCAACCAAACTATTGAGGAAGTTGGTATGATACCCATTTTACCTAATCTAACAATATCATTCGAATGGAATTAAAAAGGTATTATACACTGTTATTGCCCATTGTAATAACATCATGTAATTGGTTCAATCCTTATGATATTCCATTAGCTGATGAGAAGGCTCAATGTGTTTCTTACTTTTTGCCAGTAGATAGTGATACCTCTGTTTGCTTTCTCTCAAATTCAATAAATATTTACGAAAGTCAGCAAAATGAATCGTTTGACTTTTGTGTTAAAGTGTCAACCCAAGAAAGCGTGGTCATTTCGTGTAATTCCATGGAGTCAGACACAGCAAAAGTATGGATTGAAACAGGAAATCTTACAGACTTAATAGCAGGTGATACAGTATTCTTAGAAGTTGAATCTCCTGAATTTGGTTTACTCACAAGTAATACCATTGTTCCTGAAAGTGCTGTTGTTATAGATTACTCATTGGATTCCAGATCCTATTTTAATGGCGTGAAATATTTTGATGAAATAGATTTAAAGTTGTCAGATCCGTCAAATAGAGATGAAGCATATATGTTACAGTTGATTTCTCATATTGACACTATTGGTGCTCCAATACCATCAATAAGGAATATGAAATCAGATGATCAAAACATGTTGAGGAGAAATTTCGGTGACAAAAATTTAGATAACGCTTTATTTTTTTCAGATTCTTTTTGGGAAGGTGATGGCACTTATACATTTAATTTTAGAACTAAAAGCACAGCTGATGAGGGAGTGCCATACCACTATACACTTATAGTACATTCAATATCCATGGACATTTATAAGTTCTTTTACGATTTAGAGGGTGGTGATATGTCTGGTTACTTCAATGGAGGTGGTTTTGATATATATTCTAACATTGATGGGGGATATGGTTGTTTTGGAACCTTAAAGAGTTCTAATATTTTATTGTTTCCTGAATGATGTATTTAGGTGGCTAATCGGGTTACTTCGTAATCCGTGTAAGAGCTTGTTTTCCCCACAAAAAAAAGGCCAAGCATTTGCTTGGCCTTTTTCTTTGGGTGGCTAATCGGATTTGAACCGACGACCCCTGGAACCACAAACCAGTGCTCTAACCAACTGAGCTATAGCCACCGTATCCCCGAAGGGAGGGCAAAGATAGTTTAGAGTTTTAGTTGTGCAAGGGATTAGGAGGAATTATCCATTTTATCCTTGTAAGTAACATGTGTCGGTAAACAAATAAAGAACATGGCTAATCTAATTAATAATCATTCTTACTGGCAAACTTACTGGCACACTTTCTTTCTTATTAGAATCTATAGCTTAATCCTTTGTTAGTTCATCATTGATCCGATCAAGTATTTCATCAATTGAAGCGTTTTTACCTACGCATGACCAAACTAGAGTTGACGTTTCACAATGGACAAGTCTCAGTTCGATGATTTCATCACCCTTTAAGCAACCTTCTCTAACAAAAAGATATGCTTGAGCATTCTCAATACACCCACTTTCTAATACTGTTTCTTCAAATG
>NZRP01000053.1 GCA_002693775.1 Crocinitomicaceae bacterium | reverse complement strand
TACAATGGAGCACTAAGAGTAACAGGCCAACAATACTTTACAGGCTACTGGGGAGATAGGCCGCTCGAAGATCACTGGAGAAGGATAAACAAAATTTCAGATGTATTCTCAGAGGATGGCGGCTCAGAGGAAGGGGAAGAGGAACAAGATGAGTTGTTAGACCCATTTGATATAGCAAACCTTCCTACGGTTGAAGAAATGATGGAAGAGCTACCTTGTGAAGAGCAAGAGCATGCGATAGCTTTAGAGACTCTTGCAGAGGCATACTACAATGCGGGACTTGACTACAGAGAGAAATTGTCTGATCCTGAGGAGGCGATTAATATTTGGGAAGAATTGTTTGAGAGGCTAGACTCAAGTTCTTTTCACCCAACAACCACTTACCAGCTTTACAGAACATATCTTCAAAGAGAAACAGAGGAGGGTTACAACAACCCTTATTGCGAAACATGTAACTCAACATATTGGGCTGATCAGGTTGTCTTAAAATACCCGGGGTCTGAATGGGCGATCTTAATTGCGAACCCAGATGTTTTAGATGAAGAGGAGGAAGCGTACGAAACGGAAAGAGTAGAATATGAGTCGTTGTTAAGTAGGTTTTATTCAAAGGATTACCAAAACACATTATTAGAAGTTGAGGCTATACTTGAGTCGAGGCCAAACAACCCATTAGTTTGTAAATACGAACTACTTGGAGCTCAATGTGTGGGTGGTTTAACCAGCTACACAGGAGATCGCGAGCCATACTATAAGGCGCTCCAAGAAATCACAACGACTTGTCCTGAAACGGAAGTTGCTGAATACGCAGCGAGTATTCTTCAACAACTTGGCATAAGCTTGGGCGGAGTAGAAGCTATTGTTGAAGAGAAGGAGCCAGAGTCATCATTCATAGAGAGCTTAGAGAAAAGCCACTACTTCGCAATACTCATTCCTGTTGAAGCAAGCAGTGGAGAGTCAGAAAAAGCGAAGACAAGTGACTTCAATAAAGAATATTTTAATTCACAAAAACTGAGAATCACGAGCAACCTATTGAACAGAACACACCAAATGATTCTTGTAAAATCATTCCCTAATAAAACGAAGGCGATGGATTATTACACAGTCTACACTGGGAACAGAGAGATGCTTATAGACATCAATTCAAGCGGGTACAATATGTTTGTAATCAGCAGCTCTAATTTTATTGAGTTGTTTAAAAACAAGGACATAGAAGGGTATACTGATTTCTTCAATGAGTATTATCTTTCGGAAAAATCAAAACAGTCACCATGATTGGTTCAAGAAATCGCTCAACAGGAGCTTCAAACAAAATGGATAACATTAACAGAATTGTAGAAGGAACGGTAATCGAAGGGGTAATCAAAAGTGAAAGCAACCTCAGAATTGATGGGGAGTTCACAGGAGAGTTGATTACCAAAGGAAGATTAGTAGTAGGGCCTAAAGGAAGAGTTCAAGGAACAGTTCATTGTTTATGTTGTGATGTTGAAGGAACTCTTGAGGGAGAGGTAACAGTACTTGAACTTCTTGCTATGAAGGCATCATCAACTGTTCAAGGCGACCTTTACTACGGACAGCTTTCTGTTGAGGCTGGCGCTAAAGCCCTTGGCACATTCCGAATGGGTGTGGCTGAGCAGAAAAAATCTGAAAAGACAGCCTCTAAGGCAGATGCGATGGCTTCCCTAAAGTCATCGCATATTCCGTCTGAGATAGACCAAAAAAAAACAATTGAAGCCTAAACGCTCAGTTAACAAAACATTAAAGTTTATAGGCCTAGGTACAACCCTGGCCGCTGCAATAGGGCTTGGAGCGTTTGGGGGTAGAAAGCTAGATGGTTATTTGGGGCTAGAAAAACCATTATGTACAGCATTTGGATCAATTTTAGGGCTCGCAACAGGAATGTGGTCGGTTATTAAATCTTTAAAAACGAAATAATGAATTTCTTCCTGAAATCTGTTTTTCTTTCTGCCTTCATTCTTGTAGCAAGCTGTTTCATCCCTCACATAAAAATTATAGCGCTTGATTGGACTTGGATATCGACGGTATTATTTTACTTAATTCTAAACATTCTTTTGAAAAAGCGGATTGATAAAGTAAAAAACGCAACCCCAATTAAATTCACAACAGCAATAATGGGCGCCGCCACGGTTAAGATGCTTATTACACCAACAATTGTTGCTGTTTATTTAGCGTTAAAACAACCCGAAGCATGGAGTTTTGCAATTGGTGTTTTCTCGGTGTTTGTGTTGAACACGACCCTTTTCGTGGCGGACGCACAAAATCTTGTTCGTAAGGGATAAAAGAAATTAGTTTTTTGTGTGCTAATCGGGATTGTTGTGTGTATTTTCGCACCGGTTTTTCGAACCTTTAAAAAGGATGATGATTCGATTCATAGCGAGATTCATTACTGTGGTAATGATTATAAGTGCCCCAAATTTTGCTTTCTCTCAAAACAGTGAGCAAAACGATGAGCACACAAATTCACATGCGGATAATCATAAAGAAGAAGGGGTAGGAAACTTTATCATCCACCACATTTCTGACGCAAACGAAATCCACTTATTTGGAAATGTTTCCATTCCACTCCCGATCATAATTTTTGTTGAAGGAAAAGGTTTAGATGTATTTATGAGCAGCGCCTTTCACGATGCGAACGGTGGTCACGGTCACGGACCAAAACATGCTCGTGGGCCATTAACAGGTTCGCACTACACTAAAGATGAGTTAGGAATCACAGCAAAGGATGAAAATGGATTGGATTTAGCAATATGGGACATTTCAATCACCAAATCAGTGTTTGGAATGTTCTTCGTTATTTTGTTGATGATCTTAATGCTTAGGTCGGTCGCTAAGAATTACGCAAGAAGACCAGGTTTAGCGCCTAAGGGAATTGCTAGCTTAATGGAGCCTCTAATACTATTCGTTAGAGACGGAATAGCACACCCAATCCTTGGTAAGGAAAAGTCAAAAAAGTTTATGTCGTTCCTATTAACAACATTCTTCTTTATTGTTGCATGTAACTTACTTGGTTTAATTCCGTTTATAGGAGGGTTTAACATTACAGGAACTGTCGGGGTTACAATTGTGCTTGCAGGTCTTGTGTTTGTTATCACAACGATTAATGGCAATAAGCATTATTGGGGACATATAGTGTCTCCCCCTGGAGTTCCGTTTTTTGTAAAACTTCTTCTTGTTCCAATTGAGATTTTTGGTATTTTACTTAAACCAACGGTGTTAATGATTCGTTTGACAGCTAACATTTCAGCAGGACATATTATAATTCTATCGTTTGTTAGCTTAATTTTTATATTTGGCAAAAACAGTCAGGCTGGAGGGTTAGGTGTAGGCGTTTTTTCAACACTCTTTATGATTTTCATGTATTTGTTGGAGCTGCTAGTAGCGTTTCTTCAAGCATACGTATTCACCCTTCTTGCCGCTATCTATTTTTCAGAAGCAACACAAGAACCTCATCATTGATAATAACTATTTATAACAAATAAACAACCATGGAATTATTAAACATTCTAATTGAAGTAGCAGGGCCGACAACAGGTCAGGGCCTTGCTGGCTTAGGAGCTGGTGCCGCTGCAATCGGTGCGGGTATCGGAGTAGGTACTATTGGTAAAGGCGCATTAGAGGCTATGGCACGCCAACCAGAGTCTACGGACGATCTTCGTGCAAATATGATTCTTGCTGCAGCTCTTGTAGAGGGTGTAGCGCTTTTCGGAATTATTGTTTGTCTACTTGTAGCAATAGGATAAGAAAATGGACGCGCTGTTAACACCAGCTTTCGGAACAGTGTTTTGGGCTTCTCTAGCTTTCCTTACAGTATTATTTATACTTCGCAAGGTTGCATGGGGGCCAATCCTCAAAGCACTTAACGATCGAGAGGAGAGTATCACTAACTCACTACGCGAGGCTGAAAAGGCTCGTGAGGAGATGGCTGCTTTAAACTCTGACAACGAACGTTTACTTCAGGAAGCAAGATCAAAGCGTGATGCAATGCTTAAAGAGTCTAAGGAAATTGCTGAAAGGCTTGTTTCTGACGCTAAAGCAAACGCGCGCGAAGCAGCCGCAAAAGAAGTTGAGTCTGCACGTAGCGCAATTGAAACAGAGCGTAAAGCTGCTATTGCTGAATTAAAAGCAGAGGTTGCTAAACTCTCAGTTGACATTGCAGAGCGTCTTCTTAAAGAGGAGCTAGCTGACACAGGAAAGCAGAAAAATTTGGTTGACAAACTAATTAGCGAATCAACATTAAGCTAAAACTATGGGAAGTATACGTGTAGCATCTAGATACGCTAAAGCTCTTTTAGGACTAGCTTCAGAGAGGGGAGAACTTAAGGCGGTTGAGGCTGATCTTAATACTCTTTCTGCTCTTGTAGATTCTTCTCGAGAATTCGAATTGCTGCTCGTTAGTCCAGTTGTAAAACCGGATCAAAAAAAGTCTGTTCTTGAAAAACTGCTTAAGGACAAACTTAGCGAGGTAACCTATAGCTTCATCATACTATTGGTGTCTAAAGGAAGAGAAGGGGTTGTTCCTGCAATTATTGTAGAAGCACTATCTCAACTTCGTACCATAAATAACATTCAAGCGGCTACTGTGAAAACAGCTAGTCCGCTTGATGATGACTCTCGAGAGAAAGTTCTTGCAGAAGTTGCAAAGCTTCACGACGGAGAAATAGAACTAAAGGAAATCGTTGACCCTGAAATCTTAGGAGGATTCATTCTTCGTTTAGACGACAAGGAAATCGACGCTTCTGTAAAGCGACAATTAAAGTCACTTGGTCGCAAATTAACTGAACACGATTACGAGCCCGAATTTTAAGGCTTAAAAGAAATCAAAATGGCTGAAATCAACCCAGCAGAAGTATCATCTATCCTTCGCGAGCAATTAGCAGGTGTAAAGACTGCAGCTCAACTTGAGGAAGTAGGTACAGTATTACAGGTAGGTGACGGAATCGCCCGCATCTACGGTCTAAGTAATGTTCAATCCGGTGAGCTTATTGAGTTCGAAAACGGAGTACGTGGAATCGTTCTTAATCTTGAGGAAGATAACGTTGGAGCAGTTTTGCTCGAGCCTTCTAGAGGAATTAAGGAGGGGTCTTCTGTAAAACGTACAGGCCGAATCGCATCAATTAAAGCAGGCGAAGGTCTTCTAGGACGTGTAATTAACACACTAGGCGAGCCTATTGACGGAAAAGGCCCTATTCAAGGAGATCTTTACGAAATGCCTATCGAGCGTAAAGCTCCAGGTGTAATCTACCGTCAGCCAGTTGCTGAGCCTCTTCAAACAGGCATTAAGGCAATCGATGCGATGATTCCAATTGGAAGAGGTCAGCGTGAACTTATCATTGGTGATCGTCAGACAGGAAAGTCTACTGTTGCGATTGACGCGATTATAAACCAAAAAGAATTTTACGATGCTGGTGAGCCAGTATTCTGTATTTATGTAGCTATAGGTCAAAAAGGATCTACAGTTGCGGGTATCGTACAGACATTAGAGGACGCAGGCGCTATGGCTTACACAGTCGTAGTAGCTGCAACAGCATCTGATCCGGCACCACTTCAGTTCTACGCACCATTTACTGGAGCAGCTGTAGGTGAGTTCTTCCGTGATACAGGTCGCCCAGCACTAGTTGTATATGACGATCTCAGTAAGCAAGCAGTAGCATACCGTGAGGTATCTCTTCTTCTTCGTCGTCCTCCAGGTCGTGAGGCATATCCAGGTGACGTATTCTACCTTCACTCTCGTCTTCTTGAAAGAGCTGCGAAAGTAATCGGTGAGGATAGCATCGCAAAAGACATGAATGATCTGCCAGAGTCACTAAAAGACATCGTAAAAGGTGGTGGGTCATTAACAGCACTTCCAATTATTGAGACTCAAGCGGGTGACGTAAGTGCGTACATTCCAACAAACGTAATCTCAATTACAGACGGACAAATCTTCCTAGAGTCTAACTTATTCCTTTCAGGGATTCGTCCAGCGATTAATGTTGGCATCTCTGTAAGCCGTGTAGGTGGTTCGGCGCAGATTAAGTCTATGAAGAAGGTAAGTGGTACACTTAAGCTAGACCAAGCACAGTTCCGTGAGTTAGAGGCTTTCGCTAAGTTTGGTTCTGACCTTGATGACGCGACTAAAGCTATTCTAAACAAGGGTGCTAAAAACGTAGAGATTCTTAAGCAAAACCAAAACTCACCACTTCCAGTTGAGGAGCAGGTAGCAATGGTTTTTGTTGGAACAAATGACCTACTTAAAAACGTACCAGTAAATAAGGTTAGAGAGTTTGAGGTTGAATACCTTGACTACCTAAGAGCAAAGCATGCTGACACCCTTACTAGCCTTAAAAACGGAAAATACACAGACGCTGAAACTAGCGTGTTAAAATCTGCAGCAGCAGAGATTACATCTCGTTACAACTGATAATTAGTAAGTAATAATTAAGCTATGGCTGGAGGATTAAAAGAAGTAAGAGAGCGCATTGGTTCGGTTCAGAACACAATGCAGATCACTTCTGCTATGAAAATGGTAAGTGCAGCGAAACTACGTCGAGCTCAAGATGCTATTACTCGTATGCGCCCTTATGCAGACAAGATCCAGTCCATCCTTGCTAACGTAAGCGCTACTCTTGACTCTTCTGAAGGGGTTTTCTCTCAGCAGAGAGAGGTAAAGGTTGCTCTAGTTATCTGCATTACATCTGATCGTGGTCTTTGTGGAGCGTTTAACAACTTCAGCATTAAGCTTACTACAACAGCAATTAACCAATATGAAGCTAAGGGCGTAAAAACTCTCGTGCTTCCTCTTGGAAAGAAAGCAGTTGAGGCTTTTGCCAAAGAAGATGGCCGACTTCCAGAAGGGTTTGAGCCAACTGCAATTTTTGCAAACTTAAACTTTGACACCTCATCTGAAATCGGGGATTTTGCTATGCAAGGTTTCGTAGATGGAAAGTGGGACTCAGTTGAAATTGCATACAGTAAGTTTAAAAACGCTGCTGTACAGATTCCAACTAACGAGTCTTTCCTTCCTATTCTACCTAGTGATGGAGAGCACGTTGAAGAGTCTAATCAGACAGACTACATTTTTGAGCCAAACAGAGAAGAAATCGTTGAAAAAATTCTTCCAAACGCTCTAAAAATTCAACTTTATAAAGCTTTGCTTGACAGCCACGCTGCGGAGCACGGAGCCAGAATGACGGCGATGCACTCTGCAACAGAAAATGCAGGAGAACTTCTTAGTGAACTTAAGATTTCTTACAACAAAGCACGTCAGGCAGCTATTACAACGGAAATCCTAGAAATCGTTGCTGGTTCTGAAGCGCTTGGAGGTTAATAGCTAAAAATTTTTTTTGATTCGCTTTTAGTGCGTAGCTTGAAACCATGGGTTTAAGGCTACGCATTTTTCTTGGAATGTTGTTGGTAGTGTTTCTTGCACTTGCCTCAACTGCTGTTGTAGCATATTATCATGCTCAACGTACAGACGTCGCTTATAATGAGCAAAGACTACAAAGAAAGGAGGCAGCGTTAAGTAGAAGTCTTGATTACGTTCTTGCAAGACACCCAGGGACCTTATCTAAAGACAGTATTTCTGCTGTTTTTTCCGACAGGATATGTGAGCTTGCAGATGTTCACAGTCTAGTATTTAGCCTCTACACATTAGAAGGTTCTTTGATTACAACTTCAGCTGAATTCACAGACACTGAGTCTCAACCACCTATTCGCCTCTCCCCAGAAACGACACCAAGCACTTCGGGTGAATTAAAAATAGTTACCACTGAAAATAAAAATGGAGCAGAGGTGAATCGTGTATACTGGGTAGTATTCAACTCCAGCGACGAACCTCTTATGATTGCAAGCGCGAAGTACAACCCTAGAAAGATCGACGAGAATGCAATTGGAGCTTTTTTAAACAGGCTTACCCCGGTTTACACCGTACTGTTTCTTGGAACGATTTTGATAGCGTACTTCACTCTTATTTCCATCACAAGACCTCTTCTTAACCTTAAAAGAGAAATGGCAGAATCTGACCCACTTGCAGATACGGCAATGATTGATTATCGTTGGCACGATGAAATAGGTGCGCTTGTAGAAGAATACAATGTCTTGCTTAACAAACTGCGATCGAGCTTAGAGGAGAGAGCTAAATATGAAAGAGCTGGCGCATGGAAAGAGATGGCCCAGCAAGTTGCACACGAGATTAAAAACCCACTTACTCCCCTAAGGTTGGGAATTCAGCAGCTTGAAAGGGCATGGAATGATAAAGCACCAGACTTCCCAGACAGACTTGAGCGTTTTTCTCAGACTGCCATATCTCAAATCGATATTCTATCCCAAATCTCCCAAGACTTTGCGCAATTAGCAGACATCAGAAAACCCAAACTTATATCCGTTAGTCTTGATGAAGTAGTTGGAAATTCCGCGGGACTGTTTGGCTCTGAAAAAGTAATGACGGATGATTTGGGGTATCAAGTAATAGCAGACTCCTCGAGCCTTGTGAGAGTGTTTAACAACCTTATCTCAAATGCAATTGAAGCTAGCGACGAAGCTGGCTCTGATCAACCTGTAAGGATTACAGCAAGAGAGTTGGGCGACATGATAGAAATCGCAATTTCAGACAAAGGAATAGGTATAGAACAAGCTAAACTGGATAGGATTTTCGAACCTCGATTTACGACAAAGAATCACGGCCTAGGACTGGGATTAGCCATGGTCAAAAGCATAGTTGAGCAGGCTTCAGGCAAGGTTGTGGCAAAGTCAATAGAGGGAGAAGGGTCTACTTTTTATGTGAGCCTTCCAAAGGCTTAGGCTAAAGGATATAAAACAGGCCTACTTGGTGAAGCGTCTAAATCAAACGGAGCGATTTGTAGATTAAGCCCGTATGTTCCGTCTTCAACATGGTTTGGCACATAAACAAACTCTGTAATTGTAGCGTTTTTTCTTGGAGAGTGGGGAATGCCAAAAAACACACGGTGGCTCGCAAGAGCACCTCCATCGACCTCACGGTCCACAGACGGCAAATCAATTAGCAAATGTTCGACCCCTCTTTCAACCAGGCCTTGCGTGAACTCAGGGTCTAAAAATGGTGGGTTTGTATTGTCCCATGCCTTTACTTTTTTAGACTCCGGATTGGGCAATGTTCTAACAACAAAAGCCGGCGGCAGTTTTTTTTCAGCTGGCAGTGAGCCCGGTGCAATTATATAATCGTCACCATTTTTTTGAGGCTCTATAGTACGAACCAGACACTCCATTATAGGAGGAACACCACCAGACCTGATTACCTCATCTATACTTTGCACATCAGGAGTAATGTGGCCCATACACTCAGTGTGAGTTCCGTGCCCATGTGGATTGAAATACACATCGGTGAAATTAACGGAACCACCTTCGCTCACCCTGCCTACAAACCCTTCCCCTCTAACAGGCTCAAACTTTACACCACCAACATACCAGGCTGTCGCACCCTTTTCCTTTCTAGAGTCTCTTAGGGGTAGGCTAATGTCAGTTGGAGAGTTGAAGTCGTAATTCATACTGCTAATAAACAAAAAAGGCGTCCACTATGGACGCCTTTTTCAAATATGATGTTTTATCGAATTAGTCGAATAGGTATCCTAAACGAATAGATGCGTTAAACACGTTTCCAATCGTGTTGTTAGAAAGGTGATTCGGGTACGGGTACTCGTCGTAATTATTGTAAAGAACTCCGTCAACAACACTGAACGGAAGCTCACCAACGAAAGAATCACTAATGTCTGCTCCTGCAGTTTCTGCGTTAAATGCATTATTAAAGTACATATTGAAAGCAGTTAAGTGAGATGGATCAACAGTACTTATAGTATGGTTGCCAACAGAAGTCAAACCAAGACCAATTCCCGCCTCAAACCCTACATAAATAGCATCGTTGAAGTAATAGTCAGCACCAAACAATAGATTTAAACCCATATTGTTGATAGATTGGGTGTTTCTAAGTGTCCAAATAATGTAGTCGTTTGTTTGCCCTGCGTCATCAATGTCATTAGGCCCCCAAAACTCAAGGTCGTCCGTTCTGCTATTAGTAATAAAATAAGCTTCAACACCAAAGTATGGGCTTAGGTTGTCAGTTCCATCAAAGTGCATCTCGTAACCTGGAGCAATTCCAAAAGTTGTTGAGTTGGCGTACATATGTAGCTGTGGGCTTACTGGGTCAGATTCTAGTAGCTCTCCTTCTTGCCAATATGTGTATGTATCTGCACTTGAACTAAGGATAAGTCTAACACGAACCGCTTTATCATCATCGATGAAGTTACGGTACTTAAGAGTTGATCCGTCGATAGGGCTATCGCCGAAAGGGGTGAGGTTTACCTCAATATTGTGCTCTCCACCTAGTTGCTTTTGGGCTTGAGCGCTTGTAAATACTAGCGAAACAAGCGCTAGAGCAAACATTAATTTTTTCATGACCAATTAAATTAGTTTCAGATTTCAAGATGCAATTACGTAAATGATTCGCGTATAATCGAAGAAAAAAAGGATTATCATGAAAATATTCATGGTTAAAAACCGAAAAACTGGCCGTAACAAACACAATATCAACGGTTTGATGTGTTTTTTGTTGTTTGAAAAAACACCAAGTGCGAACGCAAATAATTGTTTAAGGACAAAAGAGCTCTAAAATCGATCTTGACAGACACACAAGAAGGCGTACTACAATCATTTTATGTTGTGTTTTCACTGCGATTTGCGCTTTTTTTCAGTCTTGTCCCACGCGTCATTTTCCTATGAAAAAGGACCTGGTTTACTGGCCAGACATATTCATTAACATGATGGTGAAGCTGAGAAGCTAAACTCAATAATTGAAGTTCTTGAAAAAAATCAACAAAAACCTTTAAGGCTATGAGTGATTTATCAATTAAAAGAATGATGATCTTCTTAACCTCAGCATGCATATTAGTTACAGATGTAATCTTCTTTGGAGCCGCTACTGTAATCTGCGAAGAGATAAATCAAGTCCAAGAGTCCCCTAACACATTTTGTGATACCCACGAAGACATTCATCAAATGGACATGGAAAAAATGAACAGAATCATTACATTGCGTGAGGAAATGGAGGAAGCAACTAAAAGATAATGGACATAATCATAATTATCCTTGGTATAGTAATAATAATTACGGGATTCATCGGGTGTTTTATACCTGTTCTACCGGGGCCATTTATTGCTTGGACATCTTTGCCAATGCTGTATTTAACAAGCGAGGATATAAGAGACCCGCAGATGATTATAATTCTAACGTTGCTTATGATAGGAGTCACATTGTTAGATTACATGCTACCCATTTGGGGCACAAAGTATACAGGAGGAACTAGGGCAGGAAAAATCGGAAGTGCATTGGGATTAATAATTGGGCTTTTTGTTGGGGGCGTAATTGGAATAATACTCGGCCCGTTTTTTGGGGCCTTTATAGGAGAGCTAATTGCTGGGGCAGACGTCAACAAGGCCCTCAAATCAGCCGTTGGAGCATTTGTTGGTTTTGTGTTGGGCACATTGGCAAAACTGGTTGTAGTTGCCCTAATTGGGCTTCAGTTTATCTACTGCTGTATGAAAACACTAGGTTTTTAACATTGAAACCAATTCATAGTGTTTGATGGAAAACTGAAAGTGACTTGTAACACTTAAAAATCAATAACAGGAATATAAAATTTGATTAAGGAAGTTTTCTAATCCAAATGTTTGTTTCAAAACTACTCAACAGTAACGCTCTTAGCGAGATTACGAGGTTGGTCTACGTTACAGTCGCGAAGTACGGCCATGCGGTAGCTAAGTAGCTGAAGAGGCACAACGCTTAGAAGAGGTGCTAGGGCGTCGTCACAACGTGGGATTTCGATTGCGTGATCCGCAAGAGAAGCAACTTCTTTGTCTCCTTCAGTTACAATACCTAATAGTTTTCCGCCACGCGCTTTAACCTCTTGGACGTTGCTCACGACTTTTTCGTAAACGTCGTCCATAGGGGCGATAAAGATTACCGGCATGTCGTCATCGATGAGGGCGATGGGACCGTGCTTCATTTCAGCAGCGGGGTAGCCTTCAGCGTGGATGTAGCTAATTTCTTTAAGCTTCAGAGCCCCTTCGAGGGCGATAGGGAATTGATAGCCTCTACCCAAGTAAAGTGCGTTTTCAGCCCTAGAGAACTGCTCGGCAATTGAGTCAATTCTACCAGCCTGTTCAAGGACCTTTTCAACTAGTTCAGGAATATTATTGAGCTCTGCAAGAAGTCTAGTAAACCTCTCTGGAGCAATGGTGCCTTTTCTGTGCCCTACGTGTAGCGCTATTATGGTTAGAACTGCTACTTGAGAAGTGAAGGCTTTAGTTGAGGCAACTCCAATTTCTGGGCCGGCGTGGGTATAAGCTCCGCTATCAGTTTCTCGAGCAATGCTTGATCCGACCACGTTACAAACCCCAAAAACATGAGCCCCTGCGGCTTTAGCTGACTTTATTGCCGCAAGTGTGTCGGCAGTTTCACCGCTTTGAGAAATCGCGATGACAACGTCGTCTTCTCTGATAATGGGGTTTCGGTATCTAAACTCAGAAGCGTATTCAACTTCAACAGGAATTCGAGCAAACTCTTCAAACAGGTATTCCGCCACTAGGCCAGCATGCCAGCTAGTTCCGCAACCAAGTATTAATATTCTAGAAGCATTACTCCACTTGCCCCAGTGGTCATCAATGCCAGACATTTTAAGCTCGCCTTGCTGAAGGTTGATTCTGCCTCTGATTGAATCGCGGATTGATTGTGGTTGCTCGAAGATTTCTTTAAGCATGAAGTGTTCGTATCCGCCTTTTTCGATGGACTCGATTTCCATTTCAAGGGCGTGTACTTCAGGGCTGATAATGTCGTTAGAGATGGTGCGAATTCGGAGCCCTTCATTGAGGTCGAGAAGGGCCACCTCTTCGTCTTCTAGGTAAACGACGTTTTTAGTGTGGCTTACTATGGGGGTTGCGTCTGAGGCAATGTAGTATGAGCCGTCTTCGCCTATGCCAATTACTAGGGGGCTGGATTTTCTTGCAGCGATTAAACTGGAGGGGTTTTCCTTGTCGATGACAACTAGCGCGTAGGCGCCAACCACTTGGCTTAAGGCGGCGCGGACTGCGTCAAAAAGGTTTAGTGAAGAACCAGACATAACCTCTTCAATGAGGTGGGCCAGAACTTCGGAGTCGGTTTCTGAGAGAAGGTTGTGGCCACGACAAGTAAGTGTTTCGCGAATAGCAGAAAAGTTCTCGATAATGCCATTGTGAATGATGGCAAGCCTGTCAGTGGATCCTCGGTGAGGGTGGGCGTTGATGTCGTTTGGTGGTCCGTGGGTAGCCCAGCGCGTGTGACCTATGCCTATTGTGCCCTGCGGCTCAGAGTTTCCAACGTAAGAAATAAGGTCTGCAACTTTTCCTTTCTTTTTTTTAAGCAATAGAGATCCGTCAAACTCAATAGTTGCTATTCCGGCACTATCATAGCCCCTGTATTCTAGGCGCTTTAAACCATCAATAACGATGGGGTAGGCTGGTCGCGAACCAACGTATGCAACAATTCCACACATGTAGCTAATTTATATTAGTGACTGCAAGTAAGAACAAGCCTCGCCCTATTCTCATCAACAGCTGTACCCTTTAAAACTACGCCTTGAATTGCAATACCCGCTCTACTTGAAACAATGTATAATGGTGGAACGGCTCTGTCAGGAGAAAAATTGCCAAACCCAACGCCGGTGTTTCTGTTAAGAATTTGCTGGACTGTACGGCTGATGTTGAAGTGGAATTCTTTTTTTCCGCTGTCATAATAGCCGCCGATGTTGATGCCGTTTGAGGTTTGGTCTGGAGTAGCAATAAGATTGCCATCAGCATCCTCAGTCATCATGAATAACTGTTCATGGGCAGGGTAGCGATAGTCATAAAAATGCTCATCAAGAGGGAGGATGAGTTCAGCCTTTTGGACCGCTCGCTCAGCGCTCAAGGTATCATTTACATTTTCCAAATATGGGATACCTAACTTGATCTTAAGACCAGAACCGCTCATCACATAAAGAAGGTCGTCGCCAGGTATGAAAGCAGTGTCAATGCCTCCGACGTTCATTTCAGAAAGTGAGCTTACAAAGTCTTGGTGGAACATGTTCACCCTTGCACTTAACGGGCTAATCACAAAATCATAAAAAGTTGTGTCTGACTCATTGTGATAGTACAATCTCATAATGCTCAAGCCTGAAGATATGTCTATGCCAGCAGCACCATAGCCTGCAGTAGACGAGACCACTATGCCCGGAAATTGTTGAAGCCAAGCATCGTTTGAAGCAAAGCTAGAAGTGTCCAAATCAAGAATAGACTGAGCAAAATCCATACTCATAGGAATTTTTAAACCGCCTTCAATCGTGTCTGTTTCAGTGTAAGTGTCACCAGTTGGCTTTATAGAAAAAGTCGTAGCAGACGGATCAACAAGGCTCCCATGAGTTGTCTCAGGGTCGAAGTTTGAGTAGTAACTTGAGTCAACAGTTAGCGCGTCCACAAGCTCCCTCACCATCAAGTAATGAGGGGTGAAAGTGCCATATGCTGCTCCAGTGTATCGTAGCTCCAGGAATATGCTATCAGCAATAGGGTTGTCGCCAAAATTGTGATTTGGCGCACTCAGTCTTAATTGTGTGGCAAACCCCGCAGTTGTTGTTCCAATCCTTGGATGAAAAACACGTCCAAGCACGGCAGAGCTTAATTGGTCTGTTTTTAAACTGTCTTCCCTGATGGTGGACATATTTAAAGTAAGGGTGTCAGTACTGTACAGAGTAAGCACGTCATCCTCAGGAAGGTTTCCTATTCCAATAGACGAGTCGGGCTTTTTGCATCCAGTTATCCCGATAAGAACAAATAAAAGGGGCCAAACAAGTTTGTTGGTCATTACTCAGCTGTAGCTTCAGATTTCACACCTAACACCTCGTCGTAGAATGCATTTATGTTGGCTAAGTATCCATCGTTTCCAGGGAAATCAAGTACAGGAATTCCAACAGACTTAATCTTGTCCATTGTAGTGTCATTAATCTCATCAGAGCCTACAACTAATGCGTCGGCGTGCTCTATGCCTAATGCGTTCATGTTGTCGAAAGTAGCATTCTTGATGGTGCTAGCATTTTCTTCGCTAATTCCGTCAATCACAAGCTTTTCATACATGCGCTTATCAAGAGCGCCTTCGTAACCTTCGTCGTATACGCTACAAACAATCTTACAGTTTGTAAAGTAAGGATCGTCAGCGTAATTAGTCTTCAGATAAACAGGAAGAAGGTTAGCCATCCAGCCGTGACAGTGAATAACGTCAGGCGCCCACCCTAGTTTTCTGACAGTTTCAAGCACACCTCTTACAAAGAAAATAGACCTAACGTCTGTGTCTTTNAAAAGCTTGTCNTCAGCGTCGTANAGAACAGCCTTGCGCTTGAATAATTCGTCGTTATCTATGAAGTAAACCTGCATTCTAGCCGTAGGGATAGAAGCAACTTTAATAATTAGCGGATGATCGACATCATCAATGCTTAGATTCATACCAGACAGTCTGATAACTTCATGAAGTTGGTGACGTCTTTCGTTGATCTTGCCAAAACGCGGCATAAACACTCGGATTTCTCTGCCTTTATCATGCGCCCCTTGAGGCAAAAAGCGAGAAAGAGCACTCATTGGAGTCTCGGGAAGAAAAGGAACCATGTGTTGTGATACGTAAAGTATGCGTGCTTTGCTCATAAAGTTCTTTCTTCTGGTTAGTCGAATGACAAATGTAGCTATTTTTACGCCCAAATCCAAGGCCCGCCAAGCGATTCAGGGCGTTCGAGTTGCTTACAAATGAAAATCTTAAAGACCACATCGGAACTAAAAAGATGCCTAGATGACCGTCCTCAGGGGAGCCTAGGCTTTGTTCCCACTATGGGAGCGCTTCACAAAGGCCACATTAGTCTCATTAAAAGAGCTAGACAGGAATGTGATTTTGTGGTGCTGAGCATCTTGGTAAACCCAACGCAGTTTGGTGATCAGTCGGATATTGAACAATACCCGCGAACATTTGAGGTTGATGCTGAAATAGCTAAAAATTCAGGAGTTGACGTAGTATTTGCTCCTTCAGCTGAAGACCTATACGGAGGCGTACCTCATGCTGAAAAGGTTGATTACGGAGATATTACTTCTGGCTTTGAGGCAAGCTTTAGGCCTGGGCACTTTGACGGAGTAGTGGCTGTAGTTGACAAGTTGTTTCGAGCTGTGACGCCAGACAAGGCGTTTTTTGGGGAGAAGGATCTTCAACAGGTTGCTGTCGTGAGGAGACTCGCGAGTCAGGAGCACTCTTCCATCGAAATTGTGAGTTGTGAGTTGGTTAGATCTGATTCAGGGCTGGCGCTGAGCTCGAGGAATATGAGGTTGAGCGAGAAGGGTGTTGCCGATGCGCTTGCGCTTTCAAAAGCACTTAAGGCAATTGCTTCTTCAAGCAATAAGTCTGCTGAGCTTTTTGCCCAAACCGCATTGCTTAACGACAACACAGTCGTCGAACTAGAGTATTTAAAGGGGGTAAACGAGATTACTTTTAAGGACAACGACAAAGAGGAAAACTGGACTCACATCGTTGTTGCAGGAGAAGTTGAGGGAGTGAGGCTGATTGATAACGTTAGATTGTAAAAGTTTGGTCTGTATTTCGGAACTTTGTACTTAAATCAGAAACGATGTTATTATTATTTGGTTTGCAAAATATCGGAAATGGCTGGATTATTATAATTCTAGCGATTATTTTGTTTTTCGGAGGCAGGAAAATTCCAGAAATGATGCGTGGACTTGGACAAGGTATGAAGGAGTTTAAGGACGCCACTAAAGGCGAGGACTTGTCAAAAGACAATAAAGACAAGTGAACCTAAGGGTTTTACTTGCATCAATTGTTTTTATTTCAGGGAGTGCGGTCTCAGCGCAGGCTGACTCCCTCAAAACTGACACTCTTGTTGTCGACAATGTTGTTTTTGCGGGTGTGACGCCTCCTGACTCTACAGAATTATCATTTTCTTGGGAAGAAGAGTGGATAGAGTGGTGTGAGCAGAGCTCTTGTGTTAGTTCTGACACAGGGCTGTGGAATGTTGTTGGCGAGCCTAGTTTGGCCTTGGACACAGTGGTGATGAAGGAGAGGCTGGCTATTCTTGATAGGTCGTCAGAGCTTGATTTGAGGTGGAATCCGGTGGCGCATAGTAAGATTGCTCTTTATGTGAAGAGGAGAAAGCAGGGGTTGGGGACTATGATTGGCAGGGCGCCTCAGTATTTTCCGCTATTTGAGGAGATTCTTGATAGGGAAGGGTTGCCGTTGGAGCTAAAGTATCTAACAGTGGTGGAGAGTGGATTGAATCCAGAGGCGAGGTCGCCGGCGGGTGCTAGGGGGCTATGGCAGTTTATGTACTACACGGCAAAAGCTGAAGGGCTGAGAATAGATAGCTATATCGATGAGAGGAAGGACCCTGTGAGGGCTACGGAGGCAGCGTGTCAGCATTTAAACAGACTTTACAAAAGGTACGGCGATTGGTACCTCGCGTTGGCTGCATATAATTCAGGATCGGGAAATGTGAATAAAGCAATCAGAAGAAGCGGGAAGAAAAACTACTGGGAAGTGAGGCCTTTCTTGCCGAAGGAGACGAGGAATTACGTACCCAACTTTCTAGCTGTTGTTTATTTGATGGAGTACCATGCTGAATATGGAATTACACCTAAAAAGGTGTTGCCAGGGTATCTCGGGATAGACACCGTGATGGTAGAAGGGCCGCTTAGATTTGATCAGATGGCGGCGATGATGGATCTGACGGAAAGTGAGATAGCGGCTTATAATCCTGTTTTTAGAAAGAAAATTGTGCCAGGGCCGGGGGAGGTTTGGCCGATAAATCTTCCAGCGAGACATGTACCAGATTTTATAGCAAATGTGGATAGTATGAGGAAGTATCTGCCTGAGCTAACGCCTGAAATCAAGTACGAGCCTGAGCCAGTATACTACAAGGTGAAATCAGGTGATGTTCTGGGCACGATAGCTCAGAGATATGGCGTTTCAGTTAAACATCTCAAAGAGTGGAATGGACTGAAGGGCACAACAATTAGAGTTGGACAACGTCTTATTATCCACGGAGATCCGAGTAAGCTATAGAAAGTAATGAGTGTGAGAAATTTATCTCTGACTTTTATTTGCCTTGTTTTAGCAGGGTGTTGGAGCCAAGAAGGAGCCAGGGCGCCGCTTCCAGGAACTGTTGGTCCGATGGGTGAAGTATTGGTGGTTTGTGAGCTTCCTGTTTGGAATGGCCAAGCGGGTGATTCCCTGAGGGTGGCTCTGCAGAAGCCATACCCCGTACTACCCCAAATGCACCTTGAGACCTATGAGCCGATGTTTGATTTGGTCCATAAAACACCTCCAGAATTCAACAAATTTTGGAAGCCTCACAGAAACATTGTCTTTCTCGAGATTGCGGACACAGAGAAAACAAGGACACCTTCATTAGAAATTTATAAGCAGCGCTATGCTATGGGCCAAGCTTACATCGAGGGCAAGGCCAGAACCTCTCAAGAATTAGCGGTTTTGATTTCAGAGAGAGCTCATGAAATGGAGAGCTATATCCACAAAAGAGAAGTGGAAAGGTCAGCCGGTATTTCGGGTCTTACAACTGACGAGGTTATTGAAAGAAATTTGCTTGAAATTACAGGTGTAAGCATGTCAGTCCCTAGGGGCTTCCAACAAGTTATGATTAGCGAGGAGTTTTCTTGGTTAGATAGACAGCAAACTAGGTTTAAAGGGAGCGACAACCACGACGTTCAGCAAGCGCTTTTTATTCACTCAGAGTCATATACTGGTCCAGAGCAATTTTCTCTTGAATACCTTCTAAATAGACGAGACCGATTAACTAAGAAGTTTATTAACGGACCTACCGATGGTAGCTATATGGCTATTGAAAGACACATGATTCCAACATATGAGGAGATCGCCTTTAACGGAGAGATTGCCGCAGAGGTTAAAGGGCTTTGGAGGATGGAAAACGACTTTATGGGAGGACCGTTTTACAGCTTGACTATGTACGATAAAGAAAATGCCAGGTTAGTCACAGTAGAGGGTTACACATATGCTCCTTACTTTGATAAAAGAGCATATATGAGAGAGATTGAGGGAATAGTAAAAACGGCAGTTTTACTGAATAACAAAGCTCTTGCTGGCGATAGATGATCGCCCATTTAACAGAATGGCTATGTAACTTCCTGAAGGAAGATCTGTGACGCTAATTCTTGTACTAGTTCTACCCTGAGAATCAAGACTTACTCTTTTTACGCATCTAGAACTGCTGTCGTAAAAAGCTACGGCGTTGGCTGCTACTTTTTCACTCTGCGGGTTTAATGCAGAACTCCAATCAAGGTTTATGAATGAAGAGGCGGGAGAGGGGGAGATGTTGATTTGGCCTTCAAGAGACTCCGTTAAAGCTTCATCAATATTTAATGAAATGTCTCCGTTTGCGAAGGTGTATTGACCCTTTCGAAGGTTGTCCACCTTGAATAATCCGCCTCCATTAACCATAGAGCCCGCCTGCCAAGTGTAGTCAGGATACTGCTCCCAAGCGTCGTCAGAATTGCGCCTCCAAGCAAGGAAACCATTTTCCTCTGTGTCGTTGTACAGGTCGTAATCAAGCGCAGTTGCTTCATTGCCAACATAGGTGAATCTCGCGTCTAAAAGTAGGTCTTCCGTGCCCTCAATTCCATCTTCCCATGTTCCGTCAACTGTCCAAAAGTGAGTGCCACTCACCTCGTCCACGTAAAACTCAAGAGGCTCCTGATCCGGGGCTGCCCAGTGGTGCTCAACTCTTACAAGAACGCTATCTGTGATTTCGTCACAACCGAGTCTCATACCCACCCAAGGCAGTTGAGAAAGCCCTGTGGGCTCTGTGATTACGAAGGTGTGATCAAGTCTTCCCTGATTGAGCCTGCCGTCAGCGTTAGTGCCAACAAGTACGGCTGGGTGATTGTGCTCAACTACTGCCGCATCGTATTCCCCATCTAGTCTTATTTCTACAACGGTAGGCTGCCAGTCTTCGCCCCAAACATAGATTTCCAGAGGTTCGTTATTGTGGAAATTAGAGCAGGCTCTGAGCTTTTGGTTTAGATAGACAGTTGTTTCAAATCCGCTTGCCTCATCGCCCGTTGTTGCGGTTGAGTCAATAACCCAAGTTGAAAATCCAGGCTGGAAAACGTGAGCGTCGAAGAAACTCTGAACGTCTTCTCCAGAATATTCTTCAAGAGCTTCGATGAACATATCGGGGTCCATGAATGAATCCCAATACTCTGAAAGAACTGCTTGGCATGCGTTTCTGTACATATCATCACCCAGGTAAGCCCTTAAATTGTGATGGATGGATGCACCCTTGTAGTATGTGTGCCTCCCGTAAATTTCCTCGTCTGGCATGGGAGAAAGAGGGTGGAATCCGTTGTCCTGCACGTGGCATTCTTCAAGGACATACTTTTGATTGTCCTTTGTGAAATCGACCATGGCTTCGTGGCCGTCCTTCCACTCGACAAATAGGTGGCTAGAGTATTCCGCCCCGCCTTCCTTGAGCCACATGTGGTTGTGGATGTAGGGAGCTACGATATTTCCCCACCACTGATGTCCAAGCTCGTGCGCGATAAGGTCGCCGTTAGATTGAAGGGGCTCTTCAATCATATAGCGAGGGTATGCGATGTTAGTTGGGATTTCCAGGGCGCCGTCCGTTGTAAGGATATAGCCGACGCGTTCCCAGGCATAAGGGCCGTACCAGTATTCGCAGGCGTCGATGGCGTAGCCGAGCTCTGAAAACTTGTTGGTCATTAAGTTGATGTCCTCAGGTTTAGCTGTGAGCCTTACCGGGATGTCGCCGTACACGCCGGTGTGTACGTAGTTGCTGTCAACGTAGTTAGAAACGGCAAAAGCGGCTTGGTGAGTTGTGATGGGGTGCTCGAGGGTGAAGCTTCTTGTGAGAGTGTCGTTAATGAGGGACTCGTCTGTGAGGTGTCCCTGGAGGTGTGCCCTATAGCCGCCTGTTGACTTGACGTTCCATGTGTAG
Organism: Crocinitomicaceae bacterium; assembly: GCA_002693775.1. Taxonomy (GTDB): domain Bacteria; phylum Bacteroidota; class Bacteroidia; order Flavobacteriales_D; family Sanyastnellaceae; genus UBA974. The sequence continues at coordinate 5,385 of NZRP01000053.1, read as the reverse complement.
GTTGCTCTTTCCACGAAGTTGTCGAAGCATGGATGCCAAACCTTGCCGAAGTTAGGCGGAATTGAGGTGAGGCCGATGCCTAGGTGGTACACGTAGCCTGAAGCGAAGTATACGCCGCCCCAGTAGGAGTCAGCGTGAGGGTGGCCGGAGTAGTGGACGTCGATTAGGTGGCTGGCCCCGGCTGAAAATGTGCCTGAGGGAGCGGGAATTTTTAGTTCGCCGTCTATATGTTCGAAAGCCGTCGGGGTGTCATCAATGAATACTGAGTCGACTGTTAAATCTACTAGGTCAAACCTTACTTTGTCAGCACCGTTTTCGATGATGTTTAGGTGTATGCCAGTGTGAGCCGTGATTTGTTGAAGGTTGTACTGAGTAACATCCAGATCAACGTCGAAATGCTGGATGTCGAAGGTGTCGCTCCTAGCAATTGAAGGCTCCATGTCGTAATTCTGCATTACAACCTTAGGAGTGTGCTCATGACCGGGCATATCGGTGTTTTTACAACCTATGGGCGTAAACACTCTCTTTTTAGAAGTGTATTCGTTGAGGTTGTGATATTGGATTTGGGCTGAAACACTCAAAAAAGAGAGCGAGAACAGAAAAATCAGTAAAGCACAGGTAATTCGTTGCATAAGCACAAAGTACAACGGACATTTGCACTATGAAAAATTTATCTGTTGCAGAAGGGTTGTTTGTTGAGGTTGAGTATGTTCTCAGCGAAGCTGGCCCAGAGGGTGATGTGCTAGAGGAGTGTCCAGCCGAGCAGGCTTTTGGGTTTAAAATTGGTTCAGGAGATGTTCTTCCAGCGTTTGAAAAAGCGCTTGATGGGAAGAAGGTTGGTGAGCCATTTGACTTTGTAATCCCTTGTGCGGAAGCATATGGAGAGACAACGGTTGATGCTATCCACAACATTCCAAAGCAAGTGTTTGAGGTTGACGGAAAGTTTGACTCTGAAGCGGTTCAACCAGGGGAGGTTGTTCCAATGACAGACGATGAGGGAAATGAGGTTTATGGAATCGTTTTAGACGTGGGAGCTGATTCGGTAGAGATGGATTTTAATCACCCGTTTGCAGACATAGACCTTCACTTTGAGGGCACTGTGTGTGACGTTAGAGAGTCTGAATAATGGACAGAACAGAGATTCAAGACCTTGGAGAGTTTGGGCTAATTGCTAAACTCACTGAGGGGATAGAAAAAAGACAACCCTCAACCTTGTTGGGCGTTGGAGATGACGCTGCTGTAATCGACCCCATGGGAAAGAGGTTGGTGGTTTCTACTGATCTTCTTGTGGAAGGAGTTCACTTTGATTTGAGTTATGCTCCACTAAAGCATTTGGGCTATAAAGCAGTTATAGCTAACCTGTCAGACATCTGTGCTATGAACGCTCTACCAACCCAAATCGTAGTTGGGCTTGGCATCTCTAACAGGTTCTCTGTAGAGGCTCTAGAGGAGCTATACGCAGGCATGAAGCTAGCTTGCGAGCTTTATGAAGTAGACCTTGTTGGAGGCGACACAACATCTTCGCCGTCGGGACTAAGCTTGAGCATAACAGCAATGGGCTTAGTAGAGGCTGATAAAATTGTTACTAGAAGTGGGGCAAAGGCAGGCGACTTGTTGGTTGTCTCTGGAGAACTTGGCTCAGCATATATGGGCCTACAGGTACTTGAACGTGAAAAGTCAGTATTTAAAGAGGCCCCTACAGCTCAGCCTGAGCTAGAGGATCACGCTTACATTTTAGAGCGTCAGCTTAAGCCAGAAGCTAGAACAGACATTGTTAGAGAGCTATCAGATTTGGGTGTTAAGCCCACGAGCATGATAGATATTTCTGACGGTCTTGCCTCTGAGTGCATGCACCTAATGGCTGCAAGCTCTGTTGGGGTTAGAGTTTATGAGGAGAAACTTCCTATAGACCAGAAAACATACGACACAGCCAGAGCATTTAACCTGGACCCTACTCTATGTATGCTTAGCGGGGGGGAGGACTACGAACTTTTATTTACCATTTCTCCTGACGACTACGAAAAGCTAAGGAACCACCCTAAGCTTTCATTTATTGGCCACATGGTTGAGAACCCGTCTGAGAGAATAATGGTTACTAAAAGCGGATCAGAAGTTGAGCTTAAAGCTCAAGGCTGGGACGGAATAAACAAGAACAATGGCTAATCGCATTACTGAGTTGTTTGGCATCAAATACCCGCTCATTCAGGGCGGGATGGTATGGTGCGCTGGATGGGAGCTTGCATCTTCTGTCAGCAATGCAGGAGGCTTAGGCATTATTGGTGCTGGAAGCATGTATCCAGAGATACTCAGGGATCAAATAGCAAAGTGTAAGGAGGCAACAGATAAGCCTTTTGCTGTAAACGTACCGCTTCTCTACCCAGCTGTAGAGGAGCACATGAAATCAATTATCGACTTTGAGGTGCCCATTGTTTTCACAAGCGCAGGCACTCCAAAAAAGTGGACTAAACACCTTCAGTCTCATGGCATCAAGGTGGTTCACGTAGTGAGCTCAGCGGTTTTTGCCGCTAAATCTGAAGCCGCAGGCGTAGATGCTGTCGTAGCTGAAGGTTTTGAAGCTGGAGGCCACAACGGAAGGGAAGAAACCACTACGATGTGCCTCATTCCATCTGTTGTTGATGCGGTTGAAATCCCAGTTATCGCAGCAGGCGGATTGTACGACGGAAAATCAATGTTGGCCGCGATGGTGTTAGGAGCAGAAGGAGTCCAAATGGGTTCTCGCTTCGTTACCACAGAAGAATCGTCTGCTCACACTGCCTTCAAAGAGGCTGTCCTCTCTGCCGGCGAAGGAGCTACAACTCTCACCCTGAAAGAGCTCACTCCTGTAAGGATGATGCACAACGATCTTTTTAAAAGACTAGTTGAGGCTAAGAAATCGGGCGCGTCGCTTGATGAGCTTTCTGAAATCCTTGGAAGAGGCAGGGCTAAAAAGGGCATGTTTGAGGGCGACCTTATTGAGGGTGAGCTTGAGATAGGCCAGATAGCTTCCATGCTAAACCAAATCACTCCAGCAGGCGAAGTAGTCAATGACATAATCTCCTCTTATAGATCAGCTGGGGGCGATAAGCTAGGAGGACGCTTTAGCTTTTAAGCCTACCTAGCTTTTAAAGTGAGCCACAATAGCGGCTGCTATTCTTTTCCCTACAACTTCACCAAGAGCAACTTCACTCGCGCTTTTCACTCCCTTTACTGACTTAAACTCGGCGAGTAATTTCTCCCTGTTTGCAGCTCCAACGCCTTTGATATCATCAAGCTGTGAATGCAACGCTCCCTTGCTTCTTTTCTTTCTGTGATGAGCTAGAGAAAAGCGGTGAGCCTCATTTCTCATCTGCTGAATAACCTTTAAAGTAGACGACCTCTTGTCCAAATAAAGTGGAACAGAGTCCCCAGGGAAGTACAATTCTTCAAGTCTTTTAGCAATGCCCACTACTTTAATCACCCCTTCAAGTCCCAGTTGCTCTAGCGCTTCCATGGCGTGGCTGATTTGGCCTTTACCACCATCAATCACTAACAGTTGAGGCAAGGATGCTCCCTCTTCTGTTAACCTTCTGTACCTTCTGTACACAACCTCCTTCATGCTCTGAAAATCGTCAGGACCCTTAACGGTTTTAATGTTAAAATGCCTATAATCCCTCTTAGCCGGCCTTCCGTTTTTAAAGACGACACATGCCGAGGCAGGATTGGTTCCTTGGATGTTGGAGTTGTCAAAACATTCGATATGCCTGGGTTCATCTTTAAGCTTCAGATCCGCCTTCATGGTCTGCATAAGCCTTATAGTAGCCGCTTCTGGGTCAACTTGCTCTTGTTGCTTGTGCTTGTCCTTCATGTAGAACTCGGCGTTCTTTTCAGACATCGCAACAAGCCTTTTCTTGTCACCTTTTTGAGGGACAACTACCTTCAGCTCTGAATCTTTAGCAGAGACTTTCATGGGCACATAAATCTCTTTGCTAACGCTTCTGAAAATTTCCATTATCAGAGGGATAGCCGCTTCTAAGATTTCCTTATCGCTCTCATCAAGCTTTTTCTTAACTTCAAAAGTTCGCCCCCTTACAATAGCTCCTGAGACGATATTCATGCAATTGATATATGCGGCCAAGGTATCGCTAACCACAGAAAACACGTCGACGTTAGTGATGGTTGGGTGTACAACTGTGCTCTTAGCTTGGTATTTGTCAAGCGATTTTAGTTTGGCCTTTAAGGCCTCAGCCTTTTCAAAAGCAAGCTCGTCAGCAGCAGACATCATTTCCTTCTCAAGCTCCTCTCTTACCTCGCTAAGATTGCCCTTCAGGATATGCCTAATTGCCTTGATGCTTTTATCGTGGTTCTCCACGCTTTGTTTGCCTACGCAGGGGCCCAAACAATTTCCGATGTGGTACTCTAAGCACACACGGAACTTTTCAGCTTTAATGTTTTTTTCAGTCAGCTTCAAAGAACAAGTCCTAATGGGGTAGAGTTTTTTGCAGAGGTCGAGTACGGTGTACATGCTCCTCACGCTGGTAAACGGCCCAAAATATTCTCCGCCACCCTTCATGGTTTGCCTTGTGGACATAACCCTTGGATAGGGCTCGTTTTTAATAACTATGAAAGGAAAGGTCTTGTCGTCTTTCAGCAGAATGTTATAGGTGGGCTTGTGCTTTTTTATCAGAGTGTTCTCTAAAAGCAATGCGTCTTGCTCGGTGTGAGTCACTATCCATTCTATATCTGCAATCTTTTTTACAAGAGCCTTAGTCTTCCTGTTCTCATAAGTTTTGCGATTGAAATAGCTCGAAACGCGCTTTTTCAAATTTTTTGCCTTGCCCACATAAAGCAATTCCCCATCTACATTGAAGTGCTTATACACCCCAGGCTCTTCCGGTAGGCGCTTTAGAAGATTTGCTATGTAATCAGAAGGCTTCACAACTATCAAAGATAGCTACCTTTGGAGCATGGATTTAGTCACAGGAGCAACAGGCATAGTTGGAAGAGAATTGCTCTCTCAATTGCTAGCTTCTGGCGCTTCCGTTAGGGCGTTACACAGGAAGGACTCTGCAGTCCAAGCCACCGTGGAATTCATCACCAACAAAGGCATCTCCCTTGATGGTTTAGAGTGGGTGCTGGGCGATACTCGCGACTTCGATGACATGTGTTCAGCAATGTGCGGCTGCTCTAGAGTATTCCATTTGGCGGCTCTAGTTTCCTTCAGTCCATCAGACGCTGAAACCTTGATGGACGTTAATCGCGGAGGCACAGAAACGGTTGTAAACGCCATGCTTGCAACTGGTCTTAAGGATCTAATCTACGTAAGCTCAGTGGCGGCCCTGGGCCACACTACAAAGCACCCCATCAATGAAGACACACCTTTTGAAGACGGCCCTCTAGTAACGGCAT
>NZRP01000052.1 GCA_002693775.1 Crocinitomicaceae bacterium | reverse complement strand
TTTTATCTCTCAGTTGCAGCTCTCTCTCTTTAACCGGCGCACCAGCTTTATTGAGCAGCTCCCTTACCGTTGCCATTCTCTTTCCAGCTTCTTCAAGTTGGAGTCTAACTGCAGATTTGGGGTTTAATGCAACAGCTTCTTCCCAAGCTTTAAGCTCCTCCTCACTAAGCCAACTTGGAGCCTCGTTCATCCTTGCCAAATGGCATAAAAAGCCTAAAGTCTTTGTAGGCATAGACTTTCTCAGTATCTCTAAGCCGTCATCAATATTTGCGGGAATCGCTCTCAGAACTGTGCAGGCTTGAGGCTGATGATTAAGTGGCCCGAGCTCCTTTACCCACTTTTCAGGCTGATCCTTGAGTGCATGAATCTCCCTAACAGGAAAGCCTAAACCCTTTTCAAGAATCTCACAAAGTTTTGGATCTGAACTCTCATGAGCCATCCTGTTGAGCAACAAAATGCATGGAACCTCTAGCTCTTTAATTTGAAGAGCAAGGAATAATTGCCCTTGAAGAGTTGATCTATCTGCTATAAGCCAAACTACATCCGGCTTCAACTCCGGAGCCGGATTGAGCAATGCATTTTCAGTTATCCTCCCATCATCAGTTTGGGCGTGTAGGTTATAAATCCCAGGCAAATCGATAAATGACCAATCCTCTGCCCCCTCCACAATGCCTGTCGCCACACAAGACTCAACGGTCACTCCAGCAAAGTTGCCCACAGCAGTTTTTTCGCCAGTTACTCTGGTAAATAAAGTTGATTTCCCGGTATTGGGATTGCCAACTAGCGCTATGTTTGTGCCCTTAGATTTCACTTCCACAAAAGTACTTTAACCCCGCCTTTATTATCGCGGTTGCAACCACGATTTTGGATTCTGTGGCGACCTAGTCGATCCAGCAACCTTCCAAATCTCGAAGTGCACAGTCGTTCCGCTTGACTGAGTCAACACATGACCTATCTCAGCCCCTCTCTCCACATCATCTCCCTTAACCACGCTTACATCCTGCAAATTGCTGTAAACCGTCCTATATCCGCCATGTGTTATGATTACCGTCTTCCCCGCACCGGGCAATGAGAAAACACTACTGACCTTCCCCTTAAAAATCGTCACCACAGAAGCATTAGCATCAGTAGTGATGTCAATTCCATTCGATTCAATAACAATCCCAGGAATTGTTGGGTGCGCATGACGGCCAAAATCCGCAGTAACTACGCCTCTATAAACAGGCCAAGGCAATGTATTCTTGTTCTTCTCAAAAGCTTCGGACACAATTTTCCCTTCTGGAGTCAAAGCGAACTCACCCTTCGATGATGCTTTCTCGGCAGCTAGTTCTGCCTCTATTATCCTTTTAATTTCGTCATTAAGCCTCTTGCGTTCCTTCTCCTGAGCCTTCTGCTTTTCCCTCAATTGAGATTCCTTCTGCTTAAGTTCAGCGAGAAGTTCCGCCCTCGATTCCCTGTCCTTACTTAAAGCCACCATCTCCTTTTGCTGGTCTTCAAGAGCGGCCTCAACAGAAGCTCTTTCTATAGTCAGTTCAGTGCGGGAGTGTGTGAGTTCAGTTTGGGCTTTAGTAATCTCTATAGCTTGCCTTTTCCTTTCTTCAGCATAAGACTGCAACATCTTAAATCTGTGTGAAGCTTGGTTGAAATCCTCAGATGCGAACACAAACATCAGCGGGTTGGAAGAGAGCTGTAACCTGTAGGCTTGGCGTATCATTTCAGCGTACTCATCCTTTAGAGCTTCGATGTGACCTTCAAGGGAGCGAATCTCAGAATCCGTTCCTCGCACTGATCTTTCTAGAGATCTAATCGAGCTTTGGTGATGCCTGATTAGCTCCTCTCTAAGTTCAATCTGCTTGTCTATAAGTGCTACTTGAGAACTAGCCGCTTGCCTATTTTTCTTAGCGACCTTGATAAGACGAGATGTGGTCGCAAGCTGTTGTTCTATCCAATTGCGCTCAGCAGTGAGGTCTTCCTTGTTTTTTTGGGCTAGAAGGTAAGTGGGCAAGATGATGAGTACCACCAAAATCCAGAGTATTTTACAACCTTGTTTTGCGCTCATAATCTTCAGGTGGGTCAAAAGGAAGGTCGTATTCCTTATTTACTTTACTTCTTCTTATCTCTAATTCCGCTTCAAGGTTCACTCCGTCGCCTATTGCCTTTAGAATTGTGTACTTAGGAAGAAATCCTTCTTCGTGCTCCTCAAGCCCTGACCTTTCTACTCTGATGGTTAATCCACTTTGCAAGTCGTCAAAAATGTCTACAGTAGGAGTGAAACTCACTCCATTAAACCAGTATCTCTTAATCAGCAAGTCTTCAGAATCTGTTCTGTCCATAACCCTGTTACCCCTTCTTTGATTAAGGATTACAGTAAGGCTTTCGCTATTTTTCACGGTGAGCGACCTCTCATCAATTCCGCCAAGAAGCTTCTTTATTTTTCTGGGAAATTTCTCAACTAAAACGTAATCATCCCCATCAACCTTAGAGATGAATTTTTCATTATCCTGACCCAAACCGAGTGAAGCCCCTGAAAACAATTCTTGGAAGGTGTAAAAATCGAAAGGCACGCCTAAAAATCCTTGAAAATCCTCATAATCTTCTTCGTAAACAAATTTGTTCATTGGGATTTTACTAATCAACCTAACAGAATCTGGCTCTAACTTAATCCTAGCAACCTCAACCCCTAAAGCAGGAGTAAGGCTAGCCCAAATCACACTGTCCTTTGCCATTCTTAAATTCAGAGTAAAGCTCTCCTTTGCATCGTTCACTTCAATCTTAGTATCGAGCTTAAAGGCAAGCCAATCCCAATCTAAGGCATTCTTTTCAGAGTGCTTAATGATATAGCCAGGGTCCCTAGGTCTCAGTGGTTTCCCTTCAGCTATCCTCTTAGCATTGCTACAACCGGCAAACCCTAAGAGAGAAAACCCAAGTAATATGTAAACCAGCCTCCTCATTCTACAACCCTATTGAGTTTCTCTTTCAGTCTTTTCTTTCCGCCTCCAGCACCGACAGCTTCCTCCCACTTTAATCTTGCCTCGTCATGCATTCCTAACTCCCAAAGAATATCGCCCTCTCTTTCTGAGTACACGGCATCTGGGAATAGGTCAGCGGGTAGGAGGGTTTGGGCTTTAAGAATCAGCTCAAGCGCCTCCTCATTTCTATTTAAAAGATGCAGAATCAAAGCGTGAGTATCGAGGAAATTAGGCTCATCCAAGATGGCTTCATTTGCCTGAGTGCTAAGCTCCAGCGCTCTGTTTATTTCAGCTCTATCAGTAGCGAGGAAGTAGGCATAATTATTCTTCACATAAGGACTATCGTTGTACACAAGACACTCCTCAAAGGCAGAGTAAGACTTCTCATATTCCCCCAAATCCCTATAACACATAGCTAGTTCTTCTGTCATAATCCCAGCCAGCACATCGTCATCATAAAGAACAGCCAAACCACTTTTATAGGCTTTTACCGCTTCTTTTTTCTTTCCCTGCTTGCTCAAACCTAGACCCAGGTAGTAATTAAAAACAGGCTCAAGCGGGAAGGAAATAGCAGCTTTTTCTCCTACCTCAACCATCTTTTCCCAATCACCTAGATTCAATAAAATGTAAAGAAGCTCCTCCCTTATCTCAAAAGCGTGAGGGTTGAACTCAATTGCCGTTTCATATGATTTAGCAGCTTCTTCAAACCTGTTAAACTGAGCATGCCTTATCCCATCAAAGTGGTGTAGCCTTGCATCTTCCGGATGTGAATTCAGCGCAAGAGGTATAAGGGCATCAACTTCACTTTCCTTTTTCAGACCCAGAAGTGAATTTAACATATCAGATGGATCAATGTCCTCAGAAGTAAATGCCTTTTTAAGAAGAGGAAAAATATCTTCTCCTGTTTCTAAATTCATGTGACATTTTGCTAGAGACATATAGGCCAAAAGATATTCAGGATACTCTTCTATAACCTCTTGGAAAATCCCAAGAGCTTTTTTTAGGTCACCAACTACAGCGTAGTATCTACCTAATTCGTGTTTAAACTCTGCTTCTTTTGGGAAGTCCTTGATTGCGTCGTTTATAAACTTTAGTTTTTTGGAGGACTTTAAGTCTGCGCTTTCAATAAGAATCAACCTAATTTTTCTGACCTCAACATTATGAGCAATCTCGTCCTCATAGTACGAGTACATCATGTATGCGTGATAGAATTCCCCCTTATCGATAAAGAATTCAGCACTCTGATTTAGAGATTCCAAGTCGCTAGGTCTTGCAGACATCCACAGAGCTAGATCCGCCCAAGCTTCATCAAGCTTTTCTAATTGTAGATTGCAAAGACCCTTGTAATAGTGATACCAATCATTATCGGGGTCAAGGTCGCAGGCTGATTTCAAATAGCGATGGGCAGATTCAATTTTGCCCAGTTCTAATTCAATTTTTCCTACCTCGTATTGAAAAGCAGCTACCTCTGGTTCAGCCTCAGCACAAACCTGAAAACTATTGTATGCCTTTTCTAAATCGCCTTTAATTAAGTGATTTCTCCCAGCAAAATATGACCTTTGAATACTTTCTTCTAAAGGCTCAAATAAAACAGTTTCGGTACCAGCCACTTGCGCAATTCCAACTAATGTGCTTAGCAGAACTATGTGTAATATGGTAACCGATTTAAAATTCATTTATCCTATCGAACAGAAATCTCCAATGCTAATATCAAGAGGTGTGCCAATTACCTTGCTCTTAGCGCCTATCATTGCGCCATCGAGAACTGAGTTTTCTATTATAGTGTCTTCTTGAATTAGACAATCTTGCACTGTTGAGTTTGTTATTGCCGTATTAGTTCCCAGGCTTACGTGTGGACCGACAACAGACCTTACGATTTTCACCCCTGGACCAATGTAGCATGGAGGGATCACCGTCGAGTCAATAACTACTGCTGTAGGATCTACTCCAGAGCCTTCATGCAATCTGACTTCTTCTTCAAGAATATCAAGCACTCTTTTATTAGTCTCAACAGTAACGACTTTATTTCCGCAGTCCATCCATTCGCTCACCTTTCCTGGTAAAAACTTCAGCCCACTCATAGTCATGTTTCTAAGTGCATCAGGAAGCTGGTATTCACCTGAAATAAGAATCTTATTATCAATCAAATACTGCAGCTCCTTCTTTAATCTCGCTCCATCTTTAAATGAATAGATGCCTATCATAGCGAGGTCGCTGATGAATTCCTTTGGCTTTTCTATATAATCAGTAATATTTCCCTCCTCATCAGTTACTACTACACCAAAAGCAGATGGGTCCTCAATTTGCTGAACAAATAATACTCCATCAGCTTCAGGATCAATTGTGAAATCAGCACGGAATAACGTGTCAGCAAAAGCAATAACAACAGGCCCTTCGAGTAGCTCCTGTCCGCATAAAATAGCGTGAGCAGTTCCAAGAGGTTCATCCTGATAACAGATAACTCCCTCAGCTCCTAGTCTTTTAGCCACCGCCAGAAGATCATTCTCTGCCTCCTCGCCAAACCTGCCAGTAACAAAAGCAATCTTCTCAACATCACCCGGAACCATTCTTACGATATCATCCACCAGCCTCTCAACAATGGGTTTACCCGCTACTGGAACTAGTGGTTTAGGTGTTGTTAAAGTGTGTGGGCGAAGGCGGCTACCTCTGCCCGCCATTGGTATGATAATATTCATTTTACTCCTGTGCTTCCGAATCCTCCAGCTCCTCTTTCAGTAGATGAAAGGTCAGATGTAGGTTTCCATTTAAGCTGAACGTATCTAGCTAAAACTAATTGTGCAATTCTCTCTCCGTCCTCAATGATGAAGGGCTCCTTGCCGTGATTTATTAATATTACTCCCACATCGCCTCTGTAATCAGCATCAATGGTTCCAGGTGAGTTGAGCACCGTAACTCCATGCTTGTATGCAAGACCAGATCTAGGCCTAACCTGAGCCTCAGTACCAGCAGGCAGAGCAATCTTTAATCCAGTAGTAATCAGCCTAAACTCTCCTGGATTCAATGTAATTGCTTCATCTATCGAAGCTCTTAAATCTAGGCCAGCACTCTGCTCAGTTCCGTACTCAGGCAAGTCGTGTTTACTGCCATTAACTACCGCTACCTCTAAAGTATTTGTCGCGTTTTCTGTGCTCATTCTCTTCTTTTATTTCCCAGGAAACTCAGCCCTTCTCTTTTCTAAAAATGCCGTTGTGCCCTCCTTGAAATCTTCAGTTCCAAAGCATAGGCCAAACTGTTCGATCTCCACCGAGTACCCATCTACAGAAGCTGTATACCCAGCAATCACAGACTTAATTGCAGCTGAAAGAGCAGTTGGAGCATTACTCTTCATCTTTTTAGCAAGCCCTAAGCAAGTACTCATCAGCTCGCCCTGTTCAACACAGTAATTCACCAGACCATTTTCTTTTGCTTCCTCGCCACTAATCATCCCAGCAGTCAACACCATCTCCATTGCCTTACCCTTTCCAACGAGTTGTGCAAGCCTTTGCGTACCGCCATATCCCGGTATCACACCCAGCCCCACTTCCGGCAATCCTAGCTTCGCATTAGACGAAGCCACCCTAATGTGCGCAGCCATCGCTAACTCCAGCCCTCCTCCGAGAGCAAATCCGTTCACTGCAGCAATCACCGGCTTCTCCGAACGCTCCACCCTATCAAACAACGTCGCCTGCCCTAAAGCGGCCAAGTCCTTGCCCTGTGCCGGACTAAAATCGGCAAACTCCTTAATGTCCGCCCCTGCCACAAACGCTTTCTCACCCGATCCAGTTATTATGATAACCTTGACTGCGTCGTCAGTTTGGGCTGCTTCAATGTGCTTCGAAAGCATAGCAATCACTTCGCTATTCAATGCGTTTAACTGCTGGGGTCTGTTGATGGTAAGTGTTAAAACACCATCCTCGGCGTTGCTTAATATGTAGTTCTCGCTCATGTGCTAAAATTAAGCACCCGGACGGCTATTAAGTAGCTCTTTTGTATATGAATTTTGAGGGTTATTAAAGATGTTTTCAGTAACACCTTCCTCGACGATTTCACCGTCTTTCATGATTAAAACCCTATCGCATACTGCTTCAATAACAGACAAATCGTGGGAGATAAATAGAAAAGCAAGAGATCTGCTTTTCTGTATGTGTGTAAGGAGATCTAGAATTTCCGACTGAATCCTCAAGTCTAAAGCTGCAACACTTTCATCTAATACTAGAAATTCTGGTTCCATAGCGAGCGCCCTTGCAAGGACAATTCTTTGTCTTTGGCCTCCACTAAAAGACCCTGGATGTTTATCAGCATCTGAGGGATGAATCCCTACTTCTTGAAGTAGATCTGCAACAGTCTTAGAACTACCGCTAAGCTTTAATGCCTCAGATAATGCCTGATTAATTGTGAGCCTGGGGTTAAGTGCGCTAAAGGGATCTTGGAATACTGGTTGAGCGAACTTTTTGAAGGCAGATTGACTACTTTCGCTTACCTCGCCACCTCGCCAAACCACTTGGCCTTCAGTACATTTCTCCATTCCCATCATAAGCTTTCCCAGAGATGATTTTCCCGAGCCACTTTCTCCTACAAGCCCCACTCTTTCGCCTTTTCCAATGCTAAGACTTACATTTTTAACTGCTCTAAATTTTTTCATTACCCTTCCAAGTAAATCTCGTTTCTCAACGTAATCGAGGCTGACGTTTTTTGCCTCAATGATTAGGCTATGAGATGAGCTTTCGACAGTAGTTCTCTTGGGCCTTGATGCTATTAACTCTTTCGTGTAGGAGTGCCTGGGGTTATTGAATACCTCTTTGCAAGCGCCTTGTTCAACTACGTCTCCAGTTTTCATTACGACTACAAAGTCAGCGATAGCGTTAACTACTTCCAGGTCGTGAGAGATGAAGAGTACTCCTAGGTTTCTTTCTTTTTGAAGGTGTGCAAGGAGGTCTAAAATGGTTTTTTCGACTGTAACGTCAAGAGCTGTTGTGGGCTCGTCGGCAACCAGAACTTTAGGATCGCAGGCGATGGCCATAGCGATCATGATGCGCTGCTTTTGGCCTCCACTAAGCTCATGAGGATACTTGTCAAACGACTTAGAAGGTTCAGGGAGCTCTACTTCTTTGAACAGTTTAAGCACCTTCTCTTTAGCCTCAGTGTCTGATAGCCCTTTGTGAATGATTAGTGGCTCAGCTACCTGCTTTCCAACTCTCATTGAAGGGTTTAAAGACGACATGGGATCTTGAAACACCATGCTTATTTCAACGCCCTTTGCTAGCTCTGTAAAAGATCCAGATTCGATTGTGGCTGAGGCTGGTAATAGCCCCATAAAGGCCATTGAGGATACAGTTTTACCTGATCCAGATTCGCCAACTATAGCGGTGGTTTGCCCTGGGTAAACACTGAAGCTAAGACTATTTACAACCCTTTTTTCAAAGGCGATTGATAGGTCTTTTACTTCAAGTACAGGGCTTTTTTCCATTATAGAGTTCCTCTGCTTTCTTGCTCTCTTTCTATTGCTTCGAATAGAGCTTTGAAGTTGCCCTTGCCAAAACTTTGGGCTCCCTTCCTCTGAATAATTTCGAAGAACATTGTAGGTCTGTCAAGCACTGGCTTAGTGAACAGCTGAAGGAGATACCCTTCATCGTCCCTGTCGATTAAGATTCCGAGTTCTTTAAGTGGAGCAAGATCCTCATCGATTTCTCCCACTCTATCGAGAACGTCGTCGTAGTAGTTTTCAGGAACGTATAAAAAGTCTACACCTCTTGCCTTTAGCTCAGTAACAGTTTGGATTATGTTATCTGTTGCTACAGCTATGTGCTGAACTCCAGCTCCTTTGTAGTAGTCTATGTATTCTTCGATCTGGGATTTCTTTCTTCCCTCTGCAGGTTCATTGATAGGGAATTTAATCCTACCATTTCCATTACTCATAACCTTAGACATAAGAGCAGTGTACTCTGTGCTGATGTCCTTGTCGTCGAAAGAAATGATTTGAGCAAATCCCATTACTTCAGCGTAGAACTTACACCAAGTGTTCATTTCACCCCAATCTACGTTACCCACCATGTGGTCGATATACTTAAGACCAACTGGAGCTGGCTTGTAATCTGGATTCCAAGCTCTGTAGCCAGGCATGAATGCTCCACCGTAGTCTTTTCTTTCAACGAAGATGTGAATTGTCTCGCCGTAAGTGTGGATACCGCTAATTACTACTCTTCCGTTTTCGTCCTCAAGAACTTTAGGTTCGAATGCGCTCTTTGCTCCACGTTTAGTAGTCTCCTCCCAACTTTTAGTAGCGTCCTCTACCCAAAGGGCAACGTTTTTAACGCCATCGCCGTGCTCATTTAGGTGGCGATTGTAGTCACCGCCGTGCTCAAGTGGTGATGTAAGAACTAAGGTGATTTTATCTTGTCTAAGAGCGTAAGACACTGAGTCCTTACTGCCGGTTTCAAGGCCCTTGTATGCAAGAGGCTGAAATCCCCAAGCACTCATGTAGTAGTATGCCGCTTGTTTTGCGTTACCTACGATTATCTCAACGTAATCCGTTCCTAGAAGAGGCAAAAAGTCCTTTGCTTCGGGTATGATTTTTTCAAGCTTCATTTAGTTTCAATTAATCTAGCCAAGCCTTAAAGTAATCAGGCTTTTCAATGTCTAATGCTTGTTGAGTTAGGTGCAGTGGCTTGAATGTGTCAACCATTACAGCTAGCTCGATTGTTTCTTTCTTCCCTATGCTCGCCTCGTAGGTTCCTGGGTGTGGACCGTGTGGGATACCTGCGGGGTGAAGTGTGATTTGGCCTGGGCCTACATCCTTCCTGCTCATAAAGTTTCCAGCGACATAGTATAGGACTTCGTCGGAATCAATGTTACTGTGATTGTATGGCGCAGGAATAGAATCAGGGTGGTAGTCGTATAGTCTTGGCACAAAGCTGCAGATTACGAACCCGGCAGTTTCAAAAGTTTGGTGTACAGGAGGCGGTTGGTGAATCCTTCCTGTGATAGGCTCAAAGTCATCAATATTGAAGGCATATGGGAAGTGGTATCCATCCCAACCTACTACGTCAAATGGATGACTTGCATACACGTAATCGTGAAGTTTCCCATCCTTTTTAATCCTGACTAAAAACTCACCTAATTCAGTGTGAATTTCTAGCTCCTCAGGAGTTCTAATATCCCTTTCGCAATACGGACTGTGCTCTTGAAGTTGTCCAAAGTGGTTCCTGTATCTCTTAGGAGTGTAAACAGGCGAAGCTGAATTGATAACAAGCAATCTGTTTTCATCATTGTCAAACTCAAACTGGTAAATCACGCCCCTTGGAATAACTAAATAATCACCCTTTCTAAAAGTGATCTTTCCATACATCGTATGAAGCAACCCAGATCCATGATGTACAAACACCACCTCGTCCTCATCAGTATTCTTGTAAAAGTCCTCGCTCTCAACCTTTGGGGGATTAGCAAGTTCCAAGCATACATCAGAGTTGAACATAACTGGAACCCTTGAGCTGAGATAATCCTTGCCAGGAGGCACATCAAACCCTTCCAACTTCCTTGACATAAGATTACACTTTACAGCAATTTTAGGGCTGACATCTTCAGTTCCTCTTACTTCTTTTACCATAGTTGGTCTGTGGTGATGGTAGAGTAATGAAGCGTTTCCAGAGAAGCCTACAGTCCCAAAAAGTTGTTCGTGGTAAATGCTTCCACCTTCCTTTTTAAACTGTGTGTGGCGTTTCGGAGGGATACTTCCTAAGCGTTGATAAAAGGGCATGTGATGTGACTTTTAATTATATGCAATGTACTCAATGAGGCGCTTATTTTCCACCGAGTAATCCAGCGTACCAAGGCAATTTTCCATCGTCAGTCAAGTTCCACCTTAAGCTGAGTTTCATCCCAGTTCTGAGGTGTGAACCGACCTTGATGTTATTCTTTTTTGCAATGGCCTTCATTTTGATTCCATATTTCTGAGATATAGACCAAACCGAGTCACCCTTCCTCACGGTGTGCCAATCCTCAATCCCCGTCTTCTTCTTAGGCTGCAGGTAAACAATCTCACCCTTCTTAAACTGATGATCCTTGCCCACCTCATTGTACTTTCTAAACTGCCACTCCATCATATCAAAGTCCTCGCTCAAGCTCTCAAAAGTATCCCCAGCATCAGCATAGATAAACTGAATCCCATTCTCCGTAGTACTCACGCTATGCAATGTCCTCGATGTATGTAATTTATCCTTATCATCCTCTTTTTCCTCAGCATTTCCCAAGGCCAAATCCCCACCAGCATCCAGCCTCCACAACTCGTGCCTTTCGATAATCGTTATCAAAAGTTCAGGGTATTTAGGGTTGGTGGCATAACCACATTTGCTCAATCCCTTAGCCCATCCCTTGTAATCGTCAATGTCTAGTTCAAACAGCCCAGAATACCTGTTTCTTAATAAAAACTTACTGTGATCCACATAGCTGTCCCTCGCGTCTTCATACACTCTAAAGCATTCCCCTTTCTCATCGTCATCGTAATAAGTTCGGCCTCCAGTCCAGTCCTTATGACACTTAATCCCAAAGTGATTGTTCGACTTTTTCGCCAGTTCCGACACGCCGTTCCCGCTCTCCAGAGCACCCTGAGCTAGCGTAATGCTCGCCGGGATCTTGTAGATCTGCATCTGCTTTACAGCTTCATCCTTCCATTTAGTGATGTACTGCTCTTGGGCGGTTTGGGCTATGGCCCCTGAAAAAGCAAACAACAGGCTAAAAGCGAGAAGTAAATTACGAGAGTTCAGCATACTGCAATCTATTCATTAAAATCATTCGCCTGGGGTCGCGTCAAACTGTTTAATAACAGTTCCCGTTGAATCCATGAACTGCCACACTCCGGTACTCACACCGGAAGAATAATGCCCCACAATGTTAAGCACCCCGTTAGGATGCCATGTCTTATAAACCCCTTGTGACACCCCCATCGAGTAGGTGTTCAGCGACCAATTTACTCCGTTAGGATAAAAGCTCTTCCACTCGCCGTGCTTCACCTCCTTGCCCTTACTCAGCACAACTTCACCCACCATGTGGACTTTAAAGTTGTCATGATAAGTAGTGATTCTAGAAGTATCTCCTCTTAATTGAAGTCTATCTTTCTTCACCTTTCCGTTGCTCCAAGTTTCAAGGATTTCCACCTCACCGCTGTTTGTTTGAGTCGAGTTATTCTCACAAGAAGCGAGTGCTCCACAAAATATCAAAAGAGCAAACCTTAGAATGTGCTTCATTATTTGTTTCGTTCTATTGTGTAATCAAGAAGGTCGATAACTGCAGCTTTAGATGGCGATTCGCTAAATCCATTAAGTAACTCAATAGCTTCATTTCTTAGCTCAGCCATTTTTTTGCGAGAGTACTCCATTCCTGGCCCTTCTAGCACAAACTCCATTACCTCTTTAACTGCTGCAGGATCTTTAGGGGCTCTTCTCACTAGTTTGATAATGCGTTTTTTCGTCCCAGAGTCTGATTCGTTTAATGCGTGTATTAGAGGAAGAGTCATTTTCTTTTCCTTGACATCTACACCAGTAGGTTTTCCAGTGCGAGTGCCATCGCCCAAATCGAGAAGGTCATCTTTGATTTGGAATGCGAGCCCCACCTTTTCACCAAACTCCCACATCTTACCCACTTCTTCCTCGCTAGCATCCGTTGATGCAGCTCCACAGGCACAACAAGCTGCAATTAGCGATGCGGTTTTTCTTCTAATTATATCGAAGTATACATCCTCAGTAATATCAAGTGATCTTGCCTTTTCAATCTGCAAAAGCTCTCCCTCACTAATCTCTCTTACTGCCCTTGATGTGATTTTTAATAGGTCAAATGCTTCCGCATCCACCGCCGTCAACAGTCCTTTTGAAAGCAAGTAATCTCCAACTAAAACAGCCGCCTTTTTCTTCCAAAGCGCTTGGATTGAAAAGAAACCTCGTCTTGTAGGGCTATCATCTACCACGTCATCATGAACAAGTGTTGCGGTATGCAATAGCTCAATTAATGAGGCAGCGGTATTTGTTTTATCAGTACAACCTCCATGTAGTTTAGCTACTAGAAAGGCAAAGAGCGGTCTCATTTGCTTGCCTTTGCGCTTAACTATGTAGCGCATAATTGTGTCGAGAAGGGCTACGTCAGATTTAAGCACATCTCTGAAATGACCAGAAAATGCTTCCATTTCTGCAGAAACTGGCGCTTGTATTTCTCTTATCCTCGACATGGGCATACAAAGGTACGACCCTTTATCTTTGGACCATGATTCGATCAATGACTGGCTACGGAAAAGCGGAAGGTGTTGTGGGTACACGCAAGTACTCAATAGAAGTGCGATCGTTAAACAGCAAACAGTTTGACCTAAGCACAAGAATTCCAGCTATGTTCAGAGAAAAGGAGATGTTTTTAAGAAAACTCCTTCGCTCAAGAGTGATTAGAGGGAAGTGTGATTTTTTCCTTTTCTACGAGCTAGATTCAAATGATGTGAAGCACGAGATAAACTATCCTATTGTTGAGTCATATATTGATCAGCTCAAGGCCGTAAAAACAAGTTCAGGTGCTGAGGATTCAGCCCTATTAGCTCTTGCAATGAGGATGCCAGAAGCTCTGTCTAGCCCTAAAGAAGAATTAGATGATAAGTCTTGGCAGGAAATTGAGTCTCTTGTTTTAGAGGCACTTGATAAATTCGATACATTCAGAGAAACTGAGGGTGCTTCTATTGAGGCTGACCTTAAGAAGGGGGTAGATTTTATAAGATCATGTTCAACAACCCTTGACCCGCTACTTGAAGCAAGGCAGAAGAGAGTTAGAGAGAGGATCAAATCTAATTTGGAAGAGGTTATAGATTCTAGTAGTATAGATGAAAACAGATTTGAGCAGGAGGTCTTTTTTTACATAGAAAAGCAAGATGTAAGTGAGGAGCGTAGTAGGCTTGCTGCCCACTGTGCCCACTTTGAAGAAATCATGACAGGTGCCCCAGGACAGGGTAAGAAGCTTGGGTTTGTAGCTCAAGAGATAGGCAGAGAGATAAACACTCTGGGTTCGAAGGCAAATGATGCAGATATTCAGAAAGTTGTAGTCCAAATGAAGGACGAGCTTGAGAAGATTAAAGAACAAATCCTTAACACTTTATAATAGGTTATGCCAGCAGGAAGATTACCAAAAGGAGAAGGCAAGGCCATCATTTTTTCAGCACCATCAGGAGCAGGCAAATCTACCATGGTAAATACCCTTATGGCTAGCCCTAAGTTTAATTTGGGCTTTAGCGTGAGTGCAACCACGCGAGAACTCCGAGGTGATGAGGTTCACGGTGAGTCGTATTACTTTATCTCTCAGGAAGAGTTTACTTGTCACATTAAGCAAAATAAATTTGTGGAGTGGGAAGAAGTATATCCAGGTCTTAGCTACGGTACTCTTTGTAGTGAGGTAGAAAGGCTTTGGTCTGAAGGTAAAACACCTGTCTTCGACGTAGATGTAGTAGGAGGAAAGACTTTAAAGTCTGTTTTTGGCGATAGAGCTCTTGCAATTTTTGTTATGCCTCCATCAGTAGAAGAACTTGAACGTAGACTCAGATTTAGAGGTACTGATTCTGAGGAGAGTATTGCTAAGCGTATCGGCAAGGCTTCTATAGAGTTGAAATCAGCATCGAGCTTTGATGTTGAACTAGTTAATGACCAGCTTGAAAAAGCCATAGTTAATACTGAAAAAGTGGTCGCCGAATTTTTAGTTCTATGACGGATAGAGCTAAAGCAGGAAGAGTAGGTCTATACTTTGGATCATTCAACCCCATTCACTTGGGGCATCTAGTAATAGCTAACCACATGGTCAATAGAGGTGACCTAGATGAAGTGTGGATGGTAGTAACACCTACTAGCCCTTTTAAACTTGACGACGAGTTAATTCCAGAGCAACAACGTCTACAAATGGTAAGATTAGCTGTTGCTGAAAACCCTAGCATATTTGCTTCAGACGTTGAATTTCACCTACCTCGTCCCAACTTTACTTCTAACACTCTTAGGCATCTAAGGTCTGAAAACCCAGAAATGAAGTTTTCAGTGATTATTGGAGAGGATAATTTTGACAATTTTCATAGATGGGAGGGATATGAGGAAATCATATCTAACCACAGAATTCTAGTTTACCCACGCAGGGTAAGCTCACCTACTATCCCGCCTCCAAACGCTCCTAATAAAGGAGGTAAAACTATTGTTGGTGAGGATCAAGTAGTCGTGTTTACAGAAGCACCTATGATAGCTATCTCATCGTCATACATAAGAGAGGCTATTCTAACAAAACAGGATATCCAGTATCTATTACCTGACCCTGTGATTTCCTACATTGGGAACAACCACCTTTACGAACAGAAGTAATTTCTAGTTAAAGCTATTCATAGCTCTATTCAGACCTATAGCTACAGTTGTTTCAACTGCTTTGGCGCTTTTCATTAGTATTTCTTGAAGCGCAAGAGCTTCCTCGTTTGTCCATTCTCCAAGTACAAAGTCGGACTGCCCACCTCTTGAGAAGTTAGAACCAATTCCTATTCTCAGCCTTGGATAAACATTTGACTTAAGTACTTCTTGAATGTCTTTTAAACCGTTGTGGCCACCGTCTGAACCCTTTGCCCTCAATCTGAGTTTTTCAAAATCTAGATTTAAATCGTCTGTTATTACCAGAATTCTATCTACGGGTATTTTCTCAGCTTCCATCCAGTATCTCACGGCTTTACCGCTAAGATTCATAAATGTATTAGGCTTGAGTAGGACTAGGGAACGTCCTTTAAAACGAATGGTGGACACCATGCCATGACGCTCAGCAGAAAAATTTCCACCGTGGGCCTCAGCAAGGGTGTCTACCACTTTAAACCCAACATTATGTCGGGTGTTCTCATATTCCGTCCCAGGATTTCCTAAACCGACTATGAGATATTTCATGGGAAATTAATTTATTCCTCAGAACCACCTTCAGCATCTTCGCCATCTTCAGCATCTTGGCCACCTTCAGCAGCTTCAACTGAATCATCTTCCCCTGAGTCTAAAGACATAGCAGCACGAGTACGCTTACAAGCAAATAGAAGAACTGAATCGTTAAGAAGAATGTTACAACCTTCAATATTAAGATCACCTACTCTAAGTGTGTCTCCAATATTAAGAGCTGACACGTCAGCGCTTAAAGCGTCAGGTAGATTTTCGAAAAGACCCATTACAGGTACACGACGGAAAAGAGTTTCCATTCTTCCACCAGCGATTACGCCAGCAGCTGTTCCCTCAGAACGAAGTGGTAAATTTACTTTAACCTCTTTTCCTGGGATTATCTCAAGAAGGTCAATGTGTACGATACGATCAGTTACAGGGTGGAACTGAATCTCTTGAATGATGCACTTAGTCACTGTTCCGTCGATATCCATGTCGATTGCAAATACGTCAGGGTTAATGACTAGTTTGCTCAACTTAATCTCGTTTACAGAGAAGTGAGTTTGGCTAGCACCTCCATAAAGAACTCCAGGAACTTGACCTGACTTTCTTAAAGATGCTGCATCTTTCTTTCCTACGTTCACTCGTGGCGAACCGCTCAATGATGCTACTTTCATAATTGATTAATTAAATAATAAAATGTGTACTTATACTTTCGTTGTTCATCAAGCATTTTAATACTTGAGAGAACATATTATGCACTGGCAAGACTTTGATTTTGCTTGTTGGAACATCTTCCTTAAGTGGAATAGTGTCTGTTATTATAAACTCAGTTAATACGCTATCCTCAATTCGATCGTATGCTGGGCCACTAAGTACTCCGTGAGTACAGATTGCTCTAACTGAATTTGCGCCGTACTCCATCATAAGGCCAGCAGCCTTAGTCAAAGTACCAGCAGTGTCGCACATATCGTCGACTATGATTACATCCTTGCCCTTTACATCACCAATTACAGTCATACTAGAAACCTTATTAGCCACTTCTCTCTGCTTGTAGCAAATCGCCATATCAACACCTAAGTACTTAGCGTATGTGTTTGCTCTCTTTGTTCCACCTGTATCTGGAGTTGCAATGCATAGGTTAGTTAGGTCTAGGTTCTCCTTGATGTAGTTTAGGAAAAGTGTAGATCCGTAAAGATGGTCAACAGGAACCTCGAAAAAGCCCTGGATTTGGTCTGCGTGAAGGTCCATAGTTATGATCCTGTCCACGCCAGCTGACATAAGCATGTTTGCTACAAGCTTAGCGCCAATAGCAACCCTAGGCTTATCCTTTCTGTCTTGACGAGCAAATCCAAAATATGGCATTACAGCAATGATGCGCTTAGCACTTGCACGCTTAGCAGCATCGATAAGAAGTAAAAGCTCAAATAAATTGTCTGCTGGAGGAATTGTCGATTGCACAATTACCACCTCTTTCCCACGCACAGTTTCTTCAATGCTTACAGTGAATTCACCGTCAGAAAAGCGAGTTGTTGTTACTGGCACAAGCTCTGTGCCATATGCTTCAGCCACTCTCTTTCCAAAATCAAGAGAAGCAGATCCAGCTAGTATTTTAATCATTTCAGACACGGCAACCTATTTCAGGGAGCGCGAAGATACGGATTTTTAGTGCATTCTAGACCTCAGGCGCTATGAGTTTGAATCCTTTACCGTGAACGTTAAGGATTTCAATCCTGTCATCACTCTTTAAATGCTTTCTAAGCTTAGCAATGTAAACGTCCATAGACCTTCCGTTGAAGTAGTTTGCATCACCCCAAATAGCTGATAATGCGTGACTTCTCTCTAGTAGACCATTCTTGTGTCGGCTAAGAAGAAAAAGCAATTCATTCTCCTTAGTTGTAAGTCTAGTCGAATCACCTCCATTAGAAATCTGTTGCTTATTGTAATCGAAGTCAAACAAACCAATTTTCATGGCTTTAACCTCTTCTCCATCTACTGGAATTGAAGATGTTCTTCTAAGAATAGCGTTGATTCTTACTAGAAGCTCTTCCATACTGAATGGCTTAGTCATGTAATCATCAGCCCCTACTTTAAATCCTTCAAGGGTATCTTCCTTCATACTCTTAGCAGTAAGAAATAGAATAGGGATTGATTTAGACTCTTTTCTTATCTCAGTAGCAACTTCAAACCCATCTTTTCTAGGCATCATTACATCTAAGACAACAAAGTCGAAAGTTTCACGAAAAAAAGTTTTAACTCCTTCTGCACCGTCTTGAGCCCATGTAGTAACAAAGCCCTTAGCGTTTAGGTATTCAGAAAGTAGTTTTCCAAGATTAGGATCGTCTTCGCAAAGAAGAATTCTTATAGGTGATTTACTCATTCTTGAGGTGGATCAAATTTCAATTTCAATTTAAAAACACTGTAACTACCGAGCTCGCTCTCAACTGTGATTTCTCCGCTGTGTCTTTCGACGACTGCTTTTACATAGCTTAGGCCTAGCCCAAACCCCTTCACATCGTGAACGTTCCCAGTAGGAACTCGGTACAACCTTTCAAAGACCTTGCCAAGATGCTCTTGAGGTATGCCAATGCCATTATCTCTAACGGATAATTCTATGCCTTTGTCTGTCTGTACACTAGAAATTTTAATTCTCGGATTTTCTTCAGAGTACTTCAGTGCGTTATCAATCAGATTGAATATTACTGACGTAATGTGTGTTTTATCACACTTAACAATTGGGTTAGAAGCCTTCAGGTCTAATTCAATTTTACCTCCCTGCTTCCTCACTTGCATAGCGACGTTTTTAACCACGTTTTTCACTATATCGTGAATGTTAAGAGGCTCTAAGTAGAGTTTCAGGGAACCCTTCTCAACTAAAGAAGCTTGAAGGACCTTGCCCACAAGAAGACCAAGTCGCTTATTCTCTGCCTTTATTAGATCCAGATAGTAGTGTTGTTGCTCTTTATCTAGGACCAAATCTTTATCACTCAAGGCCTCCGAGGCCAAACCGATAGTGGAAATCGGAGTTTTAAGTTCGTGAGTGAGATTATTCATTAGGTCGTGCCTGATGCGTTCAATGTGCTTTGATTGTCGGACCGAGTAGTAGACGTAAACTAAGCCTGCAAGGATGCCGATTAGGAGGAAGGCTGAGAGGAGGAACGCCGTTAGTCCACCCTGGAGCAGATATGAGTTGCGACGTGGGAAATAGACCTTGAAATTGAGATTCTTAATCTCGATTGAGTAGCCGTATTCTAGAAGTTCATCCCAGTAGGGCTTGCCGTTGGAGTTCAGATATGCGGGTTGGTCGTATTCGTTAAATACACCAAATACCGCTTGTGCGTCAACGCCGTTTTTTCTCAGGGCTACGTGAAGTAGGGAGTCCATGTTGAGGGATTCCATGCTTCTAATGATAGAGCGGGCTTCGTCTTTTATGGGAGCATTCTGAGAAACTGACTCGTTAGCGGAGTTTGTGTCCTGAAAGGAGATTTCTGAAGAGACCTGAACCCATTCTGCGATTTGGTTTAGGGAGCGCTCGACACTGCGATCAAAGATTTGGCCTCGCATGTCTAAAACATTGCTTAGACCTATAAATTGAAGTGCACTAACAGATAGCACTGCTATCGCTAGAACCCACATAAGACGAGATGTTTTCATCCTTTGCATCGACTCAAAAATACGCTTATGATTATGTACATGGAAAATTCAACAAGTATTAACATATCTAATTACCTTAGCTAACCCCATAACTAAGTCATGATCCCAACTGAAACAGTAGAACTAATTCACCAAACTGCAGTCATTGAAGACGTAGTGGGGGACTATGTTGAGCTGAAGAAACAGGGTAGTAGCTTTCGTGGGTTGAGCCCGTTTACTAACGAGAAAACACCATCGTTTTACGTTGTTCCCAGCAAGGGAATTTTCAAGTGTTTTAGCTCGGGAAAGGGTGGGTCATTGATGACCTTCGTAATGGAGGTAGAAAAGGTTAACTACCCTGAAGCTCTTAAAATCGTAGCTCGCAAATACAATATTGAAATTGTTGAAAAGGAAAGAACGGCTGAGGAAATACAAGCTGAGACTGCTAGAGAAAGCATGGGTAATGCTGTGTCATGGGCTTCTAAATGGTTCACTGAACAGCTTGAAACGGAAACAGGCAAGGCTGTAGGAAAATCATACTTTTCAAGCCGTGGTTTCCGTGATGACATCATTGAAAAATTCAAGGTGGGATACTGTCCTGAGGGTTGGGATACTATGGCTAAAGCTGCTTTTGATGCAGGCTATAATGAGGAGATCCTGATGGAAGTGGGCCTTTGCAAGAAGAAGCAAGATGGAGGGATGTTTGACTTCTTCAAAGGAAGGGTTATGTTCCCAATTAGAGATGTCACGGGTAGAGTAATAGGGTTTGGCGGAAGGACTCTGAAGACTGAGAAAAAGATTGCGAAATACTTCAACAGTCCTGAAAGCCCGCTATACAATAAGTCTAAGGTTCTTTATGGAATTCATTTAGCAAAAGCAGCGATTAATAAGGAGGATATGTGCTTCCTTGTGGAGGGATATACTGATGTAATGGCAATGCATCAAAGCGGAGTGGAAAATGTTGTTGCTTCCTCTGGAACAGCTCTTACTGTAGGCCAAATCTCCCTCATCAAGCGCTTCACTAAAAACGTGACTGTCTTATTTGATGGTGATGCTGCAGGGATAAGAGCGTCTTTAAGGGGTATAGATCTTTTATTAAAGGAAGGCATGAAGGTCAAGGTTGTAACCTTCCCAGATGGTGATGACCCAGACAGCTATTCTAAGAAAGTAAGTTCATCGGAACTTCAGGAGCACGTAACTGCTAAGGCGCAAGACTTTCTTTCTTTCAAGGCAGATCTTCTTAGTGACGGTACTGGTGACAACCCCATTAAAAAAGCTGAAATGGTTTCTGCATTAGTTGAAACAATTGCTTGTATTCCAGACCCAATCCAAAGAACCGTATATGTTCAAGCAATTGCTGCAAGGCTTAAGCTTCAAGAAAAACTTCTTCAATCCGAGGTGGCAAAGAAGGTCGCTCAAGAAATCACAAAGGAACAGAAGAGGGGTGTAAAGGATTATGTGCTTGAGGCAACACAAATTTTTCAGGAGGGTCAACAAGGAGCTTCGAGAAGGCTTAGAACTAAACGCAGTTTACTTGAGGACAATCTGGTTCGTTTACTTCTGGAACACGGAGAGTCAATCTTGAAAATTGAGACTTCATCTGAGGAAGATGAAGAGCCTATTGAGGCAGATGTAACATTTGCGGAACTCTTAATGCACAGGGTAGAAACCCAAAGCATAGTAATGGAGGACCCCACTACGGAATTCATACTTTCTAGGTTTAGGGATAGTCTAGATGAGGGTGAAATCCCTGCTACTGAGTCATTCTTTAACGGTACCTCTCAGGACGTTCAACAGAAAGCAGCTGATATGCTGGTAAGCAAGTACAACCTATCAGAAAACTGGGAGCACAAACATCATATTTTCCCCATCAAAGAAGAGGATATCCTAGAAAAAGCACTTTCGTCAGCTACAGTTAGAATTCATCTTCACGATGCTCAGCGTAACATTGATCTGCTTTTAGAAAAACTGGAATCAGGCGATTGCTCTGACGATGAAGAAAGCAGATTAGTACGAGAAAAAATCACACTTGATAAAAAGGTAATGGAACTAACAAAGGTGTTGGGCGTTGTTATCCTTCCTTAAACTTATCTGTGAGCTCTAATCGCTCTTAAGTGCAAGTTAAGAGTCGACCTTCCCCTGTAAGTGTTTTTCGCAAGAGTGAATACAAGGTCAAATGTCCTCCAAGCTCTCACTTCATCGATTCTTTCTCCCATGCCAAACCCTATCGCCTCAAACCTATGAGATGGGTTTTTAGTNGATTGNACTACNAGCTTTATGTGCCTACCACCATGNCCCACAGTTCTTGGAGGAACAGCNGTTACAACTTCAGAGGCTAAGAACACCGGCACTTCATTTCCAGGCCCAAACGGACCGATTCGCTCAAACTCNCTATACATTGCTGGGGTCAAGTCATTAAGACTTATTTCTGTGTGGTAGCTAACNGTTGGTTGAGGNATCATACCCTTAACCTGAGAAACAATGGCATTTTCNATGGCCTTNTTAAAAGCAGATAAGTTTTCGCTTTTAAGTGTCAGACCGGCTGCCATGGGATGTCCTCCAAACTGTTCAATAAGCTCGCTACACTCTTCAATCGCCGAATGAATATCAACTCCTGGAACACTTCTAGCACTACCCGTTAACACCTCGTTTTCCTCTGAAAGAACAATGGTAGGGCAGTACTGTTGTTCAACAAGTCTACTAGCCACGATTCCCAGAACGCCCCTATGCCATCCCTCACCAGTAACAACTGTACAGCAACGCCCGGCTGGCTGTTCTGCCATTTGGGTTAAAGCTTCTTCAGTAAGGTCCTCATCCAAATCGCGCCTCGCTTGATTCATAGTCTCCAGTTGGCTAGCAAGTTCTAACGCTCCCCCTTCATCCGTCTCCATTAACAACTTTGCAGCAGTGAGAGCGTGCCCAACTCTACCCGCAGCATTAATACGAGGGCCCAGTGTGAAACTTATATCTCGAACAGTCGAGGGAGCTTGGTTGATCCCCGCAACTTGTAACATGGCCCTAATACCTGGACGCATACTTTCCTTGAGGTTCTGCATTCCGTGATATGCCAGAATTCTGTTCTCTCCGGTTATATCGACCAGATCCGCTCCTATGCTCAAAGCAAGAAGGTCCAAATGGTCATAAACCGAATCCATAGTCAGACCTATTTCTGGAACCAGAGCTGAAAGAAGTTTAAATGCTACACCTGCTCCTGATAATTCCTTGAATGGATATGGGCATCCCTCTTGTTTGGGATTAAGAAGAGCGAAGCAGTTAGGAATTTCTTCAGCGGGCAAGTGGTGATCACAAACTATGGTATCTATTCCGTGCTTGCTTGCATAATCGAGAGCTTCGAAATCTTTAGTTCCGCAGTCAAGAGTAATTAAAACTGTACATCCTGATTTTCTAGCTCTATCTACTCCGTCTTTTGAAACGCCGTAGCCCTCTTGATATCGCATTGGGATGTAAGGTACGATTTGGACATCTAGGGCTTCAAGGAAAGAAGCGACCATGGCTACCGAGGTAGTACCATCAACGTCATAATCGCCATAAACCATGATGCGTTCATGGGCTAGAATTGCTTTATTGAGTCTTTTTACCGCCTTATCCATGTTGAGCATAAGCTCAGGATTGTGGAGGTCGTCAAGTTTTGGCTTAAGGAAATTTTCAGCATCATCTAGGCATGAAACGCCACGCTGCACTAGGATGCGTGCAACCAATTCGGTCAATCCAGTGTCCTTGATAAGAGCTTTTACAGCTCTTTTAACAGGTGGTTTTGCAGGCTTCCAGTTAAGATTATCCATATTCCTTTGCTCAATTGCTATATTTGGGCATGCCGAAAATACACACAATGAACAAGAGCCTATCTATTTTCTTCAATTTTGTAACTGTTTGTATAGCAATTACATCGATAATTTTTATGTCTGGATGTTTAAATGAAGACAACTTAATCGGCGAAAATTGCTACGATGGAATACTAAACAACGGTGAAGAGCTAATCGATTGCGGAGGTCCAATTTGCGACCCATGTGATCCATGTGAAAACGGAATTTGGGACCCACTACTTGGAGAGCAGTGGGTTGATTGCGGTGGAGAATGTGGTCCATGTGACCCATCTTTCAACGGTCAACTTGATCCAGGTGAACTAGGTATTGATTGTGGATGTGACGGATGCCCAGCATGCCCCGAGCTTTGCGGAGACGGCTTGCCTAATGGATTTGAGGAAGGTGTGGATTGTGGCGGCCCTGATTGCGAACCATGTCCTACATGTGTCGACGGTATCATGAATGGAAATGAAATCGGAATCGACTGTGGAGGCGCTGATTGCGATCCTTGTCCAACAACTGGCGACTGTACTAACGGTCTGCAAGATGGTGACGAGGTATACATCGATTGTGGCGGATCATCTTGCCCAGAATGCATAGGCCAAATTAGCTGGAAAGCTAACGGTCAACTATTCCAAGGAGATGCACAAGCAACTGCAACTATGAACGGGACAAGCATCGTTATAGCGGGTGTATCTCTTACGACTGCACAGATTGGTTTCTCTATTGCTGAACCAGCAGGCGGGTTCATGAACGGAGTTGTTATCCCTATGAACATGGCTACTGCCCCAGGTACTGCTGGAGTATATGAAGCTGTTGGAGGCGCAGAGACATACTCTACAGCTAATGGCGGAAATATGACAATGGAGATCAACTACGTTATCCCTGGCGGAGGTGGATACGTTGCTGGAACATTTAGTGGAAACATGCAAAGCGCTACGGGAGTTGGTGTAACAATCGCTCAAGGAACGTTCTCTATTCCTATAAACTAAACTGACATTTTAGTGTGAACAAGCCTTGGAATTTATTGTAGAGGCTAGCCCTTATGTTTTGAACTTGCGTAATTATGCTACGTTCGATTCTACCTCTTTTTTTAGTCGCTATTTTAACGCTGACAGGCTGTGTTACTATGAAACAATTCGAGGAGTTGCAAGACTCTTGTGAGGAGATTGATCATGAAAACACTGAACTTAGGCTGGGCGCACAAGATGCCCAAATCGAGAATAGGGAGCTGAAGGGTTCTATTGAAACTCTTACTAAAGCACGTGAGCAATTAGCTGCTGATACGGCTCGCATGGGTCGCTTTGTATCTGAAGCTGAAGATGAAATTAGCCGACTTAGAGATCTTAATGATGCGCTTACAGACCAAAACGGAGGACGACTCTCTCAACTAAATGAAGAGAACAGAGCTCTTCTCGAGGATGTAGGGAGGATTCGCACGGAGCTACAGACCAGGGAAGATTCACTGCTAGCCCTTGCTGCCGATCTCGCTCAGCGTTCAGCCGACCTTGAATCACGTAGCGCTAGGGTAGAAGAGCTTGAAAGTTTGCTTGCCGCTCGTGATCGTGCTGCAGACGTGCTAAGGAGTAGATTGCAGAAGGCTTTGCTAGGCTTTGAGGGTAACGGACTTACAGTTGAGCAACGAGACGGTAAAGTATATGTGAGCCTTGAGGCCGCACTTCTTTTCGCCTCAGGTTCGGCTGATGTAGATGAAAGCGGACGAGAAATTTTAATGAAGCTGGGGGACGTAATTGCTACTCAGCAGGACTTAGAAATCATAGTCGAAGGTCACACCGATACTGATAAGTTAAGCTCAACGAGCATACCAAGAAATAACTGGGAGCTTTCTGTAATTAGAGCAACTTCTGTACTGGAAATCATAATGGGCCAACCAGGTGTGGACCCATCAATTCTTACTGCATCAGGCCGAGGCGAATTCCATCCAGTTGACCTTGAAGACAAGTCTAAGAATAGACGTATCGAAGTCGTGCTAGCTCCAAAGCTTGACGACTTGTTTGAACTTTTAGAAGAGTAACCTCAGAGTTTAACGCAAATATTCTGAGGTTCAGTGAAGAAGCGAAGAGATTCGAAACCTCCCTCTCGCCCAACACCTGAATCTTTAACTCCGCCAAAAGGCGTACGAAGATCGCGCAGTAGCCAACAGTTAATCCAAGCAATGCCAGTTTCCATACTGCCTGCCACTCTGTGAGCTTTCTTTAAGTCGTTTGTGAAGATTGAAGCTGCTAAACCGTATTTGGTTGAGTTAGCCAATTCTACTGCTTCATCTTCCGTGTCAAAAGGTTGAATAGTAACAACAGGGCCAAATATTTCTTCTTGGTTTGTCTTACAATTAGTACCAAGACCCTCAATAATGGTTGGCTGAATGTAGTACCCTCCACTTAATTCGGGTTCTCCCTCAGGCTGAGTGGCAAATCCTCCACATAGAATTTTACCTCCTTCCTCTTTTGCAATTTCTATATGCCCAAGGATTTTATCTCTGTGTTGCTCGCTCACTACAGCTCCCATTCTTGTAGAAGGGTCTAATGGATTACCAACCTTTATTCTAGCAGCCTTTTCAACAAGGGCATCGCGGAACTTATCATAGATAGATCTCTCAACGAGGATGCGGGAGCCACAGAGGCAGATTTGTCCTTGATTAGCAAAAGAAGATTTAACGGTAGTAGATAATGTTTCTTGAAAGTCGCAATCGCTGAATATCACAGCTGCATTCTTTCCGCCCAGCTCCAAGCTCAACTTTTTGAATTTGGGTGCCAGTACAGATGCGATATGTGCACCTGTTGCAGTTCCACCAGTGAAGCTCACAGCAGCAATGTCATTGTGGTTTACCAAAGCATCACCTACCTCAGCTCCCAAGCCGTGAAGAATGTTAAATACCCCATCAGGAAATCCTGCTTCCTTCACCCATGTGCTAAGTAGATAAGCTGTAGCAGGTGTTACCTCTGAAGGTTTGGCCACCACACAATTTCCCGCAGCAAGGGCAGGAGCCACCTTCCAAGTGAAGAGGTAAAGCGGCAAATTCCAAGGCGAGATACACGCAACCACACCAAGTGGCTTTCGAAGCGTGTAATTAATCGCAACTCCCTCCATATAATGAGACTCAGATGCAAAATGCTTGATTGCAGAAGCATAAAATCTCAGGTTTTTCTCTGCCCTGGGTATATCCACAGTAGAGGCCAAACCTATAGGCTTGCCATTATCCCTCGTTTCCGCCTCAGCTAATAGTCCAGCATTTTCCTGAACCTTATCAGCAAGTCTATCTATGCATTCAGACCTTCTTTCAGCACTCCAAGAGCTCCATTTGTGAAAAGCATCACTAGCAGCAGCTACCGCCTTATCAACATCTTCCTTCCCTGATCTAGGTATTCTACCATATGATTTACCCTTGCTTGGGTCAATCAAATCCAGCCATTCACCACCTACCGCGGGATCATGACCTCCATTTATGAGATTTAGAACTTCCATATGGGGTGCAATTTACTTTCTCTTTGCTATCTTTGCGCACGCTTTTGCCCCATGGTGTAATGGCAACACACCTGATTTTGGTTCAGATATTCCAGGTTCGAGTCCTGGTGGGGCAACGAATTTAATTTTATAAAACAAGACAACGTCTTTAGAATAAGAAGCAAGCTAAACAAAAAGCTTGCTTTTTTGCTTATGGTTGCGAAGTGTTCTGTCCCGCGTAGTGGGTTCTAAAATGTTGATGCCGTGGCCGCCATGTCCACCGAGCGCTAGCGTGTATTACTGGCTGTTTGTTGTTGGCAATAAAAATTAACCTTCTTACATTGTGTAATTACCAAGCATATTTATTTGGCCTTAAAAATTATCGTCACTATCCACCATGATTAATCGAATTACCAACATTGTTCTCAGCTCAATTTTCCTAACATGTTTAATACTTTCAGGCTGTAGTACAGATGAAAAGAAGACGCATGAAGTTACCGTAGACATGGGATTCAGCTCATATGTCAGCGCTTTTACATCGGGAATAATTTCAAAAGGAGATAACATTAAAATCATATTAGCCCAACCTGTGCCGAGTGCTAAACCAGGCCATGCAGTTACAAATAAACTATTCACGATTAATCCAGCTGTAGAAGGTCAAGCATACTGGTTAGATGAGCAAACTGTAGAGTTTAGACCTTCAGGAGCGTTGGAATCAGGTTCAAAATATTTCTGTGAGTTTGATTTAAGCTCATTACTTGATGTCCCATCAGAATATAAAAAATTAGAATTTGAGTTTGTAGTCCTCCACCAAAACCTTGTGGTAGAACATAGTGGAATGAGGTCACGTATGATTGACGGGTTTTCTCATCAGGAATTTTTCGGTACTGTTAGAACTGCAGATATTGTTAACCCGGATAATCTTGAATCTTGTTTTTCAGCAACACAAAGTGGTAATGATTTAGATATATCATGGACACATTCAGGCGATAGGAAAACACATCACTACAACATTCTAGAAGTAAAGCGAAGCAATAATGAAGGTGAAGTAAAATTTAAATGGAATGGAGATGTAATTGGAGCGCCGATAAGAGATGCTATGACTTTTAGAGTGCCACCAATTGGTGAATTTACCGTTCTTCAAATCACAACAGAGCGTGAGCCTGGGTTACATTTCTCAATCCAATTTTCTGACCCACTAGACTCTGGCCAAGATTTAGAAGGATTAGTTCGTTTAAAGTCTGAAAAAAATATACGAGTAACCGCGTCTAACAATCAGATTGATGTTTATCCTGTAGAAACTCTTAGCAGCCAAGAGACAATCATGGTTGACGCTAGTATAGAAAGCATAGATGGGGGATCTCTTAAAAACTCTTATAAAAAGATTCTTTATTTAAATCTTGAAAAGCCAGCATTAGAACTTATTGGTGATGGAGTTATTATGCCCACAGATGGGAAGCTTAATTTTCCTTTTAAGGCAATTAACCTTAAAGCGGTAAACCTGAGAATCCTTCAAGTTTATGAGGATAATGTTTCTCAGTTTTTACAGCAAAATCAACTGGATGATTATTCAAACCTATCAAGAGTTGGTAGAGTTGTTTACGATGATGTGGTAGATCTAATTTCTACTGAGGCTATTGATTACGGTTCATGGAACAATTTTCAAATAGACTTAAATAACTATATCGATCCTCAGCCAGGAGCTATTTACAGTGTGCAAATGGCGTTTGAGAGATATCAGTCATTATATCCATGTGGTGACACTTTAGACGTTGTTAAACCTCTTCAGAGAACTCAATTTAATTTTGACAAAAATTCATATTATAACCCTACATCTTGGTACACTGGCT
Organism: Crocinitomicaceae bacterium; assembly: GCA_002693775.1. Taxonomy (GTDB): domain Bacteria; phylum Bacteroidota; class Bacteroidia; order Flavobacteriales_D; family Sanyastnellaceae; genus UBA974. The sequence goes on along the minus strand of NZRP01000052.1, from coordinate 15,376 downwards.
ACGCTCGTTATAATGAAAGAGATGATCCATGTACGGATTCATATTATAAATACCGTTCTAGGCATTTTGCACGAAATGTATTAGCTAGTAATCTTGGAATTGTCGCTAAAGAATCTTCAGGAGATAATTACAACATTGTAGTTACAGACCTAAGAACGACAAATCCTTTAGGAAACGTAAAAGTTGAAGCGTTTAATTTCCAACATCAGCTAATGATTAGTGGAAGCACTAACTCTGATGGATTTCTTAATCTCGAGACAGACGGCAAACCATATTTACTAGTAGCTACATATGGAAAGCAGAAAGGATATTTAAAAGTTGATAACGGCTCTGAATTATCTCTGAGTGTATTTGACGTAGGAGGAACTTCAGTAGAAAAAGGAGTAAAAGGATTTATCTACGGTGAAAGAGGTGTATGGCGCCCTGGTGACGAAATGTATTTATCATTTGTTTTAGAGGACAAAGAGAATGCTATACCAGAAGCGCACCCGGTGATTATGGAGCTGTATGACCCACAAGGTAAACTTTACAGTAAAAAAGTATCTGCTGATGGCGTAAGTGGTATGTACGCTTTTGATTTTAAAACAAAGGATAATTCACCTACAGGAAAATGGAGGGCAAAGGCAATAGTTGGTAATTCCACATTCACCAAATACTTAAAAGTTGAGACAGTTAAGCCAAATCGATTAAAAATTGACCTTGACTTACCTAAAATAATTTCTAGTGCCAATGGATTCAGTACAACCTTATCTGCAGATTGGCTATATGGTGCTCCTGGAGCTCATCTTAAAAATAGAGTAGAACTTAGTGTATCAAGCATGTCAACGTCATTTGATGGTTTTGAAGGCTTTCACTTTGATGATCATTCTAACAGGTTTTATGAAACAAATCCTATTGTAGTCGAGTCTCAAACATTTGAAACAGGTAAGAGCAAATTATTCTTTAACTGGAAAAGCCCAGAAAGTGCACCTGGAATGTTGAAGATGCGATTTAACACAAAGGTATTCGAAACAGGAGGAGACTACAGTCAGGATTTTACATCATGTAAATTTTCACCATATAAAAGCTATGTAGGAATAAAAATGCCTGCAGGTTATAATTGGAGAAGCGCAATAAATACTGAAGAAGTAACGGCATGCGCATTTGCAGCAGTAGATGCTAATGGAAATCCAATCGATAAAAGAGTTAGAGTAGAGTTATATGAACTTAGGAATAGCTGGTGGTGGGAAGGTAATGGTGAAGCGGATTTAACGAGATATATTAATAGATCTTCAGCAGAGCTTAAAAAGACGGACTACTTTACGATTAAAGATGGTCAAGGATTATATGACTTAGAATTCCCAAAAAGAGACTGGGGGAAGCACCTATTGCGAATTGTGGATTTAGAATCAGGTCACAGTTCTTTAGTTGAATTTTATGCAGATTATCCTGGGTGGTATAACAATATGGAAGGAAGCACTGATGCTGCATCTATGATAAATATTGAAACTGACAAGGAAGAATATGAGGTTGGAGAAAAAGCTACGATTTCAATTCCTTCTGGAGGAATAGGTAGAACCTATATAACCTTAGAGAAGGGTGATAAGATAATAGATCAATTCTGGGTTGACGCAAGTGGAGGAAATACAAAAGTTACGATTCCTCTTACTAGGGAAATGGCACCAAACTTCTACGTAAATGCTGTTTCTATTCAACCTCATGGCCAAACTGACAACTCTCTTCCAATTAGAATGTACGGAGTTGTACCAGTTAAAGTTACAGACCCTAAAACACATCTCACTCCAGTAATTGAAACTCCGCTAGAAGTTAGACCTGAATCTGAGTTTGAGATTACAGTTAGTGAAGAGGATGGAAAAGAGATGGCTTATACTCTAGCAGTTGTAGATGAAGGCCTATTGTCTCTTACTAGATATAAAACACCAAATCCATGGTATTCGTTCTATTCTAAAGAAGCCTTAGGCGTTAAGAGTTGGGATATGTATAAGTATGTAATGAGTGCTGAAACCGGAAAAATGGCTGCTCTTTTAGCTGTAGGTGGTGATGAAGATCTTGCAAATAAGGAAGATGCTAAAGCAAATCGCTTTCAGTCAGTAGTTCAATATTTAGGTCCATTTAAGCTTGATGCTAATGATTCTAAATCCCACACTGTTAAAATACCCAACTACATTGGGTCTGTTCGCGTAATGGTAGTAGCTGCAGATGATGGAGCATATGGTTCAAGTGATGAAGACGTCTTGGTTAAAAAGCCATTAATGGTATTATCTACTTTACCAAGAATTCTAGGACCGTCGGAAAAAGTATCTATACCAGTTAATGTTATCTCGATGAGTGATGATATTAAAAACGTAAATGTAAAAGTCATAACTAATGACCTTCTTGTGCCTGTGTCAGGTACTGAGAAAACAATAGACTTCGAATCTCAAGGAGAGAAAACGGTTTATTTCAATTATGATGTTTCAGATAAATTGGGTGTTGCTAGATTTAAAGTTGAAGTAAGCTCTGGTAATGAAACAGCTTTTGAAGAATTAGAGATACAAGTAAGGCCTTCAAATCCTGAAATTGATGTTGTGGAATCTTCAATTGTCATGGAGAATGGAGAATGGAACCACTCTTATGAGTCGTTTGGCCTAGAGGGTACAAATGAAGCAAGTTTACTGATTTCAAGATTCCCTGATATAAGTCTAAATAAGAATTTAAACTATCTTATCAGATACCCGCATGGGTGTATTGAACAAACGACATCTGCTGCTTTCCCTCAGTTAGTTCTTGGGTCATTTATTCAGTTAACTGACGAACAGAAGGCAAAGACTAATACAAATGTTCAGAAAGCGATTGATAAATTAATTTCATTCCAACAACCAGATGGAGGATTCTCATATTGGCCAGGAGGTGACGATTTCTCAGAGTGGGGTACAAACTATGCTGGACACTTCATGGTTGAAGCGAAAAATGCCGGTTACGAATTGCCAGCTGGTATGTATGACTCATGGGTAAAATTCCAAAAGAAATCTGCGTCTGAGTGGAATAGAAATCAGTATCTAAGCTGGGGTAGATATCGAGGAGATTTAAGCCAAGCATATAGATTATATACTCTTGCCTTAGCTGGATCGCCAGATGTTGGGTCAATGAATAGACTTAAGAATGAAGGAGAGTTAAGCAGTCTTGCTGCATGGAAACTAGCTTCAGCATATGCGGTAATTGGAAGGAAAAATGCAGCCTCAGAACTCATGGAAAAAGTGGTTGAGTTTACATCTTATAGAGAAATGGGTTATTGTTATGGATCAGATGTTAGAGATAGAGCAATAGTATTAGAAACTCTAATCTATATGGAGAAATATGACGAAGCAGGAAAGCTTGTTGAAGAAATCGCAAATGAACTAAGTACGGGTTGGCACAGCACTCAAACTATTGCATATTCTTTAATTGCTATTGAAAAACTCCTTGGAGATGTAACGGGTGATGTTTTCGAATTTAGCTATACTATTAATGGTAGTTCTGTTGAAGTATCATCTGAACACCCGATTTATACTCACACTATCGAAGAATCAGACATTGATGCAGGGACGATTTCAATAAATAATTATGGTAATCAGCCATTGTTTGTAAACTATACTCAATCTGGTATTCCTTCTGAAAATACACTTATGAGTTCTCAGAAAGGATTACAAATGACAGTTGAATATGTTGATATAGATGGGAACCTGTTGACAATAGACAAATTACAACAGGGCCAAGATTTTAAAGCGATTGTTACAGTTACTCATCCAGGTAGGAGATCTGATTATAAAGAGATAGCTTTAAACCAAATCTTCCCTTCAGGGTGGCAGATTTTAAACTCACGAGTATCTAATGATTATACAGCTACTTCTAACGTAGATTTCCAAGATATTCGTGATGATAGAGTGTTATCATATTTCAGCTTAGATAGGTTTGAGTCTAAGAGAATTGAAATTAGTTTAAATGCTACATTCTTAGGCGAGTATTACCTTCCAGCTATATACTGTGCACCAATGTATGATGAGAGTGTTTCAGCTACTATAGCGGGTCAATGGATAGAAGTAATTAAGTAAGTAGAATGACTGCTTTAAAGAAGCGTAGAGTTTGGATCATAATTCTCTCTTTTTTAGGACTAGTCTTTTATTTAGCATTCCCGAATAAGCTGTTTGACGTTCCATACTCTACAGTTCTTAACGATGATAGTGGTAGTTTACTCTCAGCAAGAATTGCTAGTGATGGCCAATGGCGCTTTCCAACCATTGACTCTGTGCCAAGTGAACTAGAGACATGTATTTTATATTTTGAAGACGAGTATTTCTATTACCATCCTGGTGTAAATCCCGTTTCAACCATTAGAGCGTTAAAGCAGAATTACTCAGCTGGACAAATTAAAAGAGGAGGGAGTACTATAACTATGCAGTTAGTTAGAATGTCTCGTGGTAATCCTAAAAGAAGTTATTGGGAGAAAATAAAAGAAATGTATTTGGCCTTCAGGCTAGAGTTTAGTTATTCGAAGGAGGAAATACTTCAGCACTATGTATCACATGCTCCATATGGTGGGAATGTAGTGGGCGTTGAAGCGGCTTCGTGGAGATACTTTAATCGACCTGTAGATGATTTGTCGTGGGCTGAATACGCAACACTTGCAGTTCTTCCTAACTCACCTTCTTTAATTAGGCCAGGTAAGAACAGTTCAATACTTAAAAAAAAGCGCAATAATCTATTAAAGAAGCTACTAGAAAATGATGAAATAGATTCTACAACATACTCTCTTTCGTTACTTGAAGAACTCCCTACTAGGCCTAGTTCTTTACCATCGCATGCCAAACATCTGCTTGCCCAAATAGATAAAATGGGACTCGGTGGAAGCATTGTTGAAACAACAATTGATGGAAGTTTACAGAAGACGGTTTCTAGGAAGCTTAATAACTATTCTAAGCAGTTAAGTGCAAATGAAATTCATAATGCATGTGCTTTAGTTGTATCACTCGAAGATGGAAATGTTAAAGCATATGTAGGTAATGCTTCTAATAAAGACACACCTTCATCTTTCGTCGACTTAGTTCATGCAAAAAGGAGTTCAGGAAGTATTCTGAAACCATTACTATATGCTGCATCAATAGAAGAAGGGTTGATTCATACATCAACTCTTCTTAATGATGTCCCCATTTCAATTAATGGATTTGCCCCTACGAATTTTGATAAAGAATACGAGGGAGTGGTTCCTGCTAATCAAGCATTAATTAGATCTTTAAATATACCAGCGACAAATCTCTTAAAAGATTATAGCCATGTTAGATTCTACAACTTACTTCAAGAATTAGGGTTTACTAGTATAAATAGAACTGCCGATAATTATGGACTTTCTTTAATATTAGGAGGTGCAGAAGTTTCACTTTGGGAGGTGTCGCAGATATATTCAAATCAAGCAAGAAATCTGAATGCATACAATTCTAAGGGCCAAATAAAACAGGGGATATCACTTATTCAAAACCAGCCGCCCAATGCAACCCAACAAACATTTAATCAAGGTACATGGTGGTTAATATCTGAATCATTAAAAGAAGTAAAACGCCCGGGATTAGAAGCAGGTTGGAAGCAGTTTTCGTCATCTAAAGAAATTGCTTGGAAGACTGGAACTAGTTATGGATTTAGAGATGCTTGGTCAGTAGGATATAATTCAGATTACTTAGTCGCTGTTTGGGTTGGGAATGCTACGGGGGAAGGGCGTCCTGGGTTGACAGGAGTTTCTGCAGCTGCTCCATTAATGTTTAATATTTTCGATGGACTGCCAGATTATAACTGGTTTAAAAAGCCTGCAATGGAGCTTCAAAGCATTCAGCTTTGCGCAAATTCTGGGTTGATTCCAACCTCAAATTGCCCAACGAAAGTTCAAACAAGTGTGAAGGAAAGTAGCATGCTTCTACTTTGCGATTACCACACAAAAATTCTTGTAAACGATAGAGGTGAGAGAGTATTTTTAAATTGTAATGATGGCTCAATCGTGAGTGATACTACATGGTTTGTTCTTAACCCTATTGAAACGTTTTACTACAAGAAAAAACATCCTCATTATAGAAATTTGCCTTCGTTCGCTAAAGGATGCACTACGACAGAATCTAAATCCATTGCTATTATTTACCCTCATCAAAATGCAAACGTGATCATACCCAAGGGATTTGATGGGAATTATAAAAAGATTGTAATGGAGGCAGCCCAAACAAATAACGACAAAGAACTGTTTTGGCATTTAGACGGCACTTATATTGGAAGCACCTTAACTATTCACAAGATGTCGGTAGAGATTTCACCAGGGGATCATAGCTTATCAATTGTAGATAAGAATGGGAACACTGATTTAGTAAAATTTAAAGCTCACTAGCTTATGAAAGACTACTCTCCGCCAATCATTGCATCAATCTCCGCTTGCAATGCATCAATCTGAGCCTGCAATCCAGAAATAATCTGTAGAAGCTCCTGGCCGTCTAAACTAATAGTACCGCTAACTACTAAATCGCCATTTACTAAAGCGCCCTCACTGCTAACTTCAAATGCATTTGATCTAACAGCATCGTTTTCACCGTCACCCACGACAAATAAAGTTCCTTCTCTATCAGCTTCATTGTATTGACCTACAACAGTTGAATACTGCTGGTCAGCAATCAGGTTGTATCCAACTGCAGCACTTGCCGTAGCTAAGGCAACACTTCCTCTACCAGATGCGTGAGAGTAGCTACCGATAGATTCACTCTGGTACCCTTCTGCGTGGGAAGCAAAGCCTGTTGCTACACTTTGGAACCCTTCTGAGTGAGCTGCATCAGCAAGTGCTGAAGTTCCCTCTCCTTCAGCGTGAGCACAAGTAGAGTTAGCAATAGTGTTTCTGTTCTCAGCATGAGAGTAAAGTCCGCTAGCTAAGGTGTTCCATCCCTCAGAGTGAGCAGCAGTATTTGTAGCCTCTGTCTGATATCCCTCAGAGTGTGTATAATTTCCGCTAGTAATACTCTGATAGCCCTCAGCGTGGGAACCTAATCCAGTAGCTACAGTCTGATATCCTTCAGAGTGGGAAGCAGTTGAGTTAGCAGTAGTTCCTTCACCCTCAGCACTAGAACAAATTCCTATAGCGACACAGTTTTGGTTTGAAGCATTACTGTAATTACCTGAAGCAAAATTGAATCTTCCGCTAGCATTGGCATAGCTGCCTGTAGCAGCACATCCATCACCATGAGTAAATGTTCCTGTAACAACGAGCCCCCCTTGAATAACACCTGCAGAGTTCTGCTGACCTGCTGGAGTAATGTCTTCAAAAACGGTAATTCCTAAAACGGATTTAACACCATCAATGGTACTCTCACCTGTGCCACCCATCTCTAAAGGAAGAACTCCATCAGGTTGAAACGCCCCTCCATAGGTAGGAAGAAAGCCTAATAAATCTGGTGATCCGATTTCTCCATCTCCATCAAAATCCGGGTTATATGGAATTAAAGAATTATCTGATTGAGCAAAGGCTCCAATAGACATCAGTGCAAATAGGGGTAGTAAAAATTGCTTCATAATTAGCCAACGATATTGATGATACGTCCAGGAACCACAATGACTTTGCGAATTTCCCTTCCATCCATCTGTTTTAATGTGTTCTCATTCTCTCTAGCAACTTTTTCGACTTCATCAGCCGGCATATCTGCTGGAAGAGTGAGTTTAAATCTAACTTTTCCGTTAAATGAAACGGGATATGTAACATCTTCTGCTACAAGATATTGAGAATTTACGTCAGGCCAAACAGCTTCAATAACAAATCCTTTACCACCTACTTCTTTCCAAAGCTCTTCAGCAAGGTGAGGGGCATAAGGACTAAGAAGAACAATCAAGTCTTTCAATGCTTCTTTAGAGCAAGACTTCTTTAAGCCGATCAAATCATTGACAGCGATCATCATTGCACTTACAACGGTGTTGAACGCATATCTTTCTAAATCAGAACTTACCTTTTCAATAGCCTTGTGAACGATTCTTAGCTCATCAGATGACGCTACTTTAGTTTCAGAACCTTCAACTAAACGAGCAATTTTTCTTAGGAAATTATGTACTCCGTTAATTCCTTGAGTATCCCATGGCTTACTCTGAGTAAGAGGGCCAAGGAACATCTCATAGCATCTAAGTGTGTCAGCACCGTACTTTTCAACTAACTCGTCAGGAGTTTGGACATTGTACTTACTCTTAGACATCTTCTCCACCTCATGACCACAAGTGTAAGTGCCATCGTCTCCTAAAATAAATTCAGCATTCGAGTACTCTTCTCTACTAGCTTTAAACCCATCAAGATCTAACTTATCGTTTTCAACTAAATTGATGTCAACGTGCAATCTCTGAGTAGAGTACTCCTTGCGCTTTTCATAGCTGACAAACTTTGAAGTGCCCTGAACTCTGTAGACAAAGCTAGACCTTCCCAGAATCATACCCTGATTGATCATAGTTTTAAATGGCTCGTCGAACCCTATAAAGCCTAAATCACAAAGGAACTTAGTCCAAAACCTTGAGTACAATAAATGCCCAGTAGTGTGCTCCGCTCCACCAACGTATAAATCCACTTGTCCCCAGTAATCAGACTTTGATCTATCACAGAAAGCACTTTCATTATGTGGGTCCATATACCTTAGAAAGTACCATGAAGACCCAGCCCAACCAGGCATGGTGTTAGTTTCCATCCTATCACCCTTAAATACAGGCCAATCTTCTTTTGCAGCTCTAGCTAGCGGTGGCTCTCCATCCTTAGTCGGTAGATAAGCGTCAACAGAAGGCAGAGTGATTAACTCATCTTCTATTAACTGTGGAATATCACCTTCATAGCAAATAGGGAATGGCTCGCCCCAATATCTCTGTCGTGAGAATACTGCATTTCTGAGTCTGTAATTAATCCTCTTCTCTCCATGTCCGCTCTTCTCAAGTATTTCTATCGCTGCTGGAATAGCTTCCTTTTTCTTAAGCCCGTTTAACTCACCAGAGCCCACAAGTTTTGCTTTTTCATCAGTGCAAACCTCTTCATCTGTATCAACACCTTTGAAAATAGCAGGAACCTCAATCCCAAACTTTTTCGCAAATTTCCAGTCTCTCTCATCCCCAGCTGGCACAGCCATAATAGCTCCAGTTCCATATCCAGCTAGTACGTACTCAGCGATATAAACAGGAACTTCTTCTCCAGTAAATGGATGTACAACGCTTCCGCCCAGAGCAACTCCAGTGACTTCTTTTTCACCTTGACGTTCTCTTTCACTTTTCTTTTTAGCAGCTTCAATGTAAGCCTCTACTTCCTCACGATTCTCTTCACTTGTTAGATCTCCAACTAGATCGTGTTCAGGAGCAAGTACCATAAAGCTCACGCCATAAATAGTATCAGGTCTAGTGGTAAACACCTCAATATTGCCCCCTCGGTTTGTCTTGAATCTTATTACAGCTCCTTCAGATCTGCCAACCCAGTTTCTTTGGGCTTCCTTAATGCTATCAGTCCAGTTCAAATCATCTAAACCTGAAAGCAGCCTCTCAGCATAAGCAGTGATTCTCATCATCCACTGTCTCATCTTCTTCCTCTCCACAGGATGACCTCCTCGCTCAGACAGCCCATCCTTTACTTCATCGTTAGCTAAAACTGTCCCTAGCTCAGGACACCAGTTCACTTCTGAATCCGCCAAATACGTCAGCCTAAACTGCATGAGTAGTGCATTCTTCTGCTCTTCATTAAAAGAGTTCCAATCAGTAGCAGTAAAGGAACCTGAGAAATGCTCTTCAAAGTGAGGGAACAAATCCATATCAAGATCTTCCCACCAATTGTCATCACAAGATGGATTTACTGAAAAATAACCATTCTGCTCGAAGGCATTAATTAGCTCATTAATTGGTCTTGCTTTATTCTGATCGAGGTCAAACCAGCTTTCAAACAACCTTCCAAAAATCCACTGAGTCCATTTATAGTAGCTGGGATCCGACGTCATCACTTCCCGGTTCCAATCAAACGAGAAACCTATCTTCTGCATTTGATCTCTATACCTGTCAGTATTTGCCTCAGTTGTAACAGCCGGATGTTGACCGGTTTGGATTGCATATTGCTCCGCAGGTAGACCAAAACTATCAAAGCCCATTGGGTGCAACACATTATAGCCCTTATGTCTCTTGTAACGTGCAACAATATCAGAGGCGATATACCCGAGCGGATGCCCTACGTGAAGCCCTGCTCCTGATGGGTAAGGGAACATATCCAGAACATAGAATTTTGGCTTGTCTTCAATCTCGTCAACCTTGTATTTAAGGCCTTTTTCCCACGCCTCTTGCCAATCCTTTTCTATCCTGCGAAAATCATATTCCATTTTGCTACACCTAGTGCTTTGATTTGTAGGCCACAAAGGTATAGTCTATGACTCGATAGGCAACCACATGGTTGCACTGTCGTCTTTTAATTGAATGCAGTTCCTTAAGGCACAATTATTACGTAGAGTACCATCTAGTGACTCAACAAAGAAGGTCTACCTGACCTTTAATGATGGCCCTAACCCTCAAATTACTCCATGGGTTGTTGAACAGTTAAAGAATGCAGGAGGCTTAAAAGCTACATTTTTCTGCATAGGAGAAAACGCAGAGAAGTATCCAGAATTAGTTAATCTACTAAAGAGTGAAGGACACGAAATCGCTAATCACAGTCATAGACATGAAAGTGGCTGGGCTACATCTAAAAAGTCGTATTTCAGAAGCTTTCTAGAATGTGAAAACACCTTAGGTAAAACATCTCATTTCAGACCTCCCTATGGAAGAATCACGTATAATCAGGCACAAGCTCTTTCAACAAGAACCCAAATTGTACTTTGGGATGTTGAGTCTGGAGATTATAACACTTCAAAATCTGGAAAAGAGTGTCTAGATTATCTCATTAAGCAGACCCAGTCTGGAAGTATTATCCAATTTAGAGATAGCGAAAGAGCAGCACCTAGGCTACTTTACGCATTGCCAGAATATCTGAAATGGCTTGCAGAAAACGGATACACACCATCTCTTATACCAATAAACGTGGCTAAAAAACAACAGCGACGATTAAGTCTTACTTCTCAGTTGCCGCTGCTCTAAGCATTTTAAGCTTAGCCTTGATTTCATCTATCTCCCTTCTGTAACCCTTAATGGTTTTCTCAGCCTGGTCGACGATGCTCTGAGCTCCCTTTCCAGTGAAACGAGCCATGTTTTCCTCAGTTGAAGAAATGCGCGCGTTAAGTCTATTAATCTTATCTCTAAGAATACTTTGCTCTCTCTTGATGTCTCTTCCACCACTCTGAGCTAGCCTTTCAACTCTATCAGAATAATTTGCAACAGATCTTTCTGATCTCTCAGCACTTAAAGCATCGTAATGAGTGTCCATTGCCTTAGAAAAATTAGAAGCTAATTCGTCCAAGTTTTTCCTAGGGACAAATCCAATTGCTCTCCACTCTTCTGAGAATCCTTTAAGCTTGTTTAAATCGTCTGCACGGTTTTTAGTTAGCTTGAACCCTTCGACTTTTTTAAGTAGCGCAATCTTCAGCTTAAGATTTGCTTTCTCTTCTTTATTTCTATCTGCAAACTGCGATTTCTTAGCGTTAAAGAAGAAGTCTTGAGCTTTGTGAAACTTACGCCAAAGCCTATGCTCATCACTCGGAGAACATGTGCCGGCAGTTTTCCAATCCTTTTGTAGTTGAAGCATAGCCTGAGTTGTCTCTCTCCAATCTGTGCTGTCTTTAAGAGCTTCAGCTTTTTCAATAAGAGCCATCTTAGCCTTTTTAGCTCCCTTACCCTCTTCCTTCATCTTATCGTAGAAGACTTGCTTTTTTTCAAAAAATACATCTGCTAACTCCCGGAATTGCTTCCACAGATTCTCATTGTGTTCTTTTCCAGCAAAGCCTATTTCCTTCCAACGCTTCTGCATATCAATAACAGAAGAAGTCATTTTATTCCAAGCTTTATGATTAGGCTCAACATCTGTAGCTAAAAGCTCTCTTAACTCGTTAATGATTCCTTCTTTCTTCACTTTGTTCTCCTCAAATCCCTCACGAATTTTCTCATAATGAGCCTTTACTTCATCAAAAACAGGGCGAGTGATATCAAAGAATGCATCAGACATCTCTTTATAAGTCTCACGTGGAGATGGGCCTACATCTAGCCATTGCTTTTGTAGTTCCCTAGCAGTTTTTTCTCTTTCCTTGATGTCAGCGATCTCACTAAGCTTTTTCGCTTGTTCAGTAAGCTCCTTCTTCATCTTAAGATTTACCTGCAGATCATTTTCTTGAAGCTGCTTGTAGATGTTGATGTTGTAGAAAAACTCATCTCTTAAGCGGTGGTATTCGTCGTGAACTTCCTTGTAATTATTCCCTGGCACATCACCGATAGAATCCCACTTTTCTCTCACTTTATTGAAAGAGTCAAATGCCTTACCAATATTCTCTTCCTCTTGAATGGTGTTTCTAAGCTCTTGAAGTAGGCCTTGTTTTAAGACCAAATTAGCTCTCTGCTCCTCAGCTATCTTTGCCTTCCAAGCGTTTTCTCTAGCTTTAAATTCCTTAGCTAATTCTTCAAATTTCTCTTCTTCCTCTGCTGGTTTATAAACAAAGGTTTCATCGAGTTCGTGCTCTTCCTTTTCCCAAGCTTCTTTTTGAGAACGAATTTCGTCCTGAGTTAAAGCCCTAAAGGACTGGATAGAATTACGCACATCCTTACGGATAGCTTCCAGATCGTCATTTTGAAGTAGATCTTGGATACGTTGCAAAAGTTCAGACCGCATAACGGTTATAAAATTCTTAATTAGACGGTTGCAAATATCGTGTATCTAAAGTAACCTTTGGAAGGTAAATGGCATGGAAAGAGAAAATAAGGCATTGGTGTGCAAGAGGGGAAAGATCTAAGTCTGAAGTATTAGCAAAGATGAAAAGGCTAGGCGCTCATGAAGGAGAGGCTGTAGAAATGCTGAAAACTCTAGAAAATGAAGGCTTTGTAGACGAAATAAGATTTATAGAAGCGTTTATACATGACCACTTTTTATTGAAAAACTGGGGCCCAAGAAAACTCTATGATGCCTTGCTTAAAAAAGGGTGCAAATCCGGTCTAATAGACCCGATAATATCCAAACTGTCTGAAGTTGAGGTTGAAAAAGCTCTTAAAAGGACCATAAATTCTAGGTTTAAACTTTACCCTGACGAGCATAAAACCAATAGGGAAAGATTTATTAGATATCTACAAAACAGAGGATATACTTTGGATAATATCCTCTCGGCTCTTAGTAGGTTATAACTACATTTGTCCCATGTTGAATTTGGATCAAATTGAGTCTCTTAAAAAGCGTGTTGATGTTCTTAAAGGGTACTTACAGATAGACCAAAAGAGGATGGAGGTCATGGAGGACGAAAAACAGACTCATGACCCTGATTTTTGGAATGACTCTAAGAATGCTGAACAGGTGATGAAGCAGATTAGATCTAAGAAGGCTTGGGTTACAAAATTTGATGATTGCAACTCTTCAATAGAGGACCTTGAGGTTCTTTATGAGTTCATGAAAGCGGGTGATGAAAGTCCAGAGGAAGTTGACTCAGCATATGAGAGTGCTCTTAAGGCAGTTGAAGAGCTTGAATTCCAAAACATGCTTAGCGCTGAAGAAGACAGCTTAAATGCTGTTATGCAGATTACTTCTGGAGCAGGTGGAACAGAAAGCTGCGATTGGGCATCTATGCTGATGCGTATGTACAGAATGTATGGCGATAAGTCAGGATTTAAAATCAAAGAATTACAACTACAAGAAGGCGATCCTGCTGGAATTAAGCAGGTAACACTTGAGTTCGAAGGTGAGTTTGCTTACGGAATGCTGAAAGGAGAAAATGGAGTTCACAGACTTGTGAGAATTAGCCCATTCGATTCAAACGCGAGACGACACACTTCTTTCGTGTCAGTATATGTGTATCCACTTGTAGACGATTCAATCGAAATCACTGTTAATCCAGCAGATATAAGTTGGGACACCTTCCGTTCAGGCGGTGCTGGTGGACAGAACGTAAACAAGGTTGAGACAGGTGTTAGACTTAGGCACGCGCCTACAGGCATAGTAATTGAAAACACTGAAACTCGTTCTCAGCTAGGCAACAGAGAAAAAGCAATGCAACTTCTGAAGTCACAACTATTTGAGCTTGAAAGAGCAAGACTCAATGAAGCTAGAGACGAGATAGAAGCAAATAAAAAGAAAATTGAATGGGGATCACAAATTCGATCTTACGTAATGCAGCCATATAAAATGGTGAAAGACGTAAGGACTGGACACGAGACCTCAAATGTAGATGCGGTTATGAATGGTGATATTGATGGTTTCTTGAAAGCCTACCTTATGCAAGCCGGAGCAGCATCAGCCTTTAAACAAGATTAATCAAGTACTATGTCAGATTACAGAATAGAAAAAGACACTATTGGTGAAGTAAAAGTTCCTGCTGACGTTCTATGGGGACCCCAAACTGAGCGTTCTAGAAACAACTTTAAAATAGGCCCTGTCGCTTCAATGCCACTTGAAATCGTTTACGCTTTTGCTCACCTAAAGCGTGCAGCAGCTATCACTAACTGCGAGTGTGGAGTACTTGATGAAGAAAAAAGAGATCTAATCTCACAGGCTTGCGCTGAAATTCTCGCAGGCAAGCACGACGATCAGTTCCCTCTTGTGATTTGGCAAACTGGTTCAGGAACTCAGTCTAATATGAACGTTAATGAAGTTGTGGCAAACAGATGCCACATACTTAATGGAGGTAAACTAGGCGAAGGAGATAAGCCTGTACACCCTAATGACGATGTAAACAAAAGCCAATCCTCAAACGACACTTTCCCAACGGCAATGCACATAGCTGCATACACGATGATCGTTGAGACAACAATCCCAGGCATTGAGCAGCTTCGTGCTTCTCTTGACGAAAAGGCTAAAGAACTGGATAGCATAGTTAAGATTGGTCGTACCCACCTAATGGACGCAACCCCTCTTACCCTTGGCCAAGAATTCTCAGGCTATGTCGCTCAACTAGACTACGGCCTTAAAGCTCTACGCTCGTCACTTGCTCACCTCAGCGAACTAGCTCTTGGCGGAACAGCTGTAGGAACGGGAATCAACACCCCTAAAGGTTATTCTGAAATTGTTGCTGGCCACATCGCCGCATCTACTAACCACCCATTTGTAACAGCCCCTAACAAATTCGAAGCACTCGCTGCTCACGACGCAATTGTTGAGTCACACGGAGCTCTTCGTCAACTAGCTGTTTCACTTAATAAGATTGCAAACGATATTAGAATGATGGGTTCTGGACCTCGTTCAGGAATAGGTGAGCTTAAGCTTCCAGCTAACGAACCAGGCTCTTCA
>NZRP01000051.1 GCA_002693775.1 Crocinitomicaceae bacterium | reverse complement strand
ACAGTTGTCTGTAGCTGTAGCGTCATCCATTGGGTGCTCGTCAGAACACTCTGCTGTGTAGTCAGAAGGAACAGAAGTGAACTCTGGTGCAGTCGTGTCGAAAATAGTGGTCGAATGCACATACTGAGAAGAATTACCACAGTCATCAGTAGCTGTAAAAGTTCGAACAATTGCATATGAGTGGTTACAATTACCTGGAATTATAGTCTGTTGAACTGTTATGACTTCTTCAGAACATCCAGATACAAGTGTTGGTTCTGGGAGTGATAAATTATCCGAACAACTATATGAAAGATCTGCAAGAGGCACAAATACTGGAGCTTCAGTATCCGAAACTAAAATTGATTGAGATACAATAGTTTCATTACCAGAATCATCAGTAGCAGACCAGATTCTTTGAAGGGTGTAGTCTCCTGAACATGATCCTTCTATTATGACTTCTGCATAGTCCACATATACTTCAGAACAGTTATCTGTAAATGTGGGAGCAGAAGTAGCGTCTGGTATCGAATTACAGGTTCCTTCAAAGTCTGCAGGAATGTTTGTAGCTATTGGAGCTGTAGAATCTATAACTTGAATCTCCTGGATAGATATTGTTGAGTTTCCAGCATCATCAGTAGCAGTGAACTCACGGAAGATAGTGTAAGTATTATCGTTGGGACCTGGTATAATTTGTTCATATAGAGTAATGGAAGACTCACCACAATTATCAACCGCAGTGGCTTCCTCAAAAACGATTTCTTGGTCACATTCAACAACTAAATTTTCAGGAATGGTTAGCTCAGGAGCGGAAGTATCGACTACATTAATCGTTTGAATCGCTTCGTAGCTCTCATTTCCAGAATCATCAACGGCAATAAATGTTCTGATAACAGTATAATTACCTGCAGATGAACCAGGAATTATTTCATCTGTACTAAAAATTGTAACATCACTACAATCATCTGAAGCAAGCGGATCGTCTAAACGCATAAACTCGTCACATTCAACTGTAAAATTTGATGGAGCCAATATTGATGGTGGTGTAGTATCAATTACATTAATAGTCTGACTATCAGTAGTTGAATTTCCTGCATCATCCGTAGCTGTAAATGTTCTAATTAATGTATAATTACCTAATGCAGTACCTTCAATAATTTCTTCTGATATAGTAATAATAACCTCTCCACAGAAGTCACTTGCATAAGCATCTGATAATATTAATTGATCAGAACACTCAGCAGTATAGTCAGCAGGTATACTCAAAGATGGAGCGGTAGTGTCTTCAACAGTTATTGTTTGATTTGCAGTGCTCATGTTACCACAATCATCAATAGCCATGAATGTTCTAGCTATAATATAGTTTCCTTCAGCATCTCCAGGAATTATAGTCTCTGTAGAAGAAATTGTAAATGAACCACAATTGTCTGTAGCGGTAGCTGGTGCTAATTGAATTGCATCAGAACATTCAATTGTAAAATCCGCAGGAGGAGTAATTACAGGCGCTATATCGTCAACTACCGTTACAATTTGAACACCAGTAGTTGAGTTTAGACAAGGATCCTCAGCGGTAAAAGTTCTATGTATTTCATATGAACCGTTACACGATCCTTCAACGATACTTTCCTGAACTGTTATTGTAACCTCACCACAATCATCTGTGCCGGATGCATTACCTAGTTCGGCTCCATCTACTAAATCACAAGAAATAGATATATCATTTGGCAGAATCAATACCGGTGGAATTGTATCAACAACCGTTACAATTTGGTTGATAGTAGATTGATATCCAGCACAATCCGTTGCCGTCCATGATCGGAATAGCGTGTAATCGTGCTCACAATTTCCGCTTATTACAAATTCACCTGCAACTTCAACAATAACATCTGAATTATCAAAATAACAATCCTGGGAGTTAAATTGAGATTCAAATGGAGGAGCGTATGGAGAAACTATTGCTTCAATTAAAACATCTTCAATATCAACTACTGCTGATCCTTGAACAACAATATCCTCAATTAAAGTGGTAAAAATTGGCTGAAGATTGTTTCCTTCACAATCATAGTTTAAAAGAGGGTATGAGCAAGAACCAGCATCAGTAGCTTCCTCGGAGAAATTACATGCCATATCATCAATACATCCAATTATCTCAAACTGATCACAAACACCATCACCATCAGTATCTGTCAAGCAGTTCCCATCACAATCATATCCAAACTCAGGATATGTACATGAACCATCTGAGTAAACCGCTTCAGAATCATAGTTACAAGCATCAAGTGAAGTACATCCCGAACAAGAAGTAAACTCACAAGATCCGTCATCAACATCCGCATCTGCATCGTAATTACAAGCCTCAAAGTTCGTACATCCAGGGACTGGGTAAGTACATGTACCGTCGTTCTCAGTTGCCTGTGAAGAGTAGTTGGTCGCATTGACATCATCACATCCTAGAACTTCAAACTGGTCACAAACACCATCAGAATCTGCATCTTGAAGACAGTTACCGTCGCAATCGTATCCGTCTTGAGCGTATTCACAAGAGCCATCACTTGCTGTAGCATCAGCATTGAAGTTACAAGCTGCATCATCCATACATCCAAGAACTAGACAAGATGTGTAGTCACAGCTACCATCATCTTCAGTTGCTAAGGGATTGTAGTTACAGGCTTCTGGTGCCAAACAACCTAGAATCGACTCACAAGAGCCATCGTCAATGGTTGCATTTTCATCATAATTAGGCGCCGCAACATCAGTACAGCCGGCGCAAGAAAGATATTCACATGATCCATCATCAACCTCTGCAGCTGAGTTATAGTTACATGCTGAAGAGTTCATACAACCTTGTTCTAAACACGAGATGTAATCACAACTACCGTCGTTGATTGCAGCAGAAATGTCGAAGTTACATGCTGATGGATCAGTACAACCGAGTTGGTAACACGAAACAAAATCACAACTACCGTCGTTAATTGTTGCTTCCGGATTGTAATTACATGCAACAGAAATTGTACAACCTAGGATATCCGATTGGCCAAACAACTGAGTTGTTGACAAGCTAAGGATTAGAAATAAAATGATGCGACTCATGAGATTATTTATGGTTATGCCGAAATATACAGATAAACAGCCAGATTATAACGGCTAAACACCTATTATAATCGACGAATTAAGCTAAAATTACGACTAACTTTCAGGTGCCTTGCGCGTGATAAAGTGTACAAGAACTGATTATCAATAAGTTATGAGATGTGATTATTGTGTCACTTTAGCGATTGAACAAGTAAAATAATCGACTGATTGAATAAAAATTCTCACCAACCCTATTGGTTTAGTGGGTAATTTTGAGGTAATTCTAAATAACAGAACATAGAATTTCTGCATTTTTCAAAGATCAAGTGAGTAGAATCGTTCAAATTAAAGAGTGGAAACACGGTGATAAAAAAGCTCTCAAAAAGAGACTTCAGGAAGCTGGAATATTTCAGTTTACAGAACTACCAAGTCGAAAATCACTTAAAAAAGCAATTCTCGAAAAAAGGGTGAAAGTTAACGGAAAATTGAGTACTAATTCCACTTGGGTTTTAATAGGAGATGAGATTGAACTTTTACCTCAAAAACACAATACTCTAAAACTGACAAAAACTGAGCTTAAACTAAACCATAAAATTAAAATTTTACATGAAGATCATGACATATTAGCTGTTGTAAAACCTCCAGGCATAAACACAAATGGAAACAGTACATCTACACTTGAAAACATAGTAAGAAATCAGCTAAAAAACAGTGACATATACCCTGCTCATAGACTTGACAAAGACACCCACGGGATAGTCATATTTTACAAAAACATCACATCCTCAAATTGGCTTTGTAAGGCATTCGAAGAACGTAAAATTCACAAAGAATACATAGCGCTAGTTTGTGGAAATTTTCCTACTCACATTCACCAAATTTCTACAAAAATTAATGCGAAAAATTCGCTTACTAAAGTTGAAAAATTGGGCGAAATTAACTGGCCGATTCACGGAACAGTTTCACTTATAAAAGCTGTACCTATAACTGGGAGAAAACATCAAATTAGAGTTCATTTACAAAGTGTTGGATACCCAGTTGTAGGCGACCCAATATATAGTTCTGAGAAGAGATATAAAGGCTCTGGACTATTCCTTTCATGCATTTATATAAGGTTTAAAAACCAGAGATCTGGAGAATTATTAACGATTAAAACATACCCTCATAAAAAGTTTTTAAAAGCACTGAGTAAACTAGACTTAAATTGCGAGACCTTATGAGAAAAATAATAAATAACACAAGAGCAACGCTACGCTTTATTTTACTTGCAATTTGGGGTATTTGCTATCTTGTATTATTAATTATAGTAGTTGTCATTTCAAAGCTGACTTTGAGAAACAATAAGGCTAGAATGGCTTTAGCTCACAGCTTTTTCAACTTATTCATCAGAGGGCTTCACATTATTGCTGGTATTAGAATACACTGGCATGGCAAGTCCCCAGAAAAGGCACATGTAATAATGGGAAATCATAGGTCATATATTGACGCAGTTGTTCTTCCTGTTTCTTTTCCTGCTGTATTTGTCGCAAGACACGAAACTAAATCTTGGCCTCTTATTGGAATTGGAGCAACACTACTTGGAACAATTTGGGTTATGAGGGACAAAAAAGAAAGCAGAAGAGCAACTAGAGTAGCTGTAAAAGAAAGATTAGAAGACGGACTTGGTGTAATAATATTTCCTGAAGGAACTACAGGACCAGGCCCCGATCTACTTCCATTCCACAAAGGCATGTTCTACACTTGTGCAGAAAATGGATTCCCAATTGCACCAGTAGCCATCGAATTTGAAAATGACGACCTCAATTGGGTAAATAAAGAATGGTTTATTCCTCACGCGTTTAGAAACTTTGGCAATAGACAGAATAATATACACGTAAGCTTTGGACCTAGCTTCAGCGGAAACGATGCAGAAAAATTGTTAGAGGACGTTAGAAACTGGACTCAAAATGAGAGTTATAGATTAAGAGACTTAGTAAAAAAATAGCACTACTACTCTCCTACT
Source organism: Crocinitomicaceae bacterium (assembly GCA_002693775.1). Taxonomy (GTDB): domain Bacteria; phylum Bacteroidota; class Bacteroidia; order Flavobacteriales_D; family Sanyastnellaceae; genus UBA974. Next base: position 76,303 of record NZRP01000051.1, on the reverse strand, counting down.
TGGCTTAAAAGGAAAGCCCACTTATCTACTTCTTCATTTATGATCATAGAAGTAGGCTTACCTGCTCCGTGGCCAGCATTCACTTCAATTCTAATTAGGACAGGATTATCTCCAGCATGAGCAGCTTGAAGCCTTGCAGTGTATTTAAAAGAGTGAGCTGGTACTACTCTGTCGTCGTGATCTGAAGTAGTAACCATTGTACTAGGATACTTGACACCGTCTTCAATGTTGTGAACTGGTGAAAATCCATAGAGATTCTTAAAATGCACCTCAGAACTATCAGCACAACCGTATTCTGGGATCCACCCCCATCCTATTGTGAACTTGTGGTATCTAAGCATATCCATAACACCTACTCCAGGGAGGGCAACCTTTGCCAAATCTGGTCTCTGCGTCATTACAGCGCCAATTAAAAGACCACCGTTAGATCTACCTTCAATTGCAAGCTTTTCCGAGGAAGTATACCCTACATCAACTAAGTATTCAGCTGCTGCAATAAAATCATCAAATACATTTTGTTTTTTTAATAGCATTCCAGCCTCATGCCAGCTTTCTCCAAATTCTCCACCACCTCTCAAATTAGGCATTGCATAAACTCCACCTCGTTCTAAAAAGACAATTTCAGACGCGCTAAAGCTTGGTGTCAAACTGATGTTAAAACCTCCATATGCATAAAGAAGTGTTGGGTTCAGACCGTTTAATTCCAAGCCTTTTTGATGTACAATAAACATTGGAATTGATGTACCATCTTTTGATGAATACCAAACCTGCTTAGTTACAAAATCAGCTTGCACAAAATCAACAGTAGGTTCTGCGTACAACTCACTTTTTCCAGAGGCCAAATCATACCTGTAAATACTAGTAGGATGAGTAAATGATGTAAAGGCAAAGAACACCTCATTTGCGTCATATTTACCGTCAAAGCCTCCAACAGAACCTACTTCTCCAGGCAACTCAATTTCGATAGGATTAGAACCATCCATGTCATAGCGAACTACTGTGTTACATGCATTTCTAAGGTACTTAGCGAAAACTGACCCTCCGGCAATAGAGACCGATTCGAGTAGATTCTCATCTTCTGGCAAAACCTCGACCCATAAACTTTGATCACTCATATCGTTAGCAGAATCAATTGCAATAAGCCTGTAATTAGGTGCATCAATATCTGTTAGTAGATACATAATTCCATTGTGAGCTCCAACTACACTTGATCTGTGCTTAAACCCTCCAACCACCTCCTGCCATTGAGAATCCGATGAGGAAGAATGCTTAGCGTGTATTGAGTTACCATCTGTTCCTGTCGACGAATTAAGTATCATAAACTTTTCATCCTCAGTAACACTTACAAAGTGATAACGATTTGGCTCATCATCATTTCTAAACACCAATCTATCTTTAGATTGGTCATCGCCAATTCTGTGGTAGTAAACACTGTGATAAGTATTCTCAGTACTGAACTCACTTCCTTCTGGAGCTGGGTATCTGCTATAGAAAAATCCATTCCCTAACCAACTTGCCCCACTGAATTTCACCCAATCAAGCTTATCATTTAACTCCTCACCCGTTGCAACATTTAAAATCCTAAACTGTTGCCAATCAGAACCCGCTTCATTTCTAACAACAACAACGTATTTACCGTCCTTAGACGCACCCCCTAAATGCGCAGTTACAGTTCCATCTTCACTTAATATATTGGGATCTAAAAATACTGACTCATCGCCATTAAGGCCTTGCTTAACGTAAACAACACTCTGGTTCTGAAGTCCGTCGTTTCTACTAACGAAGTACCTACCCCCAATACTTCTAGGCATTCCCACCTTTTCATAATTGTATAGTTCCTCATACCTCTTCTTAAGCTCGATTCTAAGAGGGATTGAATCAAGGTGGTTGCGCGTGACAATGTTTTGCTCTAAAACCCACTGCTCAACCTCTGGGTCCCTATCATCCTCAAGCCATCTATATGGATCAGAAACCACAACACCCCAAAGAGTATCAACTTGATCAACAATTTTAGAATGGGGGTATTTATTATTTGAATTCATGTAAGATTCTCCACAAGAAATTAGAGTAGTAATAGCGATGAGAAAAATAATATTGCGCATAAGTTCAGTTTAGTTCTAATTCAAATATATGCTAAGCCTTTAGTATCTTTTGCGTGTGAGGCTAATTACCACAATACTTCCTTGGTTTTTCACCATCTTTTTCGTCCAGGCTTTTCATGCCCAAACCACCACGCTCCTAGAATTTAAATCTAGTGTTAGAGCACTCGACGTCCTGAACGAGGAAACAATTGCGTTTTCAGGCTACGGTGGATTAATTGGGATCAGCAGGGATGGAGGCGAATCTTGGGATACAACTAGGGTGGAATTTGAGGGCAAGAAGCCTGCCTTTAGGGCATGCGGAATTATGAATAAGCATCTATACATTGTTAGTATTGAATCGCCTGGCTTGATTTTCAAAATACCCACTGACGATTTGAGCATTCAAAAGTTAGTCTACAGAAATGACGACAAGGATGTATTCCTAGATGCATTAGAATTTACAGAGGATGGACTTGCAATTGTTATGGGTGATCCAACAAATGGATGCATGACAGTGTTAATGGGTTTCAATGACGGAGAAACATGGAAGAGAATACCTTGCAACAGGATGCCCAAAAACCATGATGGAGAAGCTGCTTTTGCTGCAAGTAATGGAAATATCGCGATTGTAGGTGATGAAGTTTGGTTTGCTACAGGTGGAAAATCTTCAAGGGTTTTCAAATCTGAGTACAGAGGCTTTGACTGGACAGCTAATAAAACTCCCATTACTCAAGGGGGACAAATGACAGGTATTTTCGCTATTTCGTTTAAAGATGGAAACACAGGCATAGCTATTGGCGGAAACTGGGAAGAAATGGAGAACAATAAAGGAAATCTAGCAATAACTAGAGATGGCGGTAAAAGCTGGAAATTAATTTCAGAAGGAAAAGGACCTGGATACAGATCGTCAATAGTTTGGCAGCCAACACAGCCTGAAACATGTGTAGCAATTGGATCTGAGGGAATAGATATCTCTCATGATGAGGGGGCTACTTGGACTAGATTGTCTAATGAAGGTTTCTACACAGGTAGATTCTCACCATCAGGAAGTAGACTTTATTTAGCGGGTAGTAAGAGACTGAGTAAAATAGATTTTAAATGAAGACAACAGCTGATTTAGATACTATTTCAGAACTAAGCAAAAGTGTAGAATTAAAACTTGGATTTGATATTACCTCTACTCGAGACTGCGAGGTTCTTGCAATGGAGTTAGAGAGATTTGACAGGAGATTTTCACTTAGTGTTAGTACGTTGAGAAGGTTTTTTGGGCTAATCCCAAAAAAGAGCGAGTACTCCTTAAGCACGTTGAATTCGTTAGCTAGGTTTACAGGCTTTACGAGTTTCAAAAACTGGGAAGAATCAAGAGCAAGCTTTCCTGTAATTGAGAAAATTGAATCTCAAAAAATCACTGTTAAATCTAACTCTCAAACTGTTTCAGACATCATTGAATCACTTGATGACATGATAGAAACTCTTCTAAGAAACCCATCCTTGCGATTGTCAGCAGCTCAGCTTAAATCTACTAGGGAGAGTGCGATAACTCTTTATAAGCTTAACGCAATGCCTGAGTGGCTTTGGAAAAAGGCAAATAGACACCCTATAGTTAGACTTTTATTTGAGTACTTCCCTCCTCTTGATTACTTGAATACCTTCGGTGCGGATTTAATGAGAGATTATTACGAGACAAGCAACTCTCTACAAGAGAAAATGTTTTCTTTGGGGCTTCTTACGATCAGTCAGCTATACCAAGCGAAGGAAACTGCAAAGACTTTCAAAACTTTACCTCCTGTTTTAGAATTAACTCAAGCAATTCACCCTATGCCTCAGGCTAGAATTCTAGGATTGCATCTTTTAGCCCAAAGTGAAGGGATTGAAACAGAAGTAAATACAGCTCCTAACTTCAGAACCCTCATTTTTGAAGGTATAAATAACGAAGAAGCAATTTGGCCTAGATGGGCTGTAACTACTTGCCCATTTATCTTTAAGATCATTGAGTGGGTAACTCTTGCAAATGATAAATCACTTTGCGAAGAAGCTATTCTAGGAATACAGAATTACAGGACAAGACAAGACTTTGCTACAAGACAGTTCTCAGTTGACAACATTATGGACCTAAGGTTGTCATGGTGCTACTACCTTACTGAAAGAGAACTCGAAGCAAAAGCTCTTTTAGATTCAGTAAGTCCAGATAGATTTCCAGCTCATGAAGAGAGAACATTGGGAATTTGGTATTACAGTCTTTTAGAAAAGATTGGAAGTTCTAAACGCAGAAAATCGAACTTGATTTTGCTCGATTTACTTACATCTCAAACGGGATACATCGGTCTATCTAGTCGCTTGAACCAGTTAACTCCATAACAATAAATGATTAAGATGATCCCGTTAATGTTGAATATACTCTATTGAATTAAGATTATGCAATTTTTGAATCGTAATGAACATAAATAAACACATGTGAACAAACTGAAAAAACTACTGAACCTTGCGTAAAAAATTTGATACAATAGTATTAGAAGGTGGCAGCCTTCGATGCTCATTTACTGCGGGCATACTAGATGTATTAATGGACAACAACTTCCCGGAATTCCAAAACTATTATGGAGTTTCAAGCGGATCTATGGCCATGGCCTTCCTGATTTCAAACCAAAGGAAAAACTTTATCAAAGTAGCACGTTCACTTGTAGAGAATCCAAAGTTTTTAAGCTACATGAATACGTTCTCTTCATCAGGGTTAATGAATCTTGATTTTTTAAAGAAATATGTAAGTGAAACCTTCCCCCTTGATGAAAAGGCTGCTAATAAAAACTCTAAAGGAAAGACTGTCAGAATCATTACTACTGACAAAATCACAGGTAAGCCTCATTACCTTGAGCCAAAGGAAGATAAATGGATAGACTACCTACTCGCTTCTGCCACTTTACCCTTCATAACTAAGGGAGAGCAAATAGTAGATGGTGTTAGGATGTTTGACGGTGGTTATTCTGACCCAATTCCTGTTAGAGAGGCAATAAAAAATGGCTCAAAGAAACTTCTTGTAATTAGAACCAGACCTATTGAAGTAAGGCTTGAACAAGGTTACATCTCTTGGTTTGCTGAATATTGGAATTACGATAACGAAGCCTTATCTGACCTTTTTCACAATAGCTACCATACATATAATGACAGAGTTGACTTTCTCAATGGTGAGAAACCTAAAGGTGTAGATTGGCATGTAATCGCGCCTCCACATGATTTAAAATCAGACGGATACTACGTTTATAAAGAAGATGTTGACGCTGATTACAGATTAGGACTTGAGGTAGGGTTAGACTTCCTATATAAGTTGAAAAACAACTAGACTTTAATGAGTCTTGACTGTATGCTTCTTATCAAATCTAAAGCGTTCACCATAGATTCCGCCTTCAGCTCTTTTACCCGCAGAAATCACCATTGTTACATCTGCTCTTCTTGGAAGGCCTAAAAGTCTCTTTACTCTTACCACATCAAATCCTTCCATTGGGCACGTGTCGAATCCATGAGCCCTCATACCCAACATGAAATGCGCACAGGCTAGCGCAGTGCTTTTATGTCCCCAAACCTTCATGCCCGACTTACCAACAGGCCCTCTTGGTGTGGGTTTAGTTAATCCTATAACGTTAAACATTAACCACTTAAAAGGTGCTGCAATTCCAAATATACCAGTAGTGTAAGCAAGTTTTGTGATAGTCTTAAAATACTGGTATGCCTTATCTGGCATATTCCCTCTCCTATCAAACTCGTCTAAAGTCCACTGATTATTTCTTTTCCATAGGTCAGGTCTTGTTACAAACACAAATAATTCCTGTGAAGTAGTTGCTGCTGGTTGTCCTAAACAATACTTAGCTAGCTCTTTTTTCTTTTCTTCATTTACAACATGGTGTATTTCCCAGCATTGAAGATTTGAAGAATTTGGAGCAAGTAAAGCCGCATCAATACACTGATCAATTACATCTTGTGGAATCGGATCGCTTGAAAAGAATCGAACTGACCTTCTAGACTCAACTATGTCATGAAAAGCTTTTGCATCAGTTTTAGGAGCATCTACTGATGGTCTAGCATTGACTTCGGGCGTATCGAACATCTTTACTTTTACCATTATTAGGTGATTAAATCATGAATTACAGGTCGCGAATTTACTGCCTCATCTTCGACAGTAATTGAGTTTATAATTTTTTTAGAGGCCATCTCGTAGTCCGCATCTGATGTAGCGTGGACCACGCAGAGGGGAATTGAGGATGTTGACGGGGGACCTACGGGAGTACCGGACATGACAAGGGATGCGAGGCCGACGGATGGATCGATGGGGGCGCCGGGGATAGTTCTGCCTCCGCCGAGGGAGACAACGGTGAAGCCGAGAGAGCGCACGTCGAACGATGTCACGTAGCCTGAGACCGGTGAATATACGGGACGGACAATCGGAGCTTGGGCCAGATGGGTTGAGGGGCGCTCGACGAGGTCAGAAGGACCACCCATGGCATGTGTCATTGCTGAAAATTTTTCTGCAGCGTGTCCTGATGAGATGGTGCATGAGAGCGCATCCTTAGCAGATTCGAGGTCTTGGTATATGCCGGAGTCAACAAGGGCCCTAGATCCTAATGCGTATACGACCTCTGAGAGGCGAGAATTAGTTGGATATGAACCTTTCAGGAATGAAATTGACTCCTGGATTTCAAGGGCATTCCCGGCATTGAATGATAGAGGCTCAGACATGTCCGTAATGAGGGCAGAAGATTTGAGGCCGGCGCCGTTTGCGACTTCGACTAAGGCCTTAGCCAGGGTTCGGGATTCATCAAGATTCGGCATTACTGCGCCGTTACCTGTTTTTACATCAAGGACCAGGGAATCTAGGCCGGCGGCGATTTTTTTAGAAAGGATAGATGCAGTGATTAGACCGGTGTTTTTAACGGTGGCTGTAACATCTCTTACTGAGTAGACGCGATAGTCGGTGGGTGCGAGTTCTGAGGTTTGACAGATAATAGACAAACCTGTAGATGTAACGACACGCTTGAAATCATTGATTGAAAGCGTCGTGTTGTAGCCAGGGATAGCTTCTAGCTTATCAATAGTTCCGCCAGTGTGTCCAAGGCCTCGGCCGGCTATCATTGGGATATAGGCGCCACAAGCTGCTAACATTGGAGCAAGCATAAGCGAGACACCGTCGCCTACCCCTCCTGTGCTGTGCTTGTCAAGAATGGGGCCAGGAAGGTTAGATTCTAACCAATCTATTTTTAATCCTGAGTCAACCACAGCCTCAGTCCAGTTTACTCTTTCTTCGACATTTAAGTCTTGGAAAATGACTGCCATGGCAAAAGCTGCGATTTGGGCTTCACTTACCTCGCCTGAAGTAATACCTAGTGAGAAATCTCGCAATTGCTCACGTGACAAGATTTGACCGTCTCGCTTATGACGGATTATTTCCTGAGGTAAGAACTTCACTAGATAGACATAAAGAGACCTGCAATTGTTGCAGACATCAGATTTGAAAGTGTTCCAGCTAGAACTGCTAATAGACCAAACCTTGCAATCTCTGCCCGCCTACTTGGCGCGATACCTCCTAGGCCTCCTATTAGAATTGCAATTGATGATAGGTTAGCAAAACCGCAGAGAGCGAATGATACGATTACTCGAGACTTTTCAGTCAGCTTACCTACAAGGTCACCAGTTAGATAGTCCTGGAAGTTTTCGTAGGCAATAAATTCGTTGATGACTAGCTTTTGGCCTATGAAAGATCCTACAATGGTAGCATCTTCCCATGGAACACCGATTAGGAATGCAAGTGGACTAAAGACGTATCCAAGAATTAATTCTAGAGTTATATCCTCATAGCCAAACTGCGCACCAACCACTGAGAAAATTCCGTTGATAAGAGCGATCAATCCCACAAAAGCTAGTAGCATTGCACCAACGTTTAACGCTAATTTTAATCCTGAGCTGGCACCTGATGCCGCGGCATCTACGACGTTTACAGGCTCTTCTTCGTCATCATAGCCTTCAATTCCATCAAGTTTATCCGAGGGCTTTTCAGTTTCAGGTATGATGATTTTTGCAAAGAGAAGTCCACCTGGAGCTGCCATAAATGAAGCTGCAATAAGATATTCTAGAGGTACGCCCATGCTTGCGTAACCTGCAAGAACAGAACCTGCTACTGACGCTAAACCTCCACACATAACAGCGAAGAGTTCAGACCTTGTCATCGTTTTTATGAAGGGCTTGACAACGAGTGGGGCTTCGGTTTGGCCTACAAAAATATTTGCAGTGGCAGAAAGAGATTCAGCTCTGGAAGTGCCTAGAATGAACCTTAACGCTCCTCCTAAGAGGTTAATCACCCATTGCATAATTCCCAGGTAATAGAGGACGCTTATCAATGCTGAGAAGAATATTATAACAGGTAGAACCTTAAAAGCAAAAACAAACCCAACGCTTCTATATGGCTTAGAAGGCAAATCGATATATGCTGAATTTACATTTCCAGTTAAATCAATTAAACTCTTCCTATCTACTAAATCATCTCCATTTTTAAGGTAAGTTAATGTTGGAGCATTATCAGCTGAATCATTTAAACAAGTCAACAGATGATTTTCTACCCAAACTACATCGGAACGAGAGTACTCATTTAAATACTCACTATCTAAGTGAACCCTAAGATTGACACTTTCACTAAGAAAATCTAGACTGCCATAATTTGGGCGAGTATATAGAAGTGAATCACTATCTAAAACCTTAATAGAATCTACATTTTCAAAAGAAATAATTTTTTGAACAAAATCTACTGAATCTATCTTAACTCCACTTATTTCTCTTGGATGCACATCTTCAAATGATGTCCTAGTAACATCACCAAAAAGAAAATCTATACCATCATTACCGTATTGAATTACAGATCCTACACCATCTGAAAGCCTTTGAAGTGCTGTCTTTCCAATGCTTGTATACAGAACAAACGCACCAAAAAGAAGCTGAATAGCGAAGGCACCAGCTACAGTTCTTAGGTTGATTGCTCTTCTGTCTTTAGAAAACAAAATGGCAATTCCAATAAGAACCACCATACCAATAAAACTCATGAAAATTTCCATGACGTGAATCTAACCCTTATTCCTCTTTAGACCATCATTTAACACTCGGAAAGAGAAAGGCATCAGGTTTGAAGCTGATTCTGAGACCAATACCTTTTCATCTCTTACTTGGAATAGCAAACGAATGGGCTTTGCTTGTCTTACTTCAGACTCTAAGATCACTTGGCGGCAAGAACCGCAAGGAGAAAAGCCTGAAGAGTCCGCAATTAATGAGGGTGAGACTGTAGCCATTGCAACAACCTCATCATCTGGGTATTGAGCTCCAGCAGCAAAGATTGCTGTACGTTCTCCGCATAAACCGGATGGGTATGCAATATTCTCTTGATTCGACCCCATTACAATAGCTCCTGAAGACATTCTAACAGCTGACCCTACTTTGAAGTCAGAATATGGAGCAAATGCCTTGGAGGCCGCTTCGTGTGCTTTAACAAGTAGTTCCTGATCTTCAGGAGGAAGTTGATCATAGTCAAGACTTTGAAGAATACATCTAACTTCCATAAATTGAATTAGTTGTGTTAGTTAAGGACAAGCTTGACCAAAGCTAGACAATAAAAGCAATATATCAACAACTGTGACCACTCCATCTCCATTTACATCACTTTCACATGAAGAGGTACATCCAAAATCTCCGAGAACTGCTAATACATCACCAACGTCGATAACGCCGTTATTATTAACGTCCTCTGGGCATGTGACGTTGCCATCACAGTCAAATCCTGGATCAGCGTATTCACAAGAGCCATCATCAGTTGTAGCTTCTTCGTCAAAGTTACACGCCTCTAAATCTGTGCATCCTTCAACTCCTGAGCTGTAGATGAGCGCTGTGTTTATGTTACTTATATCGAAGAATATGCTTCCAGATCCTTTTACCTTAAATCTAGTTTGGTAGCTGGTGATATTGGGAAGACTTACAATTGCTTCACCATTATTAGCAGTGTTTTCTAAGAGAACTGTATCGAAAGTATAACCCCCATCTGTACTCATAAGGATGTCAACTTGGAAACAGTTTATTGGATATGCGTTAGTCCCTGCTACATCCCAAGTGATTATAGTTTCAGATCCTCCCGTTAAAGACCCACCCTGAGGTGACAGGATTTTAAAAGGACCTGCAAATCCATAAACGCTAAATGAAACAGCATCGTCGTTAAAAGCTCCTCCTCCTGCAACGTTATCTCTTACAGAACATTTGAACTGAAGGTCTCTTGTGTAAGTTGGCAGGTGCTCTCCTATTGTAGTAGTGTTATTAACTAGATCTGCAGTACGAGGGAAGGTTCTTGTAGGAGACTCAGATGAAGACCAAGATCTAAAAATAGGCTGATTACCTGACGGGTTTGTTAGAGTGTAGTCATTGCTTGCTGTAGCTGGCCCCAAGTCGTATTGCTCCCAATTGTATGTAATCTGATCGCCATTTGAATCGCTACCTATTGCCGTCAGCTCAAAAGGGGTGCTTGCTGGAATGTACATTCCTCCTTCTCCTGCATTAACTGTTGGAACAGAGTTGCCAGTTGATGTAGGCGAATCACATGTGTTTCCATATCCATTAACAGTAAATGAAATCATTTCGTTAATGCTCTTGTTGTGGAAGTGATCGTCAGAGTTGTTCTGAAGGTTCGGTGAGCAAATACCTGCGTAACCCATGATGGTTGAGGCTGAACCTGGTTCATATGCTGCATTGCTTGCACGATTGCAACTGTTGTTCTGAGTGTGATTAGCCCCCCACTGGTGTCCAATCTCGTGCGCTACATAATCAATGTCAAACGGGTCGCCTACTGGCTGATACCTGCCTGTAACTCCCCTGGCCTTATAATTTGAATAACAAGGCGATTGCAGGCTCGCAATTCCACCGCCTCCTGTTGAAAATACGTGGCCGATGTCATAGTTAGATGAACCAATGACGCTGTTGCAGGTGTTTTGGTTTTGGGACAACATGGCTGACCCATTTGAGTTCGTGTATGGATCAGAACTTCCGTTCAGGTAGATGATATCTTCGTTGTTCGCAATGATTACCATTCTTAAGCAAACATCGCGTTCGAACACGCCGTTCACACGGGCCATGGTTGTGTTCATTGCTGAAAGGGCTCCCAATGTTGTGCCTCCGTGGTAGCTTGCGTACTCTCCTGTACAAGCAAGAGCAAGCCTGTATGTTCTCAAAGTTGTACCGTTAGAGGTTGCTTGCTGAGAAGCCTTGAATTGTGGAGAATTCTGAGGCCCCATACGTAGGACCTCCTTACCGCCATTTTTACTAGCAGGTGGAGTTGTAAGGTCTGAATTCTCTTCTACCCCGCAAGACCAGCCGTCTGTGGTATTGTTTGCGTAGAAACTGCTTTTAGTGTAACTGATGCAGTGATGTAAATCACCTGGGTTAAATGGATCAATAAAGATTGATTCTCCTGTCTTTAAAATCATGGCATGAAATCCCTGAGGTGTTAGGTCAAACCTTACTGTAGATGAAGGATTATCTATACCTTGGCCTAGGTATACTTGTATTTCAGGAAATTTAGCCGCAAGCTCAGGAGCCATGACAGGCGAGTTCACAAACGAGAATGATTCGAAGGAACCATCTGGCATTGGGAGATTGATTATTGAAGTAGAGTTTTTAGGACTCACCTCTGTTTCATAAGGAGCAATACTAAGCATCTGCTTTAATGCATCTACATCAACATCTACTACTCTATACTCTGAAGGAACTATTGTAGGCTCTCCAAGGGATGAGGAAGAAGTTGTGAAATAGGTTTGGGCTTCAGCATTAAACAAGCTAAAACCTGCAAAAACAAGAAAATTAAAGGCTAGTAAAATGTGCTTCATATAATGCAAACATTCAATTGCTTAGAAAGGTTGCACAAATCTAACCTACTAATTCTTGTTTAGAGCTTCAACGATAGGCGCTCTATCAATATTTACATAGTGGTACCTGATGAGTCCATCCTGAGACATCCTATTTGCAATGTGAACTGCAGTAGTAACCGTATCACCTGATTCTGCCAACACCCCATTCCAATCTCCCCAAACAAAAACCCAAGGCGCAGGGTCTAGACCAGTATAATCTAAAATCACCCTATCTGCATTTCTACCAGTCCAGAAAAACTCACTCCATGTTCCGTTTTGTCTTTGGTCTTTATACCCCTCAATTGCATCATCAATATGCTTCAAATCCTCCTCTCTTAATGAATTCACATGCACCGTCCCATCATCTGTATAAGACGCCCTATGCTCCTCCCACTTCATATTAGCGTAATCATCCATAGATTTTAAGGTCAAATCGATATCCGGATGATCTATGCTATGACAAGTTTCTACTGGTTCAGAACAAGATAAAATACTCATTACACCCAACAATAAAATCAAATACTTATTCATCCTCATCCACAAATACATCTGTGTAGTTCTTAATTAAATCTAACTGTTCCTTTGCAAGCTTTGGAAGAGATTTAACCCAAAGATTGAACGTCTTTACAAACTCTCTTCTATACTCATCTTGCTCCATGTTGGTCACATCATACAACTCCTGCAATTCGCACCTAACATTCCTTAAGAGCCTCTCGTGAACAGAAAGCATTCTGCGCCTTGCTGTCCAGTTGCCAAACTTCCATGCTAAAGCATACTGAGTAGCTGCAATCAATAGCTCCTCTTCGAGACTTTTGAAATTATCTCTATATTTTTCAGCAGGGGTCATAAAACTAAGTTAAACAATAATTACCTTAGTGATTATATCTCATGAAGTTATTTAGAATCACATTATCCACAATCATCTTATCTACAGTGGTAACTGGCTGCACCTACGACATAGCCATAGAATGTCACATTGAGGAAGTGAGCTATTCTAATGACATAACACCTCTTTTAGATGCCAAATGTGGTAGCTGCCACAGTGGGTTTTCACCTGAGGGAAACCTTGACTTAACCACATACGATTCGGCTTCTGATGCCGTTTTAGTTGGTGATGTTCTAAGCAGAATAACCCTCCCATTAAGCAGCGACTTGGTTATGCCCCCAACTGGAGGATTAAGCGAATGTGATATTGAAAAAATTACAAGATGGCTTAATGATGGAGCTCCAAATAATTAACACATGAGAAGACTCATCCTTATTTCACTTTTTCTTGTGTCTGCGGGACTTAGCGCAAGTGCTCAGAAATACATAAGTCGTTCTGTTGAAGTCAGCTTTTTAAGTGAAACTCCTATTGAGAATATTGAGGCATTTAACAATCAAGTGAGCTCTATTCTCGATTTATCTACAGGAGAAATCGTATTTCAAGTTCCAATAAGAGGCTTTCATTTTGAGAACGCATTAATGGAAGAACACTTCAATGAGAACTATATGGATACTGAGGAGTTCCCAAGATCTACACTACAAGGTAGAATTGAGAATTTTAACAACTATTCAAGCATTTTAAGTGATGGAACTCCTCACCACATCACAGTAAAAGGAATAATTGAAATTCACGGAATATCTTTTGAAAGATCATTTGAGGGCACCATTACTAAAAGCGGTAACAACTATGTGGTGTCTTCAGAATTTGAAGTTGACGCAGTTGATTACGAAATAGATATTCCATCACTTGTCAGAAAGCAAATTGCTGAGTCAATTATAGTATCTGTCAATGCTACCCTAACTCCTCGATGACCTAAAGATGAACAAATTCTTAATAGCAGTTATTCTCGTGTGTTTCTCAATGGCAATATCTGCTCAGGGGCTTCTAGACGAATTAAATGAAGACACCTCAGAAAGCACTATTTATACTACAGCAACTTTTAAAGACACTAGGGTTGTCAATTTACAGAGTAACGAAACCGCAGGTGAAGGCATTTTACATTTTGTGATTGCACATAGGTTTGGCAGGCTAAACGAGGGCGCTTACACATTATGGGGACTAGATAATGCAATGATGAGAATGGGATTTGACTACGGAATTAATGAAAGACTAGCTATTGGAGTCGGAAGAAGTACACACGAAAAAACATTAGATGCTAACATTAAAGCAAAAATCCTTAGACAAAGCACAGGAGCTGTGGAAATGCCCATTAGTCTTACGTGGTATTCAAGTCTAATGTGCAACGGTTTAAAATGGGCTAACCCAGATGCTGACAACCTTTTTATCCACAGACTTAGCTATGTTCATCAAGCCATAATCACGAAAAAAATCAATAAGGAACTCAGTCTTGCATTTGTGCCATCATTGGTGCACAGAAACCTAGTTGATTCTGAAGATTCACCACATGACCAATTCGTTTTAGGCATTGGTGGTAGATACAAACTAAATACAAGGATTAGCATTAATTCAGAGTACAACTACAGAATCAACACATCTGAAAACGACCAATTCACAAACGGTCTTTCTTTAGGGGTTGACATAGAAACTGGAGGTCATGTGTTCCAACTCCATCTAACTAATTCTAAAGGTATGTATGAACGATCATTTCTAACAGAAAACACTGGAACTTGGCTCGACGGCGACATATTTTTCGGGTTTAATATGAGCCGAGTTTTCAAGCTTTAAAGAGAATTTCTTTAGTGCTTCTTACGGCCTCCCTTCCTTTTAATTTTCTCGTAACTAGGTTTATTCCAAATCTTAATTTTATCTTCCAGAGTTACGCCTGAAAGCACCTCAACAACAAGTCCATCACTTAATCCTAGCTCTACTTCACGCTTCTCATATGTGTTTTCGGCCACTTCCACCTCTACAAATGGGTTAACCCCCTCGTACTGAATCAACATCTCGCTGAGAGTAAGAACATCTGTTCTCTTATCTAACACCACCTCTGCGTTTGCAGAATATCCAGCTCTTAGGAACTGACCTTCTTCGAGCAATACGGCTGCTTTTACCTCAAACTGAATAGCTCCAGACTCTTCAACCCCTTTAGGAGAAATATGCTCTAAAGTCGCTTGATATGTTAAATCCTCGATTGCTCCAATTGAAAGTACTATATCCATGTCTGCATGTAATTTCTCAACCTCAGACTCATCAATTTTTCCAATAAAAATCAAATCCTGCATATCAGCAACAGAAGCTATTGTAGTTCCGTCATTGAAATTATTTGCCTCAATTACACTATTACCTTCTTTAGTTGGCACTTCTAGCACCATACCCGTAATCGTTGAGCGAACAAGAGTATTCGATGCACTCCCTCCTCTAGAAGTAACTCCCTCCTGCACTATTCTTAAATTATCCTTAGCTCCAAGAAACTCCTCGTTAGCCTGCTTTAAAGCAACCTCATCTCTTTGGATATCCATAGCAGACATAACTCCTTGCTCAAATAGAGCAGAGTTTCTATCGAAAGTAGTTTGAGCATCTTCTAAAGTAATCTGTGCTCTATATAATCTGTTTTCAGCACTACTAAGAGCTGACATATTAGGAACAATTTTAACTTCTGCTATAACATCACCCTTCTGAACAATGTCTCCTGCTTCAACATGAACAGTTTTAACAATACCACTTACTTGTGGCTTAATTAAAATCTCCTTCCTAGGCTGTATGCTACCTGAAGCAATCGTTTTCAGAACTATATCACCAACTTCTGCAGTTTGGGTCCTATAGAAAGCCTCAGCCATCTGTTCCTTCTGCTTAAGAAAGAAAACTGTGTACACAGCTGAGCCTAAAATTGCGATTACTACAAATAGTAAAAAGTATAGAATTCCTTTTTTCATATTCTTGATTATTCCGTTCTAATTGCTTCTACAGGCCTAACTCCAACAGCTCTTAAGGCTGGCAATATACCTGCAAATAGCCCCATTACTGACATAACAGCTAGGGCGATTAATACTATATCTAAAGACACCTCTGGGTTTCTAAAGCTTCCTCCAGCACCACCCATTGAAAGAAGTAGCTTATTAACTCCTTCTAAAGTTGCTACACCAAAACACATCCCAGCAAGACCTGAAATAGTAGTTATAAACATAGTTTCAGACATGATTTGGCGCATCACAGTAATGGGTGTCGCTCCCATAGCTCGTCTAATTCCTAGTTCTTTCGTTCTTTCTCTAACTGTAATTAGCATGATATTCATAATACCTATGGCTCCGGCTAAAAGAGCTAATCCTCCAAAAACAAATGCAATAAACCTGAATGCTGAAAATATCATTTCAATTTCTTCAAATGCACTAGCCATAGTCCAATAGCCAAATGCAGTTCTATCATCAGGGTGTACTGACTTTCTTGCTTTCATTAGATTCACCACCTCCGCGGCAGCAGAATCAGCATGAACTTCAGGATCTATTAGCAAACCATACCATCCAACTTTATCTCCAGTATGAAATGCCTTGGAGAAAGTAGAGTATGGAACAAATATGCTTTGATTAGACTCTTCAGCATCCTCTCCAGTTTGGAACGATGAGTAAACTCCTACCACAGTAAAGGTTACTCCTTGAACTTTTATAGTTGATCCTATTGTTTCCTCACCTTCATCATATAGCAATTCATACACCCTCTTTCCAATAACTGCTATCTTCCTCTCTTCATCAACATCACCTTGATTTAAATATCTACCTTTCAGTATTTTATACGGCTCTATTTGAATATATGATGGAACATCACCATAAACGTTGAAAGCTCCTGACTTTGAGCCCCTTATAATATTATTTGACCCCCTGTGACCACCTAGCTGATTCCTTGGAGCAACTAAAATTGTTGAACTAGAGTTCTCTTTTAGATACTCAGTGTCAGCACTATTGAAATTGAAATTTCTGCCTTTATTAAACCCCTTATATGGCATCGAAGTCCATTGAGTCCAAAAGAACATTGAGTTCTTCACCCTTCCTCCTAAATCAGCTGAAACGCCATTTTCTAGCCCATTTGATGCACCCACAGTGACGATGATCATAAACAGCCCCCACCCCACACCTAATCCAGACAGGAAGGTTCTGAAAGGGTTTGTAATAAACACCTGCAGAATCTCTAGGGCTCTATCTCTATCGAAAATCTTCAAAATCACTCGTCCCGTAATGCCTCAACTGGTTTAATACTAACCGCTCTAATTGCAGGCCCAACTCCACTTAATACTCCCACTACTGTCAAAACTCCCAACGCAACCATGGCTATCCTAAAATCTACCTGTGGGTTTTGGAAATACTCATGAGCTATCATGGGAGACACTATTTCTAAAAGCCAAACCCCTACAACAAGCCCTAAACTTCCTGACACCAACATAAGGGAAAGACTCTCCTGAACAACTAGCCCCACAATAGAAAGTCCCGTAGCCCCTAACGCCTTTCTTACTCCTATTTCTTTCGTCCTTTCCTTTACTGCAATAGCAAGAATATTTGCAACACCCATTGCCCCAGCAAGTAGAGTCAACAGTCCTAAACCCCAGATAAACAGCTCGATACCCAAGAAAATATTTTGGTATTTCTGATACTCTTCATTATTATTCTCCATCCAAATACCTCTTGCATCCTCAGGGTGAACTGACTTCCTTTCCTTAAGCCAAACCATTAACCTGTCAGTCAAACTCACAGTTTCAACAACCTCCATATCGCCAGTACCTAGAATAACCTGATCAACCTTATCTCTGCCGCTCCTAAACAGTTTTTTAGCAGTAGAATAAGGCACTACCGCCATTTTATTCTCCCACCTACTCGCAGGATCATCAAAGGTTCCAACCACACTAAAAAGAACTCCGCCTATCATAATATGAGTACCCATGGGATCCTTACCCTGATACACCTCTTCAACAATGGTGGCTCCTAAAACCGCAACCTTAGTCTCCTCAACGATATCCCTTTGGTTTATATACCTCCCATCTGTAAGCTTAGTGTTTTCAAGCATTTGATGATCCGGATCAACTCCTCTCAGCGGATAACTACCTGCCTTATCTCCATACTCCATCTGCACTCCCCAAGTCCTAATTCGCCTTGAGGAAGCATAAACTGTATCCATCTCCTCAAACATAGCTTCGACGTCATTCTCACGGATCTTAACCGACTTGTTTGCCATATTTCCCTTGTAAGCAAGCTGCGTCCTACCAGCCTGAACCCAAATAGAATTTACAGCATCGTCTGCAAATTGCTTTTTCACTCCATTCTGTAGACCAAAACCTAACCCCTGCATTACCACCAATATGAAGACCCCAAGAGCAATACTAACGCCAGTAAGCGCTGTCCTCAGCGGGTGACTAAGTACAGTGTATGCTATTTCTAACCAGGTGTCTCGGTTAAACATCTTATGCTATCTGTCCGTCGTGAAGATTAATCGTCCTATCGCACATTTCAGCGATATCATTTTCATGAGTCACAACAACCATAGTAATTCCCTCCTTATTTAGCTCTCTTAACAGTCCCATTACTTCATAGGAAGTCTTAGAATCTAAAGCTCCAGTAGGCTCGTCTGCTAGTATAACTTTAGGTTTACCGACAAGAGCTCTTGCTATGGCAACTCGTTGTTTTTGGCCTCCAGAAAGCTGGTTAGGAAGATGGTTAGACCAGTCATTAAGCCCCACCTTTTTTAGAAAATCAATCGCTCTTTTATTCCTTTCTTTTCTAGACACCCCTTGATAATAAAGTGGTAAAGCAACGTTTTCAGCTGCTGTCTTGAAATTGATCAAATTGAAGCTTTGGAACACAAAACCGAGAAACTTAGATCTATACCTAGCTGAAGACCTTTCATTAAGCCCTGCCATAGACTCGCCTGACAGCATGTATTCACCCTCATCGAAGCCGTCAAGTAGTCCAAGAATATTCAATAAAGTCGACTTACCTGAACCTGAAGATCCCATAATTGCGACCATCTCCCCTTCTTTAATATGGCAGTCAAGGCCCTTAAGCACTTTTAACGACTGGCTTCCCGTCTTATAAGACTTCTGAATATTGCTCAATTTAATCACTTGACGAAGATAACTGAGAAGGACGTAATTTCGCGCCGCCTTTATGAAGGCTTAACAAACATCCTATGAGCGGAATTAGAAACATCGCAATTATTGCACATGTTGACCACGGAAAGACTACGTTGGTTGATAAAATGATACATCGTTGTAAGGTCCTAGACTCTAGAAAAGAGACTGGGAATTTAATTTTAGACAACAACGATATTGAGAGAGAGCGTGGCATCACCATTCTTTCAAAGAACTTAAGTGCGATGTGGAAGGGCACGAAGATTAACATTATCGACACTCCTGGTCACGCGGATTTTGGTGGAGAAGTAGAGAGAGTATTGAAAATGGCTGACGGGGTATTGCTACTTGTAGACGCCTTCGAAGGAGCGATGCCACAGACAAGGTTTGTACTTGGAAAAGCCATAGAGTTAGGCCTCAAGCCACTTGTGATTGTAAATAAAGTCGATAAAGAAAACTGTACACCTGATATCGTTCACGAGCAGGTATTCGATCTTATGTTCAACCTTGATGCAACCGATGAGCAATTAGAGTTTCCTACTGCATATGGTTCAGCTAAACATAATTGGATGGCAGAGGATTGGAAAAGTCCTACTGACAACATTGACTACTTACTTGATTTGATTGTCAGCGAAGTACCTGAGGCACCATACAATGAGGGACTTCCTCAAATGCAAATTACTTCTCTAGACTACTCTAAATACACAGGTAGAATTGCTATTGGCCGTCTATTTAGAGGTGATATCCACTCTAATAGAGACTACGCCCTTTGTACAAAGGATGGAGTAAAGAAGGTGAGAGCTAAAGAACTATTTGTTTTCTCTGGACTAGGAAAAGAGAAAGTAGATACAGTTAAAGCTGGAGATATATGTGCAATAAACGGCATTGAAGGATTTGAAATTGGAGATACAATAAGTGATTTAGAGACTCCTGAAGCAATGTCAAGAATTGCTATAGACGAACCTACAATGAGTTTAATGTTCACCATCAACACTTCTCCTTTCCTAGGTAAGGATGGAGAATTCCTAACGAGTAGACACATCAGAGAAAGACTTGACACTGAGCTTCAAAAGAACTTAGCTCTTAGAGTTGAGTCTACTGACTCAGAGGATAAGTGGAATATATACGGAAGAGGCATTCTTCACTTGAGTGTTCTTATCGAGACCATGCGGCGCGAGGGCTACGAACTGCAAGTTGGTAAGCCTCAGGTTATTTACAAAGAAGTTGACGGCCAGAAGCACGAGCCCTTTGAGAATCTAGTAATCGACGTACCAGAAGCAACTGCAGGTAAGGCTACTGAGCTTGTAATGATGAGAAAGGGCATGCTTCAGGTTATGGAACCTAAGGGAGACCTTCAACACATGGAATTCCGTATTCCTTCACGAGGACTAATAGGTTTAAGAAACCAAATCCTTACAGCTACTTCTGGAGAGGCTATTATGACTCACCGTTTCGAGTCGTATGACGCATACGCTGGAGATATCTCTACAAGATCTTCAGGCTCACTAGTAAGTTCAGAATTAGGCCAAGCAAGAGCATACGAAATCGACAGGCTACAAGAAAGAGGAACATTCTTCATCGATCCTGGTGAGGATATCTACCCAGGCCAAGTAGTTGGAGAATCTGCAAGAAACATGGATATGGAGGTCAACCTTGTTCGCGGAAAGAAGCTAACAAACATGAGAGCTTCAGGTGCAGACAAAGGTTTAAGGATTGCTCCTGCAAAGAAGATGTCTCTTGAAGAATTAATGGAGTGGATCGCAGATAACGAATACCTAGAGGTAACACCTAAATCACTAAGGGTTAGGAAAGTCCCTGGAACGCGCATACCTTAACGGAATGTTTGATATCGTCGTACTAACGCAAGCTGAATACATCAACCCAAAAAAGGTTGATTGGTATATTCAAAACGTATTAGACGAGGACAACTACGTACTTGAAGCGCTTAGAGCTCAAGGTCTTAAAGCTGTAAAAAAAGATTGGGCTGACCCTGAATTTGATTGGGGTAGTACTAAAGCTGTTATTTTCAGAACCACTTGGGACTATTTCGATAGATACCCTGAGTTTAAACCTTGGCTAGCTAAGGTTAGCAAGAAATGCCTTCTAATCAACTCAGCTGAAACTATAAAGTGGAATATCGACAAACACTACTTGCGAGATTTGGCAGATGCAGGTCTCAATGTAGCGCCTTCACATTTTATTAAGCGAGGATCTTCAACTACTCTAGCAGATTTCTTCGAAAAAACTGGCTGGAAAGAGGCCGTTCTTAAACCTACAATTTCTGGGGCTGCAAGACACACCTACAGGCTTACTCCAGAAAATTCTAGCAAGCACGAAACGATATTTCGCGAGCTACTCGATTCTGAGGATATGATTTTTCAGGAGTTCTTGAATGACATAACTGAGTTTGGTGAGATTTCCTTGATGTTTATGGGCGGAGAATACACCCATTCGGTTAGAAAAATCGCTAAGGCAGGTGACTTCCGTGTGCAGGACGACCATGGTGGCAGAGTAGTGGTGCATGAGGCGACGGGGGGTGAAGTGGGGTTTGGGTTGGAAGCCTTGAAAAAATGCCCATATACTCCTACATATGCAAGAATAGACATCGTTAGAGACAATAGCGGAGAGCTAAGTCTTTGCGAATTAGAATTAATCGAACCTGAGCTGTGGTTCAGGAACTTCCCTCCTGCTGCGGGCAAATTAGCACAAGCATGCAAAAAATTATTACAATGAAGAATCTCCAAAGTTTTCTAATAACGCTTTTTTTATGCGGGGCTCTTCAAGCCCAAACCTTCATAGTAAAACCCTACTTACAAGATGCTACTCCTAATTCCGTGAGAGTCATGTGGGAGAGTGATGGCGGTGAGGATTCGGTTGTACATTGGGGAGAGGACGAGAGCCTTGGTAACACGACTACTGGCGAGCCATACGCTTCTGCTGGAGGATACGTGATGCACGACGTTTTGATTGAGGGGCTGGATAGATTTACAAAGTATTACTACCAGGTTGAGACGGGTAGTTCTCAATCAGGTTTGGCGATGTTTAGGACGCCTCCGTTTGCCTCGGATGAGGAAGATTTCAGATTTGTTGCTATGAGCGATATGCAGCAGAGTTGGTCTGACCCAGAGATTTTCGACGAGGTGGTGCACGATGGCGTGCTAGATTATTTGGACAATCAGTTTGGTGGAGAAGTAGCTGACAACCTAGCGCTTGTTCTTATCCCTGGAGATTTAGTTGACTACGGAAACACATATCAGCAGTGGGAGGAGGATTTCTTTGACCCTGCTTCTGATTTACTTAAGTCCGTTCCGCTTTACCCTGTTTTAGGAAATCACGAGGCTAACACTAGCTACTTTTTCCAGTACTTTCATCTTCCTGAAAATGGAACCCCAGGCTATGAAGAGCATTGGTGGTGGAAGGATTATGGAAATGTCAGATTTATAGGTCTTGACTCTAACGCTCCATATAACGGAGAGGGTCAGATTAACTGGCTTGAAGAAGTACTTGGAAGCACTTGCTCTGCGGATTCTATTGATTTTGTTTTTGCTGAGCTTCACCACCCATTTAAGAGCGAACTTTGGACGCCTGGAGAGAATGACTTCACTGGAGAAGTTGTCGAACTTCTAGAGCAATTTAGCACGGATTGCGGTAAGCCTTCAATTCACTTTTTTGGCCATACTCATGGGTATTCTCGAGGCCAAAGCAGGGATCACAAACATGTTTGGCTTAATGTAGCTACAGCTGGAGGAGCTATCGATTACTGGGGAGAGTGGCCACAATTTGACTACGAAGAGTTTACTGTGAGTGAAGATGATTGGGGATTTGTAATGGTCGATATAGAGGCAGGAGAAGATCCTAAGTTCACAGTAAAAAGACTTTCTCGAGGAGACAACTATGAAGATTTAGACAATGAAGAGATCGACAGGTTTACAGTAACTAAAAGCAATTTAGAGCTAGACACTCCTTCTGCTCAACACCCTGTTGATATTACCATTTCCCCTGAATGTGTAATCCTCTGCGGCACTGACTTCGAGCTCGAAGGAATGCACGGAGCAACACATTGGCAGGTTACAAACTCGGAAGGTGATTACAGTACGCCATTAGTTGATCTATGGGAACAACATCAGAATCTATACTTCAACGAGGACAGTCAAGTTGGCGAATCGCTAACAGATGAACATGTATTAGGACTTGAAGCAAATGCTCAATACTGGTGGAGAGTAAGATATAGAGATAAGGAATTAAACTGGAGTGAGTGGAGTAACGAGGTGAGCTTCACCACTGGAGAATCTTCATTCAGCGCTAATCTTCTTGAAAATCCAGGGTCTGAAAACTTGATGGAGGATTGGATAATAGACGAAGGAATATGCGAGTCTATGCTTGCGGGAGACTGCGCTGGAACCAACCCCTACTCTGGCAACAGATACTTTGCAGTGGGCGGACTATGTGAGGAAAGTGAGATAGGAAGAATGCACCAAGAGATAGACATAAGTATGTATGCAGATTCTGTTGACCAGGGAGGTATGCAAGTAGTGTTTGGCGCAATGATGTCTGATTGGAGTGGTTCAGACGTTCCGGATATGAGGCTTGTGTTTAAAAACCAAAACGGATATACCATAAGTACTACTGATTACATAACTGGGAATCAAACCGCTTGGCTTTTAATTGAGAACATAGTTGATATTCCTGCTCTTTCACGAATCATAAGAGCTGAGCTTCGCGGTACTAGAAACGAAGGAACAGACAACGACAGCTACTTCGATGATGTGTTTGTTAGACTTGGAAGCGAAGTTGAATGCAACGCTTCAGTGGTATCAATTGACGAGCCACTGCAAAATCTAACATTCACCGCATATCCTAATCCTTCTTCAGATAAAGCTAAAATCACTCTACCTAAAGATTGGAGCATGGAAACAACCGTTAGAGTAGTTGATTCTAAAGGTCGGAAGGCACAACCTCAGATCACATTTGAAAGCTCTAACGTTATTATAAACAGAACTGACTTAAGTGCGGGAACTTACAATGTTACTTTAGTAAACGGTAAGTTCTGGGGTAGTACGACAGTTGTGTTTGAATGATTTAGAAAGGAACAGTAACTCCTAACCAAGGAATTCCAGCAACTTCTTCTTGGGGTATTGCAATCATACCTACATCCCATAGAGCGTCTCTCTTAGAAGAAGCTTTTCTAATACCCATGATTAAGAAAGAAATATCAGTGTTATTTCCTGTTGATCTATCCGTATTCATAAAGTGGTAGTTCTCAGTCATAATCCAAAGCTTTGAATTAACCTCTACCATAGCAGACATGTTAATTACATGAAAATTCCTTCTTCCTGTAACCCAATTCCAACCTGACATTTGAACATATTCATCATAGCCATCTCCGTCTATATCGTAGTAATGATTTGCTTCAGGAGACATTCCTATATAATTGCCGTCTTCATCATATTGCTCATAGGGTTCGAGTGTAAAATATTGGCGATACTGACTCATAAAAGAAGCAATTCCATAGTTAAAAGAAACATTTTTTCTTTCACTACCTAGTGTGATATTAGCAAATCCGATTCCAGCTAACCCTGGCATTAAATCGCCAGTATCAAAAAACGGAAGAACAGCTATGCCACCAACACTTAAAGTAACATTATCGTTTACTTGATGTCCAATCTTTGCTGTTCCTCCAGTACCAAATGGAGTCATTGTAAAACCAACAGTTGCATTATCAGAAACTCCAAAGCTTAATGAGTTATAAGCAAGCCAAACATTGTGGTAATACCCCTCTCCTTTTTTTAGCGAATGTGCACTAGGCGAGAAAAAGTATCTGCTTGACTGAGGGTTAATGTCAGTTGATCGAGTATTCATAAAGCTACCGCCTCCTATTTGATCTTCAGTTATATATGTAATTGCAGCAATATTGTCCTTATTAACTTGAGTTTGTCCCATTAATGGAGTATCTAATAAAAAGTAAGTTAGACTAATCTCTAAGACTTTACCCTCGATGATTCCTCCACTCTGAGTTACTATTCTCACCCATTTAGAAGTAGACGCTGACTGTCCAGCGTTTTCTCCAGAAGTAACTTGAGCGTGAGAATTTGGTGCAATCGCTAAAAAACATATAGCAAGGCAAAACACAATTAAAATATGATTTTTCATGATTGCGAATATATGCAATACTGATAAAGTATATTTGTGTTATAGCACATTTAACATTCCCATGATCACCAATTTAAAGCATACATTTTTAGCATTTTACCTGCTACTTCCTTGCTTTCATGGACAATCCCAAACCTTTGAGAATTTAAACTGGAACACCGATGAATCCTTAGAGATTTGCACATGGAATATTGAATGGTTTCCCGGCAGTGGATCTTTCACAGTAAACTACGTCTCTGACATCCTCGAAGGCATGCACATGGACCTCTATGCGATTCAAGAAATCGACGACACCACTGCCTTCAAAAACATGGTCAACCAACTAGAAGACTACGACTACATAATGATGGACGGCTGGTTTGGCGGCCTTGTCTACGTCTACAACACCCAGACAATAGAAGTCCTTGACGCTTACGAAATCTTCTCTTCGTCTCAGTACTGGCAACCTCTACCCCGCTCTCCGCTAGTCCTTCGCTTCCTCTTTCAGGGCGAAGAAGTTTACGCCATCAACAACCACTTCAAATGCTGTGGAGACAACTATATCAATTGGAGTAACGACAATGACGAAGAGATGAGACGCCTTATGGCCAGTACCCTAATTGAAGAGTACATGAGCGAGGAACTGGAAGGAAAACGAGTAATCCTGCTTGGTGATCTTAACGACATGATAGACGAAATCGCTGAGACCAACGTTTTCACTCCGTTTTTAAACGATCCTGAGAAATACAGGTTTGCAGACCAAGAAATCGCTCTGGGATCAAGTTCTGACTGGTCTTACCCTACATGGCCATCGCACCTAGACCACATCATGATCACTGACGAGATGTTCAGCGATTTCGCGTCGGCAACTACTCTAGTTGAAACAATCAAGGTGGAGAACGAGATGGGTGGGTGGAACCAATACGAGGATTATGTAAGTGACCATAGGCCGGTAGCGATGAGGATTGCATTAACGCCGTTGAGTTCGGAGGTGGAGGTTGATGCTGATTCGGATAAATCGCTTGTAGGAGTATACGATGTGCTGGGTAGGAAGTGCGAGTACGCACCTTTTAAATCGCTTTTATACTTTTATTCAGACGGATCAGTCGTTAGGCGTATCAGTTCTTCAGAGAGCCAACCCGAGTAGGCATTTGCGCCAGACGCAGTTAGGTGGTGGTCGTCGTAGTAGCTAGATTTATATGAAGCACCGGGCCATTGTCCTCCGTCGATTACCGTGAACGATTCTGGAAAAACATAATCATCTGGGCAACATAATGGGGGAATAATAAGTATGATTTCGTACTTAAGAGAATCTACGAGAGAAGATAACTGCGGAGGGAAATCGAGTGTGCGAATAGAGTCGCATGAAACAGTTTTAATAGCTGGCAATGAGCGTTCAACGAATCCTAGGCCAGAATACCTGTCATATTCTTCCTCTTTAGTAGATATGTGGTGGATACCTAGAGATTTAGAAATGTTGAAATAAAGCTTTAAAAAAGCGTTGTAGGGATCTATTCGTTCTAAAGGCAGGGATGGTCCGTTGATGATCCAGTCTCTCTCGAATTCAAGGCTTGACGAAGGACCTGACCAAAGCTCTGGATACACGTCTATAACTACGTATTTAGGAGTGCAATACTGTGTAGCGTAGTCGAGGACCTGGGTTGAGTTGAAGAGGGTTTGGGCTGAAGAGCAAAGACTGAAGGAAGAATACCCTTTCACTTCAAGCGTAAGTGGATTAATTCCGCAATAACAAGTAGAGCTACCTAGGAATAGAAAGTCTAGAGTGTCAGATTGAGTCTTGTATCTAGCTTCAAACTCCTCAGTTTTAAGCTTTACAGCACCTTGATCCGTTCGTTTGGCAATTAGATGAGTCTCAACAAATGGGCTCACAAGACCAGCTAAAAAGAGCCCAGCAATGACCACCAAGGCGAGTAAGGTAAACTTGAAGAGTCTATTGAAAAATTGTTTCATCTTGTGCTACTTGGGAGGTTAGAATTGGAAATAAATAAAACTCGATCCTCCGCTCAAATTTTTCAAGCAAAGCCAAACCCCAACTGCATACACCCCCCACCTCGCAACAAGCATTCTCTTCGACAGCCACCAGCGTGGAATCTCACCTGACCTGCTTAGCCAGTCAACAAATAGCATCACAGCTACCCAAACAAATGCCGTCAGAACAAAGTGTTTAGTCTCACCTCCAATATTGAAGCTAAAGAGCCCTTTGAAGTAGGTCATAGCTTCTGAAAGCGATTCAGTCCTGAAGAATACCCAAGCAAGACTGACCAAGGTAAAAGTTGCAAGTACCTTAGGCGAATCCCATAAGCTTGCTACTCCCTCTGTGTGTTTTCTGTTGTATCCTGTTAGCAAGAGCGGCACAAAAAGTATGGCGTGGACAGCGCCCCAGGCAACGAAGGTCCAATTAGCCCCGTGCCACAATCCGCTAACAAGGAAGATGATTGCAACATTTCTCAGAGACTTCATTACTCCACCCCTGCTACCTCCCAGAGGAATGTAAAGATAATCCCTAAACCAAGTGCTTAAACTAATGTGCCAGCGCCTCCAAAATTCACCTATATCCCTAGAGAAGTAAGGGGTCTTGAAGTTGGTAGAAAGCTTAATACCAAACAACCTCGAAGTACCAATCGCTATATCAGAGTAACCTGAAAAGTCCCCATAGATTTGGATTGTAAAGTAAATCACTCCGAGAAGAAGCGTTGGTGAATTAAATGCCGCGGGGTCAGCAAATATCTTATCAGCATAACGGGCACAAGTATCAGCTACCACTACCTTTTTAAACATTCCCCACAAAATTAGCCTTAGCCCTGAGACTGCTTCGTCGTATGAAAACGACCTAGTTTTTTCTAACTGAGGAAGGAGCTTTACTGCCCTTTCAATGGGTCCTGCAACAAGTTGAGGAAAGAAAGCAACGAAGGCTGCAAATGATAGAAAATCACTTGTTGGCTCAAGCTTTTTCCTGTATATGTCGATGGAGTAACTGAGGGTTTGGAATGTATAAAAACTAATCCCCACAGGAAGGATAATCTGCATGGTTGATGCATGCATATCCACACCAATCATACCCCAAGCATTCACCCAGCTATCTACAAAAAAGTTGTAATACTTAAAGACAGCCAACACGCCCAGGTTCCCTATTAATGAGAGGATGAACTTAGGTTTAGTCATCCTCAGCGATAGAAAATAATCGAGAAGAGTAGAGAAGATAATGAGAGCTAAAAACCTCCAATCCCACCATCCGTAAAACACATAGCTAGCAAGAATCAGGAAAGCATTTTGAAGCTTAAGCGAGTTCTTTAACCACCAATAGATTGCAAAAACTATTGGAAGAAAAATGAAAAAAGCTATAGAGTTAAAGAGCATGGGTTATTCTGTCCTTACTCTATTTACTGCGTCCTCCCAAAGCTTCGATTTAGTCTCACGCCACTCAACAGGTTTTGAAGGTGTAAAAGTCGAATCTATTGAGCGCATTGTTTTCAGCTCAGGCAAGGTCTTCTCTCCCATCGTTAACGCCGCCATATAAGCTACTCCTGCAGCTGTTCTTTCTACGCACGCCGGCCTTTCAATTCCCACTCCCAACAGATCAGCCTGGAATTGCATGAGATAGTTATTAGCTGAAGCACCCCCGTCTACTTGAAGTGTAAACAAAGAAATACCTGAATCTTCCTGCATAGCCTTCAAGACATCCATGCTTGAATAAGCTAATGACTCCAGCGTTGCTCTCGTAATTGCTCCGGCCCCAGTGTCCCTTGTTAACCCCATGATAGATCCCTTTGCATTCATATCCCAATATGGTGTTCCAAGACCCGCAAAGGCGGGAACAACAATCACAGACGAGTCCTCATGAAGTTCTGCTTCTCTTCGAGCAATCTCCTCAGAATCACTTGTTTTTTCAATTATCCCTAGCCCATCTCTAAGCCATTGTAACGCTGCCCCAGCCACAAAAACAGACCCCTCAAGTGCATAGGTTGTTTCTCCTCCTATTTGCCATGCCACAGTATTCAGGAGGCCCGATGGCGTGTCTGAAATCTTACTACCTGTATTCATGAGCATAAAGCATCCAGTCCCGTATGTATTCTTTGCCGTGCCAGGTGTAAAGCAAGTCCCGCCAAAAAGTGCTGACTGCTGATCACCCATTATAGCTGCAATTGGTATTCCTTTATGCAGGCCAAACACCGACGCACTCTCCCTCACTTCAGGAAGAATAGCCCTGGGAATATTCAGAACTGAAAGCATATGCTTGTCCCAGCACATATCCACTATGTTATATAGCAATGTTCGAGAGGCATTACTCACGTCTGTTGCGTGAATCTCGCCCCCAGTTAGATTCCAAAGCAACCACGAATCAACAGTTCCAAAACAAAGCTCGCCCCTCTCCGCTCGATCTCGCGCGCCTTCAACTTTATCTAGTATCCACTGAATCTTCGTCCCTGAAAAGTAAGGATCCAGCACCAACCCCGTTGCCTTCTTACAGTACGCCCCTAGTCCACCTGATTTAAGCTCTGCACACACTTCGGCAGTCCTCTTATCCTGCCAAACGATCGCGTTGTAAACTGGCTTCCCCGTCTCCCTATCCCAAACCACAGCAGTCTCCCTCTGATTCGTAATCCCCAAAGCAATCACTGGCTTAGTAGATGAGACCGACAGAGCAAGAAGAGCGTCAAGCACTTCAGTTTGAGCTTCAAGAATCTCCATAGGATCATGCTCTACCCATCCAGATTCAGGGAAAATTTGCTCAAATTCCTTCTGCTCAATAGCCACCGCTTCGCCAGCCTCATCAAAGAGAACAGCGCGTGCTGAAGTCGTGCCAGAATCGAGAGAAATTATGAAATAAGACATATGATTAATACCTTCCTGCAAATTAAGAATTACGCCCTCAGATGCAAGATTTTAGAGTGAAAACCGTGGATGGACTTAGTCTTGTTGCAAGAGATTGGAATGCGAAAGACGCCAGTAGCAATCGTACCCTTTTGATTATCCATGGTTTAGGAGAACATCAGGGGAGATATGCTCACGTAGCTGAGCATTTTATAAATGACGGTTACAAGGTGTACAGTTATGATCAGAGGGGGCACGGTCTTTCAGATGGAAAGAAGGGGCATTCTTCAGGAATTGACTCAAATCTCGATGACTTAGAGGCCGTGATTAAAGAAATAGACGCTGGTGACTTGTTTTTATACGGTCACAGCTTTGGCGGAAATGTTCTTGCAAATTTTCTACTTAGACGCGAGCAGAAAAACATGAAAGCGGCCCTACTTAGCGGTGCTTGGATGAGGCTACACAAAGAGCCATCGAAAGTTGACGTGTTGCTTGCAACAGCAATGAATTCAATCTATCCAAGCTTTTCTCAGAATAACAAGATTGATGAAACTGCGCTTTCACACAGAATTAAAGTTGGAGAGGACTACCTAAATGACCCGCTTGTGCACAATAAGATTACCGCTGGGCTTTTTAAAAGCTTTTATGCTAGTGGGGTTTGGGCTGCAGAGAACTCAAACCGATTAAAAATTCCTACTCTAGTAATTCACGGAGCTGACGATACAATTGTAGGCCTTAGAGGCTCTGAAGAATTTGCAAGAAACTCTGGAGGAGTAGCTGAGCTGAAGATTTACTCAGAGACTAGGCACGAATTGCACAATGACAACAAGTGCGATGAGGTTCTAAAGGATGTAAGCGAGTTTTTCAGTAGGCAATAAAACCAACTAGTCCTACTTATCCCACTTAACTTTTGTATACTTATCAAGCTTTAAAAGCTGTATCATGTAGCTTGAAGTAAGCATTAGAGCTTGGGCTACGAAGAGCGGCCTTGCTATTGTTAAAACAGCTGTAATAACGAGCGTTACAGAGTAATGCCACATGGTAATAGAATCAGAAAATAAGGCTAAAACTGAAGCAAGTGCGAACAAAACTGGAGCGGTGTACTTAAGGTATTTTTGGCCATAGAGGAAAATCAATTGTAGTAAACCGATCTTTCTCAAAGTAGATCCATGAGATCTTAAAAGCTGGATGAGACCAGCTGTGATTCTACCTTGCCTTCTGCCTGAATAAAACAGATCAAAGGGCACGTCATGAACAATGGCATTAGGCTCAAGAACGACCCTCTTTCTTTTTTTCATAACAAAAAGAGCCATTAGCAAATCGTCGAGGATGGTATCCTCTGGGAGGACTTCTACGTATTCCTTTTTAATAGCGTAAAGAGCGCCGCAAACTCCTGTTGTTGAACCCTTGTTTGACTCCCTTAGTTTGAGGCCATTCATCCACCTTCTAGCAGGTGAGATATCTCCATCTAATTCAAGCTGAGATGAAACTGCTCCAATGTCTGCATCTCTGAACTTTTCTACAAGGAGTTTTATAGCACCCTTAGATAGGGTTTGGCGAACGTCGCTTAGGAGAAGGAGTGGGTATTTAGATTTAGCTATCCCCAGGTTAATAGCATTGGGCTTACCTCTTCGGTATGCTACCTTAATTAATTTTATAATACCTTCTTTTTCAGTATTTTTTAAAACTTCAAGTGAACCATCTGTAGAACCATCGTCCACAACAATAATTTCATTTAACTTAAAGCCTGCATCTTTAAAATGCATTGAGATTTCTTCGATTTTTGCAGCAATATTCCCCACCTCATTATGGCAGGCGATAATGGCGGAAATTCCATTTGAAGCGCTAGCCGATTCTTCGTCTTTTTCGCCCGACGGAACCACATCTTTAAGAACCCTTAAACCCACAAAATAATCCAGAGCTGGAAGGACTAATAATCCCAAAACTATATAGTAAGCTATCACCATTTTCCAGTTGCAAATATCCTTCTTTTATGAGATACTCTCCACAGTATTTTTCAGACCTCTAAATTCATATTCCTCTCCCACTTTTTTTCCAAGTAAAATTTCACCCATGGGGGACACTGCAGAAATAGCAAAGCACGTCTCTCCTGATACTTCCACCTTACCAAAAGCAGCTCCTATTAGAAATTTTCCGGACGAGGTCACAACCAAGGAGCTGAATTCTACCTTTTCAGTAGCTGGCATTGACTCAATCTGATCTATATCCGCCAGCATACGCTGTGATTTGGACAGTTGAATCTGAGCCATAGTAAGCTCCCTCTCCATCATGGCCCTGACTGTTTCATGCTTATCACCTGCAGAGCTCTTGGTCGCAGAAAGTTTAGAGTCCTGAATAGATGCAATATCAGATTGAGTAGAGGAGATTTTCAACTCTAACTGAGCCTTCATTTCAGTCAAGATCAACTTTTTAAGTTCTAGCGCTTTCACAGCAGTAAAGCTATGCTTTCAGCGCGTATGTTTTGTAATTTTCATGAATGCAAGAAAACAGAATTCTAACCAGGGCGCTTATCCTGTTAATTATAAGTGCTTTACCTACTTTCAACCTTGCTCAATATGTACCCCAAACTTCATACAAAGGCGATTCTCAACTTCCTGATTGGGCTGAACTTATGTATGAGCAGCCTGATGAAGTAGAGGCTATAAGGAGTGGATTTGAGGTTTGGCGTGAGCTAAATCCAGAGTTGAAAAATCAGCACAGTCAGTTCTATAAGCGTTGGTTAAGGCAGGTGCAGGCTCCTAAGCCTGAGGTGGATGACGCTTATGCCGCTAGCTACAAGCAGGCGCAACAGCTAAGGTCTGGAGAGTGGGAACAGGCTGGGCCATGGCATTATGATCCGGAGGTGGCGATGTATTTTCAGGTGCAGTCCCCTGGTGCATGCCACGTATATACAGTTGAGCAATCATATTCAAATCCTGAGGTAGTGTACTGCGGAACTGCTACTTCAGGAATGTATAAAAGCTCAAATAAAGGACTTAATTGGGAGCTTATCACTGAGGAGCTGCCTGTCACTTCTGTTTATAGCATAGAGATAGACAGGAATGATGAGAATCTGGTTTGGCTTGGAGAAGGAGGCGGAAAACTGTACCGTTCTGAAGATGGTGGAGAAAATTGGACTGTATGTGGAGGTTTAGCTTTTGCAAATTCAAGTAAATGGTATAGGACTCTGATGCTCACAGATGAAGGGCTTTTTGCAGCTACTAATGAAGGACTTTGGTTTAGCGCTGACAATGGCACCACAATGGAGCTTATCGCTGTCGGTGAATACATGGAACTTGAACAGCACCCAACTAACCCTGACATTTTATACACTGTTAGACTTTCAGGGTCAGAGACTGTGTTTATGCGCTCAGATAACGGAGGTGATACTTTTAGCGAAGTGGGCGTTGGAGCTGGGTGGCCAGATGTATTAGAAGGAGAAGAACAAAAGAGAGCAGAGATATCAGTAAGCCCTGCTGATCCTGATAAAGTATACGCTCTTTGCTCTGGCTCTACGCCTGATGGTGGAGGTTTATTTGGCTATTACGTGAGTAGCGACAGCGGGGAGACTTTTGAGTTTTCTTGCTGTGGCGACGGACCTGGAGGTCCATGGGAAGT
The DNA here is from genome assembly GCA_002693775.1 of Crocinitomicaceae bacterium. GTDB lineage: Bacteria > Bacteroidota > Bacteroidia > Flavobacteriales_D > Sanyastnellaceae > UBA974. The sequence continues at coordinate 42,730 of NZRP01000051.1, read as the reverse complement.
AGATACAAACCCCAATATTCTTGGATGGAGTAGCGACGGAAGTGGCGACGGAGGACAGTATTACTACGACCTTGCTCATGGCGCATCACCTACTGATCCTAACAAGCAGTTTTCAGCTGGTATAAGTGTTTGGCGAACTGAAAACACTGGAGAATCATGGTCTCTCAATGCGCACTGGGTTACCTGGTCTGGCGAGTTTACTCACGATAGGTACACACACGCAGATGTACACGACATCAAATTCTTTACTCAAGAAAATGGAGATGTTGATATGTGGATAGCCTCTGACGGTGGGCTTTACTACTCTTCTGACGAGGGAGATTATACAGAGCCTAGGATGTACGGACTACACGGTACAGACTTCTGGGGTTGGCAAGCTGGATGGAGAGCGAGCAATGTAATGGTGGGCGGTACTTACCATAACGGAACAATGATTAGAAATGACGAACTGTACCACTGGGGAGCTGATAGCGACACCAGCGGAGGATGGTTAGCTGAACTTGCTGGAGATAATTTCAGAGGATTTGTAAATCCAGGAGATGGAACAAGGGGTTATCACGACGGAGGAGCATTCAACTTCTCAGACGACAGATTTACTAGAATTAGCGGCGCACCATTTGATGGATCTAAAAACCCAAACACTTCATATTGGTACGGCGAGTACGGCAACTTCGACTGGGACCCCACTAACTACAACAAGTTCTACTCGCCTGTAGGTACTGAGCTATGGGTTACAGAAAACGGCGGAGCTACATTCTCACTTGTTCACGATTTTGAGGGAGAGAAAATCATCAGCGTAAAAGTAAGCCCCTTGGACCCCAACAGGATCTATGTAAGTCACAAGCAGAACGGTTCTTCTTGGAGAATTCACACTACTGCAGACGGAGGCACAACATGGGAAAACATCAGTATTTCAAGCTTCCAATCTGACTTCAACAACAATAAAGCAATTTACTTGGATGTAGACAGCTACAGCGCAGACAGAGTGTACGCAATACTCCTTGGGACACAGGATGACTACCTAGTTTTCCAATCTGAAAACGCTGGAGACACATGGGAGAACCTTACCACTTCTACCCTGGACGATGAGCACGTAGTAAGCATAGCTCACCAACGTGGAACTGAAGGCGGACTATACCTAGGAACTACAAGAGCTGTCTACTACAGAAATGACTCTATGAATGACTGGGAGCTTTTCAATGCCGGCCTTCCAATTATTACTCCTGCTGTTTTCCTTCAGCCCAACTACTGCGAGGGACTAATTAGAGTGGCTGGATCTAGATCTGTACACGAAAGCACATTCTACGAAGACTCAGAAGTAGTAGCTGGATTTATGGGAAATAAAACAGAAGTGAATCTTGCAAATCCATGCCACCCTGCACCCATCCACTTTACAGATGTGAGTGTTGTGAAATGCGATGAAGCTACATACGAGTGGGTGTTTGAAGGAGGCCTTCCAGCTACTTCAAGCGGAACAGACGTTTATGTTGACTACAATGCTGTAGGATCTTATGACGTAAGCCTAACTGTTACAGATGCTAATGGCAACTCCAACACTAGAACATGGGTAGACCTCATCACAGTTGTAAATGAGGGAGTAACTGAGCCTTGGGGACTCGAGGAGGACTTCGACTCAGGAGTTTTCCCACCAGAGAACTGGAGACTAGACTGCCCAGGTCACGCTTGGGAACAATCTTACGATTTATTAGACGAGACTAACGGCGTTGCTCAATTCCCCAATTACTGGACTAATACTGAAGGAGCATTTGATATGCTGATTACTCCAGGGTTTGACCCTACAGCAGTAGATGTGATCCACTTTGACTACGCTCATAGGAAATACTCTAGCTATGTTGATGGATTAGAGATTTGGTGTAGACTAGATACTGAGGAAAATTGGATGCCTATGTGGTCAGCATATGGAGACGAATTGAGTGTTGAGGATTGCTACACATGGTTTTGGTATGATACAGGAGGAGAAATTGCATGGGAAACAGTGACAATCACTCCTCCCAACTACTGGTATGGCTCTGGTGCTGTTTGCGGAGAAATTGCGTTTGTAAATGTTGGAGGCGGTGGAAACCACACATGGATAGACAACGTCCAGATAGGAACGCCTACAAGCATAGAAGAACCATCTGAAAAACCTACAATCAGCATCTACCCTAACCCATCTGAAGGAATTTTCTTCGCAAGCATAAATTCTGGAGAAATTAAAGAGTACACTGTTACAGATGCAATGGGAAGAATTATCGAAAAAGGATCTTGCTCAGGCAGTTTCTCCATCGATTTAAGTGGTGAACCTACTGGACTATATGTTCTTTCTATCCCAGGAGTCGTATCTTCAAGACTGATTGTCAAATAAACACTCATGAAAAAAGAATACAAACTAAGCTTTCTCACACTAGTAGCTCTTGTTTTTTCGACTAGCCTAGTGCAAGCTCAACAAATTACTGTTCACGACCCTCAAGTTCATTACGATGAAGCAGGCGGACTGTACGACAAAGACATAGTGAGAAGCATGTTTGTTGACTTTGAAAATCCTGGATACCACGGGATTCTAGTTACATCTTTTTTCAACAACCCATCTTTACGTATTCCTGCGACTGTATCGCTGGATGACATCGTGATAGATAGCGTTGCAGTGCGTTACAAGGGGAATTCTACATTCTGCCTACCAAATGATGAAGGAAATGTGAAGGTACCTTATAACCTAGACTTCAACTATTGGCATGAGGATAGCGAGCTTATGGGATATCACAAGGTGAAGCTTGCAAACGCTTGGCTTGATCCAACTTTTGCTAAAGAATATGTAGGAGCCCAAATCTATCAACGATACATGCCTTCCCCAGAGGTCAACCTCATAGCTCTTCACACTCAAGAAGAATACACGGGTATTTATGTAAACACAGAGTCTATCAATAAACAGTTTCTAAGGAAACACTTTGATGAAAATGACGGTGTGTTATTTAAGTGTGACGGCTCTGGAGTGTTTTGTGGAGACGAGGGCGAAGATGGCGGAATTCCTTCTATGCATTGGCTAGGAACAGATTCTACAGATTACTACAACAGCTACGTTCTGAAATCTGATCACGGATGGGCTGAGCTGATGGATCTCATTTACACCATCAACCTAAACCCATCGGAAATTGAAAACAAGCTTAACGTTGATAGAGTGCTTTGGGCTTTTGCTGCAAATCAAGTACTCTTAAACCTGGATACCTACAACGGATACTACATCCACAATTACTACATGTATCTCTCGGAAAACGGGCTATGGCAAATGATTCCTTGGGATATGGACAACACCTTTGTGGGGGCTCTACTTGGATGGGATTATTACAGCCCAAACAACCTATACCACTACACCCCGTATATGGGAGAAAATGAGGGTGATTACAGACCACTTGCTCATTTGCTTCTGAACAATCCCCTCTACAGAAAACAATACAATGCTCACATGAGAACTATCATGGAAGAGTCTCTCGATGCATCAGAACTTGAAGCTGAGGCTTTTGAGATACAAGCTCTGGCTGAGGATATGGTTGCAGCAGACAACAACAAGCTCTTTCCGATGAACCTCCACACACAAAATGTAAGTGAGGCTCTATTTACAGGCTGGGGATTTGGAGGGATTTCGTCATCTGCAGCTGAAAGATTAGAGTACCTAGAATCTCTTCCAGAATTAAATGTAAATGCTCCTGAAATCTACAGCATTTCTCTAGGCAGTGTAGTAAATAACCCTGATGGCAACCCGGGGACTTTCATGCCCATCCTAGCATCCGTAAACAGTGAAACTAGCGTGCAACTGATGGCTACAACAAGCGAGTACAACTCTCACTTTGTGGCATATGAAATGGCAAACCTAGGCGGAGGCACTTATCAGGGGCTTTTACCAATTGATATAGACAACCCTGAGGATTGGAAATTCTACATAAGAGCGATGAACGAAGAGGCTATGACCCTCTCTCCTGCAAGGGCTGAATATGAATTTTATGAGTTCACCTCTCCTGTGGGGATTGAAACTGCTTTTACTCCTGCGTCGTTCAGCATTGTACCTAATCCATCATCTACAAAGTTTTCATTTAGAGGCATTGCCTCAGCTGAGCTAGTTAGGATCTACGACTCAAGCGGAAGACTTGTACGTGAGCAAACTGCTCTATTCGACGTAGTAGTTGAAGATTGGGGACCTGGTGTTTACACAGTAGAGGTAAGAACTGAAACTGACCAAACTGACGTTCAAAGGCTTGTTGTGTGCGATTAGCATATCTATCAATAGCGCTTTTATACTCAGCTCAACTTAGTGCTAGAGTAGACACACTGTGGGTGTTCAGCGATACTATGCAGAAGAGCATAGGAAGTACAGTCATCCTTCCTGACAATTATGAAGAAAGCGAGTGGTATTACCCTGTCGTGTACCTTCTACACGGAGCTGGTGGAGACTATGGAAATTGGCTAAGACGTGTTCCAGAGTTAGACAGTCTTGCTTCAGCATATAGCTTTATTTTCGTTTGTCCTGATGGAGAAAAAACAAGCTGGTACTTAGATAGCCCCATAGACAGCACAATGAAGTACGAGAGTTACATCATTGACGAATTAGTCCCAACAGTGGACAGAGTCTACAGAACACAGCCTCACATCAACAATAGGGCTATAACAGGACTCAGCATGGGTGGACACGGAGCCATGTATCTAAGTCTAAGAAACCCTGAAGTCTTTTCAATAGCTGGCAGTATGAGTGGCGGCGTAGACCTTAGGCCCTTTCCTGGAAATTGGGAAATTCCTCTGCGCCTGGGAAATCACTCTGAACACTATAGCAATTGGGAGGAAAACAGCGTGGTTTACATCGCTGAGAGCGAATCAGAATCAAGAAAGACAGGTAGCTGGCGATTCATCGTAGACTGCGGTACAGAGGACTTTTTCCTTGAAGCAAATAGATCGCTTAGTAAAGTCCTAAAGGAGAAGCACTACAACTACATATACTCAGAAAGAAAAGGTGCCCATAACTGGCCCTATTGGAGAGAGTCAATTATTGAGCACCTTGATTTTTTCAAGCAAACCTTCTTCGACCTCGTTGATGATTAAGGTCAAATAGGCTGCTTCTATCGTACTACCTGAAGCGTCTTGCTTGCGCTGAAACCGCCAGAAGTAGTCAATCTGTACACATATGAGCCAACTGTAAGATCACCCAGATGAGGCCTCACTAGATGATAGCCCTCAGGGTAGCTGGCAGAATTAAGCCAAGTATCTAAATGCTTTCCAGTAATGTCATATAAATCTATGCTTACTTCTTCCCCACTTTCGGGGACATGGAAGCCTATAGACACAGTTGAATTAGCTGAGGCTGGATTAGGCCAAACCGGGAACAGCTGACTCTCACCATATACCAGCTCTACATCCTCAACGTTGGAAATGCTGATATTCTCGTCTCCCGGCAAGTAGTTTACATACTGGAAGAACATCACATACATCTCATCTGTTGTGTAGTCGCCAAACCACATCGGCTGTGGAGGATTATTGGGGTTGTAGGGATTGTTAACCGTGTTATCGTATTCAGCAATTGCGTGAACTGTGTAGCCAGCTGGAATATGCTTCAATGTTGGGTAAGTGAAAATCCCCTGCCAGTGGAAGTCCCAGTTAGGGATAGATATAATTGGAATAGTATCCTGATTATCCCCAGAAGTCGCATAAGAATACCAAGACTTTCCAAGCAGGTGCGAGTGAGGAATCACAGAAATCAAACTAACGTCATTTGACACGTAGAATGAACCGTGGAAACTCACCTCCTGGTTAGCTGGAATGTAAAAAGGCTCATTCAAGTTTTCAGGGCTCATCAAGTAAGTCTCCACCTCTCTTTCAATGGGTACGTCGTGGAAGAACACATTAACCTTAGTAAGGTCTGACTCATCAACTAAACTTCCGCCATAGTGCATCTGAAGAAGAAGATACGAATCAGGCGCCATCTTTTTGCCAATTGTTTCAGGGAAAGACAAAGCCTCAATGCCTGGAGCCCACCCGCCAAAAAGATCATCTTCTACTATCACACCATAACTACCAAAGTTCTCATAACCAGGATCTTCTGTCGCATCATCCAAAGCAATAGCCTGATTTATTGAATTCTGGTTACTTGTGTAACCTACAAGACCGTGATGCGCAATATTGCTGTTTCCTGGGCGTATTTCTACAGCTCTTACCTCCTTCTCCTCAGTAAGACCAGTAGGCAGAACAAACACCTGGTACTGCTCCGTTCCGTCCCCTGTGTGCACATATGGTTCCGTCATCTCGAGTACGAGGTCGGGTTCGCCGATTTGGCTGCCGTCAGGAAATTCAGGTAGGCCGGGGTTATTTGCTGGGTTTCCTTCCGGCATACCGCCAGCAACCCAATCAGAGAATAATGCAATTTCATCTTCAGTCAGGTAACGCTCACCTAAGAATTCTTGGTAGTTGTGGTCAGGCGTCCATGGTGGCATGATGCCTGAGTTAATCACGTATTCGATGAATGAACCCTGCGAGCTCACTTCATCGTAGGTAGTGAATTGCATAGGCCCTATTTCGCCCACTCTGTGACAGCTTGTGCAGTTGTCGTAAATGATGGGTGCGATGTCTTCATGGAAGGTTTGGGCTTGCCCTGATAAAGAGGCTAAGGCCAAAACAAACACAGCTCTTAATTTATTCTTAAAATTCATTGCTACTTATTTTCAATGGTCAAGTTATAACTCAACGATGTATTATCAGAAGTTCAATCCTCAAATAATTATCCAGCAGAATTACAGGCTAGACGACCACTCAATAAAAGAGTTGTCTCGGAGAGTTTCAAAGAAGGCCTTCAAATCTGATCGCTCTTCCTCTGAGAGAGATATAGGTGTAATTAATTCTGACTTATTGGGATGCGAGCTTCCACCAGAGACGTAGTGATCAAAAACATCATCTAAAGTAGCTAATGAACCATCGTGCATGTAGGGATATGTAATGGTGACATTTCTAAGAGAAGGGACTTTGAACTTTCCTATGTCTTCTGTATTGCCAGTTAAATTGAAAAGACCTGGGTCCGAGTATTCTTCATAAAGACCGTTATTAATGATTTCGAAGTTGGTTAAAAGGAAGTCGTTGTGGCAGTTGGAGCAGCCTTTAGATATGAACACTTCTAAACCACTGAGTTCTGAATTAGACAACACTGTTGAGTCGCCTGCAAGAAATCTATCGTAAAGAGAACCTCCGCTGATTAGTGTTCGCTCAAAAGCTGATATGGAACGAGTAATAACAAAGGGAGTAATCTCTGAGTCGTAGGCATTAAGAGAAGCCACAACATATGTGGAGTCTTGACTTAATGTGTCAGCAATGGCAAGGATGTTATTGTGGAACTCGTCCTCTTCTTGTATGGGGACAAGTACTTGCATTTCTAGAGTTGGCACCCCTCCTTCCCTCGTGAAATAAGGATGGTAGCCTATGTTGGCAAGAGATGGTGAGTTACGAGTACCATCAGCCCCAAATGCTCCTTTATTGGTGGGGAAGTTGGTTGCAAAAGCAGATTCTGAAAAATGGCAAGAAGCACAACTTTTGCTTCCGTCTACTGAGAGTTTTGTCTCGAAGAAAAGACGTTTTCCTAGCTCCCAACGAGCAAGGCTTAACTCGTTATCATCTGGGTGGTTTATTTCAGGGAAATGGCTGGGAGTTTCAAGCCAAGGAAATTCAGCCTCTGGCTGTCTTGTTCCGCAAGAAGAAACCATAACTGCAAACAGAAGTGTAAGAAATCCTACTGACTTAGCTGTCACTTACCTTAGAATTAAAAGCCTTGATTGCTTGTTAGAAACACCTTCAACTACAACAGTATATGCTCCAGCTTCTATATCTGATACATCTAGAGTAGCACTTACAAAGACTTCTGACAATGCTACTCTACCATTTACATCAATGACCTTGATTATATCGCCCTGTTGAGCTCCTTCAACTTTTATAAAAGAAGTAGCGGGGTTAGGGTAAATATTTATTGAAGGTTGATCCAAAAGGTCATCTGTGCTTGCAACTGAGTACGAGAAAACAAGGTTCTGCATGTTCTCTAATGCTTGAACAATTGTGGGAGTTGTTTCTGAGTGCTCGAATACTCCTCCAATTACACTCACATCAGTTAGAATCTGATCATAGTTAGCGTCGAAATTGATTTCAATTGCGCTTACTGTATTGGCGGTTTGGTTTATCTCATGAGTTTGTGAGTAGTAGTTGGCGTCGCCTAATGCATGGATTTGGACTATGTCTAAAGCAGAGTGAGCATCCAAGCAAAGAAATCTGTATCCTGAAGTCCAACCCCAGTGCATTGAAGGATTATGGTGAGCTAGAGGATGATTTAACTCATATGTAGAAGGATCAAGGTGATTTAGATGCTCAGGCACACCCACGCTGAATTCTATTTGCTCTACATGATAGATAGGATGAGATCCCAAATCATAAGTGGATCCGTGGTCTGAATCAACAAGAAAAACTAAATCGCCCAATTCAGTTACTTGACCTTCATCGTGAGTAATAACGAAGTTGCTGAGATAGTATTGAATTCTCTCGTAAGAAAATGCTGCCCCTTGTATAGAGTAAACTTGACCTTCTTGAGCTATAGCTCCATTGAATTGGTGGGATAGTTTGAAGCTGATGTTAGTTTGGGCTATAGCCTTCTGAGAAATAAGTAAGCAACAAACTGCAATAATTAGAGAGATTATATTCTTCATTATTTCTTATTTATTAGCGGATTACAATTTTCTGAATGTGTTGAGTGCCATTTTTGTGCTCTACCAAAACAAAGTAAACACCAAAAACAGCTTAATCGACTATATTATAGACTTTTACTTTAGAAATTAGGTTGCTCAAAGCAGTTGAAATGATATTGAAGGAATATGTAGATTGATTTGGGTAAATCTGCGCTAGCGAGCAGAAAAGTAAAATTTGCCTCATCCTATAATTTTTTGAAATAGTGGTTTACATTCTTCAAGAAGTGGCTTTAAATGTTGGGGAAAAGGCTCTTCCTTCTTTCTATATTGTTGAAATCCAGTCGAGTTATGTATCCCTTTATACCAAAACTCAGCCCAAACGCCATCCTCTTCCCTAGCTCCTTTCTCCCAGCTGAGCATAGCCTCGTCGAATTTAACACCTGCTGCATGACAGATTCTAGATAGTTGTCCTTCAGGGTCTTCTAAAATCGCCTTTGACTCTAATACGATGTAGCTTGCCCCCATTGACTCAAGGTCAGCAATCAGTTCAATGTGAGCAGCATACCCAACATCCTCCATCCCAGGCGATTCTATCACCTTATCAAAAGAAGGAAGCATATCCTCAGGATCACGAGTTAAAATCACATTTACAACTTCCTTCATAAAAGACCTATCAAGTCCTAATAAATGATGGGTCATGTTTTTAAAGAATACCAACTCAGTATCAGCTGGAAAATTTCCCAACATCATATCTACAACCTTCTCTCCGTCGTGCTCCATAGAATTGAGCACCTCCTTGTAAGATGGGTGTTGAACGCACTTGTCTTCACTTACATTACTCAGGTAATGGGCGTAAAGTGGCTCATCGTAAACTTGAGAGTTAGTGCGCTGAGCAAATGAATACATCAGAGCCGTTGAGATATTCCTGGGACCTGACCATAAGCATATCCTAACTGGACGTGACTTCTGATTTAGCATTGGTCAATCATTTGTTTATATAACTCTCTAAGTTTGTTTGTCACAGGAATTGTACCTGAGCCTATAACTCGCCCATCAATTTTTACTACTGGCGTAAGCCCGCCAAAGCTCCCTGTCACGAAGGCCTCATCTGCTGAGTAAACGTCGAATAAGGAGAAGTCCTTCTCCTTGCATATTATCCCGTTTGCCTTGCAAGCCACGATTACATTGTGGCGTGTTATGCCATTCATGCAATATGATCCTGTCGAAGTCCAAACCTCCTCTCCCCTAACCACAAAGAAGTTCGTTGCATTACAAGTCGACACAAATCCACGAGTATCTAGCATAAGAGCTTCGTCTGCACCTGCCTCGATTGCTTGAGATAGAGCCTGAACCTCGTGTAGCTTGCTGTGGCAATTAAGTCTTGGGTCCAAATAATCAGGCGCCCCTCTCCTTACCGTACTAGTGAAGAGAGTAATCCCTTTTTTAGTCGATTCCTCATTCGCCTTCTTATGTTCAGCAATGATTACTACATTGGGCCCGCTCACCGTTAGGCGAGGATCCTGAGACGGAGTCTTCTTGATGCCACGAGTCACCATTACACGAATGTGGACATCTGAATGCATAGCATTTGACTCAAGAACCTTTCTTATGCTATCAGTTAGCTCTTCTCTAGAAAAGGGCAAGACTAGATGAATCGCCTTTGCACCCGCCCACAACCTATCGAGGTGCATGTCTAAAAAAGCCAGCTTTCCATTGTAAAGACGCATTGCTTCCCACACACCATCACCTACCAAATATCCACTATCGAATACAGAAATCTTTGCCTTATCTCTATTGAAAAGCTCTCCATTAATGGAAATTTTGATATTTTCATTTCTAGAGTCAGGCTCTGCGTTATGCGTCCCATGAATCATTTCATAAATTTAAACATTAATTAAAGTACAGCATGCTATTTGAGATAAATCACCAAAGCAGTTTTAGCAAAAGGGATTTAATAATTAGATTAATCTTTGGTTGGCTTGTAATTGGTTTACCCCATAGAATATGCTTATTCTTTGTTGGAATAGCATCTATGATTGTACGATTCATTTCATTCTTATTGATTCTTTCTATCAAAGTTTACCCTAGTCATTTATTCAATTTCCAAGTAAACTATTTGAAATGGAAAGTTAGATATCAAGCTAGTAGAGCAAATTTATTTGACACATATCCTGAATTTGGATTAGATGTAAAACAAAAAGGGTTTAATCTAGAAATACCACACATACATTCCTTAAACATTGTTGACCTACTGCTAAGAACATTGTTTGGTTTCTTTTATGTGCGAATTCCTCATTTCATAATACTCTTTATTAGAAGCATCATCTCTAAAATATTTTCATTTGTTGCAATCCTATCTATAATATTCACAGGAGAGTACCCTAAAAGATTGCACAACTTTAATGTGGGTACTATTAGATGGTCACTTCAAGTAGACGCATATTTGCTTTACTTAACAGCTATGTACCCTCCTTTTACTGGCAAAAAAAATGCGCCAGAGCGTTCTGACGCAGTAGATATTTCATATTTAGAATAAATAATTATTTAGAAAGTAAGAATCTAACTGGAGTTACGAAGTTTACTCTAATAGCTTTACCCTCTTCATCTGTACCTGGAGTAAAGTCAGGAAGAAGTCTAACTGCTCTTACGGCTTCAGCAGAAAGTGCTAGTTGAGCTTCAGAATCGCCAGGACCTCTCATTAGCTTAACGTCGTTTACAGAACCGTCTTTTTCAACAATGAAAGAAACGTATGCTGTTCCTTCAACTCCTGCAGACTGAGCAACAGTAGGATAATTGATTTCATCAGCCACTAATTGCATAACTGTCATCTGAGTGCAATGATCAGATGATTTTGCATCTTCATCTGCACATTGAGCAAGCTTAGGCATGTTTTCACAGACTCGCACTGGACGCTCCACTGTTGATTGCCCTAAAGCATTAAAAGAAATGAATAGAGCTATAAGTAATAGAAGATTTTTCATGTGTACAATTTAGGAATAAGAAGACGAAGAAAGAAGTACTGTAGAAAAAACTAAATAAGCTAAGTGTCAGATTCTCATATTGCTGATTAGCTTTATTAAGAAATTACCTAACAATTTAATAATGGAAAACGAGGATAGCAACAAAGCTCCAGTAAACTCAGAAAATGCTGATATAAATCAACATTTCAAAGAGGTCAAGTCAACTGAGAATTATTTAAGTCTAGCAGGATCTGAGACAAACCTACTTTCACTTGGCAAATGGACTAAATTTTTTGCGGTCCTGAATTACATCGCAATTGCTTTTATTATACTTTGGGTGGTTTATGTAATAATTGTGACTTTGGTGATTGGGGGGTTGGCCTATGCAGTCTCATTTGCTCAACAAGTTAGAACTTTAAATGTGTTTTTAGTTTGTGTCATTCCTTTTGTCATTTTATTTATTTCAACAAATTATCTTAATAGAGCAGGTAACGGACTTAAGAGAGCGGTGCAAACTGGGGACAACAGAAGTCTTGCTGATGGAATACAGGGACTAAAGTCATACTATGCATTATACGGTATATTAACTATTATAGGGTTTTGCATTTGCGCTCTGTTTATGATACTAGCAATTCTACTCTAGTCAAATTTTCTAACCGCTTCGAGGGTTTTTTCAATCTCCTCCTCTCCTATTTCTGAGCAAACAAACCAAGTCTCGTACGCTGATGGCGGAAGATAAATTCCGTGGTCTAGCATGTGGTGGAAGAATCGTTTGAAAGTGTCGTTATCACCTGTTTTAGCTGTATCGAAGTCGACAACTGGGGTTGCCGTGAAGTGGATGCTAATCATGGAACCAACTCGGTTGATAACGAAGGAGTGACCAGAGTTCGCGAGAGCGTCGCGGATACCGTCTTCTAGTCGGGCTGTTGTTTTTTCAAGGGTGACGTATAGGTCACGATTTGAATGGAGGTGCTTGACCATTTTGTAGCCTGCTGCCATTGCGAGGGGATTGCCGGAGAGGGTGCCGGCTTGATATACTGGGCCGGCTGGGGCAAGATGGTTCATGATTTCATGGCGGGCAGCAAATGCGCCGACTGGGAGGCCACCACCGATGATTTTGCCAAAGCACGTGATGTCAGCGGTGATGCCATAGTATTCTTGGGCTCCTCCGGGCGCTAGACGGAAGCCAGTCATTACTTCGTCGAAAATAAGAATTATGCCTTTCTCAGTGCAAAGTGCACGGATGGATTCCAGGAATCCCGAGGCTGGAGGAATGCACCCCATATTTCCGGCTACCGGCTCGATGATCATAGCTGCGATATCTGGACCATGCTCCGAGATGATGGCGTCAACACTTTCAAGGTTATTGTACTGAGCGAGAAGGGTGTCCTTTGCAGTGCCTTGGGTTACTCCAGGGCTGTTAGGGGTGCCAAAGGTCATGGCACCGGACCCTGCCTGAATGAGGAAGGCGTCTGAATGGCCGTGATAGCAACCAGCGAACTTGATTATTTTCTCACGGCCGGTGAAGCCACGAGCCAGGCGAATAGCGCTCATACAGGCCTCGGTACCTGAGTTTACCATGCGAATTTGATCTACGCCTGGAACCATAGAAGTTATCAGATTAGCGATTTCCACCTCTATCTCTGAGGGTGTCCCAAACGACGTTCCCTTATCCGCCACCTTCTTAATTGCAGTGATTACGGGCTCAAAAGCGTGCCCTAGGATTTGGGGACCCCATGAGTTGATATAATCGATGTATTTATTTCCATCTACATCGAGAAGCTCAGCTCCCTTGGCGCTCTTCATAAACACCGGAGTTCCGCCGACAGATTTGAAAGCTCTTACAGGAGAATTAACCCCACCAGGAATCGTTTGTTTTGCGTCCATAAATAGCTTAGACGACCTCTCATATCTCATGTCAAAATTTAAATTGTTCGTTTCATTACAATTTGTTCAAGGCAGTCAACCCAAGTATCAGAATCATTTAAACTTTCAACAAGTTGAACTTTTTCTCCACCATATTCTTCAAAAATTTCCTGATATTCATCACCAATTTCAATAATTGTTTCAAGACAATCAGAAACAAATGCAGGCGAAAAAACTAAAATCTTTTTTTTCCCCTGTTTGGCAAGATTTTCTATTACTTTATCAGAAAACGGTTCAAGCCAACCCCGACCTAACCTGGATTGAAAACAAACAGTATAATTTGACTCTTTTAAGCTTAATTTCTTTGCTATTCTTAGAGCTGTTTCATAACAACTCGCTTTATAGCAAAACAGGTTATCATCATTATCACTGATACCACGATCACAATCATGATCAGAACATAAACTGTTGTTATAAACTTTATCTACATGACGTTCTGGCAAACCATGAAAACTAAATAAAATATGATCATAATCATCACAATTATATTTAATACCATTTTCATAAAATGCCTGAATAAACAACTCGTTATCAAAAAACTGAGATACAAAGGTTATTTCTGGTATTACCCACCAATTTTGTATTTCTTTCATCGCTAATTCGATAACAGATCCATTTGTAGCCGAAGCATATTGAGGGAACAATGGCAGGATTATAATCTGTTTAAAATTTTTTAATTTCCATTCTGTTAAGATCTCTTTAAGAGAAGGGTTCTTATAGCGCATAGCAAAATCAACATAAAAGTCTTCTCCTAGTTTTTTCTGTAGCTTTTGTGCGAGATTTTGAGTATGAAAAATGATTGGTGATCCTTTTTCAGACCATAAATCGTAATAAACCTTAGAAGATTTTGGGGCTCGGAATGGAACAATGATGAGATTTACCAGAAACCATCTAATAAATAGCGGTAAATCAATTACTCTTTTGTCATTTAAAAACTGAAATAAATAACTCCTTACATCTTTAGTTTTTGGACTATCTGGTGTTCCAAGATTGACTAATAAAACCCCTGTTTTTGACTTCATTTAGATTTAAAAAAATTATCGAATGCGATTTTGAGAAAGAACGTACTTTTTTGGGGTAATCCCATATTTCTTTTTAAAAGACGAAATGAAGTGGCTGGCAGTACTATAGCCAACTTTTTCACCAACCTCATTGATATTATACTTTCCCGAGTCTAACAATTTGCGAGAAAATTCCATCTTGTAATCAAATAAGAAATTAAAAACTGAAGACCCGTATACTTGCTTGAAACCCTGCTTCAATTTTTTAAGATTGAGACCGACATCTTCAGAAAGCTCAGTTAGAGTGGGTGGATTAATCATATTCTCCACTACAATATCTTTCACCTGCTTGATTTTAGACAGGTACTCATCGTCCATAAGGAAAGGACAAGACTTCGCTGCTTCTGCACTCTGATTAAAATACACGCTAATAAGCTCGTATGCCTTGCCTTTAAGGTATAGTTGCTGAAGATGGTCTTGGAATTTGAGCTTGTTGATTTGGTTTAAAACAAGAATAGTCTCAGGAGTTATAGGACTCTGATCATAGTATTTCTTGTTTCTATGCTCCTCATTTAAAAAAGGAATGTGGTCTGCCACTTCTGAGAAAAAACTATGAAAAAGCTCAATTTTTACAAACAGAGATATCACACTAGAGTCTTTCTGGACATCCATGTCTAGAGGTAGCTTTTGATTAGGATTATAGATGAGAAGGCTCTGCTCCTCCTGTAAATCAATAGTGTATTGCTTCTGATTAAAATGAACTTTAGTAGTACCCTTTAGCCCAAAATGAAACTGGATATACTCCTGCGTTAATTCATCCCAAATGAAATTTGTATGTGACTCCAACTGATTGACATTGAGCAGTATCAATCCCTTATCTAGAGGTGACAACTGCTCAGAACTTTCAGCGATATTTAATATTTTCTCAATCACTATTTAGATTGGTTTTAAATTTCACCTTAAAACTCTTTATTTATATAGTAAAACCGTTAGCAAAGATATATCAAAATCCACAGATACCTATTGTGATATTAAAAGTCCTATCAGCGTTGTTTTATCATCTAAGCTCAATTCTATTTTTGCACTTAGAACTCTAATTGAGCGTAGATGCTAAGCAAAGAATTCATTGTAATAGGTCTTTCTTACAAGAAGACTGAAACAAAGACCCGAGGGCTCTATAGTCTAGACCTTGATTCGCAGAAGGAATTAATCCACCATCTACAAAATTTGGGCGGAGATAACTTCCTTGTCATCTCTACTTGCAATAGAACAGAAATCTACGCTGAAGGACTTGAAGTGTCGACTCTTCAGGAAGCTCTATGCTATATCTCTGGCGGACCTATAAAAACTCTTCAAGAGAAGGCTTATGTGAAAAAAGGATTAAGCGCAGTAAAGCACCTCTTCTCTGTAGGATGCGGACTTGATTCTCAAATTATAGGCGACTTTGAAATCATAGGCCAAGTAAAGAAAGCGTTCGCTCTTTCAATGGAGTGCAACAGTTCTAAAGCCTTCCTCGACAGATTAGTAAGTCAAGTAATTAAGGCATCGAAGCGAATTAAAAGCGAGACTTCTCTTAGCTCAGGCGCCACTTCAGTTTCATTTTCCGGTGTTCAGTACGTCAGAAATGAAGTAGAGGATTTGAGCGACAAGAAAATTTTACTTTTTGGCCTAGGAAAAATGGGGCGCAACACATGCGAAAACCTTGTGAAGCACTCCAAACCAAGCAGTATCACACTTGTGAATCGAAGTTCTGAAAAGGCGGAAAATCTGAGTAAGAAGTACAGCGTTACAAGTCGAGAAATCAGCCATCTTCAAGAAGAAATCGACGCAGCTGACATAATGTTTGTCGCCACTGGCGCGAAAACTCCCACAGTCACTACTGCCATGCTCAACCGCTCTAAGCCTATTTTGATTCTGGACCTTAGCTTACCTCGTAATGTTGATCCAGCTATAGCTGACATTAATGGCGTTACCCTAGTTCATCTTGATGAGTTGAGTAAAATCGCTAACCAAGCCCTTGCAGAAAGACTCACTCACCTACCTCAGGCGCTTGAGATTCTTAAGGAGGAATACGCTGAGTTTACTGAGTGGATCGACTCGCGCAAGATTGTTCCTGTGCTGCACGCTTTAAACAGCAGACTAAAGGGATACAAGGATAACGAGCTGAATAAGATGCTTAAGGAAGTTGACTCTGCTCAGCACAATAGCATCATTCAGGTGACGGATAAATTAGTCCAAAAAATCACCGGCCAAATTGCGAATCACCTTCGTAACAACAGCACTAGACAGGAGGCAGAGATTGAGGCGATAGAAGACATCTTCAAGCTTGAAGAACTTTACTAGCTTAGGTATGATTAGAATAGGAAGCAGGGAGAGCGATCTGGCGCTTTGGCAAGCTGAAAAGGTTAAGGCCCTTTTAAAAGCTGAAGGCCTCGAATCAGAGATTATTAAGATCAAATCTCGTGGTGACATTATCCTCGACAAACCCCTTTACGAACTAGGCATCAGTGGAGTTTTCACTAAGACTTTAGACATAGCACTTCTTAATAACGACATCGACCTTGCTGTTCACAGCATGAAGGATGTCCCTACACTTTTACCAAAGGGAATTTCTGAATTTGCCGTGCTTGAGCGCGGTGAAACTCGTGACATTGTTGCCTTTAAAGACTGTACAAATTCAGTAGTGGCAACAGGCAGCTTAAGGCGTAAAGCCCAATGGTTACACCGCAACCCTACTCACGAAATTGTCGGTCTTAGAGGAAATGTCAATACCAGATTGCACAAGCTTGATAAAAGCTCTTGGCATGGCGCCATATTCGCTAAATCAGGCCTAGAGAGATTGGGACTATTGCCAGATGAGATCGAAGTATTGGACTGGATGGTGCCTGCTCCTGCTCAGGGCGCAATTATGATTGTGGGACGCAGTAAGGATTCTGAATTGAGATCCAATGTTGGTGTGCTAAATCACACGGACAGCTGTATTGCAGTTAGTATTGAAAGAGCTTTTTTAAGAGAACTCGAAGGAGGTTGTACAGCGCCAATTGGTGCCATTGCTGAGGTAAGTGGAAATAAGGTGAAGTTTACTGCAGTGTTAAATTCTCTTGACGGAGCTGAGGAATTGAGGGTTAAGCATGATTCTGATGTTGGTAGCGTAAGTGAGGGGTGCGAGTTGGGTAAGATCTGGGCTAGAGAACTTCTTAGTCAGGGTGGCGCTGAACTTATGGAAGATATCAAGGCACATTTTAAAAAGCCCAGGATATTATCGACTAAGGTATTGAGCGCAGATTTAGGGACTTTAGTAAGGAAAAACGGGGGCGATTATATCGAGAGAGACTTTATTAGAATTGAGGCTAAGGGTAGCGCTGAAGATTTGTGCAACAGTGTCGCCCATAATGTGGTAATGATCAGTTCTAAGAACGCAATAGCTAGTATTTCGAACAATGAACAACTTCAAGGCAAGGAGATTTTATGCGTTGGAGAAAAGACAAAGAATGCCATAGAGCAGATTTGTGCGACAGTGTCGCACAAATTTGACACATCGTCTGAAATGGCCGCCCACGCTGTAAAAAACGGATATCCAGCAACCTTCATATGCGGAGAAAGAAGAATGCCACAGGTAGAAGAAGCCTTCAAACAAGCTAGCTTAGAACTCCAAATCATAGAGACCTACTCTACACATCTTACTCCAGAAAAAATAGAAGGAGATTTAAACGCTGTGATTTTCTACAGCCCTTCTGGTGTGGAAAGTTTCTTCTCTAAAAACCTAGATTTCTCAGGTCGAGCAATTTGCATTGGGTCAACCACAGAGAAAGAGGCAAGAAAGCACACAGTCAACACCGCTGTGAGCAATACATCAACAATTGAATCAGCCGTAGAAAAGGCAATTGAAACAATATTGAAATGAAGAACGATCTGTTTTTAAGAGCACTTAGAGGAGATGAAGTTGAACGCCCACCAGTTTGGATGATGCGTCAAGCCGGCCGTTACCTACCTGATTTTATGAAGCTAAAGGCTAAGTACGATTTCTTTACAAGATGTAGAACGCCTGAACTTGCCACTGAAATCACAGTGATGCCCATAAACCAAGTAGGAACAGACGCAGCCATCCTGTTTTCAGACATCCTTGTTGTACCGCAGGCCATGAATGTGCCTTTTGAGATGAAGATGGGTCTGGGGCCTTGGCTTGAAAATCCAGTGAGATCGGCAGCTGACGTAGAAAAAGTAGTGGTACCTGATGTTGAGCAGGAGCTAGACTACGTGATGGAGGCAATCAAGATGACAGTGAAGGAGCTCGATTCAAGTGTACCTCTTATAGGTTTTGCGGGCTCACCTTGGACCATTCTTTGCTACACTGTTGAGGGCCAGGGTTCAAAGTCATTCGACAAAGCTAAGGGGTTCTGCTTCTCACAGCCTGAGGCATCACACAAGTTGCTTCAAAAAATCACAGATACTACCATCCTTTACCTTAGAGCTAAGATTAAAGCTGGCGTTGATGCAGTCCAAATCTTTGATAGTTGGGGCGGCATGCTCTCGCCTACTGACTATGAGGAGTTTTCCTGGAGATATATTCAGCAAATCATAGACTCTCTTAAAGGAGAGGCTCCTGTAATCGTTTTCGGGAAGGGTTGTTGGTTCGCGCTAGATAAGATGGCAGCAAGTGGAGCAAGTGCTGTAGGTCTTGACTGGACTGTAACTCCTGAACTAGCTCGTAAGTGGACTGGTGGTGATATCACACTTCAAGGAAACTTTGATCCGTCTCGCCTACTGAGCCCTGTAGCTGAAATTGAGAGGAGAGTGAAGGAGATGATAAACAGGTTTGGAAAAAATAAATACATAGCTAACCTAGGACACGGGATACTACCCAACATTCCGGTAGAACACGCTCAAGCCTTTGTAAACGCTGTAAAAAACTACAAGTCATGAACAAATTAGTGAAACGACCACGTAGGCTTAGGACTACTTCTGCTATTAGAGATTTAGTGGCGGAAAATAGCATTAGCGCTAACGATTTCATTACACCGCTATTTGTGCTTGAGGGCGAAGGCAAAATAAAGGAAATCGCCTCTATGCCGGGTTACTGGAAGAAGAGCTTGGACCTTACCGTGGAGGATGTAAAGAAACTATGGGATATGGGTCTTAAGTCCGTTCTCTTGTTTGTACAAGTGGATGACTCGCTGAAGGATAATGCTGGGACGGAGGCTGTGAATCCTAAGGGACTAATGCAGAAAGCTGTGCGAGGGATAAAGGCTGAGGTGCCAGAGATGCATGTAATGACTGATGTGGCGCTGGATCCGTATTCATCCTTCGGACATGACGGAATTGTTGAGGACGGTAAGATTATCAACGACGCGACAGTTGAGGTGCTGGCAGAGATGGCTCTTAGCCATGCAAGAGCTGGAGCTGACATGGTTGCTCCTAGTGACATGATGGATGGTAGAATTGCTGCCATCAGGAAGAGACTTGATGAGCAAGGGTTGATTGATACTGGGATTATGAGCTACAGTGCGAAGTACGCCTCAAGTTTTTATGGACCGTTCAGGGATGCTCTGGACTCTGCTCCGGGATTTGGGGACAAGAAGACATACCAAATGAATCCTGCAAACGCCACTGAGGGCGTGAAAGAAGCGATGCTTGATATTGAGGAGGGTGCGGATATGGTGATGGTGAAGCCTGGATTGCCCTATTTGGACATAGTGCATAGGGTTAAGCAAGTTTCAGTAGTGCCAGTGAGCATTTATCAAGTAAGCGGAGAGTATGCCATGATTAAGGCTGCCGCTGAGAAAGGTTGGATTGATGAGGAGAAGGCAATTATGGAGAGTTTGCTGAGTTGTAAGAGAGCTGGAGCAGATTTAATCGCTACGTATTTTTCAAGGGACGCCGTGCGGATTCTCGAAAAAAAGTAAGTGAAGCCGTGCAGAGTATTATTCAGAAATACAATATTCCTGGACCGAGGTATACAAGCTATCCGACTGTTCCATATTGGAGTGAGGACTCTATAAATAGTGAGCAGTGGAAGGCTAGCCTGAGGAAGTCTTTTGAGGAGAGTAATGAGAAGGAAGGAATAAGTCTGTATATACATCTTCCGTTTTGTGAGAGCTTGTGTACTTTTTGTGGATGTCACAAACGTATCACAAAGAGGCATAGTGTTGAGTCGCCATATATCGAGGCCGTACTGAAGGAGTGGGAATTATACTTGAAGGTCCTAGGTGGCACGCCTAGGATTAAAGAGATTCATTTGGGCGGCGGTACTCCTACTTTCTTTAGTACTGAGAATTTGGATAGGCTTATCAGTGGCATAATGAGTAAGGGTGAGAAGACTAAAAATTATGAATTTAGCTTTGAGGCACATCCAAATAACACTACTGAGGATCACCTGAAGAAGCTGTATGAACTTGGGTTTAGAAGAAATAGCTTTGGCATACAGGATTATGACCCCCTAGTGCAAAAAACCATCAACCGCATCCAAAGCTTCGAGCAAGTAAAGGAGGTGACAGAGAAAAGTCGTGAGATTGGTTATACGTCGATTAGCCATGATTTGGTGTTTGGTCTGCCTCATCAGACCCTAGACAATATCAAGGATAGCATTGAGAAAACTGCGGATCTTATGCCTGAGCGCATTGCTTTTTACAGCTATGCTCACGTCCCATGGATTAAAGGTTTAGGCCAAAGGGGCTATAGCGAAGCTGATCTGCCTAAAGACGAAGTGAAGCGTTCGCTTTATGAGTTTGGAAAGAAGCGCTTCCTCGAGCTGGGCTATGAAGAGATTGGAATGGACCACTTTGCACTTCGCAAGGATAGTTTATATAAAGCCGTTGACGGGGGTACGCTTCACCGCAACTTCATGGGATACACTTCTGGAAAAACCCAGCTAATGATAGGCTTGGGCATGTCCTCAATAAGTGATTCATGGTACGGTTTTGCCCAAAACGTTAAAACAGTCGAAGGCTACGAACAGCTGGTATCTCAGGGAGAAATTCCCATCTTTAGAGGCCACGTCCTAAGCGAGGAAGATCTAATCATCAGAAAGCACATCCTCAACATCATGTGTCACTTCCGCACAGATTTCAGCGACCCTTCTATGAAGTTTCCTGAACTCAAGGACACCCTGTCGAAGCTCCGCGAAATGGAAGACGATGGTTTGATTGAAATCGGTTCAGACTATATAAAAGTTCACGAAGCAGGAAGACCATTTATCAGAAATGTTTGCATGGCCTTCGACTTACATCTACTGAGAAAAGCACCTCAAACAAGGGTATTCTCTATGACGATTTAAACTCCTCTTCTCTTCTTGTAGATCTTTATCCCTACCATTAGCGCAACAGCTAATGCAATGAGTCCTGTTCCCAAGTAAAGAGCGTCGAAGTTTTTGCATACAACGAGAAATACGATTGCAAACAGGAATAGGGTTGCTAGCTCATTCCAAATTCTTAACCCCATAGAACTCATCCCATAATAGTCCTTCTGCATATCCTTATAGATTATATGGCAAGCAAAGTGATACAAATAGAGCAGAACTACAAAACCCAGTTTAGTGTGCATCCAGGGCTCAGCTAAATAATACGACCACTTGTCATATAATAGACACGGACCAAGTATCGCAGTAATAATCGCTGAAGGCCAAGTAATTCCCAACCACAGCCTCTTACTCATCAGCTTAAACTGCTCAGTCAGCACCGCTCGCTCCCGCTCAGGTTTATCTTGCGCTTCACGTTGGTAAATAAAGAGCCTAACTATGTAAAATAGCCCTGCAAACCACGTAACCACGAAGATGATATGAAGCGCCTTTATTACCTCTAGAGAGTCTTGAGTCATGTAGTAAAAGTACTACCTAAAAAGGTTAACGTGGCCAAACTTTTCATGTGTGGTGGCTAGGCATTTGTAAACGACGTGGTACGTGTATACGCCATCAGGGCAGTAATAGAAGCCGCCTGATGTGGTTCCGTTCCATTTAGAGTCAAGGGATTCAGACTGATAAACTAGTTCGCCCCAACGGTTGAAAATCTCTAATGTTTTTAGGTCTACATGCTCTCCTACTGGAAAGAATACGTCGTTAACTCCGTCGTTATCTGGGGTGAAGGAGTTGGGAATAAAAAGTCTGTCTGAATAGATTACAAGGTTCAATGTGATGGTTGAATCACAACCAAATTCGTTGTTTGTTACAAAAGAATATACTCCGCTTTCTGTATAGGTGGTTTCATTCCAGGTGAATTCATTACAGGCTTCTTTTTCTATAACAACATTTGTAGGCGAAGCTCCGTAAATCATTAAATCCAGTGTAGCTATGGAGTCGCATCCTACGGAATTAAAAGTTGAAAAAGAGTATACTCCTGATTCGTTGTAAACTTCTCCATTCCAAACAAATTCTTCACATGCATCAACGATTTCGAGGGATGCTGTGGGTTCATTGATTTGGACTTCTAAATATGCGATAGAATCACAACCAGCAGAATTTACAGTGAAAAACTCATAATTTCCAGAAGCTGTGTAATCCATTCCATTCCACGTCACCACATCGCAAGAATTCACAAAATTGTAAGAGCTAGAAGTAGAGCCTACAGTCAAATCAAGAGTGGCAATGGAATCGCAACCCTGAGAGTTTTGAGTGGTGTATGTGTAAAACCCTGACGTATCGTAAACACTACCATTCCAAATCAAAGGGCCGCAGCTGCTTTGCTCCGATAAGGAGCTCGTATAAGACTGAACGCTTAAATCTAAAGTCGCCAAAGAGTCACACCCTGAAGCGTTAGTTGTTGCATACGTATACACTCCAGAAACATCATAAATCTCCCCATTCCAGAGGTATGGCATACATGTTTCCACTGTAGAAAATGACTCCGATGGATAGTTCACCACTAGGTCCAGAGTAGCAATTGAATCACACCCATCAGAGTTAATAGTAGTGTATTCATAAATGCCTGACGCAGAGTAATCCACCCCATTCCAAGTTACCGACTCACAAGAATTAACAAGTTCGTATGAGCTTGAAGGCGAGCTTATGGTC
Organism: Crocinitomicaceae bacterium; assembly: GCA_002693775.1. Lineage (GTDB taxonomy): Bacteria > Bacteroidota > Bacteroidia > Flavobacteriales_D > Sanyastnellaceae > UBA974. The sequence goes on along the minus strand of NZRP01000051.1, from coordinate 19,149 downwards.
AAATCAAGCGACGCTATTGAATCACACCCCTGAGAATTAACTGTAGTGTAAGAATACAAGCCTGAGCTTTCATACATGACTCCATTCCACAGAACAGGAGCGCAACTACTCTCCTGAGTCAATGAAGTAGTAAAAGTCAGTATGCTTAGGTTCAGGATCGCTGTTGAGTCACATCCAGCCACATTTGTTGTTGAATACGTGTACTGACCGGACACATCATAAAGCACCCCATTCCAAAGGTACGGATCGCATGATTCTATTGACTCAATGTATTCCGTTGGAGAGTTTACATTTAAGCTTAAAGTTGCAACAGAATCGCAACCTACAGCGTTCAAAGTGTTAAAGGTGTATTCTCCAGACACATCGTATAGTTCTCCATTCCATAGGTATGGCTCACACGATTCTACAAATTGGAATGAGTACGATGGCTCAACAATAGTAAGCTCCAGAGTGCTCACACTGTCGCATCCACTTGCTCCTGTAGTAATGAATTGGTATGATCCCGTTTCATTGTAGGTCTCTCCATTCCAAGAGTAGCTTTCGCAAGCAACCGCTGTTCCTATGGAATAGGTTGCAAGGTTAACTGTCAGATCGAGAGTAGCAATTGAGTCGCACCCAAGTGAGTTGGTTGTGATGTAGGTGTATATACCTGTGGAGTTGTAAGTCACGTTATTCCAAGAGTACGAGCCGCACGTAACCTCAGTTGTGAGTGATGTGGTGACTTCACCGACCATGGTTACTTCGATTTGGTCTGTTGCAACAACCCAGGTACCGTCGCAAATGTCATAGGTAACTTGAGCCGTGAATGTTTCTGTAGCCGTAGGGCAAACCTCAATAGACTCACCCACCCCTATTGAAGATCCAGANCCGTCGAACCACTCCACNTCAAATGNAGCANCACCACTGGGCGAGAAACGCCACGCCTCGTTCGANGCTGTCCATGGNCCTGTGTTTCGTGCAGGTGGAACATAGGCGGTGGTACCTCCTGCATTTTGAATTCCTATAAGGGCATTACCACCATTCCAAGAGCCACAAATGGGCTTATCCTCGATATATACGTCTATGATATTCGTTGTTTCATACAGTACAATTTGTTGGTTAGTAATCTCTGAATTGCACTGATAATGGGGGATGTTATCAAAGCTTACAACAAAGGTTCTGCAGGGATAATCACCCAGGATTGCGTACCTAATATTACCTGCCACAGAAGGATCTATATCATGGTATGCTCCGTTAATGGAACTTCGATAAGGGACGCCCGTTGAATTGGGAATAGACTGAGCAAACTGCCAATCACAATATTGCCCAGCTAGTGACAGGTCGAATGTAAGCACCCCATTTGCTCCAACTATAATGGAGTTATGAGTCTCTCCAAAAAAACAAAAGTCAAAGGGAAGCGGAATTACATCACTCCATGCATCATCCTCGCCTATAAAGATATTTGTCCCTTGATTAAAGGGGAAAGGAGGAGCATAGGGAAGGGACATTACATCGTACTGAGTGGTTGTACCTACTTCAACAACCTCAGCTTCAAGAGTAACACATGGGTCATTACAGTCTACTAAAACGTTAGGACCTAGCTCAATGTTTGCGCAACCAGTTAGCTGAGCAGTTGAAGTGCAAGGAGTAAATAAATAAGCAAAAACAAGGCAAACGAGTTTAAGCTTAGTCGCGTTTGTCATCGTCGCATCTAACTTCCTCATACCAAAATTCATCTTCAACACTACTTTCGATTACAGCAACAAATGAAAACACAACGAACAACAAGAACAAATACATCATAGCAATGAGAGGTTTAATAGTTTACGAATGGTGATAGAAAGAAGCCCTTGAAACGGTTTCAGGTTAGATGTCGCCATCTACTAATTTAACGTACCATAACTACGAAGGTTGCTTTACTCTATATAATATAATCCATAAATTAATCGTTATGAAAAATTTAAGACTCATTTTGGCTTCAGCATTTTCTATGTGCCTCTCCCCTCTTATTGCCCAGCTTCATATGTGGGTAGATGATAGCAAACCTCTGATTCACGACCACTGTGCTAGATATCACCAAGAAGAAGGAGTTGGACCTTTTTCAATACGTACTTATGAGGATGTGTTTTTTACCACATCAGAGGACTCGAACGTTATGCAAGAAGACAAAATGTTGCCATGCCTAGCTGACCCAATTGTTATCAAATGAAGAAGGAGCACGTTAAGCATTTGAGCGCTGAAGAGCGTCACGTGATTGAAGGAAAGGGCACTGAGAGGCCTTTTTCTGGCGAGTACAACGACCACTATGAAAGAGGCACATACTCTTGCCGAGCTTGCGGTCAGGATCTTTATGAATCTACCTCAAAGTTTTCTTCAGGTTGCGGATGGCCTTCGTTTGACGATGAGATTGAAGGAGCTGTGAATCGCTATAGAGACACTTCGGCTGGGATGATTAGAGTAGAGATTTGCTGCTCAGCATGCGACGGCCACCTAGGCCACGTATTCGAGGGTGAGGGATTTACAGAGAAGAACGAGAGGCACTGCGTCAATTCAGTGAGTCTTACTTTTAAAGCAAAATGAACATACCAACTCTGTTATATATCTTTTTGTACTATCATTAATCTTTGGCTATCTATTCTAATGAAAAACAGATCTATACCAAATCATAACATGGACCACTCATGAAAGTGAAATACACTATTATGCATATTCTGGAACAGACTCTTGGTCGTTTGATGAGTACTAGAGAGGTTAGTTCCTAGCTCTATTAATCATTTGCTCTTTATAATGCCAGTTTTCTAATTGGCCGTTCTCTATGTAGCTACTCTTTGCTTGCTCAAAGTACTTATCTGCCTTGATGTCATCCGAAAGGAATAAGTAGATATAGCCGATTTGGAAATAACTATCACCTATATAACTAGGTGGGTTAAGTTTGTAGAGTTCCAATGCTTTTTCAGCATTTTCAAGAGCCACTAATAGATCATTTACTGTTTCAGCTGAGTATAGATGCATATTACTCAGTCCGTAATAACCCTCAGGGTCCATTGGGTTCAATTCGATTAAAAAATTATACTCTTCAATAGCTTTATCATACTTATCTGTCATTTCATACACGACAGCAAGATTTAGATGAGCTGTTGATCCATTTGGGAAAATGGCAATTGATTTTTGGTAACAATCCATGGCTGAATCATAATCTTCAACTACTCTATACAAACGCCCTAAATTATCATAAGTTTCCACGAAATATGGGTCAAATTCTAAAGCTTCATTGTAGAGTTCAATCGCCTTATGAACGTCTGTAAAACTTAAATCATAAGCTTTGTTATACAGTTTTCTAGCCTTATTAGAACTTGTACCTGTATAGCCGTTTTTTTTGTCCGTTTTTAAGTCATTACTGATTACTAGAACCCCATCTTTTTTAACGAAAATACCGTTTGGTTGAGAATTAAGATTCGAAGAAAATAGAAGTGCAAGTGTGATTAATGTTATTCGCATAACCATGAAGGTAGAAAATATTGAGTACTGATAAAATTACTTCACAACTACTATTCTCTTGACAGAGTATGAAGTCTCATTCCAAGCTTTGAATATATATATTCCTGCATCTTGTAATTCTAATCTTAAAGCTGAGTTGTTTAATTGCCCAGTTGACAGAAGATTACCTTTTGAATCAAAGAGAGTCCAATTCTCATAATCTGTTGTGATTATTTCTACTTGCCCTGAAGTTGGATTTGGATAAACTTGAATCTCCTTATAAATTTCTTCGTTTTCTACTGACAAGAATGGATCGTGCAAGTAATAATTTCTTGTAGGACATGTCTCAATACCATCGCAATCGTAAGTCACATCTACAAAGTAGTGGTAATTAAGAGTGTCAAGATTAGGGAAGAACGCATATTGTTCATCTCTCTCTTCAAACATTTCTATATAACCATTCCCTGCATCTTCCCTACCCCAAATGTATGTAGCGCAATCAGTGCTATCTGCACTTACAAGTATGTTAATATGGGGTTTCTTCACAACAATAGATGCAGATGGAGCAGAAATATCTGTCACATCAATTTCCCAAGAATTATCTGAAGAACAATCCGTTACATAGTTAGTTATAGTAAGCTCTAATGAAGAAAATAGCTCGCCTTCATTCCAATCAACTAACACCTCATCTGTAGATTCTCCAGATGTAATTACCCCATTATTTATTGACCAAGAGTAAAGCCAAGGTCCATTAAGCATATCTACATCGTAGAAATTGTCGACAGAGCCATTACACACCTCAATCGGGCCTAATAACTCTGGATTAGCTGGCAGCGGATTTACAATTAATTCAACCGTATCTGAATAAACCGTAGCACATGAGGTTATGTATTCAATACATCCTGAAAAAGTGAATTGAACATCCTCAACTTGGCCATTTAATTCTGTGGAACCTATTTCATGCCACTCTCCCTCATTATTTGTTTGATGCCAAACCAAATCAAAATCATTGGTGCCACCTTCTGCTTGTGTAGCCGAATAATCTAGAGTTTCATTAGCACAAAGTTCTAGTACAGCAAATGAAAGATCGCCCGGAACAACTGGCTCCAGAACGTTTACTGTAATAGTATCTGAATAAAGTGTCCCACATCCATAATTAGACACTATTTCAACAAAGTACTCCTCTGTATCAACTGGGTCATGGTTTAATAAATCTGACGATTCAGCACCTGCAATGAGTTCGAAAGAACCACCCTGAGTGTGATACCATTGAAATGCATAATCATCACCTGCACCATCAATTTCAACCATTGTGTTTGATATTAATTCATCATCGCATACTGTTGAATTAGATAGGTTATCAGTCATCAGATACTCGTCAAATACATCTAAAAAAAGAATATTTGATTGTAATGATCCACAACCATAATCATCTGAAGACATGTATTGGATAAATAAGTCTCCTTCAACAATTTGGCCTCCTAAGAAAGTTGAACCATCAATACTAACTGACATTAAATCATCCTGAGATGTACCTATTGCCCATGAAGAAGTAAATGTTTCACCACCTCCAGTAGGTGGGTTAACTATTTCAACCATTGGAGCCTCGAAGCCAAAGCAAATAGGATTTTCTGGAGTTACCTGATAATTAATAGTTGGAGCTATAAGCTCATTCAAAACATCTATATCGTTCAGTTCCCCTATGCTATATCCGCAACCAAAATCGCTAGTTACCATCATAGATATAGAGAAGTCATCTAGCTGATTGTTTAGTACAACAAACAACTCATCACCACCTACTACTTGAGGTCCCTCAGTTGTAATATTCTGAGTCCATTCATATGTTAACCAAGGATAATCAGTTACGCTTACTGCATTTACTACTACTGTTGAGTCGTAACATATTTCACCGCTAACGGTTGGCACTAATACTGGAGTTTCCAAATCTGGCAACACCTCTATTTCAACGCTATTTGAAGGCTCACTTCCGCATTCATATGTGCTTTCATAAACTGCAAAATATTCTGTTGTTTCAGTAAGATGAGGTAAACTTTGTGTTTCAAGATTATTACCTAGCTCAACTGTTCCACCTTCTGGCAGCATTTGATACCATTGGATTGTAAACTCTCCTGTTGCTCCTGTTGCTTGCGTTGACAAAAGATCATCGGGAGCTGTGTTGTAACAGATTAGCTGATCTTCTGAAATTACGCCTGGAATGATTTGGTCTAGTACATCGACTATTAATGTGTCAGAAAAGAAAGTACCACAATCAAAAGCTGATATAGCACGAGCGTATACTTCTGTGGTTTCATATAGAAGGCCTAAACTCATAGGCCCTTCTTCGAAGCTTTCGATTTCAAACTGATCTCCAGTTGAAGCAGAATGCCAAGTGAAAAACCAATTTTCATCGGCCCCAGAAGGTGGGGTTGTTAAATAGAAAATAGGAGCCTCAAATCCATAACATAATGGCATATTTGAATCATCAAAATCTATTACTGGCTCAACTACTTCAGGCAACACTTCTACTGAAATAGTATCATTAATAACGGTTCCACAATTATAATTTGATGTAGTTGCGAGGTAAAACTCAGAGTTAATCTCAAGTGATGAAATGTTTAGAGTTAAAGAGTTTTCTCCATCTAACTCGACAAATTCAGATTCATTTTCATTTACAAACCATTGGTATGAGTAATCGCTCCCCCCTCCTGTTGGTGATGAAATATTATTGATAGATACTCCAGTATTCACATCACACAACACAGGGTCCGTTATCAAGCTATAAGTTGGTGGAAGAAGCTCGTCGTACACAACAACTGTTATTAGATCAGACTCTATGGGGCCACATAATGCGTCAGTAGCTGTGCAGAGGTAGGTTTGGGTTTCAAGGAGATTATCAATGGGCAAAGAAAGGCCATCTACTCCACCTGAAGGCGTAGTTAGATTTTCCCAAGTATGAATGAAGCTCTCGCTACCTCCTGTTGCTTGAATAACGACATTTAAAGCGCCTGGAGAAGTGTTATGGCAAATAGGCTCGCCACCTATCTCATCATCAATTACGGGAGCCGTAAGCTCGTTTAAAACGTTAAATTGAAGAATTTCTGAAGTGATTGTACCGCAATCATAAGTGCTCGATATTTCAAATGACAAACCAAAATCTTCTTCTAAATTGAAAAAGTCAATTGAAATATTATCAGTCAGCTGAGGTGTTGAGTTTTCGCCATCATGAATGTACCATTCATATTCAAGCCAAGGAAAAGTTTCAAATCCTACGGCATCTATAGTTAAATCGTACCCAAAGCATATATCACCATCAATGCTAGGCGTTAACAGAGGCATTTCATAATCAGGCAGAACATTTACTGTGATTATGTTTGAAGTAACACTTCCGCAATTGTAATCACTTGTGTAAATAGCAAAATACTGAGTTGTGTCAACAATCTCAGGTGCTAAATATGAAATATCGTTGTTTCCAACACTAGATATAATGCCGTTATCATCAACACTAAACCATTGTATTGCAAATTCTCCTGTTGCACCTGTTGCAGGCATTAGTTCTGTTATTTCACCAGGTGAAGAATTGTAGCATATAGATCCGTCATCATTTGAATTAAATACAATAGGGTCTTGAAGTTGAGGTAGCACCTGAATAGTTAGTTCATTTGAAGAGATCCCCCCACATAATTCATCTACAGCATTTACCATGTATGTTTGAGATGATTGTAGGTCGCCAATTACATAACTAGTTCCTGTTTCAACAATATCAGAAGATGAGGCATTGTACCAGTTGTATGTAAAGCTTTCACTACCTCCTGTTGCGAGAGTAGTAACGTTTATAGATCCTGGTGAAAAGTCGTAACAAATAGGTGCTCCATTAATATTATCATCAATTGTAGGTGCGGTGAGTTCATTTAGAACTTCTAAGTCTAAAACATCAGACTGCATAGTCCCACAATTAAAAGTGCTAGCTATTTCAAACCAAACACTAAAGTCATCAGTTAAGCCTGTATATTCTACCGATAGATCTCCTGTCGAGATAGATTCAATGTTTCCACCTGAGTCTTGAATCCATTCATATTCTAACCATGGATATGTCTCAAATCCACTTGCGTCAATCGTCAAATCATATCCATAGCAAATGTCCCCAAGAATGCTTGGTGTCAGTGTTGGAGTTTCATAATCAGGCAGTACATTAACTGTAATCGAATTTGATATCAAAGAACCGCAACCATAAGTACTTGAATAAACTGCATAGTAGTCTGTAGTGTCAGTTATTAAGGGTGATGAGAATGATGTTGCAGACTCTCCTATTTGAAGAGAAGCTCCAACCTCATCTTCCATAAACCAACTAATTTCAAAATCGCCGTTAGCCCCAGTTGCTGGAGCAACTTCTACAAAATCTCCTGGAGAAGTGTTATAACAAATACTTAAGCCCTCATTTTCATTTGAAATTTCTGGCTCTTGCAATTCTGGTAGTACTTCTATTGTTAGTTGATCTGAATCTATTGAACCACATAGCGCATCTGAGGCTGTACAGTAATAAGTTGTGTTTTCTGTAAGATCTCCGATTGTATGAGAGAGTTGTGTTCCTGACTCTGTCGGATCTGATAAGTTAACCCACTCATATGTAAAGTCATTGCTTCCACCTGTTGCTTCAGTGGTTACATTTAAGTTTCCAGGTGAAAATCCGTAACATATGGGCAAGCCGTTTATTTCATCATCAATTGTAGGAGGTGTGAGGTCGTTAAGAACATTGAGCTCTAAGATGTCTGATGTTACTGTTCCACAGTCAAATGTGCTTGTAACTTCTAAAGCAAGACTAAAGCTTTCTGTTAAGTCTTCAAAATCAATTGAAGTTGTTACATCACCTATTAATGTAATTTCCCCAAGTTCATCATAATGTATCCATTGATATTCTAACCAAGGTTGTGTCTCAAATCCACTTGCGTCAATCGTTAAATCATATCCATAGCAAATGTCTCCAAGAATGCTTGGTGATAGATTTGGCTCTTCTAATTCAGGCAATACGTTAAATAAGAGACTATTCGACTCTAACTCACCACATCCATAATTACTAGTATAAACAGCATAAAACGACGTGGTATCAAATAGAGATTCAGCAGTGTATGAGTTCTCACCTTCTCCTATTTCAGACTCTTCTCCTGAGTCATTTACACTGTACCATTGTATTGAAAAATCACCATCAGCACCTGATGCAGGTAAAGTTTCTGTAATTTCTCCTGGAGACGTATTGTAGCAAATTGATTGATTATCAAACTCGCTAAAAATTTCAGGTGAGGTTAGTTCAGGTAGTGAAACAATATTAATTGAATCGGAAAATACAGGAGTACATTGAGCATCTAGTATTGATAAATACTGCCTAACTTCCAAATCATTTTGCACATTGTCGATGCTTAGAAAATCCAATTCTCCAGAATCAATACTTTCCCAATCTCCATTTGAATTAGATTGCCAATCGTATAACAGAGTAACACCCTCTGAGGACCAAGTTTGCTGAGCATTTATAGTAATATCATCATTAAAACACACATTTATTCCATCTCCGTACTCTAGTGTTAAAACACTTGGTGTTAACTTAGGAATAACATTGATGAGAGTTTGGAATATCAAAGAATCAATTTGATCTGTAACAACAGAATATGCCATACATCTTATCGAATCACCATTTAATGATGCTGAAACAGAATCAATAGAAAGAACAACACTCTGTGCACCTAAAACTAGATTATTGTCTTCAAAATCTTGCCAACCATCATTGTCATAAAACTGCCATTGAAGACTATCAGCGCTTGCTGAAAGAGACAGTTGAGAGTGTATACAAATGTTGGTTTGATTATCATCTTGTGAGAACATATTAAAATGAACCAACACAAATAGAATTAAGATAAATCTGGCTTTATTCATTGCTGATCTCTTTGAAATACAAGTGCCCCAGGAGTCGACTTTAGAATGAGTCTAATTTTCATCATTATTAAAGAAACTGGTATACAAACTAGAATTAAAAATGACAATAAAAAATTCATATTTGAAAATTCTAATCCTGCTGTTTTTGTAGTCAAGTTCATTAAAGATAAAATTCCATTTAATATATAGTTTCCTAAAATCTCATTAAACAGGAAGCCAAACAAAAAGGCTATTCCAATAAATGAAAACGTAACACTAGCATAAAGCTGTAACACTTTTTTATTGGATAAACCAAAAGCTTTTAGTGTCCCAAGATTTGGCTTGTTTTTCTCGATATGTAATCTCATTATTGAAAGACAAAATGAAATGATTAATAAAACGGAAAAAGAATAAAGTGCTACAATTGTTATAACTGACAATCCATTAATTACATCAATACTTTCTTTTGACTCAATAGAGGACAAGTCAACTATCAAAGCAGATTCATCCGATGCACAACCTAGCATTTGAGTATTCTCTTCTAAATATTTAGAAAACAATCGAACACTATCTAGATTGTTAAAGGTTGTAATAAGTTTATAGGTAGACCTATTACTAATTTCTTGATCAGACAGGTCAATGCAATCATCAATAGATAAATAATGAATTATACCAAAACCTTTAGGAACGTATTCATTAGATCCCGGGTATTGAAATGTTATACCTCTAACGAAACTATCACCACTAGATACACTAACTATTTGAGAAACAAATTCGGGATTTGATTGTTCTAACTTTTTGTAATCACTATCGCTAATCCAATATCTATCCTCGAAGTTTGACAACTCATCTTCTGGTATTAAGTAATCATCTTGTTTTAATTTATTGTATAAACCATTACTTATTACAGCGTCAATCTGTAACGGAAGGCTTTGTACAATTGCTGATACTGGGATTTTATTGAACTGATCGCCATCCCCAGGATCATGATTTACAAATACTGGAATGTTTTGATGTATCACGTCATCATATGAAGAAGCAAAGACTTTTTTAGCAAAATTTTCTGAAATTACAATTGACCCATTTTTATCTTCATTAAATAAGGTGTTTGACTTATGTGGGGTTATGAAAATCTCTTTCTTTTTCGCAACCAAATTCCATAAAATATCTTTTTCACTTTTAACACATGCGACTCTTGCACCATAAGACTGATTCTTATCATGCATTTTAAAATCTAAATTTGTTGCACAGACTTCGTAAACAGATTGAACATCAAACTTGCCTTTTCCATCTACAATTTTTAAGTTGGATTCGATATTTGCTGATATATCTGCAAAAGAACCGCCACTTGAACAAGAAATAGGAATATTGATAGGAACCGTTTTGACGTAATCATCATTCATTTTATCCTCAAGAAAAGATTGAATATTAATTACGGCTCCCAAACAAAAAATTGTAATCGTACAAATTGTTATAATAGCAGCTATATTTAAACTAGTTTTTCTGCCAGAGATTTCAATAAACTCTTTTCTTCCAAATTTTGAATAGAGCCCCATTATTTTAACAGATTAAATAGTTCATCTTTTAATGACTCCTCATTGAAAGTTTTTCCACTTTGATTTTTCCACTTTTTATTGTCTCGAAAATAAACGTTTTCTCCAGTAATAGTACCATAAGCCATTTGGCTTGAATTGTCTGAAGACTCTGACAGACCTATGATTTCATCTGCATGTTGAATCGCCAAATCAATATCGTGAGATACTAAACAAGCTAATTTTTTTTCTTTTCCTTTAATCTCTTCTAACAATGCTTCAATCAGATCATCTGCTTTCTTTTTATCTAAATTCCCAGTGGGTTCGTCACCAAATAGTATTTTAAAAGGTGTTGCTAAAGCTCTAATAAAAGCTAGTCTTTGTTTCTGACCTCCTGAGATATTAGTAATCATTAAGTCTTTACACTTATCCTCATATTTTAACCACAAATTAGGCAGCAAACTTTTGATTAAGTCTGTTACTTTTTGTTCAATTTGTTCAACTCCTGCCTTTTCAATTGAGTCGTCAATCCAACATGGCATCATTGCATTTTCACCTAAAGTAAGGTGAGAAAACAAATTTGTAGATTGAAAAATAAATGCAAAATTTTTCTTTCTAAATTCAGAAATCCTTACATCATCATTTAGTCTAATTAAGTCTGGAATTGAAGTTTTGGATACGTTAAATGTAAGAGAAGATGTATCCTCAAATGTTTGCTCCATTAGGCCAAGAGTTTCTATTAAAGTACTCTTACCAATTCCGGACTTACCAAGTACAAAATATAACTTCCCAGACTCCAATTTCAATTCAGGTACTTCTAAGACTTTTGGCTTATCTTTTGAGTATCTACAAATTAGGTTTTTAACTAAAATCTCTGGCATTTATTCAATTAATTATAAGATTTCATGCCAGGAAATTTTCTTGCAGGAATCCATAAAAATTCTTCAGAATTATTAGAACTATTGTAATTATTTGTCCAAGTGATATCCCTTTGCTCCTTTTGGCTCAGTTTAAAGCTCTGTACAGTTTTTAGAAAGTGATTTAATTCTTTTTTTACTGTTTTATTTTTCAATGATCCTGAAGAAAGGTTTCCTATTTTCACCTTAGAGAGCTCAGGATAAACAAAGTCTACGTTAAATAGCTCATTCCAAGCATGTTCAACAGTTTGACTTTTTAACTCTTGAATTTTAGGGTCATTATTTGGGAGGTTAATTAACCCATGCATAATTTTCAATTGGTCTGTAAAAAAGTCCTCTAATGCTTGTGCAGCTTGCAATTGATTCATACCCTTCAATTTATTGAATTTTTCAATTACTATATCTAACTCTTTTGACGTGACAAAAACATAGGGAGTATAAGCACTTACATCTTTACCATAATATTTCATGTTTGTCTGCCCAACAACAGAAACATGACCCTCACTATTTAAAACCTCCATATATTCTTCAAATGATTTACCACTGTTTTGAGCTAAAATCCTTACTGTTTCTTCATCCCATGATTTATTTCCATTGATTTTTTCTTGAAGATCAACTAATCGTTTATTGTATTTTTTCCTTATATAATTAAGTTCATCATATAGTAAAGATGTAATCATTGAGGCAGGAACGACATCTCCTTCATTATTTATTTGAGTTATAAAAGTTGCTGATGGGTTTTGAAAATGGTTCTCGTCTTTTGTTGAAATAATTAAATTTTTATTTTCAGTTTCTGAGTGAATCGAATTTGAAGACCCTGTATTTATTTCATTTATCCAATGAATTGCGTCGTCACTGAATCCTTCAAAAGCTTCATGCATAAGATTCGTCGATTGTAAAATGAACAAATCACACCCATATTTCTTTATTAGTGCATCGATATCTTCTCTGACAACATTACTTGGCTTATCATCATCATTCCCAGCATCTCCTATTAATATCAAAATATTAGCTGAATTTTGTTTAAATCCGCTGTTTTCTACCCCCTTCTTCATTCCTAAATAAAGCTGCTCATTGAATGAGTAGTCTTTAGGGTTACTGAAACAGTTAATTCCTTCAATTTTTGAAAGAAAATCACTTTGATCCTGTTGTGATTTTAACGATACGGATTTATAAACAGGGAAAATTTCATTTGCTTTATCTTCCTTATCTCTATATACAGTTAAAGAAGCTGTGAAGTCCATATCACCTAATAGATTAATATCCTTTTTAATAAAATCGTTTAATGCATCTTTAATTCCTTTAATATTTGGCTGCATGCTAGCTGTACCATCAATAACAAATAATAGATTTATTTCCGAATACCTAGCTTTCAAATCATTAATAGATTTTCTAATTTCAGATTCAACTTGTGCATCATCTTCTGAATAATTTACTATAACAACTAGGTCACGCTTATTTGTTCTATCTTCTGAGTCAAATTCTGTTAGATTAAAAAGAAGAGGTCTATCGAGATTAACTTTTGTATCCTCTGAAATTTCTTCTACTCTAACAACTTTATTACTATTAATAAAAGCATCATTAATGTTAGCTGCGACATTATCATTTACATCAACATTTTTAAAGACACAGATTTGTTTATTTTGGTATGCATTATGAGCTTCAAACCCTCTTGACTCCAAGTAAGCTATTCTTGTTGACCATAATTGAACATTGTTTTTCTTTACCCACCCCTTTATCGAGCTCATACCTCCTCCATTGCTTAAATCACTTGAAGCTGATATTAAATAAGAATCATGTTCTTTGCTTTCCTTTAAAATAAAGAATAATTCCAGACGTTTAAACCTGCCACATTCCATATTCTGATGGCACTCAGGAGCAACATATAACATATCCGAATCACCATCATCAGTTGTGTTTCTATTAATACTAGTTAAACTGATTACTTTTTTTGGAAAACCATTTTTACCACATAATGCTCTCTGCCACAGAAATGTATGTTCTGGCTCTACATATCCTAATTGAAGATCTTGATTGTTATCTAGGTATTGAACTTTTAGAAAGTTGTCTTTATATCCAATAACATTCAATTCAGTTCTAAAAGGTAGCTTTTCTATTACAATAGATGTGACATTAGGGTTTTTTAAAATTCTAACTTCATTTCTGTCACAATAAATTTTCCATTTACCTTTTGAATTAAAATCTACATTTGCCCAATTTAGATTGCTCTGAGAATAATTCTCAACTATACTTTTAGAAATATATCCTTCAGAAAATTCTTTAGGAGGTGTTATAACATCTATTTGCGTGTACACTTGTAATGAAAAGCCCAGCACAAAAAATGATAAGGCTATTAATAACTTATTTGACATCTCTAATTGTTTTTAACAGTGTAACATCCTCTTTATACCCATTAATAATCTTAATACTTATATCGTCTTTAATAGCTCCGTTTGGCTCCGTCCAATCAAATACAACCGCAATTTTCCTTATGAAATCAAGTTGAGATCCCAAATTAATTTTAGTTGAGGAAGAAGGTATTGAATAAATCACTTGAAATTTTGATTGTGACAAACAATGATTAAAAGAATGGATTATCTCATCAGTAATCAACTGGAACTCTTTGTAATAGTTAATACTCTTTTGATTATACATTAATAATGAGTCCGACTCAATAAGCTTTCGTATTTTATAATCACCTACTCTTGACAATTCGCTATTTCCGGTACATGCGTGAAATAAGATATCCGTTGAATAATTGCTTAGGTTTTGTTTTAGCCAATCAATATGCTCAATTAGTTTATCATTACTATCCTCAGTTGTAACATGTTCTGATATAATTATAATACAATCCTGACTTAAAAGTATAGGTGCCTTTAGCATCAAAATGCATATAAATAAAATTAATCGCATTTTAAGTAGATAATTTGATTGTCTATATCAGTAGCGTTGTCAATCACAGAAAAAGATTTTCCTTTTAAAGTTCCTATTTGTAAATAAAGCCTCATTTCAAAAGGAGATTTATTGATAGTATCTTTTTCTTCTATACAATTAAAATTCCAATTTGAAAGAGTGGAAAATGAAAACGTACCGCCTATTGGAGATGCAACAAAATCTAAAAATTCCTTATCTGAAATTGCAGGATTATATAGAGTGGCAAATTCACATTTAGTTGAATTCATTTTAATTCCATTACTATAATATGAATCACCTCTTATTTCATAAACTAATTTTTCAGCATTACAAATTGACTTCATGTTGATTGTTCCATCATGGCGAATTAGTCCTTTAGAACCATCAGAAAAAACTAGAAAAACCTTACTGAATTTAATTGGATTAAATGTGCCCCATACATCAATCTTCCAAATTTGTCTTTCATCGTCTAAGATGCTAATTACGGGAGTATAAGAATCGAATTTAGGTAAATTTATATTTGGTGTGTCGTCAGAATTACATTCCGGAGGACAATTATTTGGGCAATTGGAACAAGGATCTGAAGGCCAAAAAACAAGAATCAATGCCATTACAATGACAAAGCCTATAATAGAAAGTCTAAATTTATTTTTATCTGTCATTGTTAAATAATTAATCACAATTTGAGAACCAATATGTTAGCCCTAAGCCGATTCGTAGAGAATATATATTTACACTATTCTTAGAAGAGAACACCGAATAAGGAGAATCTGAGTCATACCAATAATCTGTATTTAGCATTGATTCGTTAAACCTAAAAGTTGAATAATCCACTCCCCCATAAACAGAACCTAAGAAGTTTTTACTGAATGGGTGTTCTACAATAAATTGAAGACTCGTATTAGATACGCCAACTTCATTTAAGTTATATGAATTGGATATGCTTGAAGAACCAAAATCATATATATGATTTTCATCAATAATAATCCCATATAAATCTTCATATAATCCTTCTCTATAAACATTTGCTGAGTTACTCATAGTTATCTCATTAGTGCTCTTAGAAAACGAATGTTGGAGATTTAACCAAATAGTTGCTTTTTCCAGTTCTTTACCAATAGCTACTCCCCCTCCTATGCCAAGACTAGTAATATCAAATTCCTCCTTATAATCATTAAGTGTTACATATCTAATGTATTCAAAATCATCTGGATCTACTGATGAATAAACACTTGATGCAGTATCAATTTGGACATCAAACTCTGATTCAGTAATCTTAAAAAATGCTTTAAGCGACAACCTATAATTTCCTCTGGCTAAAGACTTCTCTCTTTTATAAGCTATTTCTGCAACTTTAGAATCAACTTTAAATTTAGATTCATCATTTTCCAAGTCAAATAAGTCATGTGATCTAGATTTATAACCAACTAAGCTAATTCTATTTAATTGTGGATAAAACTCTATCTTCTGTTCCGCAGGGTACCTATTGTTACTTGTATTATTTCTAAAATCTTCAATATTTAATTTTTGTACCGTGTTGTAAGTTTTATCACATAAATCCGGAATGTTATAAGAAACTGATATTGCTTTTGAATTAGTTAAATACAAAAACTTTGATTTTGAATCTCCCCAATTTTCGATGATGTTTTCATGAACATACAGCTTATCAGCATTAATCTTATTATATCCATCTACATTTATATTTAAAAGATGAGCATAAACTTGTTGTTCAGATGGATGCAACTCAATTTTACTAATTAGCATTTCTCCATCATTAGATATCAAAGTAATTTTCACATCGTAATGAAACCCTGAATGAGGCAAATATTCAGACATTTCCATATTGTTTTCATTCAAATTTGCTAATATGCCAGCATTGCTAATTGATTTAACTGCATAACATATTATCTCTTTATCAGAATTGAATTCAATAAAATATGGATTTAAATCAAAATCTGGAGGTAATGAATAAACCGCACTCAAGTAATCTATATAATCTGGACTATTACCGTTAATTACACCAACTTTTGAATCTAAGGTATTAACCCTCAACATACTACCCATATCATTGTATGGTAGTATGTCATTTATAATTAATGCATCTTCTGTGAATAGATCAAGAAAATTATAATAATCAGAATCACCACCCCCCTTACCTGATTTCCCTCTCATGACATCATCTAGGGACATATCACTATAATCTGAAAGAATATTAAGTACATCAATTTTTATTTCGTAATCAGATATTGTTTGACAATAACTAAAAGACGACAGAAATAGAATTAAAACTGATGTGGCTGTAATTCTCATTCTTTCAATAAGTTTTTTCTAAGAATTTTTGACTGATTATAGCTGTTCTCAAGCCATACTAAATATCTTAAATCAAAAGGCGACTCTAAATCTGAAGAAACATATTTATTTAACTCATAGTCTCTTGGCAGGTCTTCGTCGTCCAAGGATTGGTATAACAAGGTTAAACCTTCATCATTTTCTCCTGTTACACTTAAAAAATAATCAATGAATGCAGATATGTTTGATGTGTATTTAATCAATCTCCCAAACTTCAGAATTGATTTTAATCGTTGCGTTTCCTTCATAAGGGATTCTGTGGTAATTGCAGAAAGATTCTCCGAAAGATTATCACTTAATTCCTCATTAAAATAGACTTTTTTTTCGGAAAGACTTTTCTTTACATCATATATTACTTTAAAATCCTTTTTGTAATTGTTCAACTTATTCACAACGTCATCATCCAATTTTATTTCTCCACTCATCTCTTCTAAAACAATTACAATTTTGGGATAGGACTCATCAGCAGGTGCATATATATTAATATTTTCATAATTGAAATTCACATTTTCAAATAGAGAAATCAATAATTGAACATTTAAACTCTTTTCAGATTCTATTTTGTTATTTAACTGAACAATTTTAGACTCTAATTCAATTTTATCTGTTTGAAGATTATTTGTCTTGTTTTCTGATGCCTCAATTATTTTATTACTCCTCTGGGTATAATCAACTAAACTATCTTTTAATGCTAAATTTTCTTGCTGAAGACTAGTATTTTGATCAAAAAGTTTGTTGTTATCAAGCACATTCGATAACGAATCAATCAAATGTTGATTCTCAGCTTCACAAGTAGAAATTAGCAATTCATAATTTTCAAGAATTTTTTTGAATTCTGCTACGCTTTGTTGTGTACGTTTCCTCTCACTATCTGGAAAATTATTTTCTGGTGATTTAACAGCACTTGTTGATTTATCAATTATTGGAATATTTATTGAATTCGTTTTCTGTGAAAAACAAAATACTGAATGGATAATCAACACAAAAAATAGTGTTAGTTTTTTATTTAAATATCTCATATGTCAATCAGGATTATTCGGATTCCAATCTTGGTTATACACCAAATTACTATCTCCTAGCATTAAATAATAATCATATTCTAAATACCTAGATCTTTTTAAATAATTAATTGGGAAATTTTTCTTTTTTGCTTTCATTTTTAATCTTATGCCATTTTGGTAATATTGCTTATATATAGTTTCATATTCATTAGCTCTATCTTGAAACTTATCAATTTTCTGCTGATAAATGTCAAGTATACCATTGATATCATTCCTCATAAGACTTACATTAAAAACTCCATTTTTTATGAATCTCTTTGATGAATTAAACTCATCCAGTTTTTTCTGACAGTCATTACTATGAAAATCAAGTTTAATTAAAGAATTATAATCTTTTTCTATTTTATTATTCTTAACCCACTTACATTTTTCGTAATGATTTATTATCTTTTTTAATGATGACACATCTAGATTTGGATTGTATGCAATACTTTCTTTTTTAATATCTATTGCATATTGATAAATCTCAAAATCACTTTTGTTTTTTAAATATTTTACATATTCACTTTTTATTAAATCAATTGCATGGCGATGTATTAATGCCATATTCGCATTAACTACTTGGTTATCTAAAGAGCTTGTTATAACAGATGAAAACACCGAATCATAAACCTCTTTGCTAAACTCGCTTGAACCATTTATATAATCAAAAGCAATCTTTGTTGTTGACTGAGTAGATGGAACTGAATCAATATTATTTCCTGTATCTCCATTAAAAACTGAGTGTTTATTGTTTTGAGACCAAATAAAATAAATACCAGAAGCTACAATTAGTACCGAAATTAATATTAGTAAAAACTTTTTCATTAGTTAAAGTGTTCGGTTTTGTATTTATTGATAAATTCTTCAATTAGCTCTAGTAATTCTTCTGAATTATCTCTTGTAAAACCGTCAGGATTGTCCAATAGATTAAGAAATTCAGTCAAACTACTCTCTTTATCTGACACCAACTGAAAATCATCATAAATTATTCGTTCTAATTTCAGAATACTATTAGTATTTTTAGCAGAAGAACCATAG
>NZRP01000050.1 GCA_002693775.1 Crocinitomicaceae bacterium | reverse complement strand
TTGTGGCTGTACTGATGAATCTGCTTGTAACTACGATTCTTCCGCTGTTTACGACGACGGTTCATGTGCAGAGTTTGATGAGTGTGGCGTTTGTGACGGTACGGGTATTGCTGATGGAGCATGTGATTGTGACGGCAACGTTCTTGACGCATTAGGCGTATGTGGTGGAGACTGTTCTGCTGACGCTGACTCGGACGGCATCTGTGACGATGTGGACGACTGTGTAGATCTTGACGGTACAAACTGTGGCATCGGTGGATGTATGGATCCTGAAAATCCAGCGTACGATCCAACTGCTACTTATGATGATGGTTCATGTTTAGTTGGTGGTTGTATGATAGAAGAGGCTTGTAACTACGACCCAGCAGCTGAATACCAGTTATCAGGAGCTTGTGATTTTACTTCTTGTGCAGGTTGTATGGATGAAGCAGCGTGTAACTACGATTCAGACGTTACTATCGACGGATTCAACTGTGAATATCCTGAAGCATACCTTGATTGTAACGGAAACTGTCTGAATGATTCAGATGGTGATGGAGTATGTGATGAGCTTGAGGCCTTCGGTTGTACAGACCCAGGTGCTATCAACTTCGACGAAGATGCAACTGAGGACGATGGTTCTTGTTTAGTGGCTGGATGTTTAATTCCATTCGCTTGTAACTACGATCCATTAGCTGATTACATCGACATTTCTTTATGTGACTTTAGCACATGTGTAGGTTGTACTGACCCTGATGCTTGTAACTACGACTCTGCAGCTACACTACCATCGGCTGCTCTTTGTGAGTACCCAGTGATATACTTCCTTGATTGTAACGGTGACTGTATCAACGATGCTGACGGTGACGGAGTATGTGATGAGCAAGAGATTCTTGGTTGTACTAACCCAGAAGCTGTAAACTTCAATCCATATGCAACAGATGACAATGGTTCTTGTATTGTACTGACGGGAGGTTGTGTGATTCCATTCGCTTGTAACTACGACCCTGAGGCAGATTACTACTTGCCTGGATCTTGTGACTTCTCATGTCTGTTTGGCGAAGCTAGCGGAATGATTGAGTCTGAGTGTGACGATTCAAACGCTTGTAACTTCGGTGCAGAAGGCGATTGCATGTACTTCGATATAGACGGAGAGATTTGCATGCCTGGTGGATGTACTCTAGTTGATGCATGTAACTACGATTCAAACGCTCAATACAATGATGGGTCATGTGATTACACTGCTTGTGTAACAATTGGGTTTAGCGAAGAGACAGGAAACAATATAGTTACTGTTCAAGGATGTACTAATCCAGCAGCTTGCAACTTTGATTCTTCTGCTACATCAGATAACGGACAATGCGAGTTCTCAACTTGCTACGCAATGGGTTGCACTGACCAATCTGCTATTAACTACTCAGCAAACGCTGTCATGAACGACGGTAGTTGTGATTACTCAATTATGCCTGTAGACGTTGGTGGATGTACTGACTCAGGAGCAATTAACTACGATGCTAACGCTAATATGAACAATGGTACTTGCTTGTACGATGTATACGGTTGTACTAATGACATGGCTTGCAACTTCGATTTCAGAGCTACAGTTGACAATGGAAATTGTGAATTTGAGTCTTGCTACGGTTGTATGAGTAAGCGTGCTTGTAACTACGATGCATTTGCTACACACCCTGCTGATTGTGAATTTGTAATCCCATCGACTATTGAGGGTGATAATACGCCATCAATTGGAGAGGAGGTTGCTTATTCATATAAAATGACTTCTGGTTCTGACTTTGTTTGGACTATATCTGAAGGCCAAATCATAAGTGGCCAAGGCTCATCTGAAGTTCGCGTAGTTTGGGAAACATCAGAAGGATCACTAACTGTCCGTGAGATCAACTCAAACGGCTGTGAAGGAGCCGAAATAGCGATGCCTATCGAAAGATCAGGTGACGCTGAGATGTTCAGCTTCAACGTATTTCCTAACCCTGCAGTAGATGTGATTACAATTAACATCGAAACTGATGTGGCATTTGTACAGATTATAGACCTAATGGGAAAAGTTCATTTATGCAACTCAGTGGTCGAAGGAACTAACAGAATAGATGTTGGTGATCTTGCATACGGCACTTACAAAGTCGTCGTAATGTCTGAAGGAGTTCAGGCAATAGAAACGCTAGTGATTGGGAAGTAAATCCAGACAAGATATAATGGGAAAAGGAAGGCCTCTTGCTGCAAAGCAGGGGGCCTTTTTTTATGGGTTAACAAATGGAATATGTTCTTTCTAGGGTCCTATGTTTTCTCTGTATTGTTTTGCTATAACTATTGGTATTTGCGCTGTGTGACCAACATTATGATAATCTATAAAAGAAATTAGTTCCACTAAAGTAACTACTCCTAACTCTAGATGCATTACCCTTTTAGAGAAGTTCTCAGTACTCATCTACAATAAATGTTTTGTAGAAACTCGAAGGGATGGTTTTAAACGTGTATAGTTCCTTGCATGTACATCTTAGCTTGTCCACCAATAATGACTCTGTCAAAATTGTTTTCACAAAGTAATTTGCCACCTCTATCTGATAATTGTAAAGTAATTAATTTTTCTTTTGATAGTCTTTTTGACCAATAAGGAATCAAAGTACAGTGAGCTGAACCAGTCACTGGATCTTCAAGAATTGTTGCCTGTGGAGTGAAATATCTTGACACAAAATCTGCTTCTTTTCCTATAGCAGTTGTAATAACTCCTCCAAAGCCTAAATTGATTTGATCAAACACATGCCTATTTATAGTAATATCCCGTATTTGTTTTTCAGAATCATATATTAGCATATAGTCTCTTGCTTTATAGACTTCTTTTGGTTGAATGTTCAATGCAGATTTAATTGTACTTGGTAAAGATGTTTTTATAGGTTTTCGTGATGGAAAATCTAGATAATAATAATTTTCTTTTTGTTTAACTTTAATTTCCCCGCTTTTACTTTTGAATATTAATTCATCAGATGAATAGTCTAGTATTGATTTTAAAACAAATGCAGTTGCTAGAGTTGCATGTCCGCATAAGTCTATTTCAATGTCGGGCGTAAACCATCTTAAGAGTAGTTCCCCATTCTTGTTAATAAAAAACGCTGTCTCTGACACAGCGTTTTCTTTTGCTATATTAAGCATGACATTATCTGGAAGCCATTCTTTAAGAGGTACTACACATGCCGGGTTTCCACTAAATATTTGATTACAGAAAGTGTCTACTTGAAAAATTTTATATTCCATTTATAATTGATCTTACACTAATCAGTAATATGTACTATTGCAAAAGTTTAGTATCTAAATTTACTTGTGTCATCTGCATATCCTTAAGCTTAAGCCTGGGCATCTTTAGATTTTTTCTTTAATTCATCAACAGCTATAAGGCTACTTTGTATTTGCATTTGTAGGTCTCCTACATTATCAGGAGAATAAGGCATAAAAATCGTACTTGAGTTGTTTTCAGCAAGTTTTGAGATAGTTTCGTAATGTTGAGTCATAAAAAGCATATTCATGACATCTTGCGATGTGACATGTTCCTCCATGGCTAGTTTAACTTCTTCTACAGATTCTTTTAATCCATTAGCAATAGCTATTCTTTGTTTTGCGATTCCTTCGCCTGCTAAGCGTTTGCTCTCTGCATCAGCCTCAGCTGCTGCAACAACTCTAATCTTTTCTGCAGCAGCTTCTTCTCTTGCAGCTTCTTTCATTCGCTTTGCAGCATTAATCTCATTCATTGAGTGTTTGACTTTTGCATCAGGATCAATGTCTGTTACTAATGCCTTGATAAAATCAAATCCAAATTGTCTCATGGTATCAGACAATTCATTTTTAATTGCAAAAGCTATTTTTTCCTTTTCTGCAAAAACATCATCTAGTTCCATTAAGGGAACTTCTGAACGAATAGAATCAAAAACATACGATTGAATTTGTTGTTCGGAATTATTTAATTGATAAAACGAATCTTTTATTCCATCTAAATTATCAATTACATAAAACTGTACGGAAACTACAATTTTAACAAAGACATCATCTTTAGTTTTTGTTTCAACTTCAACCGGTAATTCTCTTACACGAAGATTAACTCGACCTGCAATTGAGTCTAGAATAGGTATTTTAAAATTAAGTCCTGCTTTGGATACTTTGTTGAACTTTCCTAATCTTTCAATAATAAAAGCATTTTTTTGTTTAACCATAAAGAGTGATCCTTTTAGAATTAAAAGGATTAATGCTGTAATAAATATTGTTCCAAAAAAATTAAATCCATAAATTAAATCTGATTCCATCATTTTTTTATTCTTTTTTGTTGCTCTAAAGTTAATTGAAGCCTTGGCATATCTTCAAGTCTGAAGCTAGGTAGTTATTACCAACGTAAATAACCTAGCGTAACTTCAAGAGTAGAATAATCCATAGCTTGCTTTAGGATATTAGGTTGGTTATTCTCGTAGTGATTTTTCTAGTAGTGATCTTAAATTATTAGGTTTTCTAGATGTATTCTTGAATAGTGATAAATACATAGACATCCTATAATTCTATCCTTCCGTTTAACCATTGGTTACTGAATATCGCTCCATGCTTTTTATAAAAACTGATAGCCATTTCATTCCAATTAAGAACTTGCCAGACGATAGACTTAACATTCATTTCTTTGCCTATCAATTTAATTTCATCAAATATTTTTGTCCCTATTCCTGTATTTCTGTATTGGCTTTTAACAATAAAATCTTCGAGATATAGAACGCGTCCTTTCCAAGTTGAATATCTGTAAAAATATATTGCCACACCAATTATTTCTGAACTCTTTTCAGCAACTATAAATCTGTAATATGGATTATCCCTAAACCCATCTTTTAAAAGATCATCAGTTGTTATAGATACCTCATCAATAGACTTTTCAAAGTCAGCTAACTCATTAATTAGAGAGAATACTTGATTGACATCCTCTTTTTTACCTTTTCGAATTAATATATTCATATTATTGATTTATCTTCTGACAAGATAGATGCCAATATCTTAATCTGATTACTGTTCAAACCACTCATTTTTGAGATAATGGCAGAAATGGCAAGCTTTCTCCTTAACTTATTTACAATAGGAAAAAAGAGATAGCTTACTCAACAATAAACTTCTTTGATACTGAACCATCG
The DNA here is from genome assembly GCA_002693775.1 of Crocinitomicaceae bacterium. Classification (GTDB taxonomy): domain Bacteria; phylum Bacteroidota; class Bacteroidia; order Flavobacteriales_D; family Sanyastnellaceae; genus UBA974. The sequence goes on along the minus strand of NZRP01000050.1, from coordinate 21,608 downwards.
TCATAGATTTGGAAGAGGATCTGGTTGGTATTGTTATTAACTTCTCTCCCTAAAGCATCTATTGTTTTTAGTATTCTATGGTTTACAGTATATATAGATTCTATAGATTGAAGAGACTCCTGACATAGATTTTGAAAAAACAACCAAGCTTCTTCGCTAGCATGAATATCCATATTCCCAAAGGCTCCAGGCCAATCGTGACCACCACCATTTACTGTATAAAGCCATACTTTAGGGCACGAGTCATTGTTGCCATATTTTTCATATGACACAGTACTTCCATCTTTTGTCGAAATATTAGGAAAAGTTCCCGAATATTCTAGATTTAGGGCATACATATTAGCAAAGAACTCAATTGTTTCTGGAATACTGGGGTACGAACCCCAACCATCTATGTTATAATAATCACCATCGTAATAGGTTATATCGTCATTTGTTCCATGAATCTCTAATATTCCTACTGTTTGTGAAGGATTACAGCTTTCTAGAATATCATCCATAATCATTCCAGAAATAGGAGCTACGCCAAGGAAATATTCAGATGCTTCACATGCCAATAAGTAACAAAAGTCACCACCATTTGACATTCCAGTGCAGAATACTTTATCAGGGTTAATATTGTCGTTGCTTATAAACTCATCTAAAAGGCTAACTACGAAGTTTATGTCGTCAACCGATTCGTTGTTTTGAAAGTCATAACCTACATTAAAAAACGTATTTCCAAATGAATCTTCAATACCCTGTGGATAACATACGGCAAATCCGTATTCCATCGCTAACTGATTGAACCCCGAATAATTCATAATACCCTCTGCGGATCCAGTATATCCATGACATACAAACACAAGTGGAGTATTTTCTTGCTCTGGAAAAGGGTTAAAATATATGTATTCTCGTGAGAATTTATCGACATAAATATTACCATACTCAATCACTACAATATCTGAAAATAGAGTGTTGTCAGTAATGTCATCATCACCAGTTCCATTAACATTACTTATAGTTACATCCAAGTTGTAAAATCCGACATTTTCTGCAGAGAAAATATCTGGATGAGAAAAAGAATATGATTCGCCTGCGGCAAGATTTATATTCTCAAAATTGGCTGAATACGCTACGCTTCCTCCGAGAGACCATACGACATCAAAACTTTCAATTACTTCCGAACCTAAATTGTTCACTACGCCTTCTATATTTACCTCGGTACCTTGTGCAATATTCATGGGGACATTTATTTGTGATAACTCTAAATTCAAGCCAGTAGGTTCATACACTAGTACATCGTCGATGGCCCATCCAAACATCCAACCACCACCATCGTTGTAGCGAAAAGCTAGAAGTACATTATTGTTACCTACTAAGGGAGCTAAATTTATAGTCTCATTATCCCATACTGTCTCGTCTGAGTTGCCATTTCCATTGATTTCTTGAAGCACACTCCACTCCAATTCTTCTAGGGGTTCGCCATTAGTAAAAGCAAATTCAACTGTAGCAATTTCGGTGCTTCCTTGAAATGTTTCTCCTGAAAAGTATGTGGAAAAAGTCATTATTGCATACTCGACACTGCTAAGATCTAGAGTCGGGAGAATTAAATAATCTTTGCTTTTATCGCAATCACATGCATCATCATTTGTCGCAATAAAATTTCCATTTGGTTGAATTGTCCACCAATCACTTTGAAGATTTTCATTATTTCCATTTAACCAACCCCCATCATTTGATAAGGTATACTGGCTCCATTCAGAAGGTAAAGAGCTGTTTTCAAAATTTTCACTCAATAACACATTTTGACTAAATGAGTAACTTCCAATTAAACAAGTGAAAGCAGTAATAATAAGTCTTTTCATAAAATATGTATTATGTTAATCATAGTCTCTGACTATCTTAAAATTTAAAGCTTGGCATCTCTAATACATATAAACAAAAAAGAAACTTCATTTTATAGATGATGTATCATTTTAATGTCGGCACGGTCATAAGGTGAGCTATCGGGTAGAGGAATCTCTTTAAAGCGATGATTTTTATATAATTTGATCGCATTGATCAGCTTTGTATTAGAATATAGACAAATACTTTTGGCTTTTTTCTTTTCACAAAATTTGATCACAAACATCATAATTTGATTTCCAATACCTTTTCTTCTATGTGATTCTTTTACGGTCATCTTCATTAATTCATATGACTTGATATCGCAAGGCATAAGTGCAAACGTGCCAACGATTTCTTCGTTATACTCAATAAAAAATACATATCCTCCCTTATCAATTATTGAAGTTTGTGGGTTGTTTAATACATATTTATCATAAGGTTCAAGTAAGAATAACTCATTAAGCCATATTATGTTTAGATCGTAAAACTTAGATGCTAGTTTTTCGTTAAATGGTAAGAATTTTATCTTGGTTGATTCATCTATCATATTATGCTTACTTGTATTCTTAACATCTCATTATAAATCATTATTTAAGCTTCATCTAGATAACGTAACCGAGATATTAATGTATTCCTGATGTTAGGCCAGAATAGATTGTAATCGGCTTTATGATAGCTGTTTTCAATATGTCTTTTAAGTTTTTTGTTTTTTATATCTACCCATAATATTCCCAAAGTATCATTTACACTAATTGAATTAGTGAATTTAATTTTTCTGTTAGGAAGTAAAATTCCCAAATGATTGAGCTTATTAGTATATCCACCTGATGCATTCGAGACAATTGGATTTGTTGAAATATAATCTTGGCCATATTTCCAGTCTATCGGTAAGTAATCACGATTAAAACTTCTCCAGCACTCAAGACAGTATAATTCAGTATTACCATCACACTCGGGGATCTGCAAGGTGGTTTTTTTCAGATCCATGCCAATGAGATAACTTAAAATTAAATTTTTATTTATATCATGGTCAGGTAATACTCGATCATGAATCAATTTAATTGCATGGTTGGTTCCTTGGCTATGGGACGCAATAATATATTTTTTTTCTCCAATCTCAGAAATGAATTTATTAAACGCATTCAAGACATCTCCATATGCATAGTCAAAAGCAAGAAATCCATTAATTGTATCAGTATATGAATGAATATGCATTTCTCGATAATGAGGAGCATATAATTCTCCTAAGCCATCAAACACTGATGCCTGATTTTCTAGACATAAATCAATTAAGTCATTATTTCTGAAATACGAAGTGTCTACATTCCAGTTCGCTCCACTAAAATATGTTGTTGGATGGATATAAAAGACCGCGATATTATAGTTGATTTTACTTTGAGGATAGTTTTTAGGATAGATGTCCTTAACTAAAGATATTTTCGGATTGAAAGCCCAATTTTGATCAAGATTATAGTCTAATTCGAATTTTTTTTGTTGAAATTGATTCGTAGGTGATTCATATTGTTCAAACTTTCTTGTGCTAGAACTTATAGAACATGATATCAATGAAAGAAGTATAACTAAAACCGAGTACTTCATTGTGTATAAACTCTTTTGTTTTTAAAGTGTTTTGGAAGCCTGACTTCACAAAAAATTAAAGCGACATACGTATCTAGATACAGATTATTCAACCAGAAACTTTTTCTCTACTGAACCATCATCATAGATGTAAAAGAGGATTTGATTTGTCGTGTGATGAACTTCTCTACCTAATGAATCAACTTTCTTTAATAAAGTTTTTTTCTGTGGCTTGTCTCCAAAAGAAGTGGTGATAGAATTTGATGTGTCACAATAAGAATTAAAAAAATTCCACAAAATCTCAGAAGAGTTTTGACCCATAAATACTGATGTGCCAAACCATATATGTCCGCCACCATTAACTCTATAGTGATGATACTCAGAATCATCAGCGGCCATGTATTTCCTAATAAAATCAACCGAACTATTGTTGTAATTTAGTTCAAGCATGGTTTGTGTTGTTCCCATGATATCTTCCCAAAGATTCATGATGCTTTCAGCACCTTCTGAACCCCAAAAGGGAAAACCTATACCGTTATAATAATTTACCGTTCCATCACTTGTGCCATGAATTTGAATAATAGGAGTTGATTGTGTTGGAGTACAATTATCATAATCATAATCACTCATTAGTCCCCCAACTGATCCTACTGCTTTAAAATGTTCAGGTTCATGACATGCTAATGATAAGCTCATAAATCCACCATTTGAAAATCCACAAGAAAAAACGCAATTCGAACTTAATTGATATGTTGATTGAATATGATTAGAAAGGCTAACTAGGAAGTCGTGGTCGTCTGCTCCTTCTGGTATTCCAGCTACATCTCCTGTGTATACATTAGAATTCCAATAGGGAGATCCAAATAAATCAGTAGTGCCATTGGGGTAGCAAATCATCACATTATTACTAGCAGATATTTCTTGCCATCCTAAAGCTGTCATTTGTTGCGCATTGCCTCCGTAGCCATGCAAAACAAAAACTAAAGGTGTTTGAGAGTCTAAGGTTTCTGGTATAGTTAAAAGATAATTTCTTGTCAACCCGTTGTGTTCAAACGTAAAACTTTCTTGAGAATGAATACAGACAGACAACAAACACGCGAAAACAGATAATAGATGTCTCATAGTTAATGTTTTAAGGCCTGTAAGGTAATCATAGCCTAGGCATATCTTCAAGTCTTATAGACAGTATCTCAAATGCACGTATATATTCAAGAGTCAAAGTAAGAGTAGGATAGAGGTAAATGGCTTATTTATTCTACAATAAACTTTTTTTCTACTGAACCATCATCATAGATTTGGAAGAGGATTTGGTTAGTGGTGTGATTGACTTTTCCTCCTAATAAATTGAATGTGTTAACTATAGATTTTTCTTTTTGAAGGTCTAAGGTTGAATTTACTGAATTACATTGATAAATTGTTTTTAGCGCATCACTATAACGAGTCGCAACTATTTCGGCACCTATAGAATTGTAATGGACGTCATCTGCGAGATATGAATCTTGCCATTCATAGCTCATATCAACTGCAACAACATTGCTTGTAATAGTTGACTGATTATCAGCCAGTTGTGCAATGCCATTATTAAGTATATGTAATGCTTCCGTCAAATCTGATGTCATCATACTATTTAGACCTGGTGCTATTTGTTCAATTAGAATTAAAACTTGAGGGTTGTTAGATTGTAGTAATTCTATTATTGAACTAATATTTTCAAGTGCATCAGGAATACTACTACTACCTTCATTTAAAGCATCATTTCCTCCTATGCAAATAAGAACAATATTTACTATTCCAATATCAGATAAAACATAAGGTAATTCTGACAAGACATCATAAGTTGTCTGACCGCCTATGCCTTGATGGTTTGGATCAAAAATATTATTTTGATATGATGGGTATAAAATCGGATCACTTTCAGTTCCAACTAAATCAAAATTCCAATCACAATCAATTAAGTCTCTCCACAATTCATATCTATAGCTATGATAAGTTTCGCTGCCTTCAACTCTTGAGTCACCGAGACATAAAATTTTGCTTCCAGAAGGGAAGGGTGTTTGTCCAAACACACTCGCGTTAATCAAACAAGCTACAGCGGTTATAAAAATTCTATGCATATCATTAGTTTAAGACCTGTAAGGTAATTAGAGTGTCAGTATATCTTCAAGTTTCAAAGACGGTATCGCTCCAAGTAAATTAACATGAGTAACTACAAGAGTATCCTAGAATAGTGTTAGTTATCTATTCTTTTTCATCAATGAAGATTAATGAAATAGAGTTTACACAATGCCTAATATTTTTATCGGTCAGCTGTTCACCTTCAAATATGTGTCCTAAATGTCCACCACATTTCGCACAAAGTATTTCTGTTCGCGTCATTCCAAAACTCATATCAGCTTTTCTGTTTATAGCATCTTTTATTTCACCATCGAAAGATGGCCATCCACATGATGATGGAAATTTATGAGTAGAATTATACAATTCTGCACCACATGCTTTGCAACAATATGTGCCTGTTTTGAAATGGTCTACATATGTTCCTGAGTTTGGTGGTTCTGTCCCTTTGTGAACTATGATCTTTCTTTCTTGAGGATTTAAACTCTTAAAATAAACCGTATCATATTGACTCATAAGGTCACAAGAAACAATTAAAAAGTTAAATAAAAGCACAAGCCTCATACTATTGATTTTAGACTGACAAATTACTCAAGAGGAAAGCTCATTGGTAATCTCAAAATATAATTTCCCACCCTACATCATAACCCTACTTCATAGTTGTGGCTTTTTTATCTTTAGGACATGAGAATTGGATTCGATGCAAAGAGAGCTTACCTTAATAACACTGGTTTAGGTAATTACAGCAGAGACTGCATTAGAATACTAAGCGAGCGTGGCGCTGATAATAAGTATCATTTATTTACAACGAAACATTCAGATCACCCAGGATTAGCATTCCTTAGGCAAAGGGAAAACACGTGGACTCATCTGCCATCAACTGTAATAGGTAAGCTGTTTAAAAGCTATTGGAGGTCCTCAGGAATCACTAAGGAGTTGACTAATGCAGTTGATTTATTCCATGGTCTAAGTAATGAACTACCCATTGGAATCGAAAAGACAGGAGTTAAGTCAGTAGTGACTATTCATGATTTGATTTTCATCAGATATCCTGAGTTTTATAAGCCCATTGATAGGTGGATATACAAGAGGAAATTTAAAAGATCTTGTGAAGTAAGTGATCACATTATTGCAGTTAGTGAGCAAACCAAAAGAGACATAATTGAGTTCTTTGCAATTCCTCCAGATAAGATTACAGTAGTTTATCAATCCTGCAATCCCATATTTCAAACCTACCATCAACAATCTACACCTAAACGCGACTATCTACTTTATGTTGGTACAATCGAAAAGCGTAAAAACCTCCTGACTATTTTAAAGGCATTAGCATTATTACCATCAAAAAAGTTAAAAGTAGTTGGGAAAGGCAAGGAATATTTAGAAGAGTGTCAATCATTTATTTCAGATCATCATCTTACAGATAGAGTGTCATTTCACCAAGATGTATGTACAGAGGAATTAGTATCAATCTACGCTGGTGCTGAAGCGTTTATTTACCCGTCGATTATTGAGGGGTTTGGTATTCCAATCATTGAAGCTCTATTTACTAAAACGCCAGTGATTACTACACGTGGAGGGTGCTTTAGTGAAAGTGGAGGGCCTTCTTCAATTTACATCGATCCTCAAAATCATGAAGAGTTAAGGGATGCAATTTTGTCATTAGAAAATGCTGACTTTGTAGACCAAATCATATCAGATGGTTACAAGCATGCTCAGAATTTCACGGATGAAAAATTTCAGATAAATACTTTGAAGATATATAATTCACTCATTTCAAGGAAATAAAAAAGCCCAGCAATGCTGGGCTTTGTAATAGTAAACTATATAGTTAAAGAGTAGCTGCAAAAATTATAAAGAAGTAAGCAATACCGCCTAATAACCCTAGAATTCCAAGAATTAGACCTATTAATGACATTGTTTTACCAGCTTTTAAATTTCCATAATCACTGTATAGATGAGGAGCTTGATGATAAAGCATTTCATCTTTTTTTGCAAGAGATAGTCCTATTGCACCTAAAATAAGACCAATGCCGCACGAGCAGCCAAAAACTATAGAAGTAATGCCTAAAACAAGAACAGCAGTTGCGTTAGGTAAATTTTGTTGTTGATTCATGCTATAAATGTATTAATAATAGAAATCGTCATAATAGTAGTCGTCGTAATAATTATCAAACATCATCATTTCCATCATTCCTGCACCACCATAAATAACAAGAACGATTATTGTGTAAATAGTATGGAGTAACATGATAACTAATGATACAATGCATAAAATGCGTCCGATTGTCAAATGGTTATAATTACTGTAGTTTGATGGGTCTGCTTTATAAATTTTTTCAGATTTATTTGCTAAAACAATTCCTATTACAGCTGTGATTATACCAATATGAATTGGGAATGTAATGCAACAACAACACCAAAGTAAAAAAGAAACTATACCTAAGATAAGTACCGTAGTTGCATTAGGTAACTTTTGTAGTGAAGCAGTTTCATTCTGCTTATCAAATTCGATGTTAGATTCCATTTGTAAATATTTTGATTAGATAGTTAACGATGATTATAGCAGCGTTCACATAGATTAATCCAACAATGATTTTTGTGGATTTTTCATATTTAATAAAAGTAAATATTACGATGCTTGCTAAGAGTAATATTAAGGTGTAGATGGCAGGATACATGTAGAATGCCTGTTCAAATTCCCCTTGAGATATATGTACAATTGATCTTTGCATACCACAGCCAGGACAATCTATTCCGGTTAATTTTTTGTTTAAGCAAGGAAGCATATAATCCTCGTATTTAACAATTGATAGCAAAGTTCGCATTTGCCAAATATAGACAAAAAAAGCCCCAGCTAATTGCCGGGGCTTTTTATAACAATGTAGTCGAAGTTAAAATGAACGACGCTTTTCGCGTTGTTCGCTTTCGTTGCAACGGATAGGTCTACCCATTACTTCTTTTCCTTCAAGTGCTTCGATGGCTGCAGAGCCCTCTTCAGCATTTGGCATTTCAACAAAGCCAAATCCACGAGAGCGGCCTGTTTCACGATCATGAATTACTCTAGCACTATCAACAGTGCCATGAGCTTCAAAAGTTTCTCTTAGTGCGATGTCGTCAACGCCCCAAGCAAGATTTCCTACAAAAATGTTCACTTATTAGAAATATTAATTCTCGGCAAATATAGTCAGTTGACTGTATAAATCCACATAGGAGGGAAGTTCCATAAAACAAATTTTGCTCGCCTATATTTAAAACCTATGTAATGCTTTCTCATTAACCAAGGGAAATAAGTAAACCATCTCATTATTGTACCGTTGTTAGTTAGGTCTAAAAGAGTTGATTGCAGTTTTGTTTTAACATCATCAGGTATATTAAACGGTAGTCCCGATATTACTAAATCAACATGGGTGATACCACGCTCTTCGAGTAAATTATTTAGATTGCATGCGCTGGTTTGGACTACCTCAAACCTATTGTCATAATTACTTTGCAGATTTTCAATGTAAGATTCTTCTAGTTCTATAAGTAGAATTTTACAGTCTGGAGTTAGTCTTTTAGCTAGAATGTCTGTAAACACACCAGTACCTGGCCCTAATTCAACGACAAACTTCATTTTGCTGAGATCTATATCTTTTACCATAGCCCTAGCAGCTCTTTTAGAGCTTGGAGTAATGGAAGCGTTCACCTTTGGTTGTTTGATGAACACTTTTAAAAAGTTTCCTTTACTCATTGGAAGCTTCTTTAGCTTTTTCTTTCTCAGCTTTTTTCCTTCTCTTTTCTATTTCTTCTTCAGTTAAGAAATAATTCTCACCAGGAAATTCTTCCTTTTCAAGACGGTATATCATTTCAGCAACCTGAATGGCTCCAAGTTGTTTGGCTAGTATTCGTTTTTCCGAATCTAACAGAAATAGCTTTGGTGTAGAGAAGACATCAAAGGTTGTTCTAAAATTGAGACTAAGTATGTCAGTAGTTCCAGAATAGATTAAAGCCATCGCACTATCCTGAGCATTTATTTTAGGGTTGTCACTTACGTGAATCCATTCATTGTATTCAGAGTCTTTCAAATATTCCTGCCACGGCTCACTTTCAAAATCGTTTCCTATAGCGTAGATTTCCAATCCTCTATCGTGCCATTCTTCATATATCTTTTGAAGAATGGGTAGTTCTTTTTTACAATGCCCACAAGTGCTTTCCCAAACAACCATCAGAGTGTATTTGGCATCAATATCATGAAGTGAATGCCATGTAGTTAGATCTAAACCAGGAAGAGTCACATCTGGAACAATGTCTCCACATAGTGAATACTTAAGTTCGTCTGCTCTATCAGTGATTTTATTTAATTGTTCATCAGACAGCCAATCAACCATGCCTGTCGCATAATACCTATTTACTAGGTTTACAAACACTTTATCCATACACATGACCTTAGACGATTCACTTTCAAAAGTCATGTGATGGAGTAAATACTTAAACATTTCATGATTCCCTTTTACTCTATCTAAAAGATTTATACCTTCTGTAATTAGAGTATCAGGATCAGGAGGGAGGACTTGCGACCAATATCTATCAATAAGTGAATGAAAAGCCCCATCTCTTACAAGCCTAGGATCTTCGAAATCTACTCTGTCCCAATAGTGATTCCTGTACCACATGTAATTCCATAATTCTACATCCTCTATATTATCAGGAGCACTTGGAACTTTAGGCTCTTTAGTAAGTGAAAGATATTTACCAAAGAGATAGTTTTCAGGAGCATCAATAATTTCTTGTTGCTTTTTCATTACAACCTCTGTCATTGCTCTTAATGAATCAGCTGCGGCCTCTTTTTCTTCTTCAGTTGAGTTAGGGTTCTTATAAGCGTTATCGTATTGAGCTCGTTCTATTCTTTTTTTATTCAGAAATGCCATATAGTCGTAGAACACTATATTCTCCTTGCTTTTTAGAACCATCATATCACCTTGAGGGTTCTCTAAAGAGGTTTGGAATACCATGGGTTCATTTGTGAGCATAATGTCGAAGAATACGGGTCCAGGCAATACTATAGCATACTTTCCACATTCCTCATAGGGTTTTCCTTTGAAAGAGAAAGTTCCATCAGCATCTGAAATAGTTGTGTCATTGTAAAAAAGTTTAGCACCATAATAATGAGCTAAATACACAGTGTCAGATCCAAGTCCATCTACCTTGACATTGATGTTTGAAGGTGGTTGGGCTAAAGTGTATGCAGAAAAAGTCAAACTACAAAGAGCGACTAAAGAGACTAGGTTTTTGTACATAAAAGTCAATTTTTATGGCAAGTTAGGGAAGAAAAAAAGGCTGACATTAGCCAGCCTTTTTAATAATGTTAAAGAGTTGATTAACGATTGATAACTAGCTTGCGCATAGTGCTGTTATCGTTAGCAATAAGTTCAACCAAGTAGATTCCATTCTCAAGGTCAAGGTCGATTCTTGATCCAGCTTCTAGGTTTGTAAGATTGATTCTTTCAACGATTGATCCGTTTAATGCCATGATTCTTACAACGCCTTTTTGAGTGTTGCTTGAAATTGTTATGTGGTTTGAAGCAGGGTTAGGACCAAACACTAGATCAAGTTCTGTCTCATGAATAGAGTTAAGAACGTCATCACATTCAACTACTACTACATCGTCGATATAGTATAGACCTTCAGTAGTTCCATCACCATATCCAAAAAGGTTTAAACCGCCAATGATTGCTTCAAATGCAAAGTTTTGTAAGTATTCACCGTTTATGTATACCTCAGCTCTGTCATTTACAGGGTCCATAAGCATTGTAACTTGATTCCAAGTGTCTTGAGAGTAAGCCATGCTAGCAATTTCAACTTGGTCGATACTTAAAGAGATACTGCCATTTGAGTTAAAATACATGTCAAATGCCCAACCGACTTGTACAGCAAGTGCTTCTTGAATGTTCATGTACGCTGAGTATCCACTTGGAACATAGATTTGAAAGCTTACTTCGTATGCATCTTCAAGACCTATCGGTAGATACACATCCATAGGTCCGCCGGTTACTGATCCAAAAATCTTTAATGATTGAGTTCCAGAATTAGCTTGTTCATCAGATACAATACCGTCTTCATCAGTTCCTGTAGTTCCACTCCAAGTAGTCCAAACAGAACTTGACTCACCGATGTAAGATCCGTTATCATACGAATCGAAATTTTCTTCTAATAAAGGAGTTTGTGCAAATAAACTTCCGCAAAAAAGAAGTGCACAAGGGAGTAAAAATTGCTTCATTTATATCAATTAGGGTAGTTAGTTACATTTTCGAATGCACAAAATAGTCAATAATATATCTTTATCACATGAATTGGACTGGGAATTTGAGGAAGATGAGAACTGAGAGTTCTCAAGTATTAGGTGAGGAGGTTAAATATTTTTGGACTGGTGCAGATGTCCTTGAAAAACTGCCTGAGGTCCCTATAAACAGTTGGGTAGGTAAGAAAATACAATGGAAATTTGATGGGGAAGTTAACTGTATAGTTAGTGGAATAGCAATGGAAAGGCCATTTAGAATGGGTATGTCTAGAGACGCATACTTCTCATCTCCACTTGCTTGTCCTTCAATATTTAACCCAGAGATGAGTACTATCCACACTGGCGTTGCTCTCAGAGACAAGGAATATGAAGAGAGATATCACAATGTCCCTCACGTTGTATACTTATCTAGAACAGACAAGCTGAAGGTGGGCGTAACTGGTCTTGGGCGACATGATTTAAGGTGGAATGATCAGGGGGCAGTTGAGGGGATTCTTGTATGCGAAACGCCTTATAGACAGCTAGCAGGTGAGATAGAAGTTTTTTTAAAATCATATTTTAATGACAAAACCAATTGGAGAAACATGCTAAAAAATGTTGATAGAAATCCTAAAGAAATGATAGACATGAAAGAGGAGTGCTTTGATCTCTTAAGTCCTTGGTATGAACCATTCTTTTCAGATGATGACTCTGTTCAAGAAATCAACTATCCGATTAAAAATTTCCCTGNTAAAATATCTTCATTAAAATTNGATAANTNCCCAGTNGGAGAAGGNTTTTTAGCNGGAATTAAAGGACAATATTGGATTTTTGAAGACGGGAGAGTCTTTAATGTTAGATCACATGAAGGCTATAGGGTAGATCTTGTAGTTGAAGGTTAATTTAAGGTGGGATCTACAGGAGCGTCTGCAATGTGATTGTAGCCATCTCCCATTTTTTTAATGAGGGTTTTCCAAACTTTCTCATTTTCATCTGAACTATTCATGATTAACTCTGAAGAAGCTTTTGTGACAAACCAAGATCTCGTTTTTATTTCCTCATGTAATTGTCCCTCACTCCATCCACTATAACCTATAAAAAGTCTGTATTTAAACCCTTTAATGTTAGAGCAAATGGTTTCTTTTAGTGATTCAAAATCTCCACCTAAGTATACACCCTCGACTATTTTGTTTGATCCTTCTATGGTCTCAGAATTATGAATGAAAAACATGTTAGATCTATTGACTGGTCCACCTAAAGATATCCTTGCAGATTTGTCAGGAAAATCCTTTAAAATTTCTTCAACATCTACATCTATTATATTGTTTAGAACAAGGCCAAAACTTCCATCCTCATTATTCTCACAAAGAAGTATAGCTTTTCTCCCAAAGAAAGGGTCGTTCAAAAATGGCTCACTTAATAGTATGTCGCCAACCTTGGGGTTAGAATTTTCTGTTGGAGTGAAACGAATCATTAGCGTAAAGTTCCGTTATTTGAATTTATGGCGAAAGGTGAATTGATAAAATTTATTTCGAGTAAGGTTGGAGAGCTTGTTATTTCGGGTCATTCTATAGCTGTTAAGTTTAGAAGGGATTTTATTGGAGCCACCCCAAATCATATAAGAAAGGCTTTAGAAGGAGTTTCTAAATTAAATCCAGGACACCATAAAGGCAGTTTAACCTATAAAAAATTCAATGGTGTACAAGTTGGACATGTAATGTTTGACAACATAAAGGGAGGTAAAATAATTTGGATTCATGGTGGTGGATTTTCATTTGGGTCACCAAGAATTTATAAAGCCGCTGCTGTTTACTTAGCTAGAAAGTTAAAATGTGAAGTTTTCTTGCCAGTTTATAGTTTGTCCCCTGAATACAAGTACCCAAATTCACTACATGAGATAATTAATGTTTACAATGAATTGACAAAAAACGGTGAAAGGATTGTTGTTGTCGGAGATTCAGCTGGCGGAAATTTGGCAACTGCTTTAACTCAGTATTGTATAAATAACAATCTAATTAAGCCTAAAAAATTAGTCCTATTATCACCATGGCTTGATCTACATCCGTCTTCAAGATCAAATAAAAGAAATTATTCTGATTTCAGCCCGTTTGACAAAAAAGATACTTTGTCGTTTGGGATAGAATATGCAGGGAATGTACCTCTTGATTCTCCTAAAGTGTCTCCTCTAAGAGGATCGTTTGCCGATTTTCCTCCAACTCATGTTCAAGTTTCAAAAGTTGAGTTTTTATATGATGACTCTTTAGAGTGTATAGAAAAACTTGAGTATAATAATATTGAATATTCTAGTCATTTTGAAGAAAAAGCACTTCATGGGTGGCATCTGGTCCCTGACTTTCTGCCTGAAGCCTCAAGGTCACTTAAACTATTGGTAGACTTTTTAAAATCAGATCTATACCCACCTTTGCTTCCTTAGGAGTCATTGTTAGGGGTGGGGATAGTCGAAAAGCATTTGGTACACTTAAAAACCAAAACAAAAGAACCCCATTATCTAGTCCGTTTAGCACTGCTTTCTGAACATGTTCTGGAGAATCCAATTCAACGTAGAAATAAAGTCCAATTCTTCTAACAGATTTAACTGATGGGTGTTTAACAAGTGCATCTTCCCATGTTTTCCCAAGCAAATCAGTCTTTTCTAAATCCAATTCTTTAAGGCATTGCAACGCCCCAACCGCACCTGCGCATGCAACAGGATGTCCACCAAAAGTTGTGATATGACCAAGCTCAGGTGAATGAGAAAGATGTGACATTTGTGCTTTAGAGGATACAAATGCTCCTATGGACATTCCACCACCTAAGGCTTTTCCTAAGCAAAGTATATCAGGAACTACGTTGAAGTGCTCAAAGGCAAAGGCTTTTCCTGTTCTTCCCATACCACATTGTACTTCGTCGAATATTAGTTGTACACCGTGAGCTGAACATCTATCTCTCAAACACTGCATGTATTCTAGCGAAGGAATTTTTACTCCAGCATCACCTTGTATTGTTTCGATTATAACACAAGCTATAGAAGAGTCAATTGCGAATATGTCATCAATGCGATTGTGCTCAATAAAACTTATTTCAGGCAGCAAAGGTAAAAATGGAGCTTTGCGCTTAGCGTTTGAGGAAACAGAAAGTGCTCCTGAAGTGTTTCCATGATAACCGCCACTTACAGCAATAATTTTACTTCTTTTAGTAATTCTCTTAGCGAGCTTTAAAGCACCCTCAACTGCTTCAGCTCCGGAGTTGACAAAGTACACAGAGTTAAGGCTTGAAGGGAGGATGTCAATTAAAAGCTTACCAGCTTCAACGGTGCTTTCATGAATGAATTCACCGTAAACCATAGTATGAAGATTTTTGTCTACCTGTTTGTGTATCAGGTCAGTTATGGTTTTGTTTCCATGGCCAAAATTACTAACACCAATTCCACTAATTGCATCGAAAATCAGTCCTCTGTCTTTAGTATGTAAATACACACCATCAGCTTTTTTGATAGCCAAACTGAGTGGATGAGTAGTCGTGTCTGCTAAACCTAAATCAAGCATTGAATTGATGTCAGTCATTTTTAATCAGTAATGATTTCCCATTCATCTACAAAGGTCCATCTATCGTGACCACCTCCCAAATGCCAATCTGGAATCTTTCCCTGAGTGGTAGCTTTTACTCTTACATATCTAGCATTTACAGACTTGTTTGTATTAAATCTATAAACCTGTTTCTCGTAATCGTCTTGAGCTATTTTATGATCTACAATATCAAGCGATTTAAAATTCACTCCATCATTTGAGTATTGGAATTCCACATTCTTTGGAAGCCAAATCCATGGCTTTATATCCTGCACAAATCCAATCCTCATACCATTTATCTGAAGTCTTTCCTCGAAATCAATGGTAGCTTCAAATGGCTCTTCATAAAACCCTTGCCAATCACCTGTTCTAAATTCAGTCCCTCCATATAGCCCGTCAACTAATGTATTTTCGCCAGCAGCGGCGTATTGATGTGAATAGGGATTAGTGTAGACTACCTTCCAATCATGATCAATCTTTACTACTGAATGGTGAACTGTTTTAGATGTGTAATCACCTCTTTGGGTTTTAGCGAAAAACTCACAGCTTTTATTTACAACAACTGGATTTTCATACTTCAACCAATTGCCATCACCCATGTGGTATAATGACACACCATCTTCTTCTATCGAGCTTATTATCACCTCAATTGATTCCCCCTGAAAGCTTTGTGGAGCAATAAAACTTGGGACAGCTACAAACTTTGAGTCATCAATTCTTTCTTTTGGTCTCATCTCTTCCTTCAGGCCAAACCCACTTTGTCTATCATCCGTCATATTGAATTTCAATTCCGTTCCATTAACCACATCACTATAGCTTACAAATGAAGCTTTTGAGCCATTAACAGACTCCACATACTTCTTTTCAGAGTCTCTAGAAATAACTGTAGTGTTTCCGCCTCTAGGGGTAATAGTTGCCTTATCAAAAAGTGGAGAGCTAATAGCTAACTCAGCTGTTCCTGAACCAGGAGCAACAGGGTAGAGTCCAAGTGAAGAAAGAACATACCATGCTGACATTTGGCCGCAATCTTCATTGCCGCAATATCCGTCTGGTTCGTCTGAGTAAAGGTGTGTTAGGATGCTATCAACGAGCTCAACAGTTCTATACTGATGTCCCGTGTAATTAAACAGGTAAGCTACGTGATGGCTAGGTTCGTTCCCGTGAGCGTATTGGCCAATAAGTCCAGTGATATCAGGTTGTTCACGGCCAGACGTACCTTCATCAGTAGTAAACTGATTATCTACAAGAGTGAAGTAGTTTTCGTTAGATCCTGCGATGTCGATTTGTCCTGAAATATCGTGAGGAGCAAAGAATGTATACTGCCATCCATTAGCTTCTGTGTAATTGAAATTTACTTCAGTTGGGTGGTAATCGGGTATCCATGCTCCATCGCGCTTAGGCTGAATGAAGGTTGAAGTAGGATGCATCAGATTCCTCCAAGAAAGAGACCTGTTTCTAAATCTCTCAGCAGTTTCTGTTTCACCTAAAGACTCAGCAAAAGATGAAATGCAAGCATCATCGAAGGCGTACTCAAGAGTTTTAGATACGCTTTCACTCTCACATTCGCTAGGGATATAACCTTTTTCAGCGTAAAAGTCTAATCCCAAGTGTGCTGAGTCAGCAGCCTGTATCATAGCCTCTAGCGCAAGGTTTTTATCGAAATCATTAATGCCCCAATCCTGTGCTTCAGAAATTACCGGAACGCTGTGGTAGCCTATCATGCATCCTGTGTAGTTTCCAGCGAGTTCCCAAACGGGTAGTTGCCCACCGTCCTCATACATTCTGAGCATGGTGTTTACAAATTCGTTTGTCCTTTCTGGCTCAAGCCATGAAAGTAAGGGGTGAAGTGCACGGAAAGTGTCCCACAGTGAAAAGATGGTATAATGTCTTCCTTCACCTTCACTTAATTGATGTACCTCGAGGTCAGTACCTCTATATCTTCCGTCTACATCACTGGCGAGATTGGGAACTGTGCAACTGTGATATAAAGCTGAATAGAATGTGGTTTTTTCAGTTGAAGTGCCACCTTCTAACTCAATTATTCCAAGTTGATCATCCCATAGTGCTTCATTAGCTTTTTTGTACTTGTTGAAATCGTAGTGAGGCGCTTCAGTATTCAAGTTTAAAAGCGCTCCGTCAATATCACAAAAGCTTAAACCCACCTTTACGACAAGTTCTTCAATAACTCCAAAGTCCACTGCAAATACAGGTACAAAACTCATTTCTCTGTGCTCCGTGCCATCAGCATCTATATAGTAGTCTGTTTGATCAGATAGCTGATCTTTCCAATCAAACTTCTTATCAAACCTCATGGCAAAGTAAACGTGTTGCTCTGTAGCCCAGTTGTCAGAAATTCTATGCCCTACTATAGTACTGTCGTCAAGAGGATAGATGCTGTAATTAATTAGCTTATCTCTGTGATCTAGATCGATAATCATCGTCACAGTATCAGGCTTGTCTAAAGTGTATTTGTGTATACCAGTTCTTTCAGTAGTAGTTAGCTCAGCAGTGATACCGTGATCATCTAAATGAGCAGTGTAATATCCGGCATGTGCATATTCAGAATCTTGAGTTTTTCTGAACTCACTTTTATATCTGTCCCTCCATTTGTCTGCCTTCTTAAACTGAGTACATGGCATGATTAAAATGTCACCATAATCACTAACTCCTGTTCCTTGAAGGTGAGTGTGGCTAAAACCATAAATCACAGAGTCACTATAGTGGTATCCACCACATCCGTCCCAACCGTCTAACCTAGTATCTGGGCTAAGTTGAACCATCCCAAACGGCGATGTCGCCCCAGGATAAGTGTGACCATGACCACCAGTCCCTATAAATGGATTTACTTGTTTGTGAAGCGGAGTGTTCTGAGAGCAACCTAATGCTGATCCTGCAATCACAACTAACAAAATATATCTTACTAAAATCTTCATTTCTATTTTTTACATACGTTGCAATCTGCTCTGTTATGAATACCAAAGTGTAACACAGACGGCCTTCCAGGCATAGTAAGTTCCTCAAAAGTAGGTCTGAGTCCAGCAGGTAGTTTAATTAATATCGATGAATTCCTTAGAGCAATTATAGTCTTCTTTTCATCGAGCTTCGCTACTACTTTTGAGTAGACCTCTTCTTCAGTTTCATTTGACTTTTCAATGAGTTGAATGCCTGAAGAGATTTGGTCTAATTTATCGTCACACTCAACAGTGTAATTGAAAATTTCAAATCTGAGCTTATCTGAATACTCTCTATCAGCAGAATAAACCGTTTCTAGCTCTTTGAATAACAGTGCCGACTCCCTAGTTTTAAACTCATAGCTACTACTGACTTCCGGGAAATTTATCCAATCCTCAACTGCTACCTCATACGGATCCTTATCTAGATTCATTTCTTCAGGTGACCACTGTATCCATCTATCTGGAGCAATGGGTGTGTTGAGGCGATTGAAAGTCGAATCCAAAACAAATTCAGCACTAGAAATTGTAACTGAAATATTAGATTCTGGAAGCCTCCTTGTTATAGGATTAGCAAATGTGCCAGTTCTAGGTCCCATAGGACTTTCGCCAATGATTTCTCCCATATCTAGCTCTCTAAACTTAGCAGCAAATGACACGGAAGCTGAAGCTGATAGCCCGTCAATTAATAGACATGCCTCTCCGTCGAAAACGTTTTTCAAATTGTGATTAGAAGGGGAGTAGTAGATGGTGTCCATTTCACCAACTTCCATCAAAGCCATATTCTTCAACTCCATCATGTCCTCGTTATCATCGCCCCACTTGTCAATAATCCATTTTACAAATCCCTTGTAAACTTGGTTTAGATTCTCCTTCGACTCCTTGCATTGCTTCACTACCACAGCGCTGGGCACTGATATTGAATCACGAGTCAAACAATTAAGCAAGTACTCCATCCTATAAGCACTCCCACCTAGGTTGCCCCTTAAATCAATCACAAGCTTATCGTAGTCCTCCTTATTAAGTTTTTTAAACCCCTTATTGAGGTCCTTGTAGTACTTGAGTTCTTTTCCCTCGCTGAAGGAGCTGATTTTTAATTTGACTATATCATTCTCTCCTTCTTCAGGCCAAACCCACTCAACAACACCTTTCACCTTTTTCTTATCCTCCTTCTCTTTTATCGGGTAGTTATAAGTGTTTCCCTTTACATCGGTGATTTCCACCTCTTTCAAAGGCTTGCCAATTTCGTTTAGCACACACATGCCAGTAAGCATTTCAGCTACTCTCACTTTGCTAGTGTAGCTATCTCCTTCAATTGGAGAGATGGCTAAAGAAGAAGCAAATACTTCTAAAATGTCAATACCTCCTATTGACTTAATTTCAGTTCCGGGAGCTATGATATTTAATGGGTCTTTAAATACATACAGTCCGCCATTAAAATACTTTAGTCTGAGTTTAAAAACGCCTAAACTATCAGCAGTCTTATCTCCTAGATCCTTAACGTTTAATAAAGTATGACTGTCTTCTAGCAGGTTGAGAAGATTGCCAAATTCTTTCGATAACTCCCAATTATTTAGCGATGAGGTAGTGTCTGTAAGCTTAGTTCTAGAAACTAAAAAAGCACTATCTAATTCAGCTTCACTTATTCTAGCATAGGGGTTTGGATGCAATTCGTTAACCCAAAGCCTCAATGTATCTATGTCATTTTCAGTTTGAGCATTTACACTTATTAAAGTGCAAAGAGCAACAAATAGAAGGCAACTATAGCGCATTAGGCGATGGTACATATCAGCTTTGATCTAGCTTCTTTACCATTGTGAGAATAGTAGCAATTGCGACAGTTTCGCCTGTTTCATCATATACGTCAACCAGATACTTCACAATTCCCTTAGCAACATCTTCCTCATCTCTTTTCTCTTGCGAGATCTTCTCCTTAACAGTCAGCCTAACTCCAATAGTAGCTCCAGGGTAAACTGGCTTAGTAAACCTGCATTCCTCTATACCATAATTTAAAAGCACTGGCCCCTTTTTAGGATCCACGAACAAACCGGCCGCCTTACTGAGTATGAAATAACCATGTGCAACTTTTTGTTCAAATAATGTTCCTTCTAAGCTAGTTGCATCAACGTGAGCATAGAAGTTATCACCTGAAACATTAGCAAAATTAGCAATGTCCGCTTCTGTAACTGTATGCTTGGCTGTTGTCACAGTATCTCCAATCTCGAGCTCTTCAAAGTGCTTTCTAAATACGTGAGGCATAGATTCTGGTTGCTCACCACCTGGCTGGTATTGCTCTGTGATAGCAGTTAGCATAGTAGGATGCCCCTGGATTGCAGTCCTCTGCAAGTAGTGCTTTATGCCTCTCAATCCACCCATCTCTTCACCGCCACCAGCTCTACCTGGTCCACCATGTACAAGAAGTGGGAGAGGAGATCCATGACCTGTGCTTTCCTTAGCGCATTCTCTATCAAGAACTAGTATTCTTCCGTGCATGCTTGCAGCATTGCGTACAAATTCTGTCGCTGCCTTTTTATCGTGAGTGGTAATGCTACAACATAAAGACCCCTTACCCATCTTTGAAAGCTTGACAGCATCTTCAATATTGTCATAAGGCATAATTGTAGATACAGGGCCAAACGCTTCAACCTCGTGCACCCTTGTTGCATTTGAAGGATTATCTACTCTCAGTAGCATTGGACTCATAAATGCACCCTTCTCAGAATCTGCTCCAGTAGTTTCAACAGAATCTGGAGAACCGTATACTAATTCAGCTTCCTCTCTTAATAGCGCAACTTGTGCTCTTACATCATCTCGTTGAGATTGACCAACAAGAGCTCCCATTCTAACACCATCAACTTGAGGGTCACCAACAACCGTTTTGCCTAACTGATTAATTAATGCTTCTTGCAATGCATCAATGTGCTCCTTAGGCGCCATAATTCTTCTGACAGCCGTACACTTTTGACCACACTTTACAGTTATTTCCTTTCTTACTTCTTTTACAAATAGGTCAAACTCAGGTGTTCCAGGACCAGCATCAGGGCCTAGGATTGCTGAATTCAGAGAGTCAGCTTCTAAGTTAAATGGTACGCTATTATTAATAATGCGTTCGTTAGACTTAAGCATTCTGCCTGTTGAAGCAGAACCTGTAAACGTTACGACATCTCTTTCGTCTACATAGTCAAGAATGTTTCTAGCAGATCCGCATACTAACTGAAGCGCTCCTTTTGGTAGGATGCCACTTGCGTGAATCTCTCTAACAACTACTTCAGTGAG